>NZ_JMTZ01000038.1 GCF_000731095.1 Lysobacter antibioticus | reverse complement strand
GAGTTCGCCCGCGACCGCCGCTTCGCCAGCGGCCACGAGACCGTGCTGCTGCATTCGACCCACGCTTTCGACGCCTCGACCTACGAGCTGTGGGTGCCGCTGTTGAACGGTGGGCGCATCGTGGTCGCGCCGGCCGGGGCCAGCGATGGCCGCGACTTCCAGCGCCTGATCGAAGCGCACGACGTGCGTAGCCTGTGGCTGACCGCCGGCCTGTTCCACGAGTTCGCCGAATCCACGCCCGAGCTTTTCGGCAGCCTGCGCCAGGTCCTCGCGGGTGGCGACGTGCTCTCGACCGATGCCATCCGCCGCCTGCAGGCGCGACATCCGCGCCTGCGCATCGTCAACGGTTACGGCCCCACCGAAACCACTACCTTCGCTCTGACCTGCGCCGTGCCGACCCTGCAGCCGCAGGCGCGTTCGGTACCGATCGGCACGCCGCTCGACAACATGCAGGTCTACGTACTCGACGAGGCGCTGCAAGCGGTGCCGGCCGGCGTGCCCGGCGAGCTGTACATCGCCGGTGCCGGCCTGGCGCGCGGCTATCTGCAGCGCCCCACGCTCAGCGCCGAACGTTTCGTCGCCAACCCCTTCGAAATCGGCCAGCGCATGTACCGCTCCGGCGACCGCGTGCGTTGGCGCGGCGACGGCCAGATCGATTACCTGGGTCGCGCCGATCAGCAGATCAAGCTGCGCGGCTTCCGCATCGAACTCGGCGAAATCGAGGCCGCGCTGACCCAGGCCGGCTACGCCCAGAACGCGGCGATCGTGCGCGAAGACCGCCCCGGCCAGAAGCAATTGGTCGCTTATGTGGTCGGCGACGCCATCGACGGCGAAGCGCTGCGCCATGCGCTCGCCGAGCGCCTGCCCGAGTACATGCTGCCGGCCGCCTTCGTCGCGCTGGATGCGCTGCCCTTGACCGCGAACGGCAAGCTCGACCGCAAGGCCCTGCCCGCGCCCGACTTCGCGCCGAGCAGCTTGCGCGAACCGCGCACCGCCACCGAATCCGCCTTGTGCGCCTTGTTCGCGCAGGTGCTCGGGCTGGAACGGGTCGGCATCGACGACAGCTTCTTCGCCCTGGGCGGCGACAGCATCGGCTCGATCCAACTGGTCAGCCGCGCCCGCCGCGTCGGCTTGCGTTTCAGCGCCCGCGACGTGTTTCAGCATGCTTCGGTGCAGGCCCTGGCCCAGGTCGCGGCGAGCATCGTCGAAGCCGACACGGTCGAGGTCGAAGCGCCGGTGGGTGCGTTGCCGGCGACGCCGGTCATGCGTTGGCTGCTCGAACGCCAAGGGCCGTTCGACCGTTTCAGCCAGTCGATGCTGCTGCGGGTGCCGCCGCTCAGGCAAGCGCCGCTGCAGGCCGCGTTGCAGGACTTGATCGATCACCACCATGCCCTGCGCCTGCGCCTGGGCGCGGACGACAGCCTGGAAACCCTGCCGCTCGGCAGCGTCGATGCCGAAACCTGTCTGCAGCGCGTCGACCTGGCCGGCCTGAGCGGAGAAAGCCGCGAAGCCGCCATGCAGGCCGCCGCCGAAACCGCGCAGAACCGCCTCGCCCCGCGCGAGGGGCGGCTGCTGCAGGCGGTCTGGTTCGACGACGGCGAGGACTCGCGGCTGTGGCTGGCGATCCACCATCTCGCCGTCGACGGCGTGTCCTGGCGCATCCTCGTACCCGATCTGCAGGCCGCCTGGGACGCACGCGCCGCAGGCCATGCCCCGGCCCTGGAGCCGGTGCCGACCTCGTTGCGTCACTGGGCCTTGGCGCTGCCGAAGCTCGCCGAGGCGCGCCGGCACGAACTGCCGTTCTGGCAGGCCATGCAGGACGGCCACGACCCGCGCCTGAGCGCGCGTGCGCTCGATCCGCAACGCGACACCAGCGCCACCCAACGCGGCCTGTGGCTGCGCCTGGAAGCGGATACGACCCGGCTGCTGCTGACCCGCGCCACCGAACGCATCCACGGCCGCATCAACGACGTGTTGCTGACCGCGTTCGCGCTGGCGCTGGCCGACTGGCGCCGGCGCCGCGGCCTCGACGAGGCCGACACGGTCCGCTTCGATCTCGAAGGCCACGGCCGCGAAGCCATCCTCGACGGCGCCGACCTGTCGCGCACGGTCGGCTGGTTCACCAGCCTGTTCCCGTTGCAACTCAGCTTGCCGCGCGGCGAGCGCGAGGCCGCCCTGCGCGGCGGCGCGCCGCTGGAGCGCGCGCTCAAATCGGTCAAGGAGCAACTGCGCCGCCTGCCCGACCACGGCATCGGCTACGGCCTGCTGCGCTATCTCAGCGACGCCGGCCGCGAGGCCTTGCAGTCGCTGCCTCCATCGCAGATCGGCTTCAACTATCTGGGCCGTTTCAGCGTCGCCGGCGCCGGCGCCCACGAGCCGCACTGGACCCTGGCCGACGAGGCCGCACTCGGCGGTGACGGCGACGAGGCGCGTCCGCTCGCGCATGCGCTCGATCTCAACGCCAGCACCGAGGACGGCGCCGAGGGCCCGGTGCTCTGCGCCGGTTGGAGCTGGGCCGGCGAGTTGTTCGAGGAGGACGCGATACGCGACCTCGCCGAAACCTGGTTCGCGGTGTTGCGCCGCATCGCAGAGACCGTCGCCGACACCGAGCGGCATCTGCTGACGCCCTCGGACGTGCCGCTGACCGCGCTCGACCAGCCCCAGATCGAGACCATCGAAGCCGCGCAACCGCCCCTGCTCGATCTGCTGCCGCTGTCGCCGCTGCAACACGGCTTCCTGTTCCACGCCGTCTACGACCAGGACGCGGGCACGCCTGCAACCGCGGCGGCCGACAGCTACGTCGTGCAGATGGCCTTCACCCTCGACGGCGAGCTGGACGGCGCCGCGCTGCGTCGCGCCGCGCAGGCGCTGCTGCAACGCCATCCGAACCTGCGCGCGGCCTTCGTCCATCAGGACCTGGCCGCGCCGGTGCAGGCAATACCGCGCGATGCGGTGCTGCCGTGGCGTTCGATCGCCCTCGAAGGCAATGCCGAAGCGCGCAGCGCCGCACTCGACGCGCTGCTGCACGAAGACCGTGCGCAAGGCTTCGATCTCGCACGCGGCCCGTTGCTGCGCTTCACCCTGGTGCGCGAACACGAGCGCCTGCATCATTTGGTGCTGACCAATCACCACATCGTCTTCGACGGCTGGTCGCTGCCGATCCTGCTCGAAGAACTGTTCGCCTTGTACGGCAACGGCGGCGACATCGATGCCTTGCCGCGGGTCGCGCCGTATCGCGATTACCTCGCCTGGCTGTCCAAGCGCGACCGCAACGCCGCGCAGCAGGCCTGGCGCGCTTATCTCGACGGCGTCGACGAAGCCACCCGCGTGGCCGGCGGCGCACACGCCGAGGCAGGCACGCAAGTACTCGCCCGAAGCCTGCCCGAGGCCTTGAGCTGCCAGTTGAGCCACCAGGCGCGCCGGCTCGGCCTGACCCTCAACACCCTCACCCAGGCCGTCTGGGCCTTGTTGCTCAGCCGCATCACCGGCCGCGACGACGTGGTCTTCGGCACCACCGTATCGGGGCGCCCGCCGGACCTCGCCGGCGTCGAACGCATGGTCGGCCTGTTCATCAACACCGTGCCGGTGCGCGTGCGCCTGCAGCCGCAACAAAGCCTGGAAAGCCTGTTGCGGAGCGTGCAGGCCGAGCAATCGGCCTTGCTCGAACATCAGCACTTGAGCTTGCCGGAGGTGCAACGACTGGTCGGGATCGGCGAGCTGTTCGACACCCTGACCGTGTTCGAGAACTACCCGATCGACGAGACCGCGTTCGGCGACGACGGCGCCAGCGTGCCCGGTGCCGGACTGCGCATCGGCCGCCACAGCCAGCACGGCGGCGATGCCTCGCATTACCCGCTCGGCCTGGCGGTGATGCCGGGCGAGGCCCTGCGCCTGAGCCTGAGCTACCGCGACGACGCTTTCGACGCGGCCCAGGCCGCACAACTGCTCGGCGCCTATGGGCGCATTCTCGAAGCGATCGCGCAGGACCCGGAGCGCAGCCTCGGAAGAGTCGAGCTGCTCGACGACGGCGCACGCGAACGCCTGCTGCTGGCCTATAACGCCACCGCGGCCGAAAGCACCGGCTGCACCGGCCTGCACGAGTTGTTCCAGGCCCAGGCCGCCAGCACGCCGAACGCGCCGGCCCTGGTCGGCGCCGACAGCCAGCTCGATTACCTCGCCCTGGAACGTCGCGCCAACCGTCTCGCCCATGTCCTGATAGCGCGCGGCATCGGCGCCGAGGACCGCGTCGCAGTGGCGCTGCCGCGCTCGCCGGAGGCCATCGTCGCCTTGCTGGCCGTGCTCAAGGCCGGTGCCGTCTATCTTCCGCTGGACCCGCAACATCCGCTTGAACGTCTCGGCCATATCCTCGGCGATGCGCGGCCGGTGCTGCTGGTCGCCGACGAGGCCTTCGCCGCTCGCCTGCAAATCCTGGGCGATGCGACGCCTGTGCTTGCGATCGACGCGCCGGCGACGCGCGAACTGATGCAACTGGCCAGCGAACGCGCACCGCGCGACAGCGACCGTCGTTGCGTCCTGCGCGATCACCACATCGCCTACGTCATCTACACCTCCGGTTCGACCGGACAGCCGAAGGGCGTTGCGGTCGAGCACCGCCAGGCGCTGAACTCGATCCGCGCCCGTGCCGCGCGCTACGCGCCGCATCGCAGCGCGGTGCTGCTGCCGTCGCTGGCCTTCGATGCCTCGCTCGCGGCGATCTTCGGCAGCCTCGCCATCGGCGCCAGCCTGGTCTTGCCGGCCAGCGGCCTCGAACACGATCCGCAGGCCCTGGCCGCCTTGGTCCGGCAACACCGGGTCGAGCAATGGATCAGCGGCCCGAGCCTGTATGCGGCGGCGCTGGAACAGGCCGATGCACTGGCCTCGCTGCGCAGCGTCGTGCTCGGTGGCGAAGCGATTCCGCCGAGCGTCCGCCAGCGCCACGGCGAATGCGCTCCGCTGGCGCGGCTGTACAACGAATACGGCCCCACCGAAGCGACGATCTGGTGCTCGTCCGCCGAAGTCGGCGAAGCCGATGCGAGCGAGCTGGGCTGCATCGGCGGGCCGATCGCCAATACCCGCTTCTACGTGCTCGACGCCGCCCTGCAACCGGTCCCGGTCGGAATCGCCGGCGAGTTGTATATCGCCGGCGCCGGCATCGCCCGTGGCTATCTCGGCCGCGCCGGCCTCAGTGCCGAACGCTTCGTCGCCAACCCGTTCGAGCCGGGTGCGCGCATGTACCGCACCGGCGACCGCGTGCGTTGGCGCGACGACGGCCAACTGGCCTACCTCGGCCGTGTCGACCAGCAGGTCAAGATCCGCGGCTACCGTATCGAGCTCGGCGAGATCGAGGCCGCGCTGGCCCAGGCCGGCCAAGCGCGCAATGCGGTGATCCTGCGCGAGGACCGCCCCGGACAGAAGCAACTGGTCGCCTATCTGGCCGGCGACCGCATCGACACCGCGGCGTTGCGCGAGACCCTCGCCGGGCAGTTGCCCGACTACATGCTGCCCGCGGCTTTCGTGGTGCTAGAGCAACTGCCGCTGACGCCGAACGGAAAACTCGACCGCAAGAGCCTGCCGGCGCCGGATTTCGCCAGCGGCTCGCGCGAACCGCGCAATGCCCTCGAAACCCTGCTGTGCGAGTTGTTCGCACAGGTGCTCGGTCTGCAGCGGGTCGGCATCGACGACAGCTTCTTCGCCCTCGGCGGCGACAGCATCGGTTCGATCCAACTGGTCAGCCGGGCGCGACGCGCCGGCCTGCGTTTCAGCGCCCGCGATGTGTTCCAGCAGCAGTCGGTGCAGGCGCTCGCCCGCGTCGCCACGGCGATGGAAAGCGCGGGCACGGCGCCGGTGGAAGCGCCGGTCGGCGTGCTGCCGGCCACCCCGATCATGCATTGGCTGTTGCAGCAGGACGGGCCGTTCGAGCATTTCGCCCAATCGATGCTGCTGCAGGTGCCGCGACTGCAACGCGAGCCGTTGATCGCCGCGTTGCAGGACCTGATCGACCATCACGATGCCCTGCGTCTGCGCCTGAAGGCCGACGACGTGCTCGAAATCGGCGCAGCCGGCAGCGTCGCCGCGATCAGTTGCCTCAACCACGTCGACCTGCACGGGCTCGACGCGCAGACCCGCGCCTGGACCATCGACCAGCACGCCCAGGCCGCGCAGCAGCGTTTGTCGCCGTGCGAAGGCCAGATGCTGCAGGCCGTATGGTTCGACGACGGCGAGGATTCGCGCTTGTTCCTCGCCCTGCATCACCTCGTGGTCGACGGCGTGTCCTGGCGCATCCTGATCCCGGACCTGCAAGCGGCCTGGGAAGCCCGCAGCGCCGGTCGCGCCGCCGAACTGGAAGCGGTGCCGACCTCGCTGCGTCATTGGGCGCTGGCCTTGCCGAAGGCGGCGGCCCAACGCAGCGGCGAGCTGCCGTTCTGGCGTTCGATGCTCGACGGCCTCGATCCGCCGCTCGCTACCCGAACGCCGGCTCCGCAAGGCGCCACCAACGCCGGCCGACACAGCCTCGGCCTGCGCCTGCAGCCCGAGGTCACCCGGCTGCTGCTGACCCGCGCAACCGAACGCATCAACGGCCGCATCAACGACGTCCTGCTGTGCGCGTTCGCCCTGGCCGTGGCCGAATGGCGCCAGCGTTACCTCGGCATCGACCTCGACACCGTCCGCTTCGAGCTCGAAGGCCACGGCCGCGAGGCCATCGTCGACGGCGCCGATCTCACGCGCACGGTCGGCTGGTTCACCAGCCAGTTCCCGCTGCAGCTGTCGCTGGCCTATATCGAACGCGATGCGGCCCTGTCGGGCGGCCCCGAGCTCGAACGCGCGCTCAAGTCGATCAAGGAACAACTGCGCCGCCTGCCCGACCAGGGCATCGGCTACGGCCTGCTGCGCTACCTCGACCCGGTCGCCGGCGCAGCCTTGGCGGCCTTGCCGGCGCCGCAGATCGGCTTCAATTACCTGGGCCGTTTCGCCACCGCTGGCACGACCGCGCAGCAGCATTGGGCACCGGCAACCGAGGTCTTGCTCGACGGCCCCGCCGGCGCGACGCAGGGCCTGGGACATGCGCTCGACCTCAACGCCACCACCGAAGACGGCCCGGAAGGCCCGGTGCTGTGCGCCGCCTGGAGCTGGAACGGCGAACTGTTCGACGAGATCGCAGTGCGCGACCTCGCCGAGACTTGGTTCGCGGTGCTGCGTCGCATCGCCGCCACCGTCGCGGCCGGCGAGCATCGGCTGCTGACTCCGAGCGACCTGCCGCTGATCGCGCTGGACCAGCGCCAGATCGAAACCATCGAGGCGAACCAACCTCGCTTGCTCGACGTGCTGCCGCTGTCGCCGCTGCAGCACGGCTTCCTGTTCCACACCCTCTACGACGAACAAGCGCAGGACCGCTACATCGTGCAGATGGCCTTCACCCTGAGCGGAGCGCTCGATGCCGCGCGTCTGCGTCGCGCCGCCCAGGCCTTGCTCGAACGCCATCCGAACCTGCGCGCCGCCTTCCTCCATCACGGCTTGCGCGAGCCGGTGCAGGCGATTCCCTGCGAGGTCGATCTGCCCTGGCAGGAACACGCGCTCGACGGCGAGGAGGCGAGCCGCGAGGCCGCACTCGAAGCCTTGCTACTCGACGACCAGCGCCGTCGCTTCGATCTCGAACGCGGACCGTTGCTGCGCTTCACGCTGATTCGCGACGGTTCCGACCGCGACGGCCATAGCGCGCGTCACCATCTGCTGTTCACCAGCCACCATATCCTGCTCGACGGCTGGTCCTCGCCGATGCTGTTGCAGGAGCTGTTCGCCCTGTACCGCAACGATGGCGACAGCAGCGCCCTGCCGCAGGTCGCGCCGTATCGCGATTACCTGGGCTGGATGTCGACGCGCGATCGCGAGCGTTCGGCCGCGGCCTGGCGCGAGGCCTTGGCCGGGCTGGTCGAACCGACCCGTCTGGTCGCGGCCTCGACCGCGGCGACGGTGCCTACCGCGTTGTCGCTGAGCTTGCCGGCCACGCTCGGCGATGCGCTCGCGCTGCAGGCGCGGCGCCATCAGCTGACCCTCAACACCCTGGTCCAGGCGGCCTGGGCGATCGTGCTGGGGCATCTGACCCGTCGCGACGACGTGGTGTTCGGCGTGACCGTGTCGGGACGCCCGCCGGACGTCGCCGGCATCGAGCGCATGATCGGTTTGTTCATCAACACCGTGCCCTTGCGCCTGCAACTGCGTCCGCAGGAGAGCCTGCTCGAACTGTTGCAGCGCTTGCAATTGCAGCAATCGGGCCTGCTCGAACACCAGCACCTCAGCCTGGCCGAGATCCAGCGCATCGGCGGGCTCGGCGAGTTGTTCGACAGCTTGCTGGTATTCGAGAACTTCCCGGTGGAGCCCTCCGCGGTCGGTCGCGGCAATGACGACCACGACAGCGTCGAGATCGCGCTTCGCGGCAATCACGGCGCCGCGGCGACGCACTACCCGCTCGGCCTGTCGGTGACGCCGCCGATGCCGGGGCAGCCGCTGCATCTCGACCTCAGCTATCGACCGGACCTGCTGGATGCCGCGCGTGTGCGCGCTATCGCCGGCCGTTTCGCGCGCGTGCTGGAAGCCATCGCGCAGGCTCCGGATACCCGCGTCGCCGCTCTCGATCTGCTCGACGACGACGAACGCGCGCAGGCACGGCAACGCAACGACACCGCACGAGCGGTGCCGGACGCGACCGCGATCGCGCTGTTCGAGGCCCAGGCTGCGCGCACGCCGGATGCGGTGGCGCTGATGTTCGGCGAGCAACGCATCGCCTATGCCGAACTCGACCGCCGCGCCGACCGTCTTGCTCGCCGCCTGCAGGCCGAGGGCATCGGCCCCGACAGCATCGTCGGCCTGTGCGTGGAGCGCTCGCCGGACGCGGTGGTCGGCCTGCTCGGCATTCTCAAGGCCGGCGGCGCCTACCTCGCGCTCGACCCGGACTACCCGCAGCAACGCCTGGCCCACATGCTCGGCGACGCGCGTCCGGTGGCCGTCGTCACCCAAGCTTCGCTCCGTACGCGCCTGCCGGAATCGTCGGCGCGGCTGATCCTCATCGACAGCGAAGACAGCGTCCCGGAGGCGCCGGTGCGCGGCACCCCTCATCCCGAGCACCTCGCCTATCTGCTCTACACCTCCGGTTCGACCGGCAAGCCGAAGGCGGTGATGGGCACGCACCGCAACGTCGCTTCGCGCCTCCATTGGGACATCGAGTCGGACGGCGCAATCGAGGAAATCTACGCGCAGAAGACCACGGTCAACTTCATCGACGTGCTGTGGGAACTGTTCATGCCGCTGATCCGCGGCCAGCGCGTGCTGGTCCTGACGCGCGAACAAGCCACCGAGCCCGAGCGCCTGATCGAAGCGCTCGCCGAGGCCGAAGCCACCCGCATCGTGCTGGTGCCTTCGTTGCTGCGGGCCATGCTCGACAGCGGCATCGATCTCGCCGCCCGCCTGCCGAAGCTCTACTACTGGTCGTGCAGCGGCGAAGCCTTGAGTTTCGAACTGGCGAACCGCTTCAAGGCGGCCTTGCCCAAGGCGCGCCTGCTCAACATCTACGGCACCTCCGAGTTCTGGGACGCGACCTGCTTCGAGGCCCGCGCCGAGGACACCGGCGACCACGGCGTGCCCCTGGGGCGCTTGATCGACAATATGCGCGCCTACGTGCTCGATCCCTTCCTGCGGCCGGTGCCGGTCGGTGCGCCCGGCGAACTATACGTCGCCGGCAGTGGGCTCAGCCGCGGCTATCTGCGCCAGGCCGGGCTCAGTGCCGAGCGCTTTCTTGCGAATCCGTTCGAGCCCGGGGCGCGCATGTACCGCTCCGGCGACGTGGTGCGTTGGAACGAGGACGGCGAGCTGGAGTACCTGGGCCGCGCCGATCATCAGCTCAAGATCCGCGGTTTCCGCATCGAGGCCGGCGAAATCGAAGCCTTGCTCGCAGCCGACGACGCGGTCGCCCAGGCCACGGTCAGCGTGCGCGAGGATCGGCCCGGGCAGCGGCAACTGGTCGCCTATCTGGTGCCGGCCGCGGGCCGCCGTCCGGACACGCAGGCCTTGCGCGAAGCGCTCGCGGCGCAGCTGCCGAGCCATATGCTGCCTTCGGCCTGGGTGGCGATCGAACGCCTGCCGCTGCTGCCGAACGGAAAAATCGACCGCAAGGCGCTGCCTCCTGCCGACGCACCCGCACGCCGCGCCGCCAGCACGCCGCAGCAACAAGCGTTGTGCGCCTTGTTCGCCGAAGTGCTGGAACTCGACGAGGTCGGCATAGACGACGACTTCTTCGAACTGGGCGGCCATTCCTTGCTCGCACCGCGTTTGATCGGCCGCATCCGCAGCACCCTCGGCGCCGAACTGTCGACCCGGGTCCTGTTCGAGACCCCCACCGTCGCCGCCTTGGCGCAACGGCTCGCCGAGCCGCTGCAGGCGCTGTCGTCGCTGCAACCGTTGCTGCCGATCCGGACTCAGGGTTCGTTGCCGCCGCTGTTCTGCCTGCATCCGGCCGGTGGCCTGGGCTGGTGGTATAGCGGCCTCGCACGCCATATCGATCCGCAGCGACCGATCTATGCCTTGCAGGGTCGTGCGCTGGCCGACGGCGCGAGCTTGCCGGAGCGCCTGGAAGACGTCGCCGAGGACTGCCTAGCGCAGATCCGCGCCGTGCAACCCGAAGGGCCGTATCACCTGCTCGGGTGGTCCTACGGCGGCGTGCTCGCGTTCGAGATCGCGCAACGCCTGCAGCAGGCCGGCGAACAGGTCGCGCTGTTGGCTTTGCTCGACAGCTACCTGCTCACCGCCTTGCCGCAGTTCGACCCGACGGCGAACGACAAACCGCGCGAACGCATCCTGCACGAGTTTCTCGAACACAGCGGTTGCGACCTCGCCGGTTACGACGCGGCGGTGCCCGACTACGCGCGTGCCGCGCAGTTGCTAGACGGCAGCGTCTATTCGGGCTTCGACGCCGGCCAACTCGAACGCTTCATCGCCGCGACCGCCAACGACGTCGCGATGCTCGGCCGCTACCTGCCGCGCCATCGACTGCAGGGCGAACTGGTCTATTTCAACGCCGCCGCCGGCAAGGGCGATGGCGACCCGGGCGCGGCCGAGTTCCAGACCCGGGTCGACGGCCGCGTGCATGTCCACGACATCGAGTGTCGACACGACGAGATGGCGCACCCGCAGCACCTGGCCCGGATCGGCCGGCTGCTCGCCCAGCGCTACCGGATCTGAGCGATGACCTCCTTTTCCCTCGATTTTCCCTTTGACCTGATACGAGACAGCGCACCATGACGCGGTTCAATTTCAACGGTCGCAAGACCCTGCCCTCGCGCGGCCAGGCCTGGAGCGAGCTGCAGGAAGCCATGTCCGATCTGCGCAGCGGCGACGCCGACTGGCGCCACGGCCGCACGCCCCTGCACGTCTATTACGCCGGCGAGGACGTGCTCGACGTCGCCCGCCAGGCCTATGCGATGTTCATCAGCGAGAACGCCCTGGCGCCGGCGGCGTTCCCGAGCCTGAAGCGGATGCAGGACGACATCATCGACATCTCGCTGTCGCTGCTCGGCGGCGGCGACGATGCCGGCGGCACCATGACCTCGGGCGGCACCGAAAGCATCATGCTGGCGGTGCGCAGCGCCCATCGCGCCTTCCGCGAGCGGCGTCCGCAGGCGCGTCCGCACTTGCTGCTGCCGACCAGCGCGCATCCGGCCTACGACAAGGCCGCCGACCTGATGGGCCTGGACGTAGTGCGGGTGCCGATCGGCGCCGACTACCGCGCCTGCGCCGACATCCTGGCCCAGCACATCAACGACGACACGATGATGATCGTCGCCTCGGCGCCGTCGCTGCCGTTCGGCACCATCGACCCGATCGCCGACATCGGCCGGCTCGCGCTCGAACGCGGCGTGTGGCTGCACGTCGACGCTTGCATCGGCGGCTTTCTCGCCCCGCACGTGGCCAAGTTCATGAGCGGCCTGCCGCGTTTCGACCTCAGCGTGCCCGGCGTGCGCTCGCTGTCGGCCGACCTGCACAAGTTCGGCTACGCCGCCAAGGGCGCCTCGGTGATCCTGTACGCCGATGCCGAAGACCAGGAACACCAGTACTTCGAGTACTTCGACTGGCCCAAGGGCATTTACCGCACCGAAACCCTGACCGGCACCCGCCCCGGCGGCGCCGTCGCCGCGGCCTGGGCGGTGATGCATTACCTCGGCGAGGCCGGCTACCGCGCGCTCGCGCAGCGGGTGATGCACATCCGCGACCGCTACATCGAAGGCATCGACCGCATTCCTGGCCTGCACCTGCTCGGCCAGCCTGACCTCAGCGTGATCGCCTTCGCTTCCGACCGCTACGACATCCACGACGTCGGCGACGCCATGGAGGCCCGCGGCTGGTACATCAGCCGGCTGTCGAACCCGGCCGCATTGCACATGACCGTGACCCCCGGCCACGACCAGGGCGTCGACGATTACCTGAGCGACTTGGAACGGTCGATCCCGCATGCGGACCGGCCGGCCCTGCGTTCGCAATCGCGGACCGTGGTCACGTACTGATCGCAGCGCCGATCCGGATCATGCGCGATCGATCCGATCGGTAACCCAAGCACGGCATCCTTCCACCCTCGGGACCGGCGAACACCGCACCGCTCGCCTTCCCCTTCATCGCAACCGCAAGCAGGAGCACGATATGAGCAATCCCTTCGACGATCCCAACGGCAGCTTCCTGGTCCTGGTCAACGACGAGAACCAGCATTCGCTGTGGCCCGAATTCGCCGAAGTTCCGGCCGGCTGGCGCAGCGTGCACGGCCCCGGCGCGCGCCAGGCCTGCCTGGACTACATCGAGACGAACTGGACCGACATGCGTCCGGCCAGCCTGATCAAAGCGCAGGAACAGCACGCGCATTGAAGGACGCGCGCGATCGGACGCTCCGGCCACCGGCCGGATGCGTCGCGATCGCGAGTGGCGAAAGAATGAAACGACGACGGGCCGACCCGACGGTAAGCGGTCGGCCCGCACGACGCGCCCCGGACGACGCGTCGGAATACGCAGCGGTTTAGCTGCGCAGCTTCAGGGCGCGGTTGACGCCCAGCGCCGCCAGGGTGCAGATCGCGCCCGACAGCAGGTACACGCCGACGAAGGCCAGGCCGAAGTGCGCGCACAGGCCCAGCGCCACCAGCGGCGCGAACGCGGCGCCGATCAGCCAGGCCAGGTCCGAGGTCAAGGCCGCGCCGGTGTAGCGATACTTGGAGCCGAAGTTGGCGGTCACCGAACCGGCGGCCTGGCCGTAGGACAGGCCGAGCAGGATGAAGCCGATCAGGATGAACACGTCCTGGCCCACTTCGCCGGACCCGAGCAGCGTCGGTGCGAAACCGCTGAACATGGCGATCGCCGCGGCCAGCGCCGCCAGCGTGCGCGGGCGGCCGTAGCGGTCGGCGATCACGCCCGATACCACCATCGAGCCGCAGGCCAGCAGCGCGCCGACGATCTGCACGCCGAGGAACTGGCTCACCGACTGGTCCGAATACAGCAGGATCCACGACAACGGGAAGATCGTGACGATGTGGAACAGCGCATAGCTGGCGAGCGCGGCGAAGGCGCCGATGACGACGTGGCGGCCCTTCTGCTGGAACAGCTCGACCACGTCGGTGGGTTCGAGTTCGTGTTCGCCGAGTTCGCGCTCGTACTCGTGGGTCACGACCAGGCGCAGGCGAGCAAACAAGGCGACGACGTTGATCGCGAACGCCGCGAAGAACGGATAGCGCCAGCCCCAGTCGAGGAAGTCGCTCGGCGCCAGGCTGGTGTTGAGATAGGCGAACAGACCGGCGGCGATGATGAAACCGGCCGGCGCGCCGAGCTGGCCCAGCATCGCGTACCAACCGCGGCGGTGCTTCGGCGCGTTGAGCGCGAGCAGCGACGGCAGGCCGTCCCAGGAACCGCCGAGGGCGATGCCCTGGCCGACCCGGAACAGCGACAACAGCGCGATCGAGAGCACGCCGATCTTGCCGAAACCGGGCAGGAAGGCGATGCCGGCGGTGCAGGTGCCGAGCAGGAACAGCGCGACGGTGAGCTTGGTGCTGCGGCCCCAGCGGCGCTGGATCCACATGAAGGTCACGGTGCCGATGGGGCGCGCGACGAACGCCAACGCGAAAATCGCGAACGACCACAGCGTGCCTTCCAGGCGGCCCAGGAACGGGAAGAACACCGTCGGGAACACCAGCGCCGAGGCGATGCCGTAGACGAAGAAGTCGAAGTACTCCGAAGCGCGGCCGATCACCACGCCGACCGCGATGTCGCCGGGCGCGACCTCGGCATGCGAACCGGTGTCGTGCACCGAAACGGTCATGGAGGAATCCGGGTTTGCGTGATTTGGCGTATGCATCGTCGATTCGGTGGTGGGCGCCGCGGCACGGTCGTGACGACCGGGCCCGGACACTGTGCCTAAACAGGCGGGTACGTTCAGTTAAAGCGCGTCCGACGGCGACGGAACCGGAAACGACGCCCCAGGCCCCAAATGCGGCAAAGGACGAGCGCCCGGCTACCGGGACGACGCTAGCTTCCCACCACCGGCGCGGCGCTGCCATAGGACAAAACGTCCAATCGTCGTCACAGTCCTGCGCCTCTACAGTGCGCGCATCGCCGCGACTGCCGCGGCCTCGATCGTGCTGCTTGCTCCTTAGATGACCGCCATCGAACCCCTGCTCCGCCCGTCCCTGCTCCGCCGCCTGTTGATGGCCGCGGCCATCCTGCCGCTGGCCGGCTGCAACACGATCTTGCTGAACGCGCCCGGCGACGTCGCCGCGCAGCAAGGCGACCTGATCGTGGTGTCGACCGTGTTGATGCTGCTGATCATCGTGCCGGTGATCGCGCTGACCCTGTATTTCGCCTGGCGTTACCGCGCCTCCAACACCAAGGCCACCTACAAGCCTGACTGGGATCATTCGACCCAGCTCGAGCTGCTGATCTGGGCCGCGCCGCTGCTGATCATCATCGCGCTCGGCGCGATCACCTGGATGAGCACGCACACGCTTGATCCCTATCGCCCGCTCGACCGCATCGCCAAGAACCGTCCGGTGCCGGCCGACGTGAAACCGCTGGTGGTCGAGGTGGTGGCGCTGGACTGGAAGTGGCTGTTCCTCTATCCCGAGCAGAACATCGCCACGGTCAACGAACTCGCCGCGCCGGTCGATCGCCCGATCCAGTTCAAGATCACCGCCTCCACGGTGATGAACTCGTTCTACATCCCGGCGCTGGCCGGACAGATCTACGCCATGCCCGGCATGGAAACGCAGTTGCACGCGGTGATGAACAAGCCGGGCGACTACGAAGGCTTCTCGGCCAACTACAGCGGCGCCGGTTTCTCGCACATGCGCTTCCGTTTCCACGGCCTCGATCAGGCCGGCTTCGATGCCTGGGTGGCGAAGAATCGCGCCAGCGGTGCGACGCTCGAGCGCGCCGGCTACCTGGAACTGGAAAAGCCCAGCGAGAAGGAACCGGTGCGCCGCTACGCCAGCGTCGCCCCCGGCCTGTACAAGGCGATCCTCAACCGCTGCGTCGACAGCAGCAAGATGTGCATGGACGAGATGATGGCCATCGACGCCGGCGGCGGCCTCGGCCTCAACACCGATGCGCTCGCGCCGCGCCGCAAGGGCGACCTGCGCGGCGGCCCGGTGGTGACCTCGGCGATGTGCCTGACCGAACCCTCGGCCGGCTCGCCCCTGGGCGTGGCCACGCTCGCCCCCTGACCTGTTTCGTAAACGCATTCACCGGGCGCGCCGAACGCGCGCCGAGTCCGCCCGCGGACTTCTGGAGTCGAGATGTCTGACCAATCCAACCTCGCCACGCTGATCTTCGGCCGGCTTACCTGGGACTCGATCCCGCTGCACGAACCGATCCTGATCGCGACCTTCGCCATGGTCGTGCTGGGCGGCCTTGCCGTGGTCGCCGCGATCACCCGCTACAAGCTCTGGGGCTATCTCTGGAACGAGTGGTTCACCAGCATCGATCACAAGAAGATCGGCATCATGTACATCGTGCTGGGCCTGATCATGCTGATGCGCGGCTTCGCCGACGCGATCATGATGCGCCTGCAGCAGGCGATGGCGTTCGGCGACAACGCCGGCTACCTGCCGCCCGAACACTACGACCAGGTCTTCACCGCCCACGGCGTGATCATGATCTTCTTCGTGGCCATGCCGCTGGTCACCGGCTTCATGAACTACGTCGTGCCGCTGCAGATCGGCGCGCGCGACGTCGCGTTTCCGTTCCTCAACAACTTCAGCTTCTGGATGACCGCCTGCGGCGCGGCCCTGGTGATGGTCTCGCTGTTCGTCGGCGAGTTCGCCAAGACCGGCTGGCTGGCGTATCCGCCGCTGTCGGGCATCGCCTACAGTCCCGGGGTCGGCGTCGACTACTACATATGGGCGCTGCAGATCGCCGGCGTCGGCACCTTGCTATCGGGCATCAACCTGATCGCGACCATCGTCAAGATGCGCGCGCCGGGCATGAGCATGATGAAGATGCCGGTGTTCACCTGGACCTCGCTGTGCACCAACGTGCTGATCGTGGCGGCGTTCCCGGTGCTCACCGCGGTGCTGTTGCTGCTCTCGCTCGACCGCTACGCCGGCACCAACTTCTTCACGAACGATCTGGGCGGCAACCCCATGATGTACGTGAACCTGATCTGGATCTGGGGCCACCCGGAGGTCTACATCCTGATCCTGCCGTGCTTCGGCATCTTCTCCGAGATCGTCTCGACCTACAGCGGCAAGCGCCTGTTCGGCTATGCCTCGATGGTCTATGCGACGGTGGTCATCACCATCCTGTCCTACCTGGTGTGGCTGCACCACTTCTTCACCATGGGCTCGGGCGCCAGCGTCAACTCGTTCTTCGGCATCACCACGATGATCATCTCGATCCCGACGGGCGCGAAGATCTTCAACTGGCTGTTCACCATGTACCGCGGCCGCATCCGCTTCGAGGTGCCGATGCTGTGGACGATCGGCTTCATGGTCACCTTCACCATCGGCGGCATGACCGGTGTGTTGCTGGCGGTGCCGCCGGCCGACTTCGTCCTGCACAACAGCCTGTTCCTGATCGCTCACTTCCATAACGTGATCATCGGCGGCGTGCTGTTCGGCCTGTTCGCCGGCATCAACTTCTGGTGGCCCAAGGCCTTCGGCTTCAAGCTCGACCCGTTCTGGGGCAAGTGCTCGTTCTGGTTCTGGATCACCGGCTTCTTCTTCGCCTTCATGCCGCTGTACGTGCTCGGCCTGATGGGCGTGACCCGGCGCATGAGTCACTTCGAGGACCAATCGCTGCAGATCTGGTTCGTCATCGCCGCCTTCGGCGCGGTGCTGATCGCCATCGGCATCGCCTGCATGTTGATCCAGTTCGTGGTCAGCATCCGCCGCCGCCACGAGCTGCGCGACGAGACCGGCGATCCCTGGCAGGGCCGCACCCTGGAGTGGTCGACCTCCTCGCCGCCGCCGGATTACAACTTCGCCTTCACCCCGGTGGTGCACGACAACGACGCCTGGCACGACATGAAGCAGCGCGGTTACCAGCGTCCGACCTCGGGCTTCCTGCCGATCCACATGCCCAAGAACACCGCCGCGGGCGTGGTCATCGCAGGGCTCAGCACGCTGTGTGCGTTCGCCCTGATCTGGCAGATGTGGCTGGTCGCCGGCCTGTCCTTCGCCGCCATGCTGGTCGCCGCCATCGTCCACACCTTCAACTACAAGCGCGACTACTACATCCCGGCGGAGCAAGTGACCGCCACCGAAGCCAAGCGCACGCAACAACTGGCCGCCGCCCATGTCTGACGCCCACGCCATCGCCACCCACACGCCCGACGGGCGCCCGGTCTTCTTCGACCTCAAGGGCAAGCACCATCCGGAGAACGGCACCCTGCTCGGGTTCTGGCTCTACCTGATGAGCGACTGTCTGGTGTTCGCCTGCCTGTTCGCGGTCTACGGCGTGCTGGGCCGCAGCTACGCCGCCGGCCCGTCCGGCGCCGACCTGTTCGACCTGCAACTGGTCGCGATCAACACCTCGATGCTGTTGCTGTCGTCGATCACCTATGGCTTCGCGATGATCGCGATGCAGAAGCGCAAGATCGCCGCGGTGCAGGGCTGGCTGGCGATCACCGGCTTGTTCGGCCTGGCCTTCATCGGCTTGGAACTGTACGAGTTCGCCCACCTGATCCATGAAGGCGCCGGCCCGCAGCGCAGCGCGTTCCTGTCCTCGTTCTTCGCCCTGGTCGGCACCCACGGCCTGCACGTCACCTTCGGCATCGTCTGGCTGGTCACCTTGATGGTGCAGGTCGGCAAGCACGGCCTGACCGCCGAAAACCGCCGCCGCCTGCTGTGCCTGTCGATGTTCTGGCATTTCCTCGACGTCGTCTGGATCGGCGTCTTCACCTTCGTTTACCTGATGGGAGTGCTGCCGTGACCGAGCCCACCACTCACGCCGCGCACGATCATGGCCACGGCCATGACGACCACGACGACGGCGCCCACGGCAGCGTCGGCAGCTACACCATCGGCTTCCTGCTGTCGGTGGTGCTGACCGCGATTCCGTTCTGGCTGATCATGGCCAAGGTGATCCCGAACTCCGGCACCGCCGCCTTCGTGGTGCTGGCCTTCGCCGTGGTCCAGATCGTCGTGCACATGGTGTATTTCCTGCACATGAACACCAAGTCGGAGGGCGGCTGGAACATGCTCGCGCTGATCTTCACCCTGGTGTTGGTGGTGATCCTGCTGGCCGGTTCCTTGTGGGTCATGCACCACCTCAACGTCAACATGATGCCGATGGCACCGCACGACATGCGCAACATGCCTTGATTCGGGATTCGGGATTCGGGATTCGGGATTCGGGATTCGGGATTCGGGATTCGGGAATCGGGAATTGGGAATCGGGAATCGGGAATTGGGAATTGGGAATTGGGAATCGGGAATCGGGAATCGGGAATCGGGAATCGAGTTTCGGGTCTTCGGTTCTCGCCGTGTTCTTTTTGCCCGTCGTTCCCGCGAAGGCGGGAACCCAGGGTTTCACCGCGACATGACTCTGAAGTCTCGGGATCCCCGCCTTCGCGGGGATGACGGATGAGGAGTACGTAGGCCGCTGCACGAGCTTGAAATCGAGCAACACCGAACGCCCTATCGGCGATCCATGAAGAGGCCCCGACCATGACCGCGAACACCGCCAAGCGCCCGCGCAGCCGCTTCGCCCTGGCGGTCCTGTCGTCGGTCTTTCTAGCCGCCTTCCTCGGCCTGATCGCCCTCGGCGGCTGGCAGGTGCAACGCCGCGCCTGGAAGCTCGATCTGATCGAACGCGTCGAAACGCGCGTACATGCGCCGCCGGGCGCGGCGCCCGGGCCGGCCGATTGGCCCCAGGTCTGCGCCGCCCGCGACGAATATCGCCACGTCCAGCTCGAAGGCCGTTATCTGGGCGGAAAAGACAGCCTGGTCCAGGCCGTGACCGCGATCGGCCCCGGTTTCTGGCTGATGACTCCCTTCCAGACCGACGCCGGCCCGATCGTGCTCGTCAACCGCGGCTTCGTCCCGGGCAAGCGCGAAGCCGCTGCCGCGGCCGCTTCGGCCGACACCCGGGTCACCGGCCTGCTGCGCCTCAGCGAACCCGGCGGTGGCTTCCTGCGCAAGAACGCGCCGCAGCAGGATCGCTGGTACTCGCGCGACGTGGCCGCCATCGCCGCCGCCCGCGGCCTGCAGCGCGTCGCGCCCTACTTCGTCGACGCCGACCGCCACGACGAGCCCCCTGTCGCCGCCAACGCCGAGCCGGCCTGGCCGGTCGGCGGACTGACGGTGATAAAGTTTCCCAACAACCATCTGGTCTATGCGCTGACCTGGTTCGGGCTGGCCCTGATGGTCGCTGCCGCCGCATGGCGGGTGGCGCTGGAAGAACGTCGGCGCCGTCGCGCCGCCGCGTCGCTCGACGACATCCGCTGAGGGCCGCCGATGCAGGATTTGCCGCTACCCCGCACGCTCGACGCCGAAGCGCCCGCCTCGACGGCCTCGCGCGACAGCGCCGGGGTCAAGAACATGCATCAGCTGATCCAGTTGCGCTGGATCGCGGTGATCGGCCAGGTCGCGACCATCGTCTTCGTCCATTTCGCCTTCGGCATCGCCCTACCGCTGGCGCCGATGGCGATCGTCTTGGCCTGCCTGGCCGCGTTCAACCTGGTCAGCCTGCTGCGCTGGCGGCACCGCGAGAAGGTCACCAACGGCGCCCTGTTCCTCGCCCTGCTGGTCGACGTGGTCACCCTGACCGCGCAGCTATACCTGAGCGGCGGCGCCGCCAATCCGTTCGTGTTCCTGTACCTGCTGCAGGTCGCGCTGGCCGCGGTGTTGCTGCGCTCGTGGGCGAGTTGGGCGGTGGTGTTCGCGACCAGCGCCTGCTTCATCGCCCTGACCATGTTCGCCGGGCCCGTGGTGATTCCGGCCGACCCGACCCGCGGCCTCGCCGACCCTTACGTCCAGGGCATGCTGCTGTGCTTCGTCCTCAACGCCACCTTGCTGGTGGTGT
Organism: Lysobacter antibioticus; assembly: GCF_000731095.1. Lineage (GTDB taxonomy): Bacteria > Pseudomonadota > Gammaproteobacteria > Xanthomonadales > Xanthomonadaceae > Lysobacter > Lysobacter antibioticus_B. The sequence goes on along the minus strand of NZ_JMTZ01000038.1, from coordinate 81,006 downwards.
TCATCACCCGCATCGGCCGCATCCTGCGCGCCCGCGACGCGCGCCTGGCCGACCTGCGCCAACGCGCAGCCGAGGAAGAGCACATCGTGCGCATGGGCCTGCTGGCCTCGGGCGCCGCGCATGAGCTCGGCACGCCGCTGGCGACGCTGTCGGTGATCCTGGGCGACTGGCGGCGCATGGCGCCGTTCACCGAGCAACCCGAGTTGCTGCAGGAGCTCGACGAGATGCAGACCCAGCTGCATCGCTGCAAGACCATCGTCACCGGCATCCTGCTCTCCGCCGGCGAAACCCGCGGCGAAGCCCCGGCCGAGACCACGGTCGGCGCCTTCCTCGACGAACTGGTCGACGAGTGGCGAACGACCCGCCCGGTGCGCGGATTCGATTACGCCAACGGTTTCGGCGAAGATCTGCCGATCATCTCCGACTCGGGCCTCAAGCAGATGATCTGCAACGTGCTCGACAACGCCCTGGAGGCCTCGCCCGACTGGATCGGCCTGGAAGCCTCGCGCGACGACGACCGCCTGGTGCTGAAGGTCAGCGACATCGGCCCCGGCTTCGCCCCGGCGATGCTCTCGCACTTCGGCAAGCCCTATCAGTCGAGCAAGGGCCGCCCCGGCGGCGGCCTGGGCCTGTTCCTGGCCCTCAACGTCGCCCGCACCCTCGGCGGCAGCATCACCGCGCAGAACCGCAGCCCGCGCGGCGCCATCGTCGCGATGACCCTGCCGCTGTCGGCGCTGACCCTGGTCGAGGCCGCCGATGAGCCCTGATCTCAAGAGTGAAGATCCCGGCCCGCCCCGGGACGCACCGCGCGAACTGCTGATCGTCGAAGACGATGCGGCCTTCGCCCGCACCCTGACCCGCTCGTTCGAGCGCCGCGGTTATCTGGTGCGCAACGCAACCGACCTCGGCGAAGTCGATGCCCTGCTGCGCGAACACTCGCCCGGTTTTGCGGTGGTCGACCTCAAACTGGCCGGCGGCGACTCCGGCCTGGCCTGCGTGCAAGCCCTGCACGCCCACGACCCGGACATGCTGATCGTGGTCCTGACCGGCTACGCCAGCATCGCCACCGCGGTCGAAGCGATCAAGCTCGGTGCCTGCCACTACCTGGCCAAACCCTCCAACACCGACGACATCGAAGCCGCCTTCGGCCGCGCCGGCGGCGACGCCACGGTCGAACTGACCGAGCGCCAGACCTCGATCAAGACCCTCGAGTGGGAGCGCATCCACGAGATGCTCGCCGAAACCGACTTCAACATCTCCGAGACCGCCAGGCGGCTGGGGATGCACCGAAGGACCCTGGCGCGGAAGCTGGGGAAGCATCGGGTTAAGTAGATCGAGCACGGAACTCGCTGACGAGCCCGGCCAATTATTCAATCGTTATCAATACCTTGAAGCGATAACTTCGCCTCTGCATCGGTGCGTCCGGGATCCTCTTCTGGCTCGGAGCGAGACGCTACCGCCGGTCGGAATCCCCCCGATGTTACGTAAACGAACACCCCCACCGTGACCGGCGCGGGGATGGCGCCGCGTTGATCGTCCTGCAACACCTCGAAAACCTCCGGCTTGGCCTGGCGCCCCACGGCGCCGCGCCGTGGTCGGTTGCGCGGGTATCTGGCGGACTGTCCCGGTCATGGAGGCGTGCGATGGAAGTCCCCCGATGGGCCGTGGTTCCGCTCGCAAGCGCGCCTGCAGAAGCGCGCGACGTGCGCGAGGTGCTCGCGGCGTTGTCGTGTTGCGCCTCGGTCGAGCTGTCGCCATCGGGTTATCTGCAGGCGGCGATCCAAAGCGCGGACGGCATCGTCCTGGTCCCGGGCCTTGACGGGCTGGCGACGATTCCCGAGTCGATCGCCGCGATCCGGCACGAGCGTCCGCAATTGGCGATCGTGGTGGCGACCCGCGATGCCGGAGACAGCGAGCTCGATGCCCTGATCCTGGCCGGCGCCTCGGACTTCGTATCCCTGCCCTCGACCGTGTCGGAATGGCGGGTGCGCCTGCATCGTGCGCTGCACACCGCTGCGGCGCCTTGCCGCGGCGAGCCGGTACAGGAGGAGGAACCGCACATCCGCGGTTTCGTCCACGGCAGCAAGGTCTGCGCGGCGATCGCGGCGCGTCTGCCGACCCTGGCCCGCTGCGACGCCAGCGTGTTGATCACCGGCGAGACCGGCACCGGCAAGGAGGTCTGCGCGCAGGCCATCCATTACCTGTCGATGCGCGCCGACCGCCCCTGGGTCGCGGTCAACTGCGGCGCCATACCGGTCGAGCTGGTCGAGAACGAACTGTTCGGCCACGTCAAAGGCGCCTATACCCATGCCCACAGCGCCTGCCCGGGCCTGGTGCGCGAAGCCGAGGGCGGCACCCTGTTTCTCGACGACGTCGACTGCCTGCCGCTGTCGGCGCAGGCCAAGCTGCTGCGCTTCCTGCAGGAACGCGAATACCGGCCGGTCGGCTCCAACACCGTCCATCACGCCGACCTGCGGGTGATCGCCGCCAGCAACTGCAATCTGTGCACGCTCTCGCAGAGCGGCGGCTTCCGACAGGACCTGTATTACCGCCTCAACGTCCTCAACATCACTCTGCCGCCGCTGCGGCAACGGCCGGAGGACGTGCCGATCCTGGCGCGCCACTTCGCCGCCCATTTCGCCCGCGAATTCGGCCGCGCGCCTGCCGGTTTCTCCTACGGTGCGCTCGAACGGCTGCTGCGCCACGATTGGCCCGGCAACGTGCGCGAGCTCAAGCACGTGATCGAGCGCGCGGTGCTGTTGTCGAGCGGCCAGGTGCTGGTCGCAGAAGACATCGAGATCGAACCGGCCTCGCCCGACCTGCCCCTGCCGCGCTCGTTCGGCCTGGCCGCCGATTCGTTCCGGGCGGCGAAACAACGCGTGGTCGAAGACTTCGAGCGCGGCTACGTCGAGCACCTGCTCGCCGCGCACGCCGGCAACGTCACCCACGCCGCGATGGCGGCCAAGAAGGACCGCCGCGCCTTCTTCGAGCTGATGCGCAAGCACCGCATCGAACCCAAGCGCTTCCGCGCGTTCGAGTCGCAGCTCACCTGATCGCAGCGCTATCCGCGACGGCGACGGCAACCGCCGTGCCCGCGGCATCGTCGCGCCTGCATGTACGGCCGAACGGGTCTCCCGGATATGCGCCGTTCGACGAAGCGGTCGGCCTGTCCGTGCGCTCACAGGACAAAGCCACGCACTGCGCGGACAAAAACATCCTGGCTGCGCAGGCTTGAAAACACGGCGTTTGCGGCCGGCTATGTGACGGCCGTCGGGTTCGCGCCCGGATCAAAACATCCGCCCTCGCTCGCCGTGCCGCATCGATAACGCCCACTGCGCAAGCGTTTGCGTCATCCATCGCCGTTGGCATCGCTCTTGCATTGATCTGGTGCGCAGAGGGTCGATCGCGATGGACGAAAGCTCCGCGGTATCGGCATGTGTGAAGGCATTGGCCAGCTATATGCGAGCCAATCCGCACGCGTGCGATACCGCCGAAGGCATCCATCGCTGGTGGTTCGGAAGCGAGCACGAGGTCGCCATGGACGAATTGCAGGAGGCGCTGGACTGGATGAAACGCTGCGGGGTGATCGAGGAGACCGTGGCGGCCGACGGCCGCAGGCGCTACCGGCGGCTCGCCGGCGATGCGCTGCTCGGCGCTTTGCTGACGCAACGGCGCGGAGACTGAGGCCATGGCGAACTACCGCGCCATCGCAGCCACCAGTACCGCACTGGCCGGTCTGCTGCGCGATCGCTATCCGCGCGACGAATTCGGCGCCGGCCTCGACATCAGCCTGTACCAGGCGCGCGACTTCGAGTCGCCGATGCAGGACGGCTTCTCGATCTACCTGTTCCGCGTCGCCGTCAACGGCGCCATGCGCAACCTGACCCTGCGCCGTTCGCCCGACGGCCGTCGCTATCGTCCGTCGCTGCCGCTCGACCTGCACTACATGATCACGCCCTGGGCGCAGGACAGCGAACGCCAGCAGCGCATGCTCGGCTGGGTGATGCGCTTGATGGAAGACACCAGCGTGCTCAGCGCCGGCCATCTCAATCACTACATGCCCGAAACCGACACCTTCGGCGCGCAGGAAGGCATCGAGGTGGTGTGCGACCCGCTGTCGCTCAACGACTATCTGACCCTGTGGGATCGCCTGCGGCGCCTGCCGTCCTCGGCGACCTATGTCTTGCGCATGGTGCTGATCGATTCCGACGTCAGCGTCGACGACGCCGCCGCGGTGCAGAGCCGCCGCTTCGAAGTGCACGAGGCGATCACGTGAGCGCGGTCCTGTTCGAACTCGAAGTGCTGCAACGCAATGCCACGCTGGGCCTGCGTTTCTGGGACATGGCGACGGCCAGCTCGGTCATCGACGGCCTGGTCGTCGAGGTCTACCCACGCAGCGCCCCGAACGCGCGCAAACGCGCCCTGCCCAATCCCAGCGGCATCTACGTGGCGCATCGGGTCAGCGGCCTGATCGATTTCGAGTTCGACCAACGCGAACCGGTCGAACAACCCTGGATCGATGCGTTGAACGCGTCGCCGCCGGCCTCGGGCTACCGCATCGAAGTCAGCGACCCGTTCGGCCGCTTTCTGCCGTTGGCCTTCGATGCCGAATTGCCTGCACGCGGGCTGTTCACCTGGCTGGCGCCATGGATCTCGCCGCCGCAGCCGCTCGCCCTGCCCGGCACGGCCTCGTCGCCGCCGCAGTTGCTGATCGAACGCATCCCGCTGTTCTCGGCGCCGAGCCGCCCCCTGCCGCAACCGCTCGCCGTGACCTATGCGCAGTTGCGCGAGGCCGGCACCCAGCGCGTGCCGGCCTGGAGCCTGCTCGCGGTCGACATCGACGGCGCGCCGCGCGGCATCGGCATGGCCGACCGCGACGGCCGGGTAGCGGTGATCTATCCCTACCCCGAGCCGCCGCGCACGCCGCTGTCGTCGCCGCCGGAAGCGCGCAGCGATTTCCGCTGGACGATCGAGCTCAGCGCGTTCTGGTCGCCGGCCTCGCCGCCGATCGAAGCGCCCGCCGTACCCGATCTCGCCGACGTGCTGGCGCAACTGGCCACGCCGTGCACGGTGATCGATTCGCTGTCGTCGCCGGCGCCGCCCCGGCGCCTGGAGTACCGCCGGCCGATGACGGCCAGAACCGAAGGGCAGCCGGCGGCGGACGCTTCCTGGCTGTTGGTATCCACCGCATGACCGCGCCGCGCCACTACGCCGACACGCGCGCCAAGACATGCGCCGTCTTAGGCAAGGAGAACTGCTATGTCTGAGTACCTGGCTCCCGGTGTCTTCGTCGAGGAAGTCTCCTTCCGCGCGAAATCGATCGAGGGCGTGAGCACCACCACCACCGGCTTCGTCGGTCCCGCCCGCTACGGCCCGCTCGACATCGAGCCGGAAATCGTCACCAGCCTGGTCGAGTTCGAACGCACCTACGGCGGTCGCGACAAACTGGTGTTCCAGGACGCCGGCGAAGTCGACAACTACCTCTGGCACGGTGTGCGCGCCTTCTTCGAGGAAGGCGGCAAGCGCCTCTACGTCAGCCGCGTGTTCACCCCTATCGACGCGACCGACGAACGCCCGGGCTGCGCCCGCGGCGGCCTGCCCGGCAGCCCCTCGTCGATGATGGTGTACGCGCGCTTCCCCGGTCGCGCCGGCAACGCACGGGTCGGCTTCACCTTCAACGTCGGCCAGAGCCTGCTCTCAGACGTCGACGGCGTCACTTTCGCCAACTCGCTGCAATCGCGCGACGTGGTGTGGATCCGGCCGCGCGCCGGCGCGCCGTCGCCGGCGGTCGAGGACGGTTATTACCTCGCCCTGTGGGATGCGGCCAACGAAAGCTGGGCCTTCGTCTCCAGCGGCGACGACATCGGCACCGCCGAGGCCACCCTGACCGACCTCAGCGCCGCCAACTACGAGCTGCGCGTGGTCACCGTAACGGTGGTCGTGCAGCCGCTCGGCGGCGGCGACGCCTTCGTCGCCCCCGACCTGCCGCTGGACCCGCTGCACCAGCGCGCCGGTTCGCCGGATTCGCTGTTCGCGTATTTCGCCGAGTTCCCGGCCAGCCTCAGCCGCGCCCGCACCCTGCCGATCGTGATCCGCGCCGAAGACGTCGCCGCCATCGGCACCGGCACCGAATTGCTCGGCGCCTTCTTCGATGCCGACCCGAACGCGTCGCTGTCGCCGCCGGCGGGCTTGCGTGCGGCCATGCAGAACTCGCAGAGCACGCCGGCCGAACGCAGCCTGGCGATCCTGATCGACGACGGCGACGACGGCCTGCGCCCGTTCGCGTCCGCCTACGAGGGCGAGGTCGACAGCGCCGACCGCAAGACCGGCCTGCGCCAGTTCGAGGACCTGGAAGACATCTCGATCGTCGCCGCGCCGGGCTCGACCTTCGGCTACGGCGCCGGCTATGCGACCCATGCGCCGTCGATCGTGCGCGCCCTGATCCGCCACGCCGAACGCATGAAGTACTGCATCGCCGTGCTCGACAGCGGCGACAACCAGGCGATCAGCGAAGTGCGGGCGATGCGCGCCCAGCTCGATTCCAAACACGCCGCGCTGTACTACCCCTGGGTGCGCGTGCTCGATCCGCTGACCCAGCGCGAGACCCATATGCCGCCGTCGGGCTTCGTCGCCGGCATCTACGCCCGCAACGACGTCAACCGCGCGGTCTACAAAGCGCCGGCCAACGAGGTCGTCAACCTGGCCCTGGGCTTCGAGCGCTTCCTCAACAAGGCGCAGCAGGAAGTGCTGAACCCGGAAGGGATCAACTGCTTCCGCTATTTCGAAGGCCGCGGCATGCGCCTGTGGGGCGCGCGCACGATCAGTTCCGACCCGGAATGGAAGTACGTCAACCTGCGGCGCTACTTCGCCTATTTGGAGCGCTCGATCGACAAGGGCACGCAGTGGGCGGTGTTCGAGCCGAACGGCGAACAGTTGTGGGCCAACGTGCGCCGCACCATCGAGGACTTCCTCCTCAACGAATGGCAAAGCGGCGCCTTGCTCGGCGACAAACCGGAGAAGTCGTATTTCGTCAAATGCGACCGCTCGACCATGTCGCAGAACGATCTCGACAACGGCCGCCTGATCTGCTTGATCGGCGTGGCGCCGCTGCGGCCCGCCGAGTTCGTCATCTTCCGCATCGGCCAGTGGACGGCCGACCGCAAAGTCTGATCGGAGAGCAACGTCATGGCCACCCTTCGCGACCGCCCGTACGTGCAGTTCAATTTCCTCGTCGACCTGGGCGACGGGGTCACCGACGGGCCGCAGGCCGGGTTCCAGGAGCTCAGCGGCATCGGCATGGAAGTGACCGTGTCCGAATACCGCACCGGCAACGCCAAAGAAAACAGCGTGATGAAGATCACCGGCATGAACAAATCCACCGACGTGACGATGAAACGCGGCGTGATCGGTTCGCTCAACCTGTACCAATGGCTCGACCAGATCCGCAACGGCGACCAGAAGGCCATGCGCACGGTGACGATCCATCTGCAGAACGAGGACCACACCCAAATCGTGCAGACCTGGAAGCTGTTGCGTGCGCGGATCATCAAACACACCAGCGGGCCGTTCAACGCCAAGGGCACCGATGTGGCGTTGGAAGAGCTGACCCTGTCCTACGAACGGCTCGAGATGGAGTGAGGATCGTGGCGAACGCGCGCCGGCTGCCGGGCATCCAGGTCGACGTGGCTCCGCCGCTCGCGGCGGAGGCGTTGCCGCGCCTGGACGTGGCGGTGTTCGTCGGCTTCGCCTCGACCGGCCCGCTGCACCTGCCGGTCGCGGTCGAAAGCGCGGCGCAGTACGCGACCGTGTTCGGCGCCGACGCGGCACTGGCCTGGGACGAACGCCGCGGCGAGCGCGTGCATGCGCATCTCGGCCCGTCGGTACGCGCCTTCTTCGCCAACGGCGGTCGCCGCTGCTGGGTGATACGGGTGGCGCGCAGCGCCGAGATGGAACGCGTGCGCGCCGAGGTCGACGCCGACGCCGATCCCTCGCTCGCGGTCGCCGACGGCAACCGCTTCGCTCTGTCCGGAATGCTGTCCATCGCCACGGCCGGCGGCGAGGCCGAACCGGCCATCGTCGCGACGCGCTGCGAAGGTTCCTGGTCGGATCCATTGCGCGTCAGCGTGTCGGTGCAGTCGCGCGGTTTTGCCCTCGACGCCTGGTCCGGCGTCGATTCGCCGGCTTCGGGCCGATACGAATTCCTGACCCGGCAAGCACTGCGCGGCGGCGACCTGCTGCAGTTCGGCCGCAGTGTCGGCGATTGCGCCTATGCCCAGGTCGAGGACGTCGCCGCGGGCGCGACACCGGCGGCGCCGTACCAGGTCTCGGTGCGTATGCTGGCCGCGTTCGAACGCATCGTCGCCGAGCCCTCGCCGCCGGGCGAGCTTGCCGGTGTCGCCCACCTCGCCGGTCTGGAACTGCCGCTCGCGGCGACTCTACTGGCGCCGCCGAGCTTCGGCAGCGAACCCGATTCGGCCGCCGAACCCGCACCGTTTGCCTTGCGCTTCGACGAGCCGCTGCCCGAATCCGCCTTCGAGGTCGGCGCCTGGGTACGTTTCGATGCCGCCGGCGCGGTCCACTGGTTGCGCATCGACGAAGCCGACCGCGCGCCGAACCTGTCAGCGAGCCCGCCGTCGGCGACGACCTTGCAGGTGCTTGCGACCGTGCATGGGCCAGCCTGGCGCAGCGCCGATCTCGCCACCGCGCCGCTCGGCACGGTGGCCTCGGCGCAAGTGTTGGAAATCGAACTGCTTGCGACCTCGGAGAACGGTCCGCAAGCGCGGCTGCGCCAGTTGGCGTTGACGCCGAGCCGGCCCGGCAACTTCTGGGAACTGCAGCGCGACGGCGAGTTCTATCGCGTGCACGACGATCTCGCCGCCGCGGCGCCGGCGCAATTGCAACGTTTTCCATTGGCGCCCGACGAAGCGCCATTGCCCTTGGCCTGGCTGCCGCTCGGTGCGAGCGGTCTGTTCGGCGCGGCGGTCGGCCCGCTGCACCGCGAGCAGACCGCGCTCGAACGCGATGGCCTGGCAGCGTTCGACAGCGGATTGTTTCTCGACCCGGAACTCGCCGACGACGGCGTCGACGCCCTGCTCGCGCACGCCGACGACATCCGCCTGATCCGCGAGCAGACGCGCCCGCTGTACGGGCTGCACGCCGTGTTCGGCATCGGTGCCGGCGGCTTGTTCAACGAGGCCAGCCTGATCGCCGTGCCCGACGCCATCCACTGCGGCTGGCAACGGCGCGGCGCAGACGACCCGGAACCCGCGCAAGCGCCACCCGTGACGACGCCGGCGCATTGGCGCGCGCATCGCGGCGCCTGCCTGGCGACGGTGCCGGCCGACTCCGTCTTGGCAACACCCGATTTCGGCCGCTTCCTCGATTGCGGCACACGCCTGATCGAAGCGCCGCTGCTCGACGGCCCCGATGCGCCGATGCCGCCCGGCACCTATCGCTTGAGCTGGACCGAGAGCGAGCCCGGTGCGGTCTATGCCCTGTTCGAGGCCGGCAGCGCCGATTTCAGCGACGAGCGCGAGATCTACCGCGGCGCCGACGGCGAGTACGTGGCGATGAGCCAACGTGAAGGCCTGTATCACTATCGCGTGTTCGCCTGGGTCGGCGACGAAAGCAGTCAGGGCTCCAACCCGGTCACGGTGCGCGTGCGCGCCGACGACTGGGAACAGGTGGCTCCCGAATCGGCCGGCGACCTGCACGAGGCCGACTGGCTCGAGGTGCATCGGGCCAGCCTGCGCTTGGCCGCGGCCTGCGGCGATCTGTTCGCGATGCTGTCGATGCCGCGCCATTTCCGCACCGCTCAGGCCCTGCGCTACACCCAGCGCTTGCGCGCCGTGCGCACGCCGACCGATCAAGCCGGGCCGAGCGATCCGCACGCCTTCGGCTTCGACGAAGCCCGCGCTCTGAGCTACGGCGCCCTGTACTTCCCCTGGTTGCAATCGGACGCGCGCGCGAGCGGCGCCGACAACGCCGGTCAACGCCCCTTGCGGGTGGTGCCGCCGGACGGCGTCTCGGTCGGCGTGCTGTCGAAGCGGGCCTCCATGCGCGGCGCCTGGATCGCCGCCGCCAACGAACCGATGAAGGATGTGGTCGCATTGACCCCGCCGATCGCCGACAGCGACCGCCAGGCGCTGCAAGACGCGCAGATCAATCTGCTGCGCAACGATCCGCGCGGCTTCTTCGCCCTGTCCGCCGACACCCTGGCCCTGGACGAAGCGCTGCGGCCAATCAACGTGCGCCGCTTATTGATCCTGCTGCGGCGCATGGCGCTGCGCCACGGCACTCGCTACGTGTTCGAGCCCAATGGGCCGGTGCTGTGGCGTTCGGTGCAGCGCGGCTTCGACTTGCTGCTGACCGATCTGTTCCAACGCGGCGCCTTCGCCGGCGCCACCGCCGCGCAGTCCTTCCGCGTGGTCACCGACGAGGGCGTCAACACGCCGCAGTCGGTCGACGCCGGCCGCTTCGTGGTCGAACTGCGGGTGGCGCCGTCGCTGCCGATGCGTTTCATCGCCGTGCGCCTGGCCCAGAACGGCGAGCGCCTGGCCGTGATCGAGGAGCTCTGAGCATGGCCGCCCAGCCCTACCCGTTCACCAATTTCAACTTCGCCGTCGAGATCAACCGCGGCGACGACGCCAAGCCGCTGGTCAATGCCGCGTTCGCCGAATGCGACGGCCTGGAAGTGAACATGGAAGTGAAGACCATCCGCGAAGGCGGCGCCAACGACCGCCAGATCCGCCTCAACGGCATGGTCAGTTACGGCCAGCTCACCCTCAAGCGCGGCATGACCGAAAATTTCGACCTGTGGCGCTGGTTCAAGGACAGCGTCGCCAACCCGCGTTTGCGCGCCAATGCCGAAGTGGTGCTGTTCGCCGCCGACGGCAGCACCGTGCGCGCGCGCTTTCAGCTCTCGCGCTGCGTCCCGGTCAAGCTCAAGGCGCCGGCGCTGAACGCGCGCGACGGCCAGGTGGCGATCGAGGAACTGCAGGTGGCCTACGAGACCCTGGCCCTCAAGGAGCTCGACGCATGAAACGCGCGGAGGCCACGTCATGAGCCTGGAAAAAGCCCAGCTGATCGAACTCGACCAGAGCTTCGCCAACGAGAAATCGGGCGGGCGCAAGGTCGCGGTGCAGTTCAATCCGGAAACGCTGAAGGTCACCTTCGCCAACCAGATCGTGCAACCGCAGGGCGGCGACCAGGCCGCCGGCAACGCCGGCCGTCAGTTCGTCGGCGCCGGCACCACCAAGCTCGCGCTGCAGTTGTGGTTCGATGTCACCGCGATGGAGAAGGACGCGGTCGACGATGTCCGCCGCCTGACCCAGGACGTGGTCTATTTCATGACCCCGCAGAAGTCCGAAGAAGACCCGAAGAAACTGTCGCCGCCGGGGCTGCGCTTCCACTGGGGCACGTTCCTGTTCGACGGCATGGTCGAGGGCATGGAAGAAACCCTCGAGTTCTTCTCGCCCGACGGCAAGCCGCTGCGCTCCAGCATCACCATGACCCTGTCGCAGCAGAAGATCCTCGAAGCCAAGTTCGAGGGCGAAGGCAAGGTGCCCAACCAGCCCGGCCAGGCGCCGTTGAAGAGCGCCAACGAGGGCGACTCGCTGCAATCGATGGCCGGCAAGAGCGGCAAGCCGGACTGGCAGGGCATCGCCTCGGCCAACGGCATCGAAGACCCGCTGCGCATGTCACCGGGCCAGTTGGTCGATCTCAATCTTTCCGCCGGCGCTTCGATCGGCGGCGGTGTCGGCATCGGCGTCGGTGTCGGCATAGGCGTCGACGCGGGCATCGGCGGCAGCGCCTCGGTCGGCGCCGGTTTCGGAGCCGGCATCGGCGGCAGCGTCGGTGTCGACGCCGGTGCCAGTGTCGGCCTCAACGCATCCCTCGGCGGCAGCGCCGGCGGCTCGATCTCGTTCGGATAAGGACCACCGCCATGGCCGTAGTCATCAACGAATTCGAAGTGTTGGCCGAGCCGCGACCGGCGGCGAAGTCCGATGCGAACAGCGGCGCCAAGTCCGAGGGCGAGGCGCCGGAGAAGCTCGAACCGCGCGACGTGCAGATGGCCTTGCGCTACATCGACCAGCAATCCCTGCGCGTCTGGGCGCATTGACGGAGCCATAGCCAGCCCATGGGCGATACCGCGACATTGCCGATCAAAGCTTCGCGTCCGTCGGTGGAAATCGACGGCAAGCGCGAGGCCACGCTGACCAGTTCGCTGATGTCGCTCGACATCGTCGAGTCCGAGGCCGGCCTGGCCCGCTGCGAGCTGGTGTTCGGCAACTGGGGCGGCCCGGACAAAGGCGGCTTCCAGCACTTCGGCCGCGACCTGCTCGAGTTCGGCAAACCGCTCACCATCAAACTTGGCGACGGCAAGTTGTTCGAGGGCCGCATCAGCGCGCTGTCGGCGAAGTTCCCCGACGGCGGCACGCCGCAGATCGGCGTCTGCGCCGAAGATCGTCTGCAAGACCTGCGCATGACCCGGCGCACCCGCGCCTTCGCCGACGCCAGCCTCGCCGACATCCTGCGCAGCATCGCCGGCGACCACGGCCTGCAGGCGCAGGTCGACGTGCAAGGCGAAACCTACAAATTACTGGCCCAGGTCAACCAGAGCGACCTGGCCTTCCTGCGCGACCTGGCCCGGCGCGAAGACGCGCAGATCTGGGTCGAGGGCACCCAGCTCAAGGCCGCGCAACGCGCGCAACGCAACGGCCAGTCGCTCGAGCTGTCCTGGGCCGGGCCCTTGCGCGAGTTCGAAGTCTGCGCCGACCTTGCCCATCAGCGCACGCGCCTGGTCGGCGCCGGCTGGAGCGTCGCCGACAAGCGCGTGGCCAAGCACGAGGCCGATGAAGCCGCGATCCGCGCCGAACTCAACGGCGGCCCCAGCGGCGCCGAGACCCTGCAACAGGCCTTCGGCGCACGCGTCGACGCGCTCGCCCACGGCCTGCCGAGTTCCGACGGGGAAGCGCGCGCCTTGGCCGAAGCCAGCTTCCGCCACATGGCGCGGCGCTTCATCACCGGCCACGGCGTGGCCGAGACCAAGGATGCCCTGCGGGTCGGCACCAAGCTGAGCATCAAGGGCGTGGGGCCGCTGTTCGAAGGCGACTACACCGTGACCGAAGTGCAGATCCGCTTCGATCCCAAACTGGGCGTGCGCACCGAATTCTGGTGCGACCGGCCCGCGATCGGACGGGGCTGAACCATGCGCATCGTCGAGCTGCCGCCGTTCGAACAACTGCTGAGCGAACGCCTGCCGAGCGGCTGGGGCGGTCGCTGGTACGGCGTGCTGGTGGCGCTGGTCACCGACATCAAGGACCCCGACAACCAGGGCCGCGTGCAGATCACCCTGCCCTGGTCGCCCGACGCCAGCGGCCAGCGCTACGAAGGATGGGCGCGGCTGGCGACGATGTTCGGCGGCAACAACCGCGGCAGTTGGTTCGTGCCCGACGTCGACGACGAAGTACTGGTCTGTTTCGAACACGGCGACCCGCGCCGCCCCTACGTGATCGGCGGCCTCTGGAACGGCCGCGACCAGCCGCCCGAGTCGATGGACGGCGCCGGCAATAACTACAAGAAAGTGCTGCGCTCGCGCAACGGCGTGAAGATCACCCTCGACGACCAGGACGGCCGCGAACAACTGGTGCTGGAAACGCCCGGCGGCCAAAGCTTCACCCTCAAGGACGGCCCCGGCGCGGTCGAGATCGAAGACAGCAACGGCAACTCGGTGAAACTGGAAATGTCCGGCATCACCGTCACCGCCGCGGCCAAGGTCACCGTCAACGCCAGCCAGGTCTCGGTCAGCGCCGGCATGGTCACGGTCGACTCGGCGATGTCGCGTTTCTCCGGCGTCGTGCAAGCCGACACGGTGATCTGCAACAGCATCATCAGCGCCTCCTACACCCCAGGCGCGGGGAACATCTGGTGAAGCCGATGACCGCCACGCGCCGAGCTCGCCCGCCATACCCGCGGAGGGCGCCATGAACGCCCATCCCTTGCGCTGGCAAGCGCCGCAACCGCTGTGGTCGCGCTTCGGCGACGCCGCCGGCGCCGCGGCCACGCCGGAGCAGGCGCGCCCGGCGATCCTGCGCTTCGCCAGCGACGACTTCATGGAGCAGTTGCTCGGCACCCTCGCGCGCGACCCGACCCGCATCGACAAACTGGTCGCGCGCTACGAGACCTGGCGCAAGCCGATGGTCGACCCGCCCGACCTGGTCGAACGCGCGCCGATGCCGCAATTGGTGCAGGCCTCCAGCCGCAGTGCCGCAGCCAGGCTGCCGAAGCCGCGGGTAGCCCCGGCCGACGCGGATGCGCCGCCATTGAAGCTGTATCAGCCCGCGCATCAGCGCCATTACGTGGCCACCGCGAGCCTGGTCTGCGGCATCCAGGGCCTGCCCGAGCACGCGCTGGTGCGCGGCGGCGGCGAAGAAGTCGGCATGGTGCTGCGGCGCCTGATGCCGGTGCCCGGCGACGCCAGCGGAACGCTGCACGAGTTCGCCTACCTGAAGGATCTGCAGGGCGCGCGTTGGCAGCGTTGCAACGACAACAGCGACTTCGTGCCCGGCGAGGACCGCCTGCCGGCGTTCGCCTTGAGTTTTCTCGACGACGGCCAGCATCGACGTGCGCTGTGGGCCGGCAGCGTCCCGGTCGGCCGGCGCGAGGAGTACCTCGGCTGCCGGGTCGATACCGCGCCTTCGCCGGCGTACGCGGCCGCCCAGCGCGAACAACTGTCGCCGAGCGTTCCGGCCCCGGCGAACTCCAAGCTCGCGCGCACCTCGCAGTTCCAGATCGACGTCAGCGAGCCGTGGAAGACCATGATCCGCTCGGCCTTCAAGCTCGCCGCCGCGCCGGCCTCGACGCCGACCATCGGCGACGAAGCCGAACCGCCCGGCGATCGCGTCACCCGTGCGTTCAATTTCAATCTGCAGCAGCAAAGCGCGTCGTGGCTGGTGCTGCTGGATTGCGCCGACCATCTGCAGACCTATCTGCCCGATGTCTGGAACGCGATCGACAACAACGGCGCCGGCTATGCCGCGCTGTCGAGCAACCGCCGCGCGTTGTACGACTGGCTCGGTACAGTGGTCATGAGCGCGCCCTTGATCGCCGCACTGCAACCGACCGCGCAATACCCGGTCGCCGCCTCGATGCGCGCCGCACTCAAGGCCATTCGCGCGCCCGGCGTGCGCGAAAAGCTCGAAGCGAGCACCGCGACCTTCGCCGCCACGCCCGACACCCGCAGCCTGCCGGACTGGCCGCGCTTCAGTTTCTGCCTGGCCGGGGTCGAGCAAAGCCTGGCCGCGAACGGGCCGTACAGCGCGCTCGACAGCCTCGGCGACGATGCCTCGATCGATCCCGACCCGGTCGCCGGCAACGTGCCGGGCCAGGACGTGGCGCGCAAGGTCGACCGGTTCACCGCGCTATACGCGCGCGCACTCGAAGCCACCACCGAAACCGACGCGCCGCCGGTGCCGTTCGCGTTGCAGGTCAAGAACGCGCTCGGCAACAACCTCGGTGCCAACCTCGGCGACGGCGGCTGGTTCGTGCTGCGCTTCGTCCACGGCCGCCGCGACTGCGGCCCGCTGCATCCGCCGCTGTTGTCGGCGCCGACCGAACGCTTCCGCCTGGCGAGCTTCTTCGATTCCGATGCGCCGGCGCGGCCGATCCGCATCTCGCTGCCGGCCGACACCAGCCCCGCCGGCCTGCGCAAGTATCAGAAGAACACCGCCTTCGTGCTCTCGGACATGCTCTGCGGCCAGGTGCAACGCGCCAAGGGCATGGGCCTGGTCGACCTGGTGCTGTCGGTGCTGCCGTGGCCCTTCCACAAGGACCTGCCCGCCGGCGACGGCGCGCCGTGCCAGAGCGGCGGCATCAACATCGGCATGATCTGCTCGCTGTCGATTCCGATCATCACCATCTGCGCGCTGATCCTGCTGATCATCATCGTCATCCTGTTCGACCTGATCTTCCGCTGGCTGCCCTACTTCGTGATCTGTTTCCCGGTGCCCGGGCTCAAGGGCAAAAAGGACTCCTCATGAGCATCTTCGGTCGGAGCCTGTCGTTCCCGCCGCGGGTCGGCGCCGACGGGCGTTTCGTCTGGTCGTCGGGCGAGGACAACATCCGCGAATCGATCGCGGTGATCCTCAAGACCGAGCCCGGCGAGCGCGTCGGCGTGCCCGAGTTCGGCGCCGGCCTGGCGCGCTTCCTGTTCGAGCCCAACAACCCGGCCACCCATGCGCGCATGCGCGATGCGGTGCAACGCGCGCTGACCCGCTGGGAGCGGCGCATCGAAGTCGAAGCGGTCGAGGTGGCCGCGCACGCCACCGAAGCCGAGACCGCGGTGGCCACGATCACTTACCGGCTGGTGGCGACCGCCTCGCGCGAACGCATCAGCCTCGCCATTCCGCTGGCCGTGACCTGAGGCCCGCATCCATGCCGCTGACGCCCCCGCCCATCGACGATCGCCGCTTCGCCCAACTGGTGGAAGACACGCTGGCGCGGGCGAGCGTGCACACGCCGGAGTGGACCAACTTCAACCAGAGCGACCCGGGCGTGACCCTGGTGCAGTTGTTCTCCTTCCTCACAGAGAACCTGCTCTACCGCGCCAACCTGACCCCGGAGCGCAACCGCCTCAAGTTCCTGCAGATACTGCGCATTC
The DNA here is from genome assembly GCF_000731095.1 of Lysobacter antibioticus. Taxonomy (GTDB): domain Bacteria; phylum Pseudomonadota; class Gammaproteobacteria; order Xanthomonadales; family Xanthomonadaceae; genus Lysobacter; species Lysobacter antibioticus_B. Next base: position 64,346 of record NZ_JMTZ01000038.1, on the reverse strand, counting down.
CCCTGGCCAGCGCGAGCGCCGCGCAAGGCCTGGTGGCGATCGCCAACGAGCGCGGCCTGCCCAAGGTCGAAACCTTGCCGGCCGACCTGGAAGTACGCGCCGGCTCGGTACCGTTCCGCACCCAGCTCGGGCTGGACGTGTTGCCGGTCGAGGCGCGCGTCTACTTCAAGCGCCGCCTCGACGATCCCTCGCAGGAACTGCTGGATTACTACCGGCTGCTGTACGCGTCCTATCAACTGCCGTTCCCGTCCGAGGTGCAGCTGTACAAGACCCTGGCGCTGGATCGCAAGGTCGTCGACAGCGTCGACCTCAATGCCGACACCGTCGACCGCTCGTTGTGGATCGCCCTGCTGGCGCGCAAGACCGATGCGCCCGGCGATCCCGAGGACCCGTGGAAGTCGGTGCGCGATGCGCTCGGCGGCCGCACCCTGACCCTCGGCCTGGTGCCGGCGCTGGATGCGGTGAGCGCGCAACTGCTGCCGGCCGGCAACGCGCAAAGCCGGCAGCTGCTGCGCTTCGAATTGCCGAGCGTGCCGGCCGACGGCCGCGTACCGCGCGACGCCAGCGACCGTCCCGCACCGAGCTATCGCCAACTCGAACCGCGCACCGAAGTCGATCTGTTGTCGGTGCCCGGCGTGGTGCAACTGGCGCTGCCGCCGGCCGCGCAACTGAAAGTCTGGCAGGACATCGACCCGCTCGAAGGCGGCGTCGGCGACATGCCGCCGACCCTCGACGACGCGGCTCTGGCCGGACGCGTGATCACCTGGCTGCGCGTGCGCGCCGACGGTGCGGCGCAAGCACGGATGCGCTGGGCCGGCATCAACGCCACGCCGGTGCGGCAGATCCAGCGTATCGCCGCCGAACCGCTCGCCGACGGCGACGGCCGGCCCGATCAAGTGCGGCGGTTGTCGCGCAGGCCGGTGCTGCGCCATTCGGTCAGCGTGTCGACCCGGGTCGGTGCGGCGGCGCCGCGTCGTTGGAGCGAAATCGACGACCTGGCCGCGGCCGCGCCGGAAGTGCCGGTCTCCGATCCGCGTTCGAGCGCGCGCGACCTGGCCTGCGTCGAAACCGGCCCGACCGAGGTGTTCGAGCTCGATCCGGAAGCCGGCGAACTGCGCTTCGGCGATGGCCTGCGCGGGCGCCGCCTGCCGCTCGGTGCACGCGTATTCGCCGCCTACGAATTCTGTCTCGGTGCACAGGGCAACGTCGCCGAAGGCAAGATCGACAACGCCCCGCAGCTGCCGTCCGGCTTCGCCGTGCTCAACCCGGTACAGACCTGGGGCGGCGCCGATGCCGAATCGGCCGACACCGGCGAGAAGCAGGTGCGCCGGCATCTGCAACATCGCGACCGCATGGTCAGCATCGACGACTTCGAGTCGGTCGCCTATCGTGCGCCCGGCGTGCAGATCGGCCGCATCGAGGTGTTGCCGGCCTTCCATCCCGACCTATCGCCGAACGAACCGGGCTCGGCGCCCGGCGTGGTCACCTTGATGGCGATCCCACGCTCCGACCCGACCCAACCCGATGCGCCGCGCGCCGACCGTCTGTTCCTCAACGCGCTGTGCCGCCATCTCGATCCGCGTCGCTTGGTTACCACCGAACTGGTCGTGCGCGGCGCCGAGTACAAGGGCATCTGGATCTCGGTGGGCATCGAAGCCGCGGCCGGTTATGCGATCGCCCAGGTCGTCGACGACGTCAAGCGCCGTCTGCGCGAAGTGCTGGCGCCGATCGGCCCGGCCGGCGCGATGCCGCGCAACGGCGCTTTGTTCACGCCGCGCGGCGCCGACCCGGCACGCGGCTGGCCCTTGCGCACCGCCGTCGCCAGCCGCGTCTTGCTGGCCGAAGTCGCGCGCGTGGCCGGCGTGACCTCGGTCGCCGACGTGCTGCTCGCCGAAGGCGAACTCAGCGCCAGCGACGTGGTCGAGATGAGCGGGCTGGAACTGCCGCGCATCCTCGGTATTTCGGTCGTCGCCGGCGAAGCCATGTCGCTGGATGCCCTGCGCGGTGGCGGCAGCGCCGGCGGCAGCGGTTCGACGGGCTCGACCACGCCGCTGTTGCCGGTGCCGGTCGTGCCGGAGACCTGCTGATGAACGTCAACGGCGCCCGCTTCCAGATGCTGTACGGACGCGACGACTGGGCGCGTTGCACGACTGCCGACTTTGCCGAGGCCACGTTCGCCGAGTCCGCAGCGACGCAGCCACTGGCGTTCTGGTGGGAAGTCTTCGCCAGCCCGATGCCGATCCCTCCAGCGACCCTGCCCGGATGGGACCCGTCGCGCAGCGAGATCACCCTGCAGCCGCAAGCGATCGAACTGCCGGCGACGCTCGGCGAAACGCCGCTGAGCCTGGACGCGCGCCGCCCGGCCGCCGCCGATCGTCACGGCAATGTCTATCGCGTGGCCGACGATGCCGCCTCCCTGCGGGTCGCCTCGACCGAAGGCGGCAGCGAAGCGCCGTTCTGGCCGGCCGACCCGGCCGACTGCGCGCAGACCCGCCGCGAGCGGCGCCTCGCCTTCGAGACTCATCAGGCCGCGCAGGCGCACGCCGCCGATCGCTACCTCGCGGTGGTCGTTACCGAAGACGACTACCTCGTCGCGGCGTTCGCGCGCGGCGATCTGCGCGGCCTGATGAGTTTCGACCTGATCTCCGGCGGTCCGCCGCTGGAAACCAGCTGGCCGGCGGCGGTACCGTTCGAACCCTTCGACCTGTGCCCGCGCCATGGCGGCGGCGCCTGGGTGCTGGATCGCGTGCATCGGCGCTTGTGGGAACTCGACTGCACCCTGGCCGTGGTCAACAGCGGGCAGACCGCGCTGCCGTTGAGCGCAGCGGTCGTCGACGACTTCCAACCGCATTCCGGGCCGCTGCGCGAGCAAGCGGCGGTGCAATTCCCCGCCGGCCTGGACCTGGCGGCGCTGAGTCTGCCCGTGCTCGATCCGATCGCGATCGAATCCATCGGTGCGGGCACGGTCTTGCTGCTCGACCGCGACGCGCCCCTGCAACGCTCGCGCGTGGTGCGCTTGCGCCGCGAGGGTTCGGCCTGGTCGGTCGATGCCTCGCAATGGCTCGATGCCCTGCCCGCGCTCGCCCACGACATGGTCTACGCCAGCGGCCTTGGCCATACCCCGGCCTCGGTGGCCGAACTGGCGCCGCCGCGCTTGTTCATCGCCAGCGAAGTCGGCAACCAGGTCCACGCTTTCGAAGTGATCGACAACGACGGGCAGTTCGCCCTGCGCGCGCCGGCCGAGCTGTATCCACTGCGCCGCTACGGCGGCCGCGCCCTGGTCTCGGTTGCGGGCAAGGCCCATTACGACTGCGGCCCGGGCCTGCCGCGCTGGACCCCGGTGGTGCAGCAGCACCGGCAACGCTATGCCGCGCAAGCGGTGTTCGTGACCCCGGTGTTCGACAGCAACGAGCTCGGCACGGTCTGGGACAAGCTGTTGCTCGACGCGGCGATTCCGCCCGACACCGCGATCACCATCGAAAGTCGCGCCGGCGACGAACTCAGCGGTTGGTTCGACGGCGAGTCGCAACCGGCGGCGGATGCGCAAGTCATCGGCAGTTGGCTGCTCGAACCGGTGCCGCGCTTGCGCACGAGCGGCCCGGAGCTGCCCTGGCTGCGTCGCGAAGCCGCACGCGCGACCCGCCGCGAAGCCGGTGCCGGCACCTGGGAGTTGCTGCTGCAGCAAGCCCACGGCCGCTATCTGCAACTGCGCGTGACCCTGGTCGGCCGCAACGGCACCGCCACGCCGCGCCTGCGCGCCCTGCGCGTGTGGTCGCCGCGCTTCTCCTATCCGCAGCGTTTCCTGCCGGCGTTGTACCGCGAAGACAGCGCCAACGGCGATTTCCTCGAACGCTGGCTCGCCAACTGCGAAAGCACCCTGACCCAGATCGAGGACCGCGTCGCCAACGTGCAGTCCCTATTCGATGCGCGCACGGTGCCGCAGGACGCGCTGGCCTGGCTCGCCGGCTGGTTCGACCTGGCCCTGGACCCGTCCTGGGACGAACGCCGCCACCGCCTGCTGGTCCGCCACGCCATGGATTTCTTCCGTTGGCGCGGCACTGTGCACGGCCTGCGCGTCGCCCTGACCCTGGCCTTCGAGCCGGGCTTCGATGCCGCCATGTTCGACGGCCCCGACCCCGACGACGAAGGCGCCGGCCGCATCCGCATCGTCGAGTCCTATCAAACGCGCCTGGTCGAAACCCTGATCGCCGATGCCGCGCTCGGCAGCGCCGCGTCCGACGACGGCCTGCGCAACGTGGTGATGCAGAGCTTGTGGACGCCGGCCGAAGGCAATGCCGGCCTGGTCGATCGTTATGCCGCCTGGCTGCAAAGCACGGCATCGGCCTTGCAGCAGATGACGCCGTTCTCGCTGGCGCCGCCGCCGAACACCGCCGCGCATCCCGATGCCGCGCAGGAATGGAACGCGTTTTGCTCGGCGCACCTGGGTTTCGTGCCCAGCGTCGGCGCCGCCGAGCGCAGTCGTTGGCAGGGCTTCCTGATGTCGCGCTACGGCAGCCTGCCAGCCTTGAACCTCGCGCACGCCGGCGCCTACGCGCAGGTCTCGCAGATCCTGCTGCCGGGTACGCCGTCCGCGCGCGAAGCCGCCAGCCAGGATTGGCAGGAGTTCTGCGCGCGCAGCGACGGTGCGCGCGAACGCAAGCTGTGGCACGACTTCCTGGCCCGGCGCTATCGCCGCATCGAGCGCCTGCGCAGTGCGCACCTCGCCGCCTGGCCCGAGTTCGAACAGGTGCCATTACCCGATCGCCTGCCGGCGAGCCTGGCTGCGCAGACCGACTGGCTGCAGTTCGAGCGCCAGTTGCTGGCGATGCATCGCACTGCGCACCGCTTCTCGGTGTTGCTGCCGGTGGCGAGCGTAATCGCCGACCCCTACCTCCTCGACGAACGCCTCGCACTCGCGCGGCGCATCGTCGAACTGGAAAAACCCGCGCACACCGTGTTCGACGTGCGCTTCTACTGGGCCTTCAACCGCGTCGGCGAGGCGCGGCTCGGGCTCGACACACAGTTGGGTGCCGGCAGCCGCGCAAGCGAGCTGATCCCCGATGCCGTGGTGGGCCGCGCCTACCTCGGAGCCAGCTTCGTCGGCGGTGCGCCGCGCCATCAAGGGCGCGACCGGCTGTCGCTCGAATGCTGAGCCGCCAAGTCTCAAGGAGCGAATCATGGGCTGCTGCAACGAACCGGTGACCACGCTGACGGGCCTGCCCGCAGATCCCACGCAGCATGTCAATTACGAGCGCGGCATGGTGCTCGGCGTGGACGACTTCACCCAGGAGTTCGCCTATCTGGCCGGACGCGACCAATGGCTGGCGCGCGACGCCGTCGGCTACGGCACGCTGAGCGGACTGCGCATCCAATTCGAGAACGACGGCAGCGACGGACCGCGCCTGCACGTCGCCGCCGGTTCGGCACTGGTACCCAGCGGCAAGCTGGTGTGCGTGCCGGCCGATCAGTGCGCGGTGCTCAACCGCTGGCTGGCCAAGCCCGATAACGCCGCGCTGGTGAACCGGATGCTCGACCCCGGCTCGCCGCCGTTGTCGCCACCGCTCTCGCCGCCGCTGTCCCCGCCCGCGGTCGGCGCGGGCGAGATCTCGCTGTACCTGACCCTGTGCTATGCCGACTGCAAGACCCGGCCGGTGCCGATCCCCGGCGAGCCGTGCCGGTCCGAAGACGAATTGATGAAGCCTTCGCGCGTCGCCGACGACTTCCGCCTGGAACTGCGCCAGCACGCGCCGGCCCAGGTCGAAGAAGACGCCTTGCGCGATTTCGTGCGCTGGCTCCGCCGCAACGTCAGCGTGCTCGACAGCAGTCCGCCGCAGATCGGCGATCCCGACGCTTGGCTCGAGGCGATGCGCGGTGCCGTGCAGCCCTGGCTCGACGCGCAATCGATGTCGCCGCCGCTGTCGCCGCCGGCCTCGTTCGCAACCCTCGGCGATTATCTGTTCGATCTCGGCTCGCCGCGGCTCAGCCTTGCGCGCGAGCAACAATGCGAGTTTCTGCGCACCGCCTTCCGCTTCTGGGTCACCGAACTGCGGCCGATGTGGATGGCCATGCGCTGCCATCGCCCGCAATACCCGGACGGCGATTGCGTGCTGCTGGCGCGGATCAGTTTCGAGGTGGTCTGGGTCGGCGGTTCGCCGAGCGGCGCCTGGCAAGTCGACGGCAGCCCGGCCAGCCTGCGCATCGACGAAAGCGCGCGGCCCTTCCTCGCCCATCTGCGCCTGCTGCAGGAATGGGCGCTGTGCGGCTGCGATTGCGCCGGCACCGGCGACGCCGCCGGGGCGGCGTTCGGCGGGCCGATGCCGCTGGAGTTCGACGCGCCGATGGCGATCTCGCCGATGCAGGTGCCGATCCAATTCTCCGACCAGGACCTGGCGCTCGACGACAGCCAGTACCTGGTGATCGGCCGCAGCGCCGCCAAGCTCGCCCTGACCTTGCCGGCCTCGGTGCCGATGACCGCGGGGCGCACTTACGTGATCAAGAACCTCGACGTCGGCGCCTTGACCGTGTTCGCCGACACCCTGGTCGGCGACGGCATCGACGGCCTGCCCGAGTTCTCGGTCAAGAAGAAAAAGGCCGTCACCCTGGTCGCCGACGGCGCCGGGCAATGGCATTCGATCGGGACCGCATGAGGCCGCCATGAGCACTCTCGACAACGTCCTGCAGCTGCAACAACCCGTCAAAGAAGGCGGCATCCGCACCGTCAACTTCTTCAACGGGCGCCTGCTCACCAGCAAGGACCTGACCCGCGAGCAAGTCGCACGTCGCGAGGCCGACGCCCGGCTCGGGCTGGCGCTCGGCGACGGCGTCGCCTTCGGCCTGGAAGCCGCACGCGATGCCGACCTCGACCAGCCCAGCGCACCGGTGTTGCGGGTGCGCGCCGGGCTGGCGGTCAATCGCGCCGGCCAGACTCTGTGCCTGACCGCCGACACCAGCGTCGCCCTGACCCGGCGTTTCGATGCCGGCGAGGCCGCGGCCTGCGACTGCGTGTTCGCCAACTGCAATCCGCTCGCCGACGGTGTCTACGTCGCCGGCGCCGGCGTCTACGTGCTGACCATCGCGCCGGCGCAGACCAGCGAAGGTCGCGCCCCCACTAACGGTTTGGACCCGAGCAACGTGCGCTGCAACACCGACACCACCGTCGACGGCGTGCAGTTTCGGTTGCTTGCGCTGAATCCATTGCGCTTCGCCGACCTCGACCCGTCCTCGTCGCAGTTCCGCAATCGCCTGGCGTATCGCTGCTTCGGCATCGAGGCACGCGACGCCAACGCGCTCGATCCTTGGCAGAGCGACCCGCCGAACTACGGTCTGGTCGACGAACTGCGCGACAGCGCGCTCAGCGACTGCGACGTGCCGATCGCCCTGGTCTACTGGACCAGCGCCGGCTTGAACTTCGTCGACACCTGGGCGGTGCGGCGGCGCCTGCTCGAACCCGATGCCTTGTCGGGCTATGCCTTCCAGCGCAACCCGCTCGACCCGGCCGAACTGTCCTCGTTCGCGTTCCAGGCGCGCGTCCGCCGCCTGGTCGAAACCCATGCGATGTGCGCGCAGTTCCAGCAGCACCTGGCCGATCTGCTCGCCGCATCGGCGGCGCCCTCGGCCTTGATCGCGACCCAGTATTTCCGCTACCTGCCGCCGTTCGGGATCGTGCCGCTGCACAGTCTGTCGCTGCGCGGTTTTTCCGACACCACTTTCTTCACCGGCATCGTGCGCCGGCCCGCGCCGGGTTCCGGGCAGAGCACGCCCTTCATCGACGCGCGCCAGCTCGGCGCCCTGCAGGCGCAAGCGCTGGCCTCCACGCCGACCGACGTGAACCAGAAGGAATTCGTCTGGGTGTATCGCCCCTGGCAGAACGTCAAAGCCTCGCGCGAAGGCGAGCCGGTGCAACCGATGCTGGTCTTCGCAAGCGGACAACTCCCCGACATCGCGGTCGCGCGGTTCGACATGGCGCGCCTGGACTACAGCAACCTGGCCGGTTGCTGCGGCGCCCCATAGCCAGCACTCAGGAGAACTTCCATGGCACTTCCCTCACAGGTACAGCCCGGCGATGTGATGTCATCGGACCTGATCAACGCGATCCTGGATGCGCTCGCCCAATTGCAGGGCGGCCCCGGCGGCGGCACGCAGACGGTGCCGAACCTGTTCGGCTCGCTGCTCAGCGAGGCCCGCGCGATCCTGCTGCAACCCGGGCGCCAGCTCACCCTCGGCTTCACCCTCGATGTCGCCGGCGCGGCGGTCGATCCGCTCGCCGCGGCCAACGCCAACCTGGTGGTGCTCAACCAGAGCCCGCCGGCGCAGATGCGCGTCGCGCCCGGGACGCCGATCAACCTGGTGGTGTCGCGCGCCGCCGGCAGCGCACCGAACCCGGGCAATCAGCCGCCGACCATCTCGCGCACCGAAACCGTCAGCGGCGTGGCCTCGACCAGCTTCGCGGTGAACACGCCGCTGGCCATCGTCGGCACCAACTTCAGCGCCACCGCGGCGCAGAACACGGTGACCTTCAACAACGTGCCGGCGGCCTCGGTCAACCCCGACCCGGTCGACCCGACCCGACGCCTGCTCTTGGTGGTGCCGGCCGGCATTCCCGGCGCGCCCGCAACCGGCGGCGCACCGCCCCTGCCCGGCGTCACCATCCGCATCGTCACGCCGAACGGCACGCCGGCGACGACTCAGATCACCGTCACCGCACCGGTGCCGGCGCAGCCGACGATCAGCAACGTCGCCCCGGCGGCGCAGCTCGAAGGCAACAACATCACCATCACCGGCACCAATTTCACCGCGGCGGCGCAGGTGCGCATACGCGGCACCACCGCGGCGATCGTCAGCGCCAACGCCACCACCATCGTCGCCACCGTGCCCAACTTCCCCGACATCCCGCAAGGCCCCGTGGTTGCGGCGACCGTGATCGTCTCGGTCCCCGGCTTCAGCGACATCGCATACACCGGCACCTTCAACGTAGTGGGCGCCTGAACCAGGAGAGTTCCATGACACGCATGACACGTCATATGCGTTTTCCCCGCGCCGGGTCTTGGTTGCTCGGCGGACTGTTGGCGATAGGCTCGTCCGCCGCGTGGGCCCAGACCCTGACCTTGCAGGTGCCTTCGCGCGGGCCCAGCCCGCCGACCATGCAGACCGCCATGTCGGCGATCGAGTTCGATGCCGCTTCGATCGGCGGCGGATCGACGATCTCCGTCGACGGCACCAGCATCGCGGTCGCCGATGCCGGTTGCGCCGGCGTGGCCTGCAAGGCGGTCGGGGTCAGCCCGACCGGCGACATCGCCACGGTGACCCGCATCAGCGGCACTCAGCGCGCCCGTCTCGACATCAGCTACAAGAGCGTGTTCCCGGGTAATTTCTGCGCGCCGACCATCACCCCGGCTGGCTTGTCGATCACCTTGGAACTGACAGGTTTCACCTTCGGCGCCGGCAGGGGCTATCGCATCACCAGCTTCATGGCGCCTTCGGATGCGTCCTGCGACATCGCCTATGTGCGCGTACCGACCAGCCGGCCTTCGATCTCCGGCGCCGGTGCCGATTACCTGGGACGCCTGCCACTCAATATCGTGCTGGTGATCGACAAGTCGCCGAGCATGGACTGGGTGATTCCCGGTTCGCCGGACAAACGTTGGGATCGAATGAAGTCCTCGGTGCAATTGTTCGCGTCGGTCTGGGATGCGGTCGGCGCGCCGCCGCCGCCGGCGACGATTTCCTCCGAGGGTCACCCCGACGACAGGCTCGGCATGGTCTTGTTCGGCGGCACCGCGGTCGAATCGCCGCTCGACGGCCTCAATTTCTTCAAGCAGCGCGGCGCGATCGCCGCGCCGTGGGCCGTGCCCGTCGCGGCCGGCCTGGCCGACGACACCTACATCGGCGGCACCTCGATCGGTGCCGGCACCACGATGGGGCGCGCCCGTCTGGTTCCGGTCGAACAACTGGTCGGCGATACCGCGGTCGTGCTGTTCACCGACGGCGAGCAGAACAACCCGCCGTGCATCTCGCGCCAGGGCGAGGTGTTGGCGCCGGTCGAGAAGCCCTATCCCGGCAAGCCGCCGGGCACGACCTATCTGGACAAATGCGCGGTCGCCGCGGCGATGCCGAGCAGCGCGCTGCTGACCTTGAACGGCGGCATCCTGGCTCGCGACGTGCTGCCGCGCGGCCCGATCTTCACTATCGGCCTCGGCGAAGGCGGCATGGCCGCGAGCGCCGAACTGCTCGACGAAATCTCCGGCGAAACCGCCGGCCGTTCGGCGTTCCCGAACAACGGCGTGGCGATGGACAACAGCTTCGTCGACAACCTGGTGACTCACCTCAAGGGCGGCACGGTGTCGCTGTTGGATCGCACGCTCGGCGATCTGGCCGCCGGCACGCCGGCGTCGACGCCGTTCAACTTCATCGTCGACCCCTCGCTGACCCGCGTCACCTTCGTGCTGAGCTGGGAGGGCAGCGCCCGTGAAGCGGGGCTGGAGATCCGCCGCCCCGACGGCACCATGACCACCGCCATCCAGAATGCCGCCGGGCCGAACTTCCGCGTCGCCACCGTCAACATTCCCCAGGCCGGCCCGGCCGGCGACTGGAAGGTGACAGTGCGGCAATTCGGCACCGCCGGCCTGAAGTACCAGTTGTCGGCCTACGGCGTGGAAAGCCGCCTGGGCGCGCGCGTCACCGAAACCCCGCGCCTCGGCACCGCCAGCCCGATCGGCGTCGTCGCCGAAGTCGGCTGGGAGCACGGCCCGCTCGCCGACCTGCCGGCCGGCGCGATCCGCGCCATCATCGAACGCCCCGGCGCCAACCTCGGCACCTTGTTGCACGACGCCGGCGCCCAGCCGATCGACGGCGAGATCCGCAACGACACCTCGCCGCTGTCGATGAAACTCGACCAGCTGATCCGTACCGCCGGCCTGCTGGACAAGATCGAACCCAAGCCGGTCGGCGAAGCGATCGAACTCAAGCATGTCGGCAACGGCCGCTACGAAGGCAAGTTCGACGCCACCAACGTCGGCGGCCGCTACCGCATCCGCATCGAGTACGACTGGAACGACCCGCGCACCGGCACGATCCGCCGCCGCGACCTCGCCGAACGCCAGGTGCCGGTGATCCCGACCGCGAAGGACTCGGCGGTGCGGGTGCAGCGCGAGCCGCGCAGCGCCGATGCGGTGATCGTGATCACGCCGCGCGACAAGTTCGGCAACTACGTCGGCCCCGGCCATGAAGGCGGCTTCAACGTCAAGATCGACGCCGGCACGATCGCCGGCGCGCCGACCGACAACGGCCTCACCGGCGAGTACACGATCAAGGTGGGCGGGCTCGCCCCGGGCGACGACCCCAAGGTCAGCATCGTGTTCGCCGACCAGGTGCTGCGCGACGGTCCGCTGTCGAGCTTGGGTACCGGCACCGAACCGCCTTCGCACGAGCCGTGGTGGAAGCGCTGGTGGTGGCTGATCCTGCTCTTGCTGCTGGTGTTGTGGCTGCTGTTGCGGCGCAAGTAAACGCCGCCCTCCGCCGAGGCCCGCATGCTCCGACTGGACTCGCGATGCGATCCGAACCAACTGCGCAGCGTCAGGCTGCGCAGCGCGGAGCGCGACACGCTGCGGGCCCGGCAGGGCCTGGAGCGGGCCTTGGCTGCGGTCGACTGGAGCCTGAGCGAACTGCCGCCGAACGCACTGTTGCTGGTACGCAAGCTGCAGACCATGTCTCACTCCATGGCGGCCTTCGGCCCGCGCGTGGCGCAAGCCCTGCGCGAGCAGCAACGCTACGCGAAACGCCCCTGGCGCGACGACGGCGCAGCGAGCGCCGACGCGGTCTGGTTCGACGAAGGCGAACTGGCCGCCTGCCTGATACGCGATTGGCTGCGCGGTCACGTCTCGCAGCGTTGGTGGTGGCGCACCGTGCTGGGCCGGGCCGCGGTCGACGAGTGGCTGCGCGAGCAGGTGCTCGGCCGCGGCCAACACGTGGCGGCCACGCTGAATCTGCTGGCGCCGAACGGCGACGCCGCGGCCTGGCTGTCGCGCTTGCACGACGGCGATGCGAGGCGCGCATTGACGGCGCTGGCACGGGATTACGACGCGCCGCTCGCCCTGGCCTTCGCTGCCGCGCCCGAGACGGCGAAGACGGCAACAATCCAAACGAGCGTCGCTTCGGGTTCGTACGAGGCGCCGCATCGTCCGCATGGAGCCGGTTCCGGCGTTCGTTCCGAGCCAGACGCAAGCAGACGCACGTCGCCATCGCGTCGCGACGACACCCGCCTGCTCGCGGCACTACCCGAACTGCGCAACGAAGCATTGCGGCCGACGACGCTGCGCCTGCTCGCATTCGCCCTGGCGGTAGTGCGCGAACCGGGCTGGCTGCGCAGCGCGTCCTTCGCCGATGCGGTAACGAGGTGGACGCAATCGTGCACAGCGGTAGCGCCGACAAAGTCGTTGTTGCCGCCGCCGGCCTCAGCACCCGCGTCGAATTGGCAACCCGGCAACACGACCCCGCTCGTCGCGCCGACGGCTACGGGCGAAACGATCGCATCGCCCGTGCACGCCATCCAATCCGCGGCCGCGGACGCCGCGCGCATCGTATCGGAAGCACCGACACCGCCTATGTTCGATTCATCGGCACAACCGAACAGTGAACCGGCAGCCAAGCGCGGCAAACGCAAGCCGTCGCCAGCGCCGATTGCAGCGCAATCCGGGGCCGGTACCGACCGACCGGCCTGCGTGATGGCCAGTAAGTCGGCGGCGAGTGCTGCGCTCGAACCTGCGACCGCCACGGAGCCTGTTCGAGTCGAGGCCGCCACCGATGTCGAACCGGCGCCACCCGAGACCACGCCGCAGACCGCCTTCAACGCCGGCGGCGTGCAGATCGACAGCGACTACGGCGGCCTGCTGTACCTGCTCAACGCGGCCTTGGCGCTGGAGTTGTACGGCGATTTCAGCATGCCGCGTGCGCGCGGCCTGGCCCTGTCGCCATGGAACTGGCTGGCGCTGATCGGCGAAGCCTGGTTCGGCGCGGAATTTCGCCGCGACCCACTGTGGCGGCTGTTGGCCGATCTGGCCGGCCGCAAACCGCAGCAAGCGCCCGCATACGACTTTGTCGCACCGCTCGCCTGGGCCATCGACGAGGCTTGGCTGCAGCCCTGGGATGCGGCCGAAACGGTCGCCTACCACGCCGGTACGCGACGCTTGCGGCTGTGGCATCCACAGGGCTTCGTGCTCGCCGATCTGCCGCGGGCCGCATCGACTCCGGCCGTGCAGGCCGCCGACTGGTGCACGCAACGCACTGCCTTGCGCGAGACCAGGCTCGTTCGCATGCCGCAGGCGCCGGCGCCCTCGCCGCGCCAACGCAACCGCCGCTGGCTGCATTACCTGCTCACCTACCTGGAAGCGCGCCTGGCGCGCGCCCTCGCCGTCGACGACGGCGATATTCCCACTCTGGTCTGTCGCCACCGAGCGCAACTGCATTGCAATCTGGTCGACGTCGAGGTGCGTCTGTCTTTGGACGCGCTGCCCCTGTGTCTGCGCCTGGCCGGGCTCGACCGCGACCCCGGCTGGATTCCGGCCGCGGGCCGCAGCGTCCGTTTCCGCTTCGTCTGAGGGCCGCGCATGAACGCCTTCCTCGCTCCGAGCGCCATCGCCTTCGCCGAAACGCCGTTCACCGCGCCCGCACACCTCAAGCTGGCGCTGTACGGAGTGATCGCGAGCATCGCCGAGGCCTGCACCGACGGCGACATCGACGACGCCGTGCAGGCCTATCCCTTCCTTGCCGACTACCTCGAAGAGATCGAGCGCGAAGTCGCCGCCGGCGCATCCTTGTCGGCACGCTGGCGAGCCGCATTGGCCGAATGGGAAGGCCGCGCCGAAGCGCAAGCGCAGCGCTTGCCCTTGTCGGCCCTGCGCCGCGCCGGCTTGAACCCGCTCGACGTCGAGCTGCTGCTGGCAATCGGCCTGATCGAAGAGGACCCGCGTTTCGGCTTGGTGTTCGAGCAGGCACAGCGGCGCGACAACCGGCCGAGCTTCGGCCTGTTGATGGCCTGGTGGCGCGATCGCGGCGACGGCGACGACCGCATCGACCAGGTACGCAAGTCGCTGCAAAGCCTGATCGAACACGGCCTGGTGCAGTTGTCCAATCCGGAAGCGCCGCGCCCGGACTGGACCCCGAGCGTGACCCTGGCGGTGTGGGACGGCCTGCGCGGCGAATTGAGTTCGACCCGCTGGCTGCGCCATATCGCCCACGCGCAACTGCCGCAGCTGAGCGATTACGTCTTCCCTCTCGCCGGACTCGATGGCCAGGCCATCCTCGACGCCCTGCGCACCGGCGCGAGCGCACCGGCGCTGTTGATCCGCGGCCCGATCCACAACGGCCGCAAGACCCTCGCCGGCGCACTCGCCCACACCCTCGGCAAGGACCTGCTGATCGCCAGCGAGGCGGTGTTCGAAGACGAAACGCGCTGGCGTCTGTTCGGCACCCTGGCGGCGATGCTCGACGCGCTGCCCGTGGTCGAAGCCGATTCCTCGCCCGGCGAGACCCGGCGCCTGGCGCCGCTGCCGCTGGTCGACACGCCCTTGTTCGTGGTTACCGGCCGTCACGGCGCCTGGGCCTGCGAAGACCGCCGGCCGATGCTCGACATCGAACTGCCGCTGCCCGGCCCCGCGCAACGGCAACGCCATTGGTCGGCGTGCCTGCCCGAGCAATCGGCCGAGACCCTGGCCGACCTGTCCGGGCGCATGCGTTTGTCCAGCGGCCACGTGCGCCAGGTCGCGGCGGCGGCAAACGCGTTCGCACGCCTCGCCCAACGCGAGCGCCCGCAACACGACGACCTGCGCCGCGCCTGCCGCAGCCTGCAGACCGCACGCCTGGAAACCCTGGCCACGCGCCTGCAGGCAGCCGGCTCGCTCGACGACCTGATCGTCGACGACGCCACCCGCGAAGAGATCGACGCGCTGGCGACGCGCTGCCGCTGGCGCGAACCGCTGGCGAGCGGTTCGGCCGAGGTCGCGATGCACGGGGTCGGCGTGCGGGCCCTGTTCGCCGGCTCCAGCGGCACCGGCAAGACCCTGGCCGCGCGCCTGCTGGCGGCCGAGCTCGGCAAGGACGTCTATCGCATCGACCTGTCGGCGACGGTCAACAAATACCTCGGCGAAACCGAGAAGAACCTCGACCATGCCTTGAGCGCAGCCGAAGAACTCGACGTGGTGCTGCTGCTCGACGAAGGCGATGCGCTGATGGCCAACCGCACCGAGGTCGGCTCCTCGCACGACCGCTACGCCAACCTCGAAACCAATTTCCTGCTGCAACGCATCGAGTCCTTCGAAGGCATCCTGGTGGTCACCAGCAACGCCGCCGACCGCATCGACCGCGCCTTCGCCCGGCGCATGGACGTGGTGGTGAACTTCCGCGCCCCCGATGCCTGGCGACGCTACGAGATCCTGCGCCTGCACCTGGCCGGCGACGGCTGCGACGAAGGCTGGCTGCAGGACGCCGCCAGCCGCTGCGCCCTCAGCGGCGGCCAATGGCGCAACGTAGTCATGCACGCGCGCCTGCTCGCTCTGCAGAGCGGCAACGCCATCGCCGCGGTGCATCTGCAAGCGGCGCTGACCCGCGAATACCGCAAGATCGGTGCGAACTGCCCGATGCGTTCGCTCGATCCGCCACGCGGCGGCCCCGGACACTGACGATGGCCGTCGCGCGCGTCGCCAAACGGGCCAACCCGCGCAACGACCCGCGCTACAAGCGCGTGGTCGACAAACTCAACGCCGACAGCCGCAAGCTCAAGCAACATCCGCCGCCGTCGCGCAAGTCCGACGAATCCGGCAAGGCCGCCAAGGGCCCGGCGAACGAGAAAGCCGCCGGCGCGCGCGCCAAGCAGGTCGACCAACTCGAAGAGGCCGAGACGCCGAAACCGGAGACCGCCAGTTTCCTGTCGATCCTGCGCGCCGAAATCGCCAAGGTCATGCCCAAGACGCTCGGCGACACCGAGAAGTTCATGAAGGGCGGCTCGGGCAACGAGATCAAGGGCTCGCTCAAGGGCGAAGTCGGCAACCAGAAACAAGCCGCCACCGGCGACCTGCAGCAGACCTCGAACGCGCCGCCGTCGGAAGCCGGCGTCCCGGCCAAGCCGGTCACGCCGATTCCGCCCGAACCTGGCGTGCCGCCGCCGCAGATCGACGCCGCCGCGGCGATGCCGGCGCCAAAACCCGCCGCCGAGATTTCGCTGGAAGAAAGCAAGACCGAAGTCGCCGATGCCAAAAAGGCGACCAAGCAGACCGACACCCGCCTGAAGAACGCCAGCGACCCGCGCTTCTCGGCGGTGATGACCGCCGAGAAAGCGGTGCAGAAGGATTCCGATGCCGGCCCCGGCAAGTACCGCGGCAAGGAAGGCGCGACCCTGGCCAAGGCCGCCGGCCAAGCCAAGGCGGTCGCCGGCAAGGGCGTCAGCAGCCTGCTCTCGGTCAAGGGCGGCAGCAAGACCAAGGTGCTGTCGAAGCAGGAACAGCAGAAGGCGCGCGAAGAGCTGGAACTGAGCAAGTTCAGCAACTTCGTCGTCGCCACCTTCAACACCGCCAAGGCCGCGGTCGACAAGCGCCTGGAGAACCTGGAGACCTCGGTCAACACGATCTTCGACCAGGGCACCGATGCCGCCCTGGCGCGCATGAAGAGTTATGTCGAAGACGCGCTGTTCGACTACAAACTCAAACGCTATCTGTTGATGCCGGGCGGCTCGCTGCTGTGGATCAAGGACCAGATCCTCGACCTGCCGCCGGAGGTCAACCGCTTCTACGAGGCCGGGCGCAATCTGTTCACCGCGGCGATGGACGCGCTGGCGGTCAAGGTCGCCAACCTGGTCGAACGCGAATTGGCCGCGGCCAAGAACGACGTCGCCCAGGCCCAGGCCAAGATCGCCACCGCGCAAGCGGCGCTGTCGCCCGGCGTGCGCGCCCGCGGCGCCCAGCTCACCGCCGAATACGCCGAAAAATTCAACGAACTCAAGTCCGGCATCGAGGACAAGAAGCAGGCGCTCGCCGAAGGCCTGGCGCAGAAGTACAAGGAAGCCTTCGACAAGGCCGACGAAGCGCTCAAGGCGATCCAGGATTCCAACAAGGGCCTGGTCACCCAGGCCAAGGAGAAGATCGCCGAAGTCGCCAAGGCGCTGATGGAGTTCAAGGACAAGCTCATGGCCATCCTGCGCAAGGGCGCGGACACCATCGACCTGATCCTCGACAACCCCGGCGGCTTCCTGTCCAACCTGATCGCCGCGGTCAAGGGCGGCTTCTCGGCCTTCGCCGGCAACATCCTCGGCCACCTCAAGCGCGGCTTCATCAAGTGGCTGTTCGGTGCACTGGCCGGTACCGGCATCGAGATACCGAGCGACCTGACGGTGGTGTCGATCCTGAAGATGGTGCTCGGCGTGTTGGGCATCACCTACGAGCGCATGCGCGCCAAGGCGGTCAAGCTGCTCGGCCCAACCGCGGTGGCGGTGATCGAGAAGCTGGTGAGCTATCTGCAGACCCTGATCGGCGGCGGCCCGGCCGCGCTGTGGGAGCAGATCAAGGGCGACCTGTCCAACCTCAAGGACATGGTGATCGGCGCGATCCAGGACTGGATCGTCACCACCATCGTCAAGAAGGCGGTGGCCAAGGTCGTGTCGATGTTCAACCCGGCCGGCGCGATCATCCAGGCGATCATGATGATCGTCAACGTGGTGATGTTCGTGGTCGAGCGCGCCGCGCAGATCATGGAGTTCGTCGAGTCGGTGATCAACTCGATCCACGCCATCGCCACCGGCTCGATCGGCGGCGCGATCAGCAAGGTCGAACAGGCCCTGGGCAACGCTGTGCCGATCCTGATCGGCTTCCTCGCCGCGCTAATCGGCCTGGGCGGCATCAGCGCCAAGATCAAGGGCTTCATCACCAAGGTCCAGACCAAGGTCGACCAAGCCATCGACAAGGCCATCAAGAAGGCGGTCGCCTACATCAAGAAGCTGTTCGGGAAGTTGACCGGGAAGAACAAGGAGGACAAGCGCACCGAACAGGAGAAGACCCGAGACAAAAAGGCAGCCATCGCCGACGCCGAAAAGCTGGTGCAGGCCAAGGGCTTCAGCGAGAAGAAGATCGCGTCCAAGCTCGGCTCGATCAAGAAGCGCTACAAGCTGCTGACCTTGAACATGATCGTAGACTCCAAGGACGCCAAGACCGAGACTTTGCACTTCACCGCCTCCGCCAGCGCAGAGGAGATCGGCAAGCCGCAGAAGGTCGTGGTTGCCGTCGAACTCGGCGAAGTCAAGCTACGGGATGCTTTCGTCGCGAGGGAAAAGGCCGCCAGCGGTAAGAAGCTGGCGTTCACCCGGGTCGAATTCCGTCGCCAGGTCGGCATCCAGCAAGCCGCGATCCGCAACCTCGCGTTGAAGGACTATCGCGGCAACTACCTCAGGTTCCATGGCGGTGCCGGAGGCAAGGGCGCCGGCGGACGCGCCGAAACCGCGCAGGCAAGCTCCGATCGCCGGGCCGCGATCGAAGGCGAGCGCCAAGCCGTGATCAAGCTGTGGATGAGCAACAACCCGGGCAAACCGCTCGCAGATGCCGATACCTTCGCGACCAAGCTGTTCAAGCCCCGGCCAGGCGACAAGTCATATCCGTTCATACACAAATCCTTGCCTTTCAATGGCGTGACCTACATCAACGGCGCCTACGGCAAGGCGATCCTGCACGCGCTAGACCAGGGCGCGGGCGGCGACGGAACCACCGCGGGACTCGGCGGCCTGCGCGAAAACTCATCGATCGGCGCACAGTGGGACCGCGGCAAGCGCGCGGAGACACTCAAGAGCCAGATCGACGCCGAAGCCATCAAGGTCTGTAAGGACGCCGGTGTCGATGCCAACGCCGCGGACGATTCCAAACTAGCCAAGGTCGAACTGACCGTAATCGACGGGTGACTCTCATGTCCAAGACCGACTTCCCCAAGTTCCATGCCACCTTCCCGCCCAGCGGAGAGCGAGTCGCTTTCGATGAATCCCGTCACGGCGACTACCTGGCCAAGGTGCCCAGCGAAGTCGCCGACGAATGGCGCAATTTCGGTTTCGGCGCCTATGGCAATGGCCTGATCTGGACCACGCCCCCCGACCAGCCGCTGCTCGATCCCGAAGAGTGGCCGGGCATCGAGGAGGACGCGGTCGAAGTGCTGCGCACCGCGTTCGCGAACCTTTGCCTGTGGCAAGGGGGGCGGTTCGTGTGGCTCAATGTGCACACCGGCAAGATCGCCCAACTGAGCGATGTCGCCCAGATCCTGTTCGACGCCGGCCTGTGCAATCGCGACTTCCGCAAGGAAGTGCTGATGGAACCCTTGTTCGCCAAGCTGCGCAAACGCCTCGGCGATCTCGATACGAAGGAATGCTATGGGTTCGCCCCGCTGCCGGCGCTAGGCGGCGATTCGTCGCCCGAGCAGGCGATCAAGACCGAGATCCGCGCTTACATCGCGATCGCCGCGCAGGCCCTGGGCTGAGCGACATGAGTCCGGTGTTACGCGATTTCCACATGCGTCATTCCAGCGCGGATATCGTTGTTTGCGGCTGTGGCCCTTCCCTGCTGCAACTGCCCGAGCCGCAGCGTTCGGTCACCATCGGCGTCAACGACGTAGGCCGCTTGTTCGACCCGACCTATCTGGTCGTGCTGAACCCGCGCCAGCAGTTCAAGCTCGACCGCTTCCGCTACGTCGAGCAATCCAATGCGCAGGCGCTGTTCACCCAGATCGAGCTCGGGCGGGTGCGGCCGCCGGTGGTGCGCTTCAAACTCGGCCAGTACGCCGGCACCGAAGCGGGCGCCGACGACGCGCTGCACTACACCCAGAACTCGCCTTATGTCGCGGTCTGCCTGGCCGCCTACATGGGCGCACGGCGGATCGGCCTGATCGGGGTCGACTTCACCGACGATCACTTCTTCGCCTCCACCGGCCGCCATGCCCTCGCCGCCCGGCTCAAGGAAATCGACGGCCAGTACGGCAAGTTGGCAGCCGCACTCGGCCGACGCGGCGTCGAGTTGCTCAACCTCAGCGCGATCAGCCGCCTGAATTCGCTGCCGCGAGCGCGGATCGACGCTTCCGGCGAATGGCTGCGCGACCCCGTCACCCTGCACCGCCTGCCCACGCCGGTGCCCACACCGGCCTCGGTGCGGGCATCTACGCCGACAACCGCAAGACCCCGCGCGCCCGCAAGGAGCTCCGCCATGAAAGTCGCGATCGAAAAACGTACCCCCGGCCTGGTCGGCGATCTGTTCGAGACCCTTGCCGTCTCGGTCGCCGCGCTTGGTCATACGGTCAGTCGCGACCCGCGTGCGACCGCGCGCAATCCGCGCGTGCTGTCGATCGTCTGGAACGGCCGCGGCCATAGCCTGCTGGGCCCGACGCTGTACTGCGAACACGGTTGGCTGCCGCGCGCCGACTACCAGATCAGCCCGCGCGGCATCAACGCCGATTCGCATGCCGCGCCCTTCGTCTGGGACGGCCAGCGCCTGAGCGCCGAGCAGGACGCCGCCCTCGACCTGCGCCTGGCCGCGATCAAGTCGACCGGTTTCAGCGGCTACTACCAGTACATGCAGGCCAATCGCGAACACCGCATCGAGCTGCCGGCGCAGTTCCTGCTGGTGCCGCTGCAGATCGAGTCGGACACCAACATCATCCGCCACGCGCCCTCGTCGCTGCGGACCATGCAGGCCCTGATCGATCACGTTAGCCGCCTCGACCCGCCGTGGCCGGTGATTTTCAAGCAGCACCCGGCCGACGCACGCACCCGCAACCGCCATCTGCGCCTGCAACTGCGCCGCAAACAGGACCTGCTGTGGCCGCAGACCCGCGGCAATATCCACGAGATGCTGCGCAGCGGCGCTTGCCGCGGCATCCTCACTCTCAACAGCAACGTCGCCCACGACGGCCTGCTCTGGGACGTGCCGGCGATCGTGCTGGGCCGCAACGTCTGGCCGCGCAGCGGCGCGGTGAAGCCGTTCCTGACCGAGGCGCCGCGCGATTGGGCGCTGCTCGCCGAAAGCGCGGCCAGCGCCGAAGGCATCACCTGCCGCCGCGCCTATGCGCAGCATCTGATCGCCCACCAATGCAGCCTGGGCGAGGCCGCCGACCCGCAGCGCGTCGCCGGTCTGCTCGAACTCGCCCTGCGCGAACGGCCGCTGGCGCCGACCGGCACGGTGATTCCGCGCGTCCTGCCGCGTACCGCCGTGCGCAAAGCCGCGCCGATGCCGGCGCCGTCGTTGCCGACCCTCAACGTGGTCGCCGAGAACAAGGGCTGGCTGTTCGAGCACTGGAAGCAGGCGCTCGCCGCGGCCGCGCCGCCCGGTTACCGCGTCGCCGCCACCCAGAAACCGCTGCCCCAGGCCGAGGCCTGGATCTTCCTGCGCGCCCGCGAAGCCGCACGCAGCCCCGATCCGATGCGCAGCGTGGTGCAGTTGCACGACATGAGCGGTGCCGAGGCGTACCGGCGCGGCGGCGCGCGTGCCGACGTCGCCCGCTGCAGCGGTCTCGTCCTCGCCCATCCCGATCAGCAAGCGATCCTGGCCGCGAGCGGCATCGACCTGTCGAAGCGACAGTGGATCGTGCGGCCAGTCGGCTGGAGCGAGGCCGCGCCGGCGCCGCCTAACGAGGACGCGGTGCCGGTACTGGCCTGGGTCGGCCGGCCGGCGAACCAGCAAGGCTGCGACGCCAGCGGCCTTGCCGACTTCATCGCCGCCGTACAACGGGCCAAGTCGCCGATGCGCATCGCCCTGGTCGGCGAACGTCTCGATGCCGCCGCCGCGAGCCTGCGCCGCGCCGGCATCGATTGCGCGGTCATGGGTCTCTCGCAATGCCCGCTGTCGCGCTGCGGCGAATGGATCGGGCGCTTCGACGGCGTGGTCGTAACCAGCGCCAGCGACTGCGGCCCCTGGCCCTTGTTCGATGCGGTGCGCGCTGGCGTGCCGGTGGTCGCCACCCGGGTCGGCTGGGCCGAGCAGTTGCTCGGCGACGGCCGTTGCGGCCATCTCGTCGACGACATCGATACGATGGCCGCGGCGATCGATGCGATGCTCGGACAACGCAGTCATTGGCGAGAGCGACGCCTGGCCTTGCCGCCGCAATGCCCCGAGTTCGGCATGGCCGCCTGGGTGGAAGCCAATCTACGGCTGGCGGTCGCGCTCGCGACCGGCGGCGAGCGAGCCGTGGCATGAAGACCCATCCGCTCCGCACCGTCGTCGCGCCGCCTAAACCGAAGCCGAAATCGGCACCGAACCCGGCACCGAGCCCGCTTGCGCGCGCCAAGCCCCGCAAGGCCGGCAAGAAGAAAGGCCCGCCGCCGCCATGGCTGGCCGACCAGGCTTTGAATCTGCTGCTGGCGCAGTACGAATTCGACAGCGTGCTGGATGTCGGCTGTGGCGACGGCCTGCAGGCGCGTCACCTCGCCAAGCACGGCAAGCGCGTCACCACGATCTCGTTCGAGTCCTACGGCGCCCATCGCCCGGACTTCGTCGGCGACTTCGAGGACTTCGCCAGCGACGAGCGCTACGACCTGGTCTGGTGCTCGCATGCGCTCGAACACCAGGCTAACGTCGGCCTGTTCCTGCAACGCCTGGTGAGTTTCGTCGCGCCAGGTGGCTTGCTCGCCATTACCGTACCGCCGGCACGGCCCTACATCGTCGGCGGCCACCTGACGGTGTGGAACGCCGGGCTGCTGCTGTACAACCTGATCGTCGCCGGCATCGATTGCCGCGAGGCCCGGCTCAAGGTCTACGGCTACAACATCTCGTTGATCGTGCGGGTGCGCAAGGCCGAGTTGCCCGCGCTGCGCCACGATATCGGCGACATCGAACGCCTCGCACCGTTCTTCCCGATGCCGGTGCAACAGGGTTTCGACGGCCGCATCGAAGAGATCAACTGGGAGCGGCCGCGTGGCGCCGCCATCGCGAGCATCGATCGCGGCGCGCATGCGGCGGCGAAGGCCGCTCCGGCGATGCTGGCGGCGGCCCCGGTGATCGATGCCGGCGCCGCGCTCGACATCGCCGCGTTTCGCGCCTTGCCGGTGCCGCATAAAAGCGACCTTGACAATCTGCTCGCTGTGACCCGGGCGCACTGCCCGAGCGGTCATGTGATGGAGTTCGGCGTGTTCCGGGGGCGTTCGCTCAGCGCCCTCGCCAACGCCCTGCCCGAACGCAGCGTGCACGGCTTCGACACCTTCAGCGGTTTGCCGATCCCCTGGCAACGCAGCGCCGACAGTGTCTATCCGGCCGGCCATTTCGATACCGGTAGCCTGCCCGAGGTGCCGGCGAATGCGCGGTTGTGGCGCGGCGAATTCGGCGCCAGCCTGCCCGCCTGGCTGGCCGCGCATCCCGGCCCTGCGGCGCTGCTGCACATCGACTGCGATCTGTACGAGTCCACCGTCACCGTGTTGACCCTGATGGACGAACGCATCGTGCCCGGCACGGTGCTGGTGTTCGACGAGTTGTGCGACTGGAACGAATCCGGCGTGTACCCGGCCTGGCGCGAGGGCGAATGGCGGGCGCTGCGCGAATGGCTGCAACGCCGTCCGCACCGGTTGCGGCTGTTGGCGCGCGGGCCGAAGTTCTCCGCGGCGATCCAGGTGCTCGCCGCGCCGTCCTGAGCATCCGACCGACGCGGCGACGCCCGCGAGCCGCGTCCGCGATCACGGAACGCGGCATTGAATACGATTGCAGCCGTTCCGGGGGAGCCGCGTCCGCGATCACGGAACGCGGCATTGAATACGATTGCAGCCGTTCCGGAGCAGCGCAGCAACGGCCTTAGAGTGGCTCGGCGCGCGTAGTCCGCGCGCCTTCCGACTCGACAGGAGTGCGTGGCGATGCGCGATCAGACGCGGTGGTGGAACGGCGTGGCGAGTGTGGTGCTGGCAACGATGTTGGGCCTGCTGGGCAACGGCCAGGCACGCGCCGCCATCGATGCCCAGCAGCTGGGCGCCCGCTACGACGCCAGCCAGAGCAATCTCAACTTTCGCGTTTATTCCTCGCGCGCCACCCGCATCGAGGTGTGGTTGTACAAGACCGCCTCCGGCGCGCAGGAAGTCGCTCGCCTGAGCATGACCAAGGACGCGGCAACCCAGGTGTGGTCGAAGTCGGTCGCGACCAGCACCATCAAGACCAGCTACGGCATCACCGGCACGGTCTACTACGGGTACCGCGCCTGGGGCCCCAACTGGCCCTACGACGCCGCCTGGAGCAAGGGCAGCGGCACCGGTTTCCTCAGCGACGTCGACAACGCCGGCAACCGCTTCAATCCGAACAAGCTGCTGATCGACCCCTACGCGCGCGAACTCAGCCAGGACCCGAACACCGCCGCCTGCGCCGACGGCACCCTCTACGCGAGCGGCGCCAGCCATCGCAACAAGGACAGCGGCGCCTGCGCCGGCAAGAGTGTGGCCCTGCCCGCCGATGCCTCGTCGATCGGCAGCAAGCCGACCCGCGCGCTCAAGGACGAAGTGATCTACGAAGTGCACGTGCGCGGCCTGACCCGTAACGACGCCAGCGTGCCTGTCGCCGAACGCGGCACCTATGCCGGCGCAGCGCGCAAGGCCGCTTATCTGGCCGGCCTCGGCGTCACCGCAGTCGAATTCCTGCCGGTGCAGGAGGCGCAAAACGACCAGAACGACGTCGACCCCACCTCGACGACGAACGATAACTACTGGGGTTACATGACCCTGAACTATTTCGCCCCGGACCGCCGCTACGCCGCCGACAAGAGCGCCGGCGGGCCGACCCGCGAATGGAAAGCCATGGTCAAGGCCTTCCACGACGCCGGCATTAAGGTCTACATCGACGTGGTCTACAACCACACCGGCGAAGGTGGCCCCTGGGGCGGCAGCGACGGCCTGACCGTGTACAACCTGCTGTCCTGGCGCGGCCTCGACAACCCCACCTATTACTCGCTGACCGCCGACCTGAAATACCCCTGGGACAACACCGGCGTCGGCGGCAACTACAACACCCGCAACGCGGTCGCACAGAACCTGATCGTCGATTCCCTGGCGTATTGGCGCGACGCGCTCGGCGTCGACGGCTTCCGCTTCGACCTGGCCTCGGTGCTCGGCAACAGCTGCCAGCACGGCTGCTTCAACTTCGACAAGAGCGACGCCGGCAACGCGCTCAACCGCATCGTCGCCGAACTGCCGCCGCGCGCCGCAGCGGGCGGCGCCGGTCTCGACCTTATCGCCGAACCCTGGGCGATCGGCGGCAATTCCTATCAGGTCGGCAACTTCCCCGCCGGCTGGGCGGAATGGAACGGCCTGTACCGCGATGCCCTGCGCAAGAAGCAGAACAAGCTCGGCGTCGAGGTGGTCACGCCGGGCACCCTGGCCTCGCGCTTCGCCGGGTCCAGCGACCTCTACGGCGACGACGGCCGCAAGCCCTGGCACTCGATCAATTTCATGGTCGCCCACGACGGCTTCACCCTCAACGACCTTTACGCCTACAACGACAAGCAGAACAACCAGCCCTGGCCATACGGGCCTTCCGACGGCGGCGAAGACCACAACCTGAGCTGGGACCAGGCCGGTGTGGTGCTGGAACAACGCAAGGCGGCTCGCACGGGATTGGCTTTCATGATGCTGAGCGCCGGCGTGCCGATGATCACCGGCGGCGACGAAGTGCTGCGCACCCAATTCGGCAACAACAACACCTATAACCTGGACTCGGCGGCGAACTGGCTGTACTGGACCCGCGACAGCATCGAGGCCGACCACGAGACCTACAGCAAGCGCCTGATCGCCTTCCGCAAGGCGCATCCGGCGCTGCGTCCGGCCAATTTCTACAGCGGCACGGACGGTAACGGCAACGTCATGGAGCAGTTGCGCTGGTTCAAGCCCGACGGCGCCCAGGCCGATGCGGCGTATTTCAACGGCAGCGGCAACCACGCCCTCGCCTGGCGCATCGACGGCAGCGAGTTCGCCGACCCGGCCAGCGCGATCTACGTCGCCTACAACGGCTGGTCGGGGCCGGTGAACTTCGTCCTGCCCTGGCCCGGCAACGGCAAGCAGTGGTACCGCGTCACCGACACCGCCACCTGGAACGAAGGCCCGAACGCAGTCGCGGTGCCGGGCTCGGAAACCCTGATCGGCGGCGAGAACGCGACCTATGGATTGCAGGCGCGTTCGCTGCTGCTGTTGATCGCGAAGTGATCGCGAGCGCCGCACCTGCGAGGTGGCCGTGATCGCCATGCCGTCGCGTTGTATGGGCTGATCCGCGACGGGAAAACGTCGGGCGACGCGTGTCGCCCGTCACGCTCCGCATCGCGGCCGCGTCGGTTCCGATACGCCGGGAGGCCCGCATGTGGCAGTTCCAGACCATCCGCAATCCAAGCGAGGCCTCGCTGTGGTTCAGCGACGGCCTGCCGATCGATAGCTGGCGCGGCGGCAAGGGCGTATCGAGCCGCTTGATCGTCGACGGCGAGGGCTTTCTCGACGTCACCGATTTCCAGAACGGCTTTCCGTTCGGTCCGGTGATGGATTTCATCGACTTCAACGGCGCCGATTTCGACTACACCCCGAACCCGAGCGCGAGCTTCGACCTGTACCTGCCCGGCGACGGCAGCTTCACGGTGACCGCGGCGGCAACCGGGGTTACCCGATCCGGACAGCTCAAGCCCTTGCCGGTGGTCGCGGCCGCCGATGCGGCCTACCTGGACCAGATGATCGCCGACAAGTACGTGCCCTATCAGGACATCCCCGATGCGCCGGGCAAGAGCTTCGCCCAGATCGCCGCGCTCGGCGCGCAGTTGTTTCCGTTCTCGCCGTACAGCTTCCAACTGGCGATGTCGATCTACGACTGGACCACGGCCTCGTTCACTCGCCTGGTGTTCATGAAGATCTTCGAATACACCGGCATGAGCCAGTCGCCGTTGCCGCTGGACCAGGACAGCATCGCCACGGCGATCTGGGAATCGAACTGGAACACCTACAACCCGAGCAACGCCGACTACATGAACTCCTTCATGATGACGCCGGCCTCGTCCCTGGCCGACGTGCAGTCGCAACTGGCCGCGGTGGCGACCCGGTTGCAGCAGTTCAGCGACGTCGAGAACCGTTTGCTCGCCGCTGCCTATCAGGCTATGCCGCGCACCAGCATCGTCGACCAGCCGCAGCTCTTCAGCGGGCAGATGGACATCTACCAACTCGGCATGGAGCACTTCGGCATCGAGTTCCTGCAGTGCCCGCTCAATGCCGGCCCCGACACGGTGCCGCTGCAGATCGACTTCAACCAGGCCATCGCCGATTACATCCGGCCCGGCGACACCATCACCACCAAGATGGTCTGGAGTTTCGGCAGCAGCATGAGCGAGGCGATGCAGTACCAGAACGGCATCGTCCTGGTCGCCAACCCGCCCGACGGCGCCTGGGTCTGGGATGCCGCCAGCTACATCACGCCGCTGTCGGACGACCCGGACAAGATCGAATACACCTTCGCCCCGGGGACCTCGTTCCTGGTGCAGTCGGTCGAACAGACCCAGAACAACGGCGTCGACGTCTGGGTCATCACCTTGCTCGTGTCCGGCGCTTGAGCGCCGCCGGCGCACTCAGCGCAGCGGCGGTTCGCGCAGCCGCTTGCGGTAATCGCTCGGCGCGCTGCCGAACACACGCCGGAAGCCGCGGCTGAAGGCCGGCTCGGAGCCATAACCGACCTGCGCGGCGATCTGCGAAATGCGCAGGTCGGTGCGCAGCAGCAGGTCTGCGGCGAGCTGCATCCGCCATCCGGCCAGATAGCGCATCGGCGGTTCGCCGACGCGTTCGGCGAAGCGCTGGCCGAGCGCGGAACGCGACTGATGCAGCCGTGCGGCCAACGCCTCGACGGTCCAGTCGAACGCCGGTTGCGCGTGCAGCAAGGCCAGGGCGCGGGCGACCAGCGGATCGCGCAAGGCGGCGATCCAGCCGCGTTGCTGCGTTGGCGCCTGCGCCAACCAATGCCGCACCGCCCAGATGAAAACGATGTCGATCAAGCGCGCGATCATGATCCGGCTGCCGATGTTCGGCTGCCGCGCCTCCTTGCGCATCGCCGCGAAGCTCAGCGCCAGCCATTGCTCGGGCGAGTCCTCGCTGGGGCCGTCGGCGCCGCCGGTGCGGACGTGCAGCCATTCGGGCAAGGCCCGCACCAGCGAGGCGCCGCTGAGCGCCTCGAACTCGAATACGCCGCTGGTCAGCTGCGCGCACGCACCGCGCTGTGCCCCCGTCTCGACCGCGTCTGCCAGGATCCGATGCGCGTGCCCTTGCGGCAGGATCAGCAAATCGCCCGGCTGCGCGACGATCCGCTGACGGCCGCCCTGCGCAGCTTCGATCACGAACAGGCAAGGCGCGTCGGCGACGAAATGGAACATCGCCCGGCCGCGCGGATGGCGCAGTGCCTGGCCGAGGCGCAGTCGAGTCTCGCCGAGCAGTTCGCCATGGAGTCGCGCCAGGCGAAAGGCCTCGAAGAACACATCGGTTTGGATCGGATCGGTCTGAAGCGGGTCTGCGGGCGGGTCGGTTCGTGCGGGGGGTTTGCGGGCCTTGCGCGCCTGCGCGGGCGGCGGCGCGACGACAGGATCGACGTTTCGGGCGGCGCGGACGCTCTGGCGTTTCGGCATCGGAGTGCGGCGTTTCGGTCACGCCGCGGCCGCGGCTGGGCTCTAAGTTAAGCGCTCGGGCCGGCACCGCCACAAGCCCCGCCGCGGCGACGTTGCGAACCTGCAACCGTGGGCAACGGCTTCACGGCGGGCATACACGCGGGCATGAAACGCTCGCCGCTCGCGAGGTATGAAGCGCTCGCTGATCGCGAGCTTGGGCCGCCGGCCCCGTCGGGTCGCCACGCCAACGGGCGATTCAGGCATCCAGTGCGTTGGCACCACCATTCGGGAACACCAACATGAGCAGTCAACCGACCATCGTCCTCGTCCACGGCTTCTGGGGCGGTGCGGCCCACTGGAGCCGCGTCATCGTCGAGCTTGCCCGCAAGGGCCACGCCCTGCGCGCAGTCGAGCTGCCGCTGACCTCGCTCGCCGACGACGTCGAGCGCACCCGCAAGATGGTCGCCCAGGTCGACGGGCCGGTGCTGCTGGTCGGCCATTCCTATGGCGGCGCGGTCATCACCGAGGCCGGCAATCATCCGAACGTGGCCGGGCTGGTCTATATCGCTGCGTTCGCGCCGGACGCCGGCGAAAGCCCCGGCGGCATCACCCAACAGGCAGTGCCGCAGGCGGCACCCGACCTCGCCCCGGACAGCGACGGCTATCTGTGGCTGAGCGCCGACAAGTTCCACCAGGACTTCTGCCAGGACCTCAGCGCCGACGAAGGCCTGGTCATGGGCGTGACCCAGAAGGCGCCGTTGGCCAGCACCTTCGGCGACACCGTCGCTACCCCGGCTTGGAAGAGCAAGCCGAGCTGGTACCAGATCTCCAGCCAGGACCGGATGATCGCACCGGAAAACCAGCGGCGCATGTCGGCGCGTCTGAACGCGCGCAAGGTGATCGAGCTCGATGCCAGCCATGCCTCGCTGGCTTCGCGCCCGGCCGAGGTGGCGGCGCTGATCGAGGAAGCGGCCGCGGCGCTGGGTTCTCGCTGACAGCGGTTTCGGCGAGCGGGATGCTGGCGTCCCGCTACGCTGGAGCTTCGTCGTGGCTGCAAGGGCGTGGTCGCGGCTCGCGCCGCTCCTACTCAGAAGCACGCAGCTCAGGGGGTAGGAGCGGCGCAAGCCGCGACCGCGAAAACCCGGAATCGACGCCGGCATCGGACACAGCTCGGACAACGAGAGCCGACTGAACCGTCTGTTCGCACGCCGGCCATCTCAACAAAGCAGGACATCGAATGACGGGGGTATTTGCGGATCATGGTCGCGGCTTGCGCCGCGCCTACCCTTGGCGACTCAAGCGCCCTCGCGCGCAGGCCCATGCGACATCGCCAGATACCGGCTCGGCGGCATGCCGATCAGGCGCTTGAACATGGTCGTGAACGCCGAGGCGCTTTCGTAACCCAAGTCCAGCGCCAGGGTCGTGATCGGCTCGCCCGCGGCCAGCCGCGGCAAGGCGGCGAAGATCGCCGCCTGTCGGCACCATTGGGCGAAACTGGTGCCGGTTTCGCCGCGGAAACGGCGGGTGAAGGTGCGCCGGCTCATCGCCAGGTCGCGGCACCAGTCGTCGATGGTGTCGTGCGGCGAGGGATGCGCGAGGTAGGTGCGGCAACGCTTGGCCAGGCGCGGATCGGCCGGAAAAGGAATGTCCAGCGGCAACACCGGCGCGCGTTCGATTTCCTGCACGATCAGCGAATAGATCAGGTCCGGCCGCGACCCGCTCTCGGCCTGCAACGGCAGGTCTAGGGTTTCCAACAACAGCTCCCGCATCAGCGGCGACACCCCGACCACCCGACAGTCCCGCGGCAAGGCCGCGCTGAGCTCGGGCTCGATATAGACGCTGCGCGTGCTGATCGCGACCAGCACATGCACGTCGTGGGCCATGCCGGCCGGAATCCAGGCCGCGCGTTCCGGCGGCACGATCCAGCGCCCGGTCTCGGTGCCGACCACCATGATCCCGTATGCGGCGTACAGCAGCTGCGAGCGGCGATGGCGGTGCCGGGCGATGCGATGGTGGCTCGGGTGGTCGTTCGAGGTCGCGACGATACGGCCCGGCAAGGCGTCGACCTGGGTCGCAAGGACATTGCGCATTGGCCCGATCTCGAAGATTGTTGACCTGAACAATAATGCGGGCATGCGCACGGCGGCGTCTACTGGTCGCCATGACCACCCTCGATACCCCGAACGCGTCGAACGACGCATCGATCGATACGCTCGCGACCGCCGCCCTGCCCGCTTTCGAAGCGGATCACAAACCCGCCGAAGCGGCCGGCCGCATCGCTTTGCCGATCCTGGCGATGCTCAGCGTCTGCCATCTGCTCAACGACATGATCCAGTCCTTGCTGCCGGCGATCTATCCGCTGCTCAAGGACGCGTTCAAGCTCGATTTCGGCCAGATCGGCCTGATCACCCTGACCTTCCAGGTCACCGCTTCGCTGTTACAGCCCTTGGTCGGCATCTACACCGACAAACGGCCGATGCCCTACTCGCTCGCCATCGGCATGGGCTTCACCCTGACCGGCCTGTTGCTGTTGTCGCGCGCGTCGAGCTTCCCGATGCTGTTGCTCGCCGCGGCCCTGGTGGGTTCGGGCTCGTCGGTGTTCCATCCGGAGTCCTCGCGGGTGGCGCGCATGGCCTCGGGCGGCCGCCACGGCCTGGCTCAGTCGCTGTTCCAGGTCGGCGGCAACGTCGGCTCCGCACTGGGTCCCCTGCTCGCCGCCTTCGTGGTGATGCCGCGCGGCCAGGGCAGCGTCGGCTGGTTCGCTTTCGCCGCGCTGACCGCAATCGTGATCCTGAGCCGCATCGGCGTGTGGTACCGCGAACAGATCCCGGCGCAACGCAAGAAACAGGCTAGCGCTGCGCGCGCGTCGCTGCCGCGCAAGACCATCGCCCGCAGCATGGCGGTGCTCGCGGTGCTGATCTTCTCCAAGTATTTCTACATGGCGAGCCTGTCGAGCTACTACACCTTCTACCTGATGGAAAAATTCCAGCTCAAGGCGCAGGACGCGCAGGTGCACTTGTTTGTCTTCCTCGGCGCAGTCGCCGCCGGCACCTTGCTCGGCGGGCCGATCGGCGACCGCATCGGCCGCCGCTACGTGATCTGGTTTTCGATCCTCGGCGTGTTGCCCTTCACCCTGCTGCTCCCGCACGCCAACCTGTTCTGGACCACTGCACTAACCGTGGTGATCGGCCTGGTCCTGGCCTCGGCGTTCTCGGCGATCCTGGTCTATGCGCAGGAGCTGGTGCCGGGCCGCACCGGCGTCATCGCCGGCCTGTTCTTCGGCTTCGCCTTCGGCATGGGCGGCCTCGGCGCCGCGGCCCTGGGCCAGCTCGCCGACCGCATCGGCATCGAAGCGGTGTACGCCCTGTGCGCCTACCTGCCGGCGATCGGCCTGCTGGCCTGGTTCCTGCCGAAACTGGAGAAGCCGGCCGCCGCTGCCTGACGACCGCGAGCTGCGACGCTGCGGCGCCCGTCTCGCAGCTTGAGAATGTTTCGTCGCATCATGCGCTATGCACCAGCATTCGTTGTTCGAGGCCGACCCGCAGCAACCGATCCGCGACGCCGAAGGCGGCGTGCGTTATCTGCCGGGCATATTCGATGGCGAGTGGTCGATGCGCTTGTTCTCGGCCCTGCTCGAACAGGCCGCGTGGACCTCGCAACAACGCATGATGTACGAGCGGCTGATCGACGTGCCGCGGCGCATGGCGATGTATCGCCTCGATCGCGACGCACTGCCGCCGATGCTCGCCGACACCGCCGAACGCATCGGCGAATTGTTGACGACCCCGTTCAACAGCGTCGGCCTGAACCTGTATCGCGACGGCCGCGACAGCGTCGCCCTGCACAACGACAAGCTGCACAACCTCGCACAGGGCCGGCCGATCGCAGTGTTATCGCTCGGCGCAACACGGCGCATGACCGTGCGGGCCAAGCGCCCGCCGCACGCAACCTGGCAGCTGCAGCTCGAATCCGGCAGCCTGGTGGTCATGAGCCATGCCTCGCAGCAGCATTACGACCATGGCATCCCCAAGGCGCCCGGCGTGGTCGACCCACGCATCAGCCTGGCGTTCCGGGTGCGTACCGATTGAGTGCGTCCGCCCGGCGGATCAGCCCATGGTCGAGGCGTGCCCGGTCGAAGCCTGCAGGGCCGCCGCCAGCGCCGCGTCGCCGGATACCAGATCGTTCCAGCTCAGCGCGATGCCCTTGCGCCGGCCTTTCTCGGACAGTTTGAGGCCATCGGGATCGACCGTCAGCGTGTACAGCTTGCCGTCGATCTCCACTTCGCGTCGCATCGGCTTGTCGAGTCGGGTCATGGTCGTATCGCTCCTGTGTGCGGTCGGATGCCGAAGCCTTGCTTGCCGATCTGCTTGCCGATCTGCGCCGTTCGAACGCTGGCGCGATCCGAACTCTCAGTCTCTCGAACCGCTCGCTCGATACCACGCCAGCAAGGCCTCGGGCAGGCGCGGTTCCAGCTCGACGCCCAAGGCCGCATGCGCATCGAGTGAGTCCAGCAACTTGCGCCGCAAGGTCCGCAACCCGGGTTGGTCGAGCAACGAGACATCGCCTTGCAGTTGCGTCATCAGGGCGGCGCTGCGGTCGTACAAGTCATCGCCCTGCGCGGCGAGTTGCCGCCCCAGCCATTCGCGCAGCGGGCGATGCACGGTATGGCCGACGGCTTGCAGGCGCACCGCCTCCTCGGCCAGCGCCCGATAGGCGCCGCGATACCACTCGCTGTGGCCGCCGGCCTGCGCGTTCACGGTCAACGGCGCCGGTGCGTTGTAGTCGCTCAGGCGACGGCGCAGGTCCAGTTCCAGCTTGCGCGCATCGCCGACGGTCTCGGTTTCGACCAGGAAGGCCAGGTCGAGATCGAAGAACTCGAAAAACCGCGCTTGCAGCGCTTGGATGCGCCCTAGCGGCCCGCGCGAGAAGCCCAGCTTGAGCAGGTCCTCGTAAGCGCAAGGCAGCACGTACAGATAGCAGACGCCTTCGCTGGCACTGTGGATGACCGTGGGGTCGGACGAGCGGATGGCGCGCATGCCGCTAGCATCGCCGATCGCCGGTGAAGCCGAAAGCATGCTCATAGGACGTTCCGCAACGGCTCTGAAAACTGTGCGCAAGTTCGAGGATTTGCGGATCGGCCCCGGTTGCCGACGCCCCAGGCTCATGCGCGGTCCGCCACCCCGCTGACGCCGGCGCTGCGGGCGCAATGCACGCAGCAGTAGAAGGTGCCGTCGTCCTCGATGCCGTGCCCGACGATGCGGCAGTCGCAGTGCGCGCAGCGCGGCGCCATGGCGTGGATCGCGCACTCGAAGGAATCGAAGGTGCCGCTGCGCGTCCCCATCGAAACGGTGAAGGTCTTGTCGTACTGGTTTCCGCAAACCTCGCAAACGGCCATGACGGGCTCCTGTGGTGTGGCGGCGCGGCGTCCGGCGAGATCGGCCTCGCCCACCGGCGCCGGCTAGCTGCCCGTCGGTTTCCCGCGGGCCGATGGACGAACGAATTCGCGTTCGTCGGATTGCAACGGGCAAACTTTCAGGATCTCGTCGAGCCAAAGATAGGCGACGCGGTCGCCGCCGCGGATGTCTTCCAGTCGCAGCACCGCATTGCTGCCTTCGTTGCCGTGGGCGTCGAGAAAGGTCTGCAGACTCGGCCGGGTCGCGACGACCCCGACCTGCCGACTGCCATCGACCAGAACGATATCGACCAAGCCTTCGTCGGGAAGTCGCTCGATCAAAAGGCTCAATCGGCGGATCTCGGCGGGATCGGTGTGAACACGGTCGGCTAGCTGGGTCATCGCTCCGTCCTATGGACTGTCCGTATGTGGACTGTCCTATGAGGAACTGTCCTTATGAGAGTCGGCAGGCCGGGGAATGCCGGCCGTCGCTTACTTGTTGTGGGCGCTCCTGGCCGAGACCAGCCCGGTGCTGTCGACCTTCTTGACGCCGTCGATCTTGCGCGCGATCTCGACGGCCTTGTCGGCCTCGGTCTTGCCGTCTACGTGACCGGACAGTCTGACTACGCCGTTGACGGTCTCGACATTGATATCGGTGCCGGTCACGCCCTTGGTGGCCAACAACTCGGCCTTGACCTTGGTGGTGATCCAGGTATCGCTGACCGGCTGCGCCGACTCGTTGCCGGTGCCCGTGGCCGGATCGTTGCCGGCGGGGCTGCCGTTGGATTGCGGCGCCGCCAGGGCGGTGCCGGAGACGGCCAGGGTCAGGGCGAGAATCGCGAGACGCATGGATTTCATGATGGAGCCCTCATATATGGGAGCGAGACATTCGGGATCGAGACACGGGATCGAGACATACGAGATCGGGCATGGGACCGCGCCCTGCGCCAGGCCATGAAGCCGCGGCCATGGTCGGAACGCTTGCTGCGTACGGCACGGGCCAGTTCGATGCCTTCGGGTGATGGAACTGCGATGGAGCTCAGTGATGGTCTTTGCGGCCCGAGCCGGATTTCTTGCCGCCGCCGTCCTGCTTGTTGACGGTGGCCCAGGCGCGCTCTTCGGCTTCCTTCTGCGATACGCCGTCTTTCCTGTATTGCTGCTCGATATGCTCGGCCTGGCGTTTCTGCTTGTCGGTATAGGACGACTTATCTCCACGAGACATGACCGGTCTCCTGATCGGAATCGTTGGAATCACGATGCCGACGCTAACCGCCGGAGAGTTAAGGCCGGGACAGCGCGTCGTTAGCGCGGGGTGTGCGGTTCATCTGCGCGCCGTCGCGACGGCAGCCGGTCACCGACGCCTCACATGACCCGGGTTATCAAGAGCGCTTACCCAGCCGGAGCGCATTCATGGAGCTGTTGAGTCAGCTGTGGGTCGTCGGCGGCACCGCCTACGCAATGGTGCTCGGCGGCACCATCGGCCTGGAGCGCGAACTGAAGAATCGACCGGCGGGATTCCGCACCCACATGCTGGTCGCGGGCGCCTCTTCGCTGCTGGTGGGCGTGGGCCAATTGGCGATCATGGACCCGCGTTTCCGCATTCCCTTCCTGGTCAACATCGATCCCTTGCGCCTGGTCGAGGCGGTCGTCGCCGGCGTGTCGTTCATCGGCGCCGGCACGATATTCGCCCAGCGCGGCGGCCAGGCGGTGTCCGGCGTCACCACCGCGGCCTCACTGTTGATGGTCGCAGTGATCGGCGCCAGCACCGGCCTGCGTTATCACCTGCTCGCCTTCGCAGCGACCGTGCTGACCTTGCTGGTCCTGTTCCTGCTCAACTTCGCCGAGCGCAAGGCCGGCACGAAACCACCGGACCAATCGACCTGAGGTTTCATATCGTCGGCAAGCGTTGTCGGCTCTCGGCGAAACCCTCCCAGGGATCGCTGCGCAGGCGCGCAGCGCGACGTAGTGCCTTGGCCAGATCGAAGTCAGTCGAGGAACGCGCTCGCGAGAATTCGTCCCAGCTCAGCGGCATCGCCACCGGCGCGCCTTCGCGCGCGCGCAGCGACCAACTCGCCACGCTGGTGGCGCCGCGCGCATTGCGCAGCCAGTCGATGAAGATGCGCCCCTTGCGGGCGACCTTGGATGCCGTCGCGACATAGCGCAGCGGCGCCTGCGCGACCATGGCGTCGGCGAAGGCCTCGCTGAAGGCTTTGACCTCGGCCCAGTCCGGGCCGGGCCGGATCGGCACCACCACGTGCATGCCCTTGCCGCCGGACAGGCGCGGCCAACTGTCGAGCCCGATTTCGGCGAGCCGGTCGCGCACATCGCGCCCGGCCCGCTTGAGCTCGCTCCAGGCGATGTCCTCTGCCGGGTCCAGGTCGAACACCAACCGGTCCGGCCGGTCCGGCGCCTGCCGTTTCGCGCCCCAGGGATGGAATTCCAGGGTGTTCATCTGCACCAGCGCCAACACGCCTTCGATGTCGCGCACGTAGACGTAGTCGGCCTGGCCGGCGGACTCGCGCAGGCGGACCGGATGCACGCCCTCGCCCAGGCTGTCGGCGTGGTGTTTCTGGAAGAAACACGCCGATGCGATGCCATCCGGGCAACGCAGCAAGGACAGCGGACGTTCGATCAGTTCCGGCAGCAGCCAGGCCTCGACCGCGCGGTAATAATCGGCGACCTCGCCTTTGCTGATCTTCGCGGCGGGATAGACGATGCGTTCGGGATGGCTGAGCCGGGTGTCGCTCATCGCGGTTTCCTCGATGGATCGGGCGCGGATGGGCCGGACGCGCCCCGCCCTGGCGCGTCGCGGCGCAGGCTCGGCCTGCGCGGCTGCGACGGCGGCGCTCAGGTCGGCGGCCCGTTTGTCCTCGCGCAGCCGCACGAAGCTGGCCTGGCGGATCAGGCCTTCCTTGCCGCGTCCGCGCGAATGCACGTCGACGACGAGTTCCGGCGCGACCCAGCGCACCGAACCTCGCGGAAACGGCACGTGCCCGGGCAGTTCCACCGCCGCCTGTTCGCTGTGCAGCGCCTGCAGGCGCT
Organism: Lysobacter antibioticus; assembly: GCF_000731095.1. Classification (GTDB taxonomy): domain Bacteria; phylum Pseudomonadota; class Gammaproteobacteria; order Xanthomonadales; family Xanthomonadaceae; genus Lysobacter; species Lysobacter antibioticus_B. Next base: position 27,325 of record NZ_JMTZ01000038.1, on the reverse strand, counting down.
TGCTCAGGCTGCGCAAGGCCGCATCGCTGAAACCGCTGCCGACGCGACCGACATATACCAGGCCGTCGGCGCCGGGCCGAGCCAACAGCAGGGAGCCGAAACCCTGGCGGCCGTGCTTCGGCGGCGTATGCCCGACGACGATGAATTCCTCGTCTGCGACGTGCTTGAGCTTGATCCAGGCCTGGCTGCGGCCGCCGTGGTAAGGCGCATCGGCGCGCTTGCAAACGATGCCTTCCAGGCCGGCCCTGACGCTCGCCGCCAGCACCTGCCCGGCGTCGCCTTCGACATGTTCGCTGAAGGCCAGCGCGTCCGAGGTCGAAGCCGCCAACACCTCACGCAACAAGCCTCGGCGTTGCGCCTGCGCCGCCCCGCGCAGGTCGATGCCGTCCAGATACAGCAGGTCGAAGATCACATAGCGCAGCGAATCCAGTTGCCCGGATTCGAGCAAGCGCTGCAATTCGCCGAAATCGCTGCGGCCGCTGCGATCGGAGGCGATCAACTCGCCGTCGAGCACCGCGCTGCGCAGCGGCAGGCCGGCGATGGCCTCGGCCAGGTGCGCGAAGCGCTCGCTCCAATCGACCTTGTTGCGCGATTGCAGGCGCACGCCACGATGGACATAGGCGAGCATGCGATAGCCGTCCCACTTGACCTCGAACTGCCAGTCGCCGCCGTTCGGCGGGTGCTCGCGCAACGTCGCCAACTGCAATTCGACGTCTTTCGGCATCGGCGCCGCGACGGCGCCGGCGATCTTCGCGGCGGCGCTGCGCCAGGCCCCGGAACCGCCTGCCCCGGCCCCTCGTGCGTTGGCGGTGGTCGCTCGGGATTTCCTGGCGACCTGTTTCGCTGGCGGCGGCGCAGGCTTGGCGGCCGCGGCGGGCTCGTCGAGCATGCGATCGGCATCGCTGTCGCGCGCATGCTCGTCGCTGCGCTTGATCAGCAACCACTGCTGCTGTTTACCGACGGGGCGGGTCCGCACCAGGGTGAAACGGCCGTGCAGGCGCTCGCCGTCGAGTTCGAAGTCGAGCTTGCCGGCGACGATCTGGTCGAGGGCGTCGTCGTCGGTGCGCCAAGTGCCGTGGTCGAAAATGTCGACATGGCCGGCGCCGTACTGGCCTTCGGGAATGTCTCCCTCGAAATCGGCATAGGACAGCGGGTGGTCTTCGACCTCGACCGCGAGACGGCGCTCGCCGGCACGCAACGACGGCCCCTTCGGCACCGCCCAGCTCTTCAGCACGCCGTCGGCTTCCAGGCGAAAGTCGTAGTGGCGGGCCCGCGCATGATGCAACTGGACGACGAAGATCGGCGCCTTGCGCCGCCCGCGACGCGCGCGGCCACGGTCGGCGTCCGGCTCCGGCGTGGCGTCGAAGCGACGTTTGCGGACGTAGTCGCGCAGCGTCACGGCGCAGTCCTCACAGCCGCGCCGTCACGCCGACTTGCGCGTGCGCTTCTTGGCCGCCTTTGCGGTCTTCTTGGCCGGGGCTTTCTTGGCCGCGCGCTTAGCCGCACCCTGCCCGCCCTTTTTCTCCAGGCTGCGCTTGAGCAGTTCGGCGAAGTCGATGACGTTGGTCGCGGCGTTTTCCGGCAGCTTGGTTTCGTCTGTGGGCTTGCCGCGCACGACCTTCTTCGACTTGACCCGCTGCTCGATGACCTTGTGCAGGCGTTGGCGGAAATCGTCCTTGTAGCTATCCGGCTTCCATTCGCCGCTCATCGACTTGATCAACTGCTCGGCCATCTCGACCTCGCGCGGCGATATCTTCCACTTCGCCATGCTGCCCTCGGGCAGTTTGTAATCGCTGGGATCGACCAGTTCCTGGGCGTAGCGCAGGATCATCAGCATCAGGGCGTCGCCCTGCGGCACTACCGCTGCCAGGTATTCGCGGGTGCGGATCACCACCCGGCCGACGCCGACCATGCCGGTGCGCTTGAGCACCTCGCGCAACAGGACATAGCCTTTCTCGGCTTTCTTGCCGGGCTCGAGCACATAGGGCTTTTCGTAGAACTCGGCGCCGATCGAGGCGGCGTCGACGAAGGTGTCGATATCGACGGTTTCCTTGTGATCCGGCGCGGCCGCGGCGATGTCGGCCTCCTCGATCACCACATAGCTGCCCTTGTCGTACTCGAAGGCCTTGACGATTTCCTTCCACGGCACTTCTTCGCCGGTCTCCTCGTTGACCCGCTCGTAACGGATCGGCGCCTTGTTGCGGCTGTCCAGCATGCGGAAATGCAGGTCGACGCGGCGCTCGCCGGTCATCAGTTTGACCGGGATGTTGAGCAATCCGAACGACAGGGTTCCGGTCCAGATCGGGCGCGCCATGGCTACCTCGCAAGGCCGGCCTGAATCGCCGGCGAGAACATCGGGTCTCGACTGTGCCGCCGCGGGCGTTGAACCGGAGTGAACGACGACACCTTGCGAAGGCCGTATCTCCCGATTTCGCGCCCGCAGGTCGGCGAGCGTCGCGCCGCGGAGGCGCCGCTACGGGTCGCGACGTTCCTGAGTTGCCGCGACCGGCTGCATCCGCGTGAGCGAACCGTGGCCGGCCGCGACAACCCAGGGCCGCGCTCCCCTGCAATCACAACATCTGGCTGCGGGCTTTTTCGGCCCGAGCCGCGCCGATCGCGGTCTCGACCTGCTTGATTTCCTCGGGCGGCGGCAGAACCGCCGGCAACCCGAGCGACTCGATCCACAGCTCGCGGGTCCAGCCGGTCGTGTGATAGAGGTGATGGTCTTCGTCGGACTCGACGGCTTCATGAGCTTGCTTGAGCACCTCGAGCCCATCGCCTTTCGCATGCTCGACCAAGTGCCCGATCAGCTCCCAATTCATGTGGTCCTTAGTCTCGGCCAGCACCACGCATTCGGCGGCGACCCGTTGTGCGGCATCGGGGTCGCCGGCTTTCTGCGCCATCCGGATGGCTTGCTCCAGCGCTTGGCCGATGTGGCCGACGACCTCGCGTCCGGGGCTGCGTTGTTTCGGGTCCAGGCCCAGTTCCTTGAACACGTTGAGCAATACTTTCTCGTGATTGCGGGTTTCGGCGAGATAACCTTGCCACTCTTTATGCAGGTCTTCGTTGACGGCGCATTCGACCGCCGCCTCGTAAATCTTGATACCGCCCTGTTCGGTTTCGAGCGCTTGCAGCAGCAGCTCACGAACCTGCGGGGCGTGCGGCTGGGTCTTCTTCATCCTGGTTCTCCTGATGGGGCGAAAGGGTTTGTCCATCGGCGCCGATGGGGTGGCGCTTGCGAGCGCCGCGGGCGAGCCGTTCGTAGCGCTCGCGGAACTTCTCCAAGGTGTCTTCGTCGAGCTCCTCCAGATCGAGCAAGGCGTTCTCGGCGGCCTCGGTGGCACGAATCAACTCATCGAGTTTGATCTGCACCGCGGCCGAGTCGCGGTTCTGCGAGTTCTGGATCAGGAACACCATCAGGAAGGTGATGATGGTCGTCCCGGTATTGATGACCAACTGCCAGGTGTCGCTGAAACCGAACAAGGGGCCGCTGACCACCCAAACCAGCACCACGCCGAGCGCGAGACCGAAACACAGCGGATGCCCGGTGAAGCGGGAAGCCGCTTTCGCCGCGCGTTCGAAAGCGTGGCGCAGCGTCATGGGGGCGAACTCCGCTGTTCGAGCCGGCCCCAGGCCGCCTCCACCACCGTGCGGGCTTCGTCCCAATCCAGGCGCGAGGCGCCGCGGGTACGGCGATAGCACACGCCGATGCCGTCCTGCATCTCCTCCAGGGTCCGGCCTCGACTGCGCATGTAAGCGTCGAGGCCCAGTTTCACCGCCGGCTCGTAATCGCTGTAGCGCAAGCCCGGCCGATCGATCAGACCGCGATAGTGGCTGCGCCAATAGGCCAGTTCCGAATCGAGGTCCAGCACGGCCAGCGACAGCGCCGAATCCGCGGCATCGGTGGTCGACGAGTCGATCGTCGAAATATCCGTCTCGTGAAAAGGGTTCGTATAGACGGTCATGGTCGACTCCTAGAACAAGAACCCCGGCACATGGCGAGCGATCTGATGCGCGGGCAGGACCGAACGGGGTGAGGATCACCCGGTGCCGCGATGACGCCGCGACACGCTCGCTGTTCGACGAATCGATTCCAGGCCCCACAGTGCCACCACGGACCGCGAAGGCGACGTTACGGTCGCAACGATTTATTTTCGATGCATTCATCAACGTCATGGGGATTCCATGCATCGGCTTAACGCTTCAGCGAGAAACGGCGACGCAGCTCGCAGGCATGCCTGTCGATTCGGAGAAACGGATCGAGCGGGACGCTGAACGGGGCTGGGGATTAATGACCATCCACTAGCTGCAACCCTTGCATCTCGGGGTAGGAGCGGCGCGAGCCGCGGCCGGGCTTTCGTGCGGCGACGTAGTTGCTCCATTTTGGCTGTCGCGGCTTGCGCCGCTCCTACCCTTTGGTTCGCGGGCATTTGTTGCTGTCGCTATTGCCCTTGCTGCTGCCGTTGCTGTGCGCGGCCTATGCCTCGCGAGACCGAAGGACACCCGGAGGGCGGCGCGCAGGGACGCGCGCCGTGCAACACCGGGACAGGGATGTCCCGTGTGTTGCATGCCTGCGTATGCAACGAACGTGCGGGCTTGTGATCCAAAGAGAAAGCATTTTTCTTTGGTTACCTTTCTTTTGTTGCTTATGACAAAAGAAAGTAACTGCCTTTGCAAGGAGAGCCCTTTTCTTTGGTTACCTTTGACCGAAGGGAATCCAGACGGACTTTTGGGCTTGGCAAAAGAAAGTGACCCGCCGCTTTAGTGGCGGAAGCTCTTATCGTTTGATCTTGCTTGAAGAAGCGTCGCGAGATCGCTGCAGCGCGGTCGCGGCTCGCGCCGCTCCTACCCTCGCGACAGGGGGGCGGTTTCGATAGAGCGCATCGGCGTTGTTGCCTCTGCGCGTCCAGCGGTCGCGGCCGCGCCGCTATTGCCCGGAAGGCGACAGCAGGCCGCAGCGCAAACTCAGCCGTTGACGGCAGCAGCCCAAGTCGCCGGCTCCTCGTCGGCAACGGTTGGCTTCATCCCCTCGATCATCGCCGCGATCGCCTGCGCGGTGTCCAGCGGCCGTTCCATCGGGAACAGGTGGCCGCCCTCGATCCAGCGCCAGCGTTCGCCGACCAGCCGCTGGGTCGGTGCGGAACCGGCGTTGCGCAATTCGCGCGAACGCGTGCCGGCAAGAAAGCCGACCGGCACGCGCACCGACGGCGCCAGGCCGCTCAGCGCGGTGGTCGGCAGGGTGTGATAGATCCGGTACTCGATCTCGCGCTCGAACGCGAGTTCGCGGCTGCCGTCGGCAGCCGCGCGGGTGCCGTGTTCGACGTAATCGTCGAGCACGCGCTCGTCCCAGCAGGCGAACGCGGGCTTGGCCAGGAAGTGCTCGCGTACCGCGGTGCGGTCGGGCCAGAGCCGGCGGCGCTGCAAGGTGGCGCGCATCGGCATCAGCAGATTGTCCAGGCCGGTGCGGCGGCCGATCGAGACCAGGCGCGCGCGCCAGCCGGCGATCAAGGGCGAATCCAGCATGACCACGCCGGCGACGCGCCCGGCCAACGCCGAGTCGGCCAGCCGATGCGCCGCGAGCAGGCTCAGATAGCCGCCGAGCGAGTGCCCGACCAGCCAGATCCGGCGCGCATTGCCGGCCGCGGTCTCTGCGCGCGCGACGAGTTCATCGACCAGATGCGGCCAGTCGGGGGTCACCGGATAACGCGGGTCGTGGCCGATGCGCTCGGGCCGGACCACGTGGAAACGCTCGGCCAGGGCAGTGAGCATCACCCGGTAGACCGGGGCCGGGAATCCGTTGGCGTGGGAGAACAGCAGCAGGTCGTGCATGGCGATCCGTGGGCGGGTCGGTGCGCCGGTCGCGCCGAGACGGCGCGGCCGGGCCAGGATGGCGTCACCATACCATTGCGTATTGAGGTGCGATAGCGGCGCCGTTCGCGTTTGCGACCCCGTATCGGATCGGCCGCCCAGCCAAAGAAATCCGGCGGCACGACCGCATTCCGCTATGTTCGGCGAAGCGCGTGCGCGATGGGTACCGGCGTTGCCATGCGGCACGCCTGCTCGCGGACGCCTCAGTCCGAATCGAGTGCGCTGCTCAGCCAGTGTTTCGACTTGTGGCCCAGCTCGCGGATCGTCGATACGCCCAGGTCGCGGATGATCCGATGGGTGCGGTGCGGCAGCGGCGATTCGTCGATATCGTGCGGGGCGATGTTCTTGCCGGGCACGCCGGGCAGGAATTCGATGCCGGCGGCGTGGTAGCAATGTTGGACCAGCGCCGAGCAGTACAGCGCGCCTTCCTTGGCCAGCAGATTGCTGCGCCGGCGCAGGCGACGGCTGTGCATCGCCATCAGGGTGCCGACCAGTTCGCTGATCGAATAGCTCGACAGGCCCGACAGCAGGTCGAGGCCGGCGACCTGGATCTTGTGCACCTGTTCCGGGCTCAAGTCGAAATCGAGGATGGCGATGTTCGGAAACGCGTCGGCGTCGTAGTAACGGTCGACGCGGTTCTCCTGCACGCCCAGGCGGATCTGCTTGTAGCGCAGGTCGAGGTCGGACTCGATCACCCACCATTGCCCGTCGATGCGGCGTTCGCTGAAGACGAAGGCGTGCGACCACAGGCTGCGATGACCGTCTTCGGTCAAGGGCGATTGCGCCTTGCGGATCAGTTTGTTGATCCAGTCGCGCCCGCCGCACAGGCCGATGCGGCCCGGAGCCGCATGTTTCTCGATGAAGGCGGCGTTGCCGAGCGCATCGCCGCCGCGGTCGGCCGCCGCGTCGATGCCGTAACCGCCGGGTATCAGGATTTCGCTCATCCGTGCACGCTCGTGTTGACCAGTCCCTGGAGGGGGCGGCTGTGCGCCGCCCGTCCGTGTTACTCGGGATCGTAATCCAGATTCGAGGCCAACCAGCGTTCGGCCTGCGCCAGGGTCGCGCCCTTGCGGCGGGCGTAGTCCTCGACCTGTTCCTTGGAGACCCGGCCGACCACGAAGTACTGGCTGTCGGGGTGGCTGAAGTACAGGCCCGAGACCGCCGCGGTCGGATACATGGCGAAGCTCTCGGTCAGCTCCAGGGTGGTGTGGCGGGTCGCGTCGAGCATGCGGAACAGGGTGCCCTTCTCGCTGTGCTCTGGGCAGGCCGGATAGCCGGGGGCTGGGCGGATGCCGCGGTAGCCTTCGTCGATCAGGGCCTCGTTGTCGAGCGTCTCGTCGGCGGCGTAACCCCAGAACTCCTTGCGTACGCGCTGGTGCATACGCTCGGCCAAGGCCTCGGCGAAGCGGTCGGCGAGGGCCTTGAGCATGATCGCGTTGTAGTCGTCGTGATCGGCCTCGAAGCGGGCGACGTGCGGCTCGATGCCGATGCCCGAAGTCACCGCGAAGCCGCCGATCCAGTCCTGCCGGCCGGAGTCCTTCGGCGCGACGAAATCGGCCAGGCACAGGTCGGGCCGGTCGACCGGCTTGTCGACCTGCTGGCGCAGGAAGTGCAGGCGCACGGTCTCGCTCTTGCCTTCGCCGGGAACCTGCACCTCGACGTCGTCGCCGACCGAGTTCGCCGGCCACAGGCCGAACACCGCTTTGGCCTGCACCCACTTCTCGGCGACCATCTGCTTGAGCATGGCGCGCGCGTCGCGGTAGAGCTCGCTGGCCTGGGTACCGACGATTTCGTCGGTCAGGATCGCCGGATAGCGCCCGGCCAGTTCCCAGGTGTTGAAGAACGGGGTCCAGTCGATGTACTCGATCAGCTCGTCGAGCGGGTAGTCGTCGAACACGTGCAGGCCCGGTTGCAGCGGCGCCGGCGGTTCGTACTCGCTCCAGTTGCCGTTGAAGCGCTGGCCGCGGGCCTTCTCAAGCGAGACCAGGCGCTTGCCGTCGCCGCGGTTGCGGTGGCGCTCGCGGATCTCGGCGTAGTCGGAGGCGTTGGCGGCGACGAAGGGCCCGCGCAGTTCGATCGAGATCAACGACTGCGCCACGCCGACCGCGCGCGAGGCGTCCTTGACCCAGATCGTCGGCGACTTGTAATGCGGGTCGATCTTGAGCGCGGTGTGCGCGCGCGAGGTGGTCGCGCCGCCGATCAACAGCGGCATGGTGAAGCCCTGGCGCTGCATTTCGCGGGCGACGTGGCTCATTTCCTCGAGCGAGGGCGTGATCAGGCCGGACAGGCCGATCAGGTCGGCGTTCTCGGCCTTGGCGCGATCGAGGATGGTCTGCGCCGGCACCATCACGCCGAGGTCGACCACGTCGAAGTTGTTGCAGGCCAGGACCACGCCGACGATGTTCTTGCCGATGTCGTGGACGTCGCCCTTGACCGTGGCCATGACGATCTTGCCGTTGGATTTGCCGGCGTCGCCGGTGCGCAACTTCTCGGCTTCGATGTAGGGCAGCAGATAGGCCACGGCCTTCTTCATTACCCGTGCCGACTTCACCACTTGCGGCAGGAACATCTTGCCGGCGCCGAACAGGTCGCCGACCACGTTCATGCCGGCCATCAGCGGGCCTTCGATCACGTCGAGCGGACGCGTGGACTCGGCGCGCGCGGCTTCGGCGTCCTCTTCGATCCACTGGTCGATGCCGTGCACCAGCGAGTGGCTGAGGCGGTCGCGCACCGGCTTGTCGCGCCAGGCCAGGTCCTCGACCTTCTTCTCGCCTTTCTTGCCCTTGTAGCGCTCGGCCAGGGTCAGCAGGCGTTCGGTGCTGTCGTCGCGACGGTTCAGCACCACGTCCTCGACCGCTTCGCGCAACTCGTTGTCGAGGTCGTCGTAGAGCGGCAGGCCGCCGGCATTGACGATGCCCATGTCCATGCCGGCCTTGATGGCGTGGTACAGGAACACGGTGTGGATGGCCTGGCGCACCGCCTCGTTGCCGCGGAACGAGAACGAGACGTTGGAGACGCCGCCGGAGATGTGGCTATAGGGGAAACGGCGCTTGAGCTCGCGCGTGGCCTCGATGAAATCGACGGCGTAGTTGTTGTGTTCCTCGATGCCGGTCGCGACCGCGAACACGTTCGGGTCGAAGATGATGTCCTCGGGCGGGAAGCCGATGCGCTCGGTCAGCAGCTTGTAGGCGCGCGAGCAGATCTCGACCTTGCGATCGATGGTGTCGGCCTGGCCGACCTCGTCGAAGGCCATCACCACCACCGCGGCGCCGTAGCGGCGGACCAGGCGGGCTTGGCGCAGGAATTCGGCTTCGCCTTCCTTCATCGAAATGGAGTTGACGATGCCCTTGCCCTGCAGGCATTTCAGCCCGGCCTCGATGACCGTCCACTTGGAGCTGTCGACCATCACCGGGATGCGGGCGATGTCCGGCTCGGCCGCGATCAGGTTGAGGTAGGTGACCATGGCCTGCTCGGAATCGAGCAAGCCTTCGTCCATGTTGACGTCGAGCACCTGCGCGCCGTTCTCGACCTGATGGCGCGCGACCACCACGGCCTCGTCGTAGCGGGCTTCGGTGATCAGCTTGCGGAACTGCGCGCTGCCGGTGACGTTGGTGCGTTCGCCGACGTTGACGAAATTGCTTTCGGGCGTGATCTGCAGCGGTTCGAGGCCGCTGAGGCGGGTCTGGCGGGGGAGGGCGGCAGTCATACGGTGGCTGGTGCCTGGGAAGGGGGCTGGTGAGAGGAGTGAGGAACTAGGAACGAGTAAGGAGTGAGCAACGAGGAACGAGTGGGGTGGCTTTACTCACTCCTCACTTCTATGCACTCACTTCTCGCTTCAAGCCGCGTTTTCCAACTGCAGCGGGCGGCGCGGCTCGACGCCTTCGACCACCGCGGCGATCGCGGCGATGTGCGCCGGGGTCGTGCCGCAGCAGCCGCCGACCAGGTTGAGCAGGCCGGCGCGGGCGAACTCGCCGAGCACCGCGGCCATGTCCTCGGGGGTTTCGTCGTAACCGCCGAAGGCATTCGGCAGGCCGGCGTTCGGGTGGGTGCTGACGTGGGAGTCGGCGATCTGCGCCAGCACGTCGATGTGCACGCGCAGGTCCTTGGCGCCGAGCGCGCAGTTCAGCCCGATCGCGGTCGGCTGGACGTGGCGCACCGAGTACCAGAAGGCCTCGGCGGTCTGGCCCGAGAGGGTGCGGCCGGAGGCGTCGGTGATGGTGCCGGAGATCATGATCGGCAGGCGCGCGCCGCGCGCGTCGAAGGCTTCCTCGACCGCGAACAATGCGGCCTTGGCGTTGAGCGTGTCGAAGATGGTCTCGACCATGATCACGTCGGCGCCGCCGTCGATCAGGCCGTCGGTGGCTTCGCGGTAGGCGATGCGCAACTCGTCGAAGGTGATGGCGCGGTAGCCGGGCTGGTTCACGTCCGGGCTCAGCGAGGCGGTACGGCTGGTCGGGCCGAGCACGCCGATGACGTAGCGCGGCTTGGAAGGGTCGCGCGCTTCGGCCTCGTCGCAGGCCTGGCGGGCCAGGCGCGCGCCTTCCTCGTTGAGCTCGCGCGCCAGGTGCTCCAGGCCGTAGTCGGCCAGCGAGATCGTGGTCGAGTTGAAGGTGTTGGTCTCGATCAGGTCGGCGCCGGCGGCGAGGTATTCGGCGTGGATGCCGCCGATGATGTCGGGCCGGGTCAGGGTCAGCAGGTCGTTGTTGCCGCGCTGGTCGCGCGAGCAGCCGCAGCCCTCGCCGTGGACGTGTTCGGTCTCGCCGTCGTGGCCGCCCGCGTACAGCCGGTCGTAGCCTTCGGCGAAGCGCTCGCCGCGATAGTCGGCTTCCTGCAACTCGTGCTGCTGGATCATCGTGCCCATCGCGCCGTCCATGATCAGGATGCGTTCGTCCAGGCCGCGCAGCAGCGTGCGCGCACGTTCGGGGTTGAGCCAGGGCAGGGTTTCCATCGGCAGGGCCTCGTTACTTCTTCGCCGGCTTGCGGGCCGGCTCGGCAGCGGGTTTACGCGCCATCAGGGCGATGACTTCGAAATGCGGCGGGCGCCGTTCGCGGGTCACGGTTTCGCAGCTGACGATGTCGAAGCCGGCCTTGGCGGCGAACTTCTGCAGGTCCTTCTCGGCGAAACCCAGGTTGACGTGGCCGAAGGCTTCGACCGCGCCGCGGTGTTCGTGGCTGGCCAGGCTGGTCAGCAGCAGGCGGCCGCCGGGGCGCAGCACGCGCGCGGCTTCGGCCACGGCCTGGGCCGGGTGTTCGGCATAGGTCAGCGCGTGCATCAGCACCACCAGGTCGAAGCTGTCGGCCTCGAACGGCAGCGCGTGCATGTCGCCTTCGCGCACCTCGACGTTACGCAGCTTGCGCAGCCGTTCGGAGGCGGCGGCGACGACCTTGGTGCTGGCGTCGAGGCAGACGTAGCGGTTGGAGTGCGGCGCCAGCAGTTCGGCCAGCACGCCGTCGCCGGAGGCGATGTCGAGCACGTCGCCGGGTTGCAGCAGGGGCAGGGCCGAGCGCGCCAGGGCTTCCCAGGTGCGGCCCGGCGAGTAGTGGCGTTCCATGTCGCCGGCGACCGAGTCGGCCCAGTTCTGGTCGGAGGCGCGCATCGCGAGCACCGCGGCCACGCGCTCGGCGTCCTGGCGCAGCAAGGGGTCGTCGCTGCCGGTGCTGAGGGTCTGCCACAGCGCGCGCTGGGCCTGGTCGAGCGCACCGTCGTCGAAACGGTAATAAGCCGACACGCCGGCGCGGCGGTCGCGCACCAGCCCGGCTTCCTTGAGCTTGGACAAATGCGTCGATACGCGCGGTTGGGCCAGGCGGGTGATCGCCGACAGCTCGGCCACGGTCAGCTCCTCGCCTTCGAGCAGAGCGAGCAGACGCACGCGGGTGGCGTCGGCGAACACCTTCAAGCGGGACGACCAGCCTTCGAGATCCATAGGGCAACCTTGGGAATAGGGAATCGGGAATGGGGAACCAAAGGTGGGCAATGGGACAGTCACTTAGGACGATTCTCCATTCTCCATTCTCGATTCCCGTGTTCCATCAACGTATCGCGATATAGAGATAAGTGTGTTCCCGGAGGGCTTGCAGGTCAAGTCGGGGCCGGCCCGGCCGTGACCGCGCAGACGCCTCGCGGCGCAAACACAGGCGCATGGGCGGGGCAGGCGCATGGGTGGGGTTATTCGGCGCGCGCGGCTACAATTCGCATTCGCGGCCATCGACAGGGCCGCGGACCAGGACGCAGAACCATCGCGCCGGTCGGGGATCGACGACGGCGCCGCCTACGGGCTGCCGCGCGCCCCGGCCGCAGTGCTCAAACCAGCAGAGGTGCCGACGTGGATTTTGGCTTTACCGAAGAGCAGTTGATGATCCAGGACGTGGCGCGTCGTATCGCCCAGGAAAAGATTGCTCCCAGCGCCGAGCACCACGACCAGACCGGCGAGTTCCCGCTCGAGAACATCCGCACCCTCGGCGAGAACGGCCTGATGGGCATCGAAGTGCCGGCCGAGTACGGCGGCGCGGGCATGGACCCGATCTCCTACGTGCTGGCCATGGTCGAGATCGCCGCCGGCGACGCCGCCCATTCGACCATCGTGTCGGTCAACAATTCGCTGTTCTGCAACGGCATTCTCAAGTTCGGCACCGAGGCGCAGAAGCAGCTGTACGTGCGCGCGATCGCCGAGGGCCGCGAGATCGGCGCCTTCGCCCTGACCGAGCCGCAGTCGGGCTCGGACGCCACAGCGATGCGCTGCAAGGCGGTCAAGCAGGCCGACGGCAGCTTCGTCATCAACGGCAAGAAGAGCTGGATCACCTCCGGCCCGGTCGCCAAGTACATCGTGCTGTTCGCGATGACCGACCCGGACAAGGGCGCGCGCGGCATCACCGCGTTCATGATCGACACCTCCAAGCCGGGCTTCCACCGCGGCAAGACCGAGCCCAAGCTCGGCATCCGCGCCTCGGCCACCTGCGAGATCGAGTTCGAGGACTACGTCGCCGCGCCGGACGACGTGCTCGGCGAAGAAGGCCACGGTTTCAAGATCGCCATGGGCGTGCTCGACGCCGGCCGCATCGGCATCGCCAGCCAGGCCATCGGCATCGCCCGCGCCGCCTACGAGGCCACCCTGACCTACGTGCGCGAGCGCAAGGCCTTCGGTCAGCCGATCGGCGCCTTCCAGATGACCCAGGCCAAGATCGCCGACATGAAGTGCAAGCTCGACGCGGCCCTGCTGCTGACCTTGCGCGCGGCCTGGAAAAAGGCCGAGACCGACAAGCACGGCGGCCGTTTCAGCAACGAGGCCGCCATCGCCAAGCTCACCGCATCGGAAGCGGCGATGTGGATCGCCCACCAGGCCGTGCAGATCCACGGCGGCATGGGCTATTCCAAGGAAATGCCGTTGGAGCGTTATTTCCGCGACGCCAAGATCACCGAGATCTACGAAGGCACCAGCGAGATCCAGCGCCTGGTCATCGCCCGCAACGAAACCGGTCTGCGCTGAAGCGACAGACGATGAAACGTTTCGGCTCGTCACGGCCCACCGCCTGTCCTGAGGACGGCGGCATGGGCTCGCGCGCTTCGAACGATGCCGCCGTACCCGGTCCGCGCCCGATGGCGCGCGGCCGCGTGGGCGCGTCGCTCGATTACGGCGCCGCGTCCATTGCCGCCCTGCAAGCCTCCAACCGCAAGCACTAACCTTTCTCTTGGCCCGCGCGAAAGCGTGGGCCTCATACCATCCGGACCTCAGAGTTCCCATGAGCAACAAACCCAAAGCCGCGTCCAAGCAGGATCCCGCCAAACCAGCCTCGGCCAAGAAAGCGGGCAAGCCCGCCGCCAAGACCGTCGCCGCGAAGCCTGCCGCAAGCAAGCCTGCTTCGACCAAGCCCGCTGCCGCGAAGAGCGCCACGGCCAAGTCGGTCGCCGCCAAGCCCGCCGCCAAGAGCGTTGCGCAGGTCGAGGCGCAGAGCGCCAGCGTCTCGCTGGAGCCGATCGTCGCCGCGATGCGCAAGCGCCTGCCGAAGGCGCGCCACGCGGAGGCCGAGGCGTTCGCCAAGGCGTTCTACAAGCGCATGAGCCTGGACGAGCTGCCGCAGCACCAGGCCGACGGCTGGGCCGCGCTGGCGACCGACTTCCTCGACTACGCGCGCGACCGCAAGCCGGGTTCGGCGCTGGTGCGCCTGTTCAACCCGACCCTGAAGACGCACGGCTGGGAATCGGCGCACACCGTGCTGCAGATCGCCAACGACGACATGCCGTTCCTGGTCGATTCGGTGACCATGGCGCTGGCCGACCAGGGCATCGGCGTGCACGTGCTCGGCCATCCGGTGGTGACCTTCCTGCGCGACAAGGCCGGCAAGCTGGTCTCGGTCGGGCAGGGCGTGCCCGAGTCGTTGATGCACCTGGAAATCGACCGCCTGACCAATGAGTCGATGGCCGCGGTCAAGAAGGCGCTGGAAACCGTGCTCGCCGACGTGCGCGCGATCGTCCGCGACTGGTCGCAGATGCGCGACAAGATGAACGAGGTCGCCGACGGCATGATCGGCGAGCGCATGCCGGTCAACGAAGACGGCAAGCGCGAGGCGCAGGCCTTCCTGCACTGGGCCGCCGAGAATCACTTCACCTTCCTCGGTTACCGCGAGTACGAGGTGATCAAGCACGACGGCCAGGACGTGCTCAGCGCCATCAAGGGCAGCGGCCTGGGCCTGCTGCGCGGCAAGGACGCCGGCAAGCCGCGTCCGCTGACCTCGCTGGCCGCGCACTACATCCCGCAGTCGGGTTCGGTCGATGCGCTGATCCTGACCAAGACCAATGCGCGCTCGACCGTGCATCGTCCGGGCTACATGGACTACATCGGCGTGCTGAGCTTCGACGCCCAGGGCCGTCCGGTCGCCGAGAAGCGCTTCCTCGGCCTGTATACCTCCAGCGCCTACAACCGCCGCCCGTGGGACATTCCGCTGGTGCGTCAGCGCCATGCCTATGTGATGGAGCAGTCGGGCCTGGCCCCGGACAGCCACAGCGGCAAGGCCCTGCGCCACGTCCTGGAAACCCTGCCGCGCGACGAGCTGTTCCAGTCGAGCGAAGAGGAACTGTTCAAGACCACCTCGGGCATCCTCGGCCTGCAGGAGCGCGTGCGCAGCAAGATGTTCCTGCGCCGCGACCGCTACGGCCGCTTCTTCTCGGGCCTGGTCTACATCCCGCGCGACCGCTTCAACACCGACGTGCGCCTGCGCGTGGAGGCGATGCTCAAGCGCCGCCTGCACGGCGAATACATCGACACCACCGTGCACATCGGCGAATCGCCGCTGGCGCAGATGCACGTGATCGTGCGGCCGAAGTCGGGCGAAGCGATCCAGATCGACCACATCGCGATTGAGGCCGAACTGACCGAGATCGTGCGTAACCGCCAGGACGAACTGCGCGACGCGCTGGTTCAGCGCCACGGCGAGCAGCAGGGCCTGGCCCTGGCCAACCGCTACGGCCGCGCCTTGCCGGCGGGCTATATCGAAGAAGTCTCGGCCGGCGTCGCCGCGCAGGACATCGCCCACCTGGCCGCGCTGACCGGTCCGGACGATCTGCGCCTGAGCCTGTGCCGCACCCGCCAGGGCGAGGGCGGCCTGCGCTTCAAGTTCTACCGCCAGCTCGACGACATTCCACTGTCGGACGCGCTGCCGATGATGGAGAACATGGGCCTGCGGGTGATCTCCGAGCACCCCTACCGCCTGCGCGTCGACGAGCAGCCGGTCTACATCCAGGACTTCGAGGTCGAGACCGCCAACAACGATATCGACATCGACAGCCTCGACGAGAACTTCGAGGACGCGTTCGCGCAGATCTGGCGCGGCAACGCCGAGAACGACGGCTTCAACCGCCTGATCCTCACCGCCAACCTGTCCTGGCGCCAGGTCGCGATGCTGCGCGCCTACTGCAAGTACCTGCTGCAGGTCGGCGTGCCGTTCTCGCAGAGCTACGTCGAGGAAACCTTCTCGCGTTATCCGCTGCTCGCGCGCCTGCTGGTGGAATTGTTCGAGGCCCGCTTCGATCCCTGCACCGGCAAGGAGAGCAAGGCCGAGATCAAGGCCGGCCAGGACCTGCTGGTCCAGCAGTTGCAGGCCCTGTCGGGCGGCGACGCCGCGGTCATGGCCGCGGTCAAGCCGGTCATCGACGCGCGCAACGGCAAGCGCGACGAGCAGGCCAAGGCCACGGTCGATGCGATCAAGGCGCTGCTCGACCGCGTTTCCAGCCTCGACGAAGACCGCATCCTGCGCAGCTTCATCGGCGTGATCAACGCGACCCTGCGCACCAGCTACTACCAGCGCGCCGCCGACGGCGCCGATCGCGGCTACGTCAGCTACAAGTTCGATTCGGCGCAGGTGCCGGACCTGCCCAAGCCGCGCCCGTACCGCGAAATCTTCGTCTACGGCCCGCGCGTGGAAGGCGTGCATCTGCGTTTCGGCCCGGTCGCCCGCGGCGGCCTGCGCTGGTCGGATCGTCGCGAAGACTTCCGCACCGAAGTGCTGGGCCTGGTCAAGGCGCAGATGGTCAAGAACACCGTGATCGTGCCGGTCGGTTCGAAGGGCGGCTTCTTCGCCAAGCGTCCGCCGGCCGGCGGCGACCGCGACGCCGTGCTCGCCGAAGGCATCGCCTGCTACAAGATGTTCATCAACGGCCTGCTCGACATCACCGACAACATCGTCGACGGCAAGATCGTCGCGCCGCGCGACGTGGTGCGTCACGATCAGGACGATCCGTATCTGGTGGTCGCCGCCGACAAGGGCACCGCGACCTTCTCCGACATCGCCAACGGCATCGCCGCCGAGCACAAATTCTGGCTCGACGACGCCTTCGCCTCGGGCGGTTCGGTCGGTTACGACCACAAGGGCATGGGCATCACCGCCAAGGGCGCGTGGGAGTCGGTCAAGCGCCACTTCCGGGCGATGGGCCGCGACAGCCAGACCCAGGATTTCACCGCGGTCGGCATCGGCGACATGTCCGGCGACGTGTTCGGCAACGGCATGCTGCTGTCCGAGCACATCCGCCTGATCGCCGCGTTCGACCACCGCCACATCTTCCTCGACCCGAACCCGGACGCGGCGAAGACGTTCAAGGAACGCGAGCGCATGTTCAAGCTGCCGCGCTCGAGCTGGGACGACTACGACAAGAAGCTGATCGGCAAGGGCGGCGGCGTGTACCCGCGTTCGGCCAAGTCGATCCCGCTGTCGCCTGAGATCAAGACCGCGCTCGGCATCGACGCCGGCATCGCCGCGATGAGCCCGGTCGAGCTGATGAGCGCGATCCTGAAGTCGCCCGTCGATCTGCTGTGGAACGGCGGCATCGGCACCTACGTCAAGTTCAGCGGCGAGACCAACAGCGACGTCGGCGACCGCGCCAACAACGGTCTGCGCGTCGACGGCCGCGACCTGCGCTGCAAGGTGGTGGGCGAGGGCGGCAACCTCGGCCTGACCCAGCTCGGCCGTATCGAAGCGGCTCAGCATGGCGTGCTGCTCAACACCGACTTCATCGACAATTCGGCCGGCGTGGACACCTCGGACCACGAGGTCAACATCAAGATCCTGCTCAACGGCCAGGTGCAGGCGAAGAAGCTGACCCTGCCGGACCGCAACAAGCTGCTCGCCTCGATGACCGACGAGGTCGCCGAGTTGGTGCTCAACGACAACTACCGCCAGAACCAGGCGATCAGCCTGATGGAGCGGATGAGCCAGACCCGCCTGGGCTCCAAGCAGCACTTCATCCGCACCCTCGAAGCGCAGGGCCTGCTCGATCGCCAGATCGAGTTCCTGCCGTCGGACGCCGAGATCTCCGAGCGCAAGGCGCGCGGCCAGGGCCTGACCCGTCCGGAACTGTCGGTGCTGCTGTCGTACTCCAAGCTGGTCGCGTTCCAGCAGATGCTCGACTCGGACGTGCCGGAAGACCCGTACCTGTCGAAGGAACTGGTGCGTTACTTCCCGCAGCCGCTGCAGACCAAGTACGCCAAGGCGATGGAGAACCACCGCCTGAAGCGCGAGATCATCGCCACCGCGGTGACCAACTCGACCATCAACCGGATGGGCGCGACCTTCCTGCTGCGCATGCAGGAAGACAGCGGCCGCACCCCGGGCGAGGTCGCCAAGGCCTTCACCATCACCCGCGAGACCCTCGACGCGCGCGATTTGTGGGCGCAGATCGACGCGCTCGACGGCAAGGTCGCCGAGTCGACCCAGATCGACGCCTTGCAGGTGATCTGGAACCTGCAGCGTTCGTTCACCCGTTGGCTGCTGTCGCGTCCGGGTACGATCCCCGACATCACCACCGCGGTCGAGCGTTACCACGACGGCTTCAAGAACATCCGCGCCGGCCACGGCATCCTCGGCGACGGCCAGCGTCCGGCGCACGATGCCGCGTTCGCCGACTGGAAGGCCAAGGGCGTGCCGGAAGCGCTGGCCGCCCAACTGGCGGCGCTGCCGTACCTGGAACCGAGCTGCGACATCATCGAACTGGCGCGCGAGCGCAAGCTCAAGCCGGTCGAGGTGGCCAAGGTCCACTTCCGCCTCGGCGAAGCGCTGCGCCTGCCGTGGTTGCAGGAACAGATCGACGCCTTGACCGTCGACGGCCGCTGGCACGCGGTCGCACGCGGCGTGCTGCGCGAAGAACTGGGCGCGCAGCAACGCATCCTGGTCGGCCAGGTGCTGTCGATGCCGGGCGCCAACGCCGATGCCAAGATCGCCCATTGGCTCGGCCGCGACGACGTCTCGCTGCGTTTCACCCTGGCCATGCTCAACGAGCTGGCCGCGCAGAAGTCGCTGGACTATCCGACCGCGTCGGTCGCGGTGCAGCGTTTGTCGCAGTTGGCCGCGCGCGGTTGATCGAGCGTTGACCTAAGCGCCGATGACGATTGGCACTAAGCCCCTCTCCCGCCCGGGAGAGGGGCTTTTTTGTGCGCTCTGTCATATCGCCGCAGCGCTCCGCTTTGGAGTAGGAGCGGCGCGAGCCGCGACCGCGTTCTTGCGTCTTGCCACGTCACTGCGATGTAGCGGCTCGCGCCGCTCCTACCCTCGAAGCGGCTCCTTGGCCGACCGTCGCGACCGGCGTGCAGAATCCGCAACGCCCTCCGGGTTATGCTGACGGCATCCTTCCGGAGCCGCCGATGACCGCGACGCAACGCATCGCCTTCCTCGCCAGTCACACCGACGAGGCCCAGCGGGCGCTCGCCGATCTCGTCGCACGCCATGGCCAGCACGAGCCGGATGCGGCCGATGTCCTGGTCGCGCTCGGCGGCGACGGCTTCATGCTGCAGACCCTGCATCGCCACGGCGGCCTCGGTAAACCGGTGTACGGGATGAAGCTCGGCACCGTCGGTTTCCTGATGAACCAGCACAACGGCGAGGACCTGTTCGCACGCCTGGAGGCGGCCGAGCCGGCGGTGCTGCGTCCGCTGGAAATGGTCGCCCAGACCGAGTCCGGCGCGACCTTCGGTTCGCTGGCCTATAACGAGGTGTCGTTGCTGCGCCAGACCCGCCAGGCCGCGCACATCCGCATCGACCTCAACGGCCAGACCCGGCTCGACGAGCTGATCTGCGACGGCGTGCTGGTCGCGACCGCGGCCGGCAGCACGGCCTATAACTTCTCCGCCCACGGCCCGATCCTGCCCCTGGGGTCGGCGGTGATCGCGCTGACCCCGATCGCGGCGTTCCGGCCGCGGCGCTGGCGCGGCGCCTTGCTCAAGGCCGACACCGAGATCCGCTTCCGCGTACTCGACCCCTACAAGCGTCCGGTCAGCGCCACCGCCGATTCGCATGAGGTGCGCGACGTGGTCGAAGTGATGATCCGCGAGTCGCGCGACCGCACCGTCACTTTGCTGTTCGATCCCGAACACAACCTCGAAGAGCGCATGCTGATCGAGCAGTTCACCAGCGGCTGAGCGGGCTCAGCCCAGCCGCAGCAGAACTTCGCGCAGGCGCGGATCGGCCAGCTCGGGCAGGGCCGCCGCTTGCGCCGCTTCGAACCACTGCAGGCCTTGATGCTCGTCGCCTCGCGCCTCGGGTTCGCCGTCCCAGTCCTCGACGCGGTAGATGCGCAGTACCAGGCCGTCGCAGGCGAATTCGGCGACTACGCTGGCCGCCGCCGCGGCGTGCTGGTCGGGCGTAGCGAGCACGGGCCTAGCGAGCACGGGCGGGCCGATGCCGGCTTCTTCCTGCAGCTCCCGCCACAGGGCTTGTTCGGGCGTCTCGCCGGCCTCGACGTGGCCGCCGAGCATGTCCCAGCAATTCGGTGCCGGCCGCTTGTGCGTGGCGCGCAGGCCCAACAGCACGCGGCCCTGGCGCCACAGCAAGGCGCCGACCAGATCGATGCCGTGTTCGCCTGCGCTCATCGTTTGCGGCGCTCCTTCCTGTTGCGCTGCTCCAGCAGGCGAGCGATCGTCGACCCTGCTCGAAACCGCTTTAAGTTATAGATAAATAACTTTAAATATCAGTTATTTAAATAATGTAATTAATGTCAATTGTCACTAGAGGTTTTGCTGCGCATCCGGCGTGCGACTTCGCTGGCCGCGGCGATGAGCAAGGTCAGGGCGATCGTCGACAGCAACTGCAGACGCGGGCCTTCGATCGACAGCGCCAACACGAACACCAGGCCGAGGATCGCCAGGCCGGCCCAGGTCACGTAGGGGAAGGCCCACATCTTGAACGGCAGCACGGTGCCGGCGCGGTCGGCGCGGCGGCGCAGGATCAGCTGCGAGACCAGCGACAGCGCCCACACCAGCAAACAGGTCGAGCCGACCACGTTCAACAGCGCCGGCAGCACCTTGTCGGGATACAGCAGCTCCAGTGCGGTGGCGACGAAGCCGAAGGCCACGCTCGCCAGCACGGCCACGGTCGGCACGCGGCTGCGGCTCAGGTGGGCGAGCGCGCGCGGCGCTTCGCCGCGTTCGGCCAGCGAATAGATCATGCGCGAGGCGCCGTAGAGATTGGCGTTGAGCGCCGACAGCAGGGCGACCACCGCGACCAGGGTGATCGCGGTCGCCGCGCCGGGGATGCGCGCGACTTCCAGCACCGCGGCGAACGGCGAATTCAACGACTCGCTGGTCCACGGCACCACCGCGATGATCACCGCGAGCGAGCCGATGTAGAACACCAGGATGCGCCAGGCCACGGTGCGGATGGCGTGGGTGATGCTGCGCTCAGGGTCCTGGGTTTCGGCCGCGGCGACCGCGACGATCTCGGTGCCGCCGAAGGCGAATACCACCACCAGCAAGGCCGCGCCGACGCCGGCCCAACCCTTCGGTGCGAAGCCGCCGTGGTCGAAGAAGTTCGACAGCCCCGGCGAGGGCACGTTGGGCAACAGGCCGCAGACCAGCAGCACCCCGATGGCGATGAAGGCGAGGATCGCGGCGACCTTGAGGATCGCGAACCAGAACTCGAATTCGCCGAAGTTGCGCACGCCGAGCAGGTTGACGCCGGTGAACACCGACATGAACACCAGCGACATCAAGGCCACCGGCAATTGCGGCCAGACCGTGGCGAGCAGGCCGGCGGCGCCGACCGATTCGGCCGCGATCACGATCACCAACTGCGCCCACCACAACCAGCCGAGGGTGGCGCCGGCGGTCGGCCCCATCGCGTCGGCGGCATACACCGAGAACGCGCCGCTGGTCGGCCGCGCCGCGGCCATTTCGCCGAGCGCGCGCATCACGATGATGACCAACGCGCCGGCGATCAGATACGACAACAGCACCGCCGGCCCGGCGCTGCGGATGCCGACCCCCGAACCGAGGAACAGGCCGGCGCCGATCGCGCTGCCCAGCCCCATCATCACCAACTGGCGCGACTTCAAGGCATGGCCGAGCTGGGACGCGGCGGCGCCGTTCATGAGCGTGGCGGTGCGGGCAGGGACTTCGGTTGGGGACATGTCGGGCGTCCGGACGATGAGGCGGTGCGGAACGATACCTTGTCGCCGCGGTCGGCAACGAGGCCTGCGGCGATTCCGGCCCTAAACCGCAGGAATCGGCCGGCCGGCGCCGCTGTCGCGCGGCTAGTCCGAGCGCACGGCTGAGCTTTCCGCCGTCCCCGGCGCGCCCTGGGGCGAACCCGCAGCGCCCGCCACGGCGAGGCTCACCACCATCGCCCCGGCCTCCTCGTCGAGGCGCAGGTCGACCCGGTAGCGTTCGCACAGGCGCTGCACGATCGCCAGGCCGAGGCCGAGGCCGGCGCTGCCTTCGCGTTTGCGGAAGGGCTCGTGCAGGCGTTCGCGCAGCTCGGCCGGGATCGGATGGCCGCGGTTGGCGACGCGCAGGCGCCCGCCGGCGATGCGGATGTCAACCGTGCCGGATTCGGTGTGGGCGAAGGCATTGCCGATCAGATTCGACAACAGGATATGCAGCACCGGCTGCGGCAGATCGATGCGCGTCTCGCCGGGCACGTCGACCTCGACCTCGACCGGCTTGCCGTCGAGCCAGACCGCTTGTTCGATCACCACCTGTTCCAGCACCGGCAACAGCGCGATCGGCGCATCGGGCAACACCACGGGCGCCTCGCGCGCCAGGGTCAGCAGCGTCGTTACCGTCTGTTCGAGTTGCCAAGCCGATTGGCGCAGGTGCAGCAGATGCTCGCGGCCGGCCGCGGACAGGGCAGGCTCGGCCAGCAGGCGTTCGCCGGTGCTGCGGATCACCGCCAGCGGCGTGCGCAGTTCGTGGCTGGCATCGCGGGTGAAGGCCTGCTCGCGGTCGATGAAGGCCTGGGTGCGTTCGGTCATCGCATCCAGGCCGCGTGCGAGCACGCCGACCTCGTCGTCGGGAAAACCCGCGGCGATGCGTTGCGGCCAGCGGTTCGGCGCCATGCTGTCGACCAGTGCGGCCAGGCGCGACAGCGGCGCGGTGCTGCGCCGCGCCAGCCAGGCGCCGAGCGCCAAGGCCAGGCCGACCACGGCCAAGGCCGACCAGCCCAGCCATTGCAGGATGCGGTCGCGCATCGGCCGCACCACCAGTTGCCGGCTGACCTCGGCGACCAGCCAGGCGCCTTGCGCCGGCGCCGGCGGCTGCAGCGCCTTGACGTGGTAATGGCGGCCGTCGCGGCCGGCGAATTCCGAACGCCAGGGCTCGGACTCGCGCGCGGCGAGCAGATCGGCGGGGAAATGTTGCGTGTCCGGGTAGACGCGCATGAAGGCTTGTTGCGGCTCGGCCCAAGCGCCGTCGAGCGCGTGCCGGCGCAACTGCGCCGCGGCTTCCTGTTCGAGCATCGACTCGAAGAAGGCGTCTTCGGTCGCGTACATGAAGGCCACCGCATACAGCCCGAACAAGGCCGCAACCGACAGGGCGAAGCCGGCGAAGGCGAGCATCAGGCGATTGCGCAGGCGCCGCTTCGGTGCTTTCGCCGGGCCGCTCACGGCGTCGCGTCCTCGTCGCTTTCGAGCTTGAAGCCGACGCCGTGCACGGTGCGCAGCATCGGCTGTGCGAACGGCTTGTCCAGCGCCTGCCGCAACAGATACAGGTGCGAACGCAGCGGATCCGATTGCGGCGGCACGTCGCCCCACAGGCGCTGGATCAGCTCGCTGCGGGTCAGGGTGCGCGGCCAGGCCTCGGCGAGGATGGTCAGGATCCGCAAGGGCGTGTGTTGCAATTCCAGCAGGCGGCCTTGGCGGCGCACTTCGCCGCTGCGGCGGTCGATGCTCAAGCTGCCGATGCGCAGGCCGTGCGGCTCGCCCGCGCGATGCCGGCGCGACAGGGCCAGGCAGCGCGCGAGCAATTCTTCGCCGGCGAAGGGTTTCACCAGATAGTCGTCGGCGCCGGCCTCGAAACCGCGCAATTTGTCGTCGAGGCCGTCGCGTGCGGTCAGCATCAGAATGGGGATGTGACGGTCGGAGCGTGCGCGCAGTTCCGCGCACACGCGCAAGCCGTCGAGGCCGGGCAGGGTGAGGTCGAGCACCAGCACATCGGGCGGATCGCTCAGGGCCAACTGCAGGCCGGTGCGGCCGTCGGCGGCGAAATCGACGGCATGGCCGTGCGATTCGAACATCGCCGCCATGGCCGTGCGCAGGGCCAGGTGGTCTTCGATCACGAGGATGCGCAAGCGGTCGTGCATCAGCGCTCAGCCGTCGATCCGTTCGAGAAGGCGCTTAGCATCGGCCATGTCCGGGTGACTGACCAGCACCTCGCCGATCATCGCCCGTGCCAGGGTCTCGTCGCCGAGCCGCCAATGCGCTTCGGCGATACCCAGGCGCAATTGCGGTTCGGGCATGTACGGCGCGGCCAGTTGCATGATCGCCAGGGCGGCGCGGGTGCGGGCCGGCTCGGGATGCGCCTGCAACTGGTAATAACCGATCAACCCGATCAACTGCACGTGGTAGGCGTCCGGCTCGTCGGCGAGCGCTTTGTGCGCGGCCTCGCGCTCGCCGGCGAGCAAACGCTCGACCAGGGCCAGGCTGCGTTCGTCGCGCCAGGGCGTGCGCGCGACCGGCGTGCGCCCGAGCGCGGCGACGATGGCTTCGGCGACGGCCGGGGTGGAGTAGGGGTTCTGGCCGGTGATCAAGCGGCCGTCGACGGCCAGCCCCGGCATCATCAAGGGCGCTTCCTGCCAGCGTGCGCCGCGTTCGCGCAGGGCGTCTTCGAGCTGGAAGCGGAACTGCCTGACCCAGCGCTTGCCGAAGATCGCTTCTTCCTCGTTGCTGAAACCGGTCAAGGCGCGGCCGGAGACCAGATAGGAGCCGTCGTCGAGACGCACGTCGACCAAGGCGGCCGGGCCGTGGCAGACCGCGGCGACCACGCCGCCGCGCTCGTACACTTCGGCGAGCAGTTTCTTCAGTGCCGGGTCGTCCGGCAGATCGAACATCGCGCCCTTGCCGCCGACCACGTAGACCGCGGCGTAGTCCCCGGCGCGCAGCGTCGCGGTGACCAGGGTCGTGTTCAACTGGTTCAGGCCGTGGCCTTCTTCGAGCAGGCGCGCATTGAAGGCGAGCTTCGGGTCGTACTTGTCGGCCTCGGCGGCGCCGCCGCGCGGGCTGGCGACGTCCACCGCCAGGCCGTTGTCGCGGAAGATCAGATAAGCCTGGGCGAACTCGTCCATCTCATAGCCGGGCCGGGTCTTGCCCTGGTCGCGGCCTTCGCTGCTGACCACGATCAGGACCTTGTCGGCGGCCTGGGCGATGCCGGTGCCGGAGCACGCCAGCAGCAGGCCCAGGGCCAACCGGCGCAAATGCGGGAATCGGAGGTTCATGGCGAGGACTGCGTGTGAAGGAGGGCCAGTCTCGCGAGCGCCTGTGAAGCAAACTTCAAACGGCATCGAAGCGGGCTTAGCCATACGCAGTGGTAAGCAACAGCGCGCACGGTTACCGCCACGCCGACCGGCGGGGCCCGACATGGGGCAGTCCGTCCTATCTGCGTGGCGCGCGACAGGGCACAATGACGGCATGCCTGACCGTGATGCCGACCCGTTGATCGTCGCGATTTCCTCGCGCACCCTGTTCGACATGGAAGAGAGCCATACGCTGTTCGAGCGTGAGGGCATCGACGCCTACGCCGACTTCCAGCGCGAGCACGAGGACGATTTTCTGCGTCCCGGCGTCGCCTTCCCGCTGGTGCGCAAATTGCTGGCGCTCAACCAAGGCGCGCCGCCGGAGGCGCCGCGGGTCGAGGTCATCCTGATCTCGCGCAACTCCGCCGACAGCGGCCTGCGCATCTTCAATTCGATCGCCCATCACGGCCTGTCGATCAAGCGTGCGGCGTTCAGCAACGGCGCGCCGCCGTTTCCCTACATCCGACCGTTCGGCGCCGACCTGTTCCTCTCGGCCAATGCCGAAGACGTCAGCGCCGCGCTCGCTGCCGGTGTCGCCGCGGCGACTTTGTTGCCGGCGATTCCGCCGTCGCGGCTGGCGCCGCATCTGCGCCCGGACCAGTTGCGTATCGCCTTCGACGGCGACGCGGTGATCTTCGACGACGAGGGCGAGCGCGTCTCGCGCGAGGGCGGCCTGGCCGCGTTCGCCGAGCACGAGCGCAGCCACGCCGGCGAACCGCTCTCCGGCGGCCCGTTCCGCGGCTTCCTCGACGCCCTGCATCGCTTGCAGAAGGCCTTCCCGGTCGGCCAGGACGCACCGATCCGCACCGCCCTGGTCACCGCGCGCTCGGTGCCAGCGCACGAACGGGTGATCCGTACCCTGCGCGAGTGGGGCATCCGTCTCGACGAGGCGCTGTTCCTCGGCGGCCGCCCCAAGGGGCCCTTCCTGGAAGCCTTCGGCGCCGACATCTTCTTCGACGACTCCGAGCACAACATCCTGTCGGCGCGCGACCACGTCGCCGCGGGGCACGTGCCGCACGGAGTTGCTAACCGCTAAACGTTCCTGGTTGGCCCGAGAAGCTCAGCGCAAGCGCCCAGGCTGGAACCTCTCGCTCAATCGTCGTGGCCGTTGTGGCGATGACCCAGTTGGCTGCGCACCTCGCCGCCCGGGAATTTGCTGGTGTGCACGTTCGCATAGGCGTTGCCGCCGCGCAGCGCGCGCAGCAATTCCTCGAACTCGCCGGCGGCGATGCCTTGGCCGCTCGGGCCGACCACGTCGGCGGCCATGATCACGCCCTGGATGGTCGCCGGCGGCGGCGGACACGGTTGCACGCCCGCAGGCGTCGGCGGGCTGGCCAGGTTCGAGCACAGCCACACGGCGATGCCGCCGTTGACACTGCGCTGGCCCACGTGGATATGCGCTTGGGTGACGTCGCCTTCCAGACCGGAATACGAAAGCTGGTAGTGGATCGCGCCGCCGTCGCCGATGCGGGCGCGGAACCCGCCGCTGGCGCCGGTGGAGACCAGCGGAACTTCCTGGCTGCCTTCCAGGACTGCGCGGAACTCGCGGTGTTCGGCCTGCGCTGAAACAAGCGGAAGCAACGCGACCATCGCAAACGCAGCGATGCGTTTCATGTCGTCGTCCTCGTGAATCGTTCCCGCATTGCGGGCGGACGCGAGACGCGTCCGATCGGACGCTGCTCCCAGCGCCGTTAGCCGCGGGTGAAAATATTCCCGGCATCAAACGTGCCAGAAATACCCGGGTTTCTGGCTCGATTCGTGCAAGCGCGGCGCCCGCGCGAGCTCATCGCAGCAATGACAACGGCACGGCGCTGTCAAAACTGCCGTTGCCGTAACGATTTTGCTTCTGCCGTGGCTGTGCGTCGCCTCGCACTAGCGAAGGCCATAGAAGACCCGGAGGGCGGTGCGCAAGGATCCGCGCCGTTTTTCGTCGGGACAGGGATGTCCCGTATGTAGAGCCCTGCGTCGGCATCGCTTGTGCGGGCCTGTGATTCAAAATAAGAAACTTATTTGGTTGCTTTGCTTTTGTTGCTTATGACAAAAGAAAGTAACCCGCCGCTTCACTGGCGGAAGCTTTAAGCGTTTGGTCCGATCTTAATTCTCAGGAAGCCATAAGCAAGAGCAGAGCTTCCGTCCGCTGCCGCGGCCGGGTTACTTTCTTTTGCTAAGCCCAAAAGTCCGTCTGGATTCCCTTCGG
>NZ_JMTZ01000037.1 GCF_000731095.1 Lysobacter antibioticus | reverse complement strand
CAGCCTCTACCCATCCCTTGGTCGCGGCTTACGCCGCTCCTACAGGGAGCTACGTCCAGTAGCGCCGAGAAATTGAAGTACCGCGGTCGCGGCTCGCGCCGTTCCTACCCGAGGAGCGCGATTCGCCCCCCCGAAGACCATGCACCACTAACCGAGCAAGGCGCGCACCAACTCTCGCACCCGCTGCTCATCGCTCTGCTCCCAATCCGCCGACAACCCCGCCAACGCCTCGTTGCGATAGCGCATCGCCGAGCGCTTCGGCATCTTGGCCGAGGCGTGCAGCTCGCCGACTGCCGCGCGCTGCGCGAGCGCGACGATGTTCTGCACGGTGACACCGGCACCGGCCATCAAGCCGATGCGCCCGGCCGCCTGCTCCACCAGCGCCGCGATACGGTCGGCGCCGTTCCAGGCGTCGGCAGCGCCGCCCGAGGTCAGGATCCGCTCGCAACCCAGAGCGATCGCCGCTTCCAACGCCCGGCCCTGGTCGCGCGCCGCATCGAAGGCGCGATGGAAAGTCACGCCGAGCGATCCGGCCGCTGCGATCAGCTCGCGGCAGGTCGCAGCATCGACCTCGCCGTCGGCGTCGAGCGCGCCGATCACTACCCCGTCGCAGCCGAGCCGCACGCAGGCCTCGACGTCGGCACGCATCACCGCAAGCTCGGAGTCGTCGTAGAGAAAGTCGCCGCCGCGCGGGCGGATCAGCACGTACAACGGAATGCGCAGACGCTCGCGGGCAACCGCCAGCGTGCCGTAGGACGGCGTGGTGCCGCCCTCGCCCAGGTTCTCGCACAGCTCGACCCGGTCGGCGCCGCCGGCTTGCGCGGCGAGTGCCGAGCCCAGCGAATTCGCCGAGATTTCCAGGCTGCGCCGGCTCATCGCGCCGCTCACGTCTGTTCGGTCGTGTAGACCGAACGCGAGTCGAGCAAGGCATCGCGTTTGCCGGCATCGCAAACCGCGTAGACGAAGCCGCGGTGCAGCGCGTGCGCGCCGACTTCGCCGTGCTTGTTGATCGCCAGGAAACAGACCTGCAAGGTCTTGCTCGCTTGCGGACGCTTGCGCACCAGGCGGTCGATCGCCTCGCGGCAGGCCTCGTCCGGGCTGCGGCCTTGCCGCATCAGCTCGACCACCAGGAAGCTCGCGGCGTTGCGCAGCATTTCCTCGCCCACGCCGGACGCGGTCGCGGCACCGACTTCGTTGTCGACGTAGAGCCCCGCACCGACGATGGGGCTGTCGCCGACCCGGCCGTGCAGTTTCCAGGCCATGCCGCTGGTGGTGCAGGCGCCGGCGAGCTTGCCGCTGGCGTCGATGGCGAGAATACCGAGGGTGTCGTGGTTGCTGCTGTCGCCGGGCTTGGCGGTGTCGAGACGCTCGGCGTTGATCTTCGGTTCGTACTTCGAGGTCTTGCGCCATTCCTGCCAGGCCGCGCGGGCCTTGTCGGTCAGCAGGGCCTGCTTCGGGAAGCCCTGCTCGATCGCGAACTGCTGCGCCCCGGCGCCGACCAGCAACACGTGCGGCGTGCGCTCCATGACCCGGCGCGCGACGCTGACCGGATGGGCGATATCTTCGAGCGCGGCGACCGCGCCGCAACGGCCGTCGCCGTCCATGATGCTGGCGTCCAGGGTCAGCACGCCGTCGCGGTCGGGGTTGCCGCAGCGGCCGACGGTGCTGTTGCACAAATCCGCTTCGGCCCAGCGTGCGCCCGCCTCGACCGCATCGAGCGCCGAGCCGCCGGCAGCGAGCACCGGCCAGGCGGCCTGGTTGGCGCCGACGCCGAAGTCCCAGGTCGACACCAGCTTCGCACCGGTACCGCCTCGCCCCGGGGCTTGCCCGGTGGCGGCGAATGCAGGCAAGGCAGCGGAAGTGGCGGCGAGCAACGAGCTGTGCAGGAAACGACGGCGGGAGGTCATGAGATGGATTCGAAACGGCGCGAAGCGCGGACCGCCGACACGCTAGTCGTCGCCGTCGGTGCGCGCAAGCGTGGACAGGCCGCGCGCAGCACGCCTGCGCAACCGACCGATACGGCCCGGGGCGGTGTCATGGCACCGGCTACCTCGCGCTTTCGACGAATTTCAACGCGTTTGCGCATCCTTGATGCAGGCGGCAGCCGCACGACGCGGGAGGGGGCCGGAACGGCCACGGCCTGGGCGCTCGCCCGGTTTGGCCGCCGTCCGCCATCGCTTACGTTCCCTAGCAGGTGGCCGCGGCTGCGGCCCGTCTCCCCCGTTTCGGCGTCGCACGCCCGCGCCGGAAGCCAAGCGACAAGGAAGATGTGTCATGCAACGGACTTCCGCAACGAAGCCGACGGGACCGTCTATGTCGATGATCGGCGAGTCCGAGCCGATGCAGGCCATCCGGCGCCTGCTGCGACGTTACGCCGGCTGCAATGCCCCGATCCTGATCGAAGGCGAGACCGGTACCGGCAAGGAATTGGCCGCGCGCGAGGTCCACTACGCCAGCCCGCGCAGCCTGGGGCCGTTCGTTCCGGTCAATTGCGGCGCCCTGCCCGATTCATTGCTCGAATCGGAACTGTTCGGCCATCGCCGCGGCGCCTTTACCGATGCGCGTACCAGCGAGCCCGGATTGGTCGAATATGCGAACGGCGGCACCTTGTTCCTCGACGAGATCGACTCCCTGTCCGCGCGTGCGCAGACCATCCTGCTGCGCTTCCTGCAGAACGGCGAGTTTCGCGCGATCGGCGAACGGCCGCTGCGAGTGGCCGAC
The DNA here is from genome assembly GCF_000731095.1 of Lysobacter antibioticus. GTDB lineage: Bacteria > Pseudomonadota > Gammaproteobacteria > Xanthomonadales > Xanthomonadaceae > Lysobacter > Lysobacter antibioticus_B. Next base: position 36,648 of record NZ_JMTZ01000037.1, on the reverse strand, counting down.
GTGCGTATCGTCGCGGCGACCAATATCTCGCTGCTCGCGGCGGTCGAGGCCGGGCACTTCCGCCGCGACTTGCTGTATCGCCTTAACGCCTTGTATGTGGCCCTTCCGCCGCTGCGCGAACGCGGTGACGACATCGTCCTGCTCGCCCGGCATCTGCTGCGGGAGGTCGTGCGCGACCAGGACATGCCGCCGCGCGAATGGAGTCCTGCGGCGTTGCAGGCGTTGGCCCGGCAACGCTGGCCCGGCAACGTGCGCGAGTTGGAGAACGCGATCCTGCGCGCCTGTCTGCGCTCGGACCGGCTGGATATCGGCGTGGAGGAACTGAGCCTGACCGATGCGACGGCCCATGCCGAAGCGCGGGCGCCTGCCGAATCGGCGCTTGTTGCATCCGCGCTTGTCGACTCGGTGTCTGTCGACTCGGCGCCGGTCGATTCGATCCCGCACGAACAAGGTTTCGCCTCGGCCAAGCGCCGAGCGATCGAAGTGTTCGAGCGCACCTACCTGATCGGCCTGATGCAACAGGCCAAGGGCAACATCAGCCACGCCGCCGAGATCTCGCGCACCGAGCGCCGGCACCTCGGCAAGCTGCTCAAGCGCCACGGCATCCACGGCGACCGGCTGCGCATCGGCTGAACGCCGCAGGTGTCCGCGCGCACCCGGCGATGTGGGTGCGCGCGCACCCGGATGCCTTCGCCGGCCTCGGCCGCATACCACGCCGCCCTGCCGCCTTCGAGCCGGCTTCGCTCCGTTTTTCATGACCTTGCCGCGACTTCCTCGCCGCTCGCTGCAACCGCGAAGAAGTTGGCACGACGATTGCTTGCTATCCCTCGTCGGAGCAAGGAAACGCAGCAATGACGACGCCGGAGCGAGCGCAGGAACGCGACGCAGAAATCGAAGCCGCCGTGCTCGGCTACATCGGCGCGCATCCGCTCGCCGCCGACACGCTCGACGGCATCGTCCAATGGTGGTTGCCGCAGCAACGCTACGTCACCGCCCACGCGCGCATCGAAGCGACCCTCGAACGGCTGGTCGGCGACGGCGCCCTGCGCCTGCGCCGCCTGCCCGACGGCACCACGCTGTACTCGCTCGGCCGCGCACCGATGCCCCCCGCATTGTGATTCCACGAACCCAGCAAGGAGAATGGTCATGCCAGCTGCGCTCACCTACCCGGGCGTCTACGTCGAGGAGATTCCTAGCGGAGTCCGCACCATCACCGGGGTCGCGACCTCGATCACCGCCTTCGTGGGACGCGCCCGGCGCGGGCCGGTCGACCGAGCGATCGTGATCAACGGCTTCGGCGACTTCGAACGTCGTTACGGAGGACTGTGGCTGCAGAGCCAGCTCGGTTACGCGGTGCGCGATTTCTTCCTCAACGGCGGCAGCCAGGCGATCATCGTGCGCCTGTACGCCTCCACCACCGCCAGCTTCGCCAGTCCCGCCGCCGAAGCGGCCGCGATCGCGGTCGTCGCTGCCGCCACCGGCGACAGCGCCGCCGCAGCGGCCACGGCGGCCGAGACCAAGGCCAACACCTACCCCAACGACCCGGAGAAGAGCGCGGCCAAAGCGGTCGCCCTGGTCGCCAAAGGGGCTTCGGAAGAGCCCGGTGCGACCGCGCAAACGGTGCAGAAGGCGGCCAAGGCCAGCATAGCGCCCGCGCGCGCGCCGCTGACGATCGAGGAACTGTCGCTGGAGGCCGCCTACGAGGGCGCCTGGGGCGGCAAGTTGCGCGGCGAGATCGTCGCCTCGCCCAACGCCGAGGTCGCACTGGCTTTCGGCGTAGCCCCTTCCGCGTTGTTCAACCTGACCATACGCGACGCCAGCCCCGGCGGCGCGGTGGAAACCTATCTCAACGTCACCGTGGTCGAAAGCCCGCGCCGCATCGACCGGGTACTCGAATCCGAGTCGGCCCTGGTGCGGGTCAAGGGCGCCTTGCCCGGTTCGGTCAGCGCCGGCACCGATGCGATCACCACCGCCGAAGCCGAAGTCGGCGATGCCAAGACCGAGCTCGACGACCTGATCAAGGCCGGCGCGTCGCAAGCCGATATCGACGCCGCACGCGCGCTCTGGGAGACCAAGCGCGCGGCGCTGGCGGTGAAATACGAAGAGGCCGACCAGGCCGCCTCCGACGGCGGCCACCTGGGCGCGCTGCACTTCCTGCCCGACCAGGGCATGCAGCTGAAAAAGGGCTTGTACGCGCTCGAACAGTCCGACCTGTTCAACCTGCTGTGCATTCCGCCGTACAAGAGCGTCGACGGCATCCAGTTCGACGCCGAACCGATCGTGCTCTCGGCCGCGACCGCTTATTGCGAACGGCGCCGCGCCTTCCATGTGATCGATCCGCCTAGCGGCTGGACCAGCAAGGAGGCGGCGATCGCCGGCCTGGACACCGTCGCCGACCCGAAGAGCCGCAACGCCGCGATCTTCTTCCCGCGCCTGCGCCAGCCCAACTTGCTGCGCGACAACGGCATCGAGAGCTTCGCTCCCTGCGGCGCGGTCGCCGGCATCTTCGCTCGCACCGACGCCAGCCGCGGCGTGTGGAAAGCGCCGGCCGGTCTCGACGCGACCCTGGTCGGCGTGCCGCAGTTGTCGGTGCCGCTGACCGACGCCGAAAACGGAGAGCTCAACCCGCTCGGCATCAACTGCCTGCGCGCGATGCCGGCCAGCGGCCGCGTGGTCTGGGGCGCGCGCACCCTGCGCGGCGCCGACCAACTCGCCGACGAATACAAATACACGCCGGTGCGTCGCACCGCCTTGTTCATCGAGGAGAGCCTGTTCCGCGGCCTGAAATGGGTGGTGTTCGAGCCCAACGACGAACCGCTGTGGGCGCAGATCCGCCTCAACGTCGGCGCCTTCATGCACAACCTGTTCCGGCAGGGCGCGTTCCAGGGCAGTTCGCCGCGCGACGCCTACTTCGTCCGCTGCGACAAGGACACCACCACCCAGAACGACATCAACCTGGGCGTGGTCAACGTCGTGGTCGGCTTCGCGCCGTTGAAACCGGCCGAATTCGTGGTCCTGCGCATCCAGCAGATCGCCGGCCAGATCGACGTCTGAGTTTCTCATCCACGCCTCAGGAGCACTTCCATGGCCCAGTTCACCGTCAATGCGCAGCGCTTCGACCCGTACAAGAACTTCAAGTTCAGGGTCAAGTGGGACAACAAATACGTCGCCGGCATCAGCAAGGTCAGCGCACTCAAACGCAGTACCGAGGTGGTCAAGCACCGCGACGGCGGCGACCCCAGCAGCAGCCGCAAATCGCCGGGACGCACCGAATTCGAGGCGGTCACGCTCGAACGCGGCGTCACCCACGACAAGGAATTCGAGCAGTGGGCGAACAAAGTCTGGAACTACGGTGCCGGCCTGGGCTCGGAGGTGTCGCTCAAGGACTTCCGCAAGGACCTGATCATCGAGGTCTACAACGAAGCCGGCCAGCTCGCCATCGCCTACAAGGTGTATCGCTGCTGGGTCTCCGAGTTCCAGTCGCTGCCCGATCTCGACGCCAATGCCAATGCGGTCGCGATCCAGCGGCTGAAGCTGGAAAACGAAGGCTGGGAGCGCGACGTCGATGTGGTCGAGCCGGCCGAACCGAGCTTCACGGAGCCTGCATGAGTGCCGCTGGCGCGCCAGCATCGTACGTCGCGACGACCTCCGCCTCGGGCATGATCGAGGCCTTGCTGCGCGTGTGGGAAACCGCGTACTCGGCATCGCCGGCCGAGCGTGCGCTCGGCCTGCTGGCGGCGGTATGGCCCGAATACGATCGTTCGCATTGGCGCGGACTCTGCCTCGGCGATCGCGATGCCTGCCTGCTCCTGCTCCAGAAAAGCTTGTTCGGCGGACGCCTGCGCGCCGTCGCCGCATGCCCGGCCTGCGGCGACCGTCTCGAAACCGACTTCGATGCCGGCGAGGTTTGTCCCTTGCCCGCGCAGATGCCTTCGCCGCGCGAGCCCTTGTTGCTCAAGCACCGCGATTACCGGATCTACTTCCGCCCTCCCTGCAGCGACGACATCGAGGCGCTCGACGACAGCGCCGAGCAGGACGAAAGCGTGGGCCTGCTGTTGCAACGCTGCATAGTCAGCGCGCACTGCGGCCGGGAGGCATTGGCCGCGGCGCAGTTGCCGGCATCGCTGCGCCGGCGCCTCATCGCCGCGATGGCCGATCACGACCCGCTCGCGGACCTGCAGTTGGCGGTCGAATGCCCCTCCTGTCGGCACGCCTGGTCGGCGTCGCTGGACGTCGCCGGCTACCTGTGGGAGGAACTGGACGACTGGGCGCAAGATCTGCTCGCCGAAGTTCACGTATTGGCGCGCAATTACGCCTGGAGCGAGCGCGACATTCTCGCCATGGCGCCGGCCCGGCGTCGCTTCTATCTCGACATGGTGCAAGCATGAGCGCCCGCAACGACACGGCTGGCGACGTGCGCGGTCCGGCGCGTCCCCGCGCGGATGCCGACGGCTTCCTCGATCGCGTAGTGGCGCGGACACGCCAGCAGACGCCGTTGCTGACCCGTCGTCGGCCCTCGCTGTTCGAGCCACGGCAGCCCTCGGGCCCGGCCCCGGACATCGTCGAATCGATCGTCGTCGCGGCGGCACCGGCGCCCATGCCGTCACTCGCCCGGCCGAATGCAATCGAAGAGCACGCGCAGTTGGAAGGCGCCTCAGCGCTGCCGAGATCCGAAACCGTTCCGCCCGTCGCCACTCCCGCGCCGACCATCGCCGCCTCGGCACCGCCGCCGGTGCCGCTGTCGGTGCCGGCGGCAGTTTCCGTCCCGACGGGATCGCCCTACCGCAGCCATCGCCCGGCCGAACACGCCGAATCCGGCTCCACCGCGCAACGCCATCCGCATGCGCATGCGCATCCGAACCGGAACCCACCGATCGGCCCGACCCAGACCGCCGGCGTCTACGAACCCAAGCCGCACAGCGAGCGCATCGAACGTACCGCCCGCGTCGAACACATCGAACGGGTCGAGCGCCTGACCCGCATCGAACATACGCAGTCGCAAGTGCAAGCGGACGCTGCGAGGTTGGCCGCCGCCCTGCATGCCCAGGAGCCCGCCGCGGAGCCGCAGCGCTTGAGCGTCCCGGCAGCCCTGCCCAGCCCGATGTCGCGCAGACGCGACGCGGCGCCGGTCGCACCGGTAGCGAACCCGGGCCGCGCGGCCGCGACATCGCTTGCGCCGCTCGCATCGTCTCCGGCGCCGATACAGGTCACCATCGGGCGGCTCGAGGTCGGCGCCCTTGCACCTAACTCAGTGGCGGGTGCATCCGCGCCGGGCCCGACGCGCGAACCGAAACTCGGCCTCGACGACTATCTGCGCCGGCGCCATGGAGGCCGGCCATGAGCAACGCGCTGGCGATCGCTGCGGTCACCGCGGGATTGAAAGACCTGATCGGCAACGGTCTGCTCGGGCTCGATCTGTCGGCGATAGGCAGCGTCAGCGTCAGCGCCCTGCCGCCCGACCGCATCACCACCGGCCAGACCGAGCCCAATCAGCTCAATCTGTTTCTCTATCAGGTCACGCCCAACAGCGGTTGGCGCAATCAGGAACTGCCCGCCCGCGACGGCGCCGGCGCCCGCATGGGCACACCGCCGCTGGCCCTGGACCTGCATTACCTGCTCACCGCTTACGGCGCCCAGGACTTGGCGGCCGAAGCCCTGCTCGGCCTGGGCATGCAGTTCCTGCACGAGACGCCCACCCTGAGCCGTGCGCAGTTGCGCATCGTGCTCGGCCCGCCGACGCCGCCGTTCGGCGACTTCTCCGCATTGAGCCTCGCCGACCAGATCGAGTGGATCAAGATCACCCCGAAGTATCTCAACACCGAAGAGCTGACCAAGCTGTGGACGGCGATGCAGGCGCGTTACCGCCCCTCCATGGCTTACCAGGTATCGGTGGTGCTGATCGAGTCCGACGCCGGTGCGCGCAGCGCGCTGCCGGTGCTCAAGCGCGGCGCCGACGACCGCGGCCCGAAGGCTCTCGCGGCGGCCGCCCCTCGCCTCGACGAAGTCCGTCCGGCGGCATCGGAACTGCTGCCCGCGGCACGCCTGGGCGATGTCCTGCGCTTGCGCGGCGAGCGACTGGTCGCCACCGGTGCGCAGGCGATGTTCGAAGCCGCACGCGGCGGCCTGCAGCAAACCCTGCCGGCGAGCGCGGGCGAAGACGAACATTCCCTGCTCGTGGCGCTGCCGGCGCCCGGCGATGCCGGCGCGCTGGCGGATTGGCGCATCGGGCAATACGCCGTGCGCTTGCGCGGCGAAGCGTCGCCGGGACAACCGGCGCTGCTCAGCAATACCGTGGTATTGGCGCTCGCGCCGTTGATCGAAGTGACTCCGCTGGCCGCACCTACCGGCGATCTCGCATTGACGATCCGGTGCCGGCCGCGCTTGTTGCCGGCCCAGCACGACGGTGTACGCCTCGTATTCGGCGACATCCAGGTGCGGGCCGACAGCATCGACACGCCCGCCGATCCGGCCGAAGCGAGCGTACTGGAGTTCACCGTGCCCGACGTGGCCGCCGGCGACTACCCAGTGCGCTTGCGCGTCGACGGCCTGGACAGCCTGCCCAGCATCGTCGGAGCCGACGGCTTCGAGTTCGACCCGCAACAAACCGTGGTGGTGGCATGACCCCCCGCAGCGACCAGGAGACCGACATGCACGCTCGCGTGGCCGACGAAATGGAACGCTGGGCCGAAGCGAACCAGGCTTACCTTACCGCGTCCCTGCATTGGCTACGGCTGCGGGTGCAGCGTTTGGCGACGGCGACGGCGCAAGCGCCGCCAGCCAGCGAGCGCAGCGCGACGCGCTGGTTCGCGCGCGGCGCTGGGGCCGCACCGGTCGAAGTCTCGGCGGTTTCGATACCGTCGACGGCGGACGAGCAAGCCGCGGCCGCGGCGCGCGCGCAGGCGGCGCAGTCCGAACCCGCTCCCGCCCTGCTCTTGCTGGCCGAGCGGCTCGGCTTGAGCCCGTTCGAAACCGACACCCTACTGCTCTGCGTGGCGATGGAACTGGACCCTGCCCTGCCCGACATGATCGCGGCCGTGCAAGGTGCGCCCTATCCCAGTTTCGCGCTGGCGCTGCGCCTGTTCGAGCAACCGGTATGGGACGCGCTCGCACCGCAGCGCCCCTTGCGTCATCTGCGCCTGATCGAGATCAGCCAACCCGGCGCGACGCCGCTGACCGCGGCCGCGTTGCGCGCCGACGAACGCGTGGTCAATTACGCCAAGAGCCTGAACCTGCTCGACGCACGCCTGGAAGCGCTGCTGCGCGATCAGCCGACGCTGCCGCCGATGGCACCCTCGCAGCAACGGCAGACCGAACAGATCGTGGCCATCCTGCGCGCCCATGGCGCGGAACGCGACGAGAGCGACACCGATCCCGGCCCACTGCCGCTGGTGCAACTGACCGGCGGCGACGCCGGCAGTCGCTATGCGATCGCCGCCCATGCCTGCGCCGCATTCGGTTGCCGCCTGTATACCTTGCCGGTGCGTTCGCTGCCGACCGTGCGCAGCGAGTTGGAAACCCTGGCCCGGCTCTGGCACCGCGAAAGCCTGTTGCTGCCGGTGGCGTTGTACCTGGATGCCGACGAACTCGATGCCGACAGCGGCGAAACCGCGGACGCTATGCGGACCTTGCTCGGGCATCCGCTCGGACTCGCCTTCGTCGGCCTGCCGGTTTCGCCACTGCGCGTGGACGGCGCGCAATGGACTGTCGAAGTGCAGCTGCCGAGCGCGGCGGAACAGCATGCGGCCTGGCGCGAGGCACTGCCCGCGGCCGTGCCGGACCGCGAACGCCAGGCCGAGGCGCTGTCCGGGCATTTCCGCCTCAACCTGCAGCAAATACGCGAAGTCGCCGCGAGCGCACAGGCGCGCGGCGGCGATGCCTGGGAGGCCTGCCGCGATCTGTCCGTGTCGCGCCTGGATTCGTTGGCCCAGCGCCTGGAGCCCAAGGCGCGTTGGGAAGACCTGGTGCTCGGCGAGGAAGCCGTCTGCCTGCTGCGCCAGATCGCCGGCCAAGTCCACGAGCGGCACCGCGTCTACCAGCAATGGGGCTATGCCCAGCGCATGAACCGCGGCCTGGGGCTCAGCGCCCTGTTCGCCGGCGAGAGCGGCACCGGCAAGACCATGGCGGCGGAAGTCATCGCCAACGAGCTGCGCCTGCATCTGTACCGCATCGACCTGTCCTCGGTGGTCAGCAAATACATCGGCGAAACCGAGAAGAACCTGCGCCGCGTGTTCGACGCCGCCGAACAAGGCGGCGCGATCCTGTTTTTCGACGAGGCCGATGCCTTGTTCGGCAAGCGCAGCGAAGTCAAGGACAGCCACGACCGTTACGCCAACATCGAGATCAACTATTTGTTGCAACGCATGGAGGCATTTTCCGGACTGGCGATCCTGGCCACCAACATGAAGTCCGCGCTCGACGGCGCGTTCCTGCGCCGTCTGCGCTTCGTGGTCAACTTCCAGTTCCCCGGGCCCAACGAGCGGGCACGCATCTGGCACAACGCGCTCGCGCCCGGGGTGCCCAGGGAGACGCTCGACTACGACCGCCTCGCCCGCTTCGGCCTGTCCGGCGGCAACATCCACAGCATCGCCTTGAACGCCGCGTTCTCGGCCGCCCAGGCCGGCGTCGCCGTATCGATGCCGCTGCTGCTGGCCTCGCTGCGGGTGGAACTGCGCAAACTCGGCAAGCCGGTCAACGAAAGCGAATTCGCCGCGGGCGCCGGCCGGAGGCCCGGATGAGCGTCAAGCTGCATATCGAGCGAGTGGTCGTGCATGGCGCGAGGATCGGCGATGCGCAGCGTGGCGAGTTCGTACGTGCCTTGACCGACGAGCTGGCACGCCTGATCGGCGATCGCCGCCTGGCGGACGCACGCAGCGGTGCCTCGCTGGCGCGGCTGACGGCGCCGGCGGTCCGCACCGATGCCGGAACCGCGCGACTGGCGCGCGCCGTCGCCGGCTCCGTCGCCACGGCCCTGGGGCGGGAGATCCGAAGATGAGCAAGAACGCTGCGCTCAAGGCCGCTTCGGCGCTGGCGCCGGTACCGGCGAGTGCCGGCGTCCTTGCGCGTCGCTGCGAATGCGGCAACCACACCATTGCCGGTGCGACCTGCGGCGAATGCGCGCGACATGCGCCCGCCGCCTCGTCGGCACCGGCGGCGGCGAATGCGCGTCCCACCACCAACGCGTCCAACGCAGCCACTCTCGCCGCGATTCCGCCGGGGCCCTCGCTGCAACGCCAACCGTCTGCCTTGCGCGCACCGCCGACGGCGCGTCGACCCGCGCCGGCTTCGCTCGCCGCCACGGTCCTGCCGCAGCGCATCGAAGCTGCGAGCGGGCATGAGCGCGAGGCCGACCATATCGCCGAGGCCGCCGTACAACGGCTCTCCCTGCCGACCGATCCTTCCGCGGGCGAGGACACCGCACAGGCGCCCGCATCGGCCGCGCGCATCGCCGAACTCGGCCCGGGCCGGCCGTTGTCGCAATCGCTGCGCAGCGCGTTCGAGAACGCATTCTCGTGGGACTTCTCCGGCGTGCGCGTGCACACCGGCGACGGCGCGCAGGCCGCGGCCGGCCGACTCGGCGCGCGCGCTTTCACTTATGCGCGCAATCTGATCTTCGGGGACAAGGTCGCCGATCCCGAAGCGGCCGAGCATCGCCATCTGCTCGCGCACGAGCTGACCCACGTCGTCCAGCAGGATCTCGGCGCCGGTGCATTGCCGGCACGATCGGGTTTGTCGCAACACATCGCGGCTGCGCCGATGCAGGCCCAGGCCGCGCCCTTGGTCACCGCCGTCGCCGTCTCCTCGGCCGAGCTCGGCGTCGGCGGCAACGACATCACCGCCACCGCTACGGTCGCCGGTCGCAGCGCGCTGACTTGGACGATCAATCCCGGCGGCGCCGTCCCCGCCGGCGTGTCGGTCGTGGGCGGCGGCCGTCGGGTCAGGATCCGTGCCGTGCAGCCGCCGCCGGGCACGGTGGTCGGCGGCGCGGCGCTGACGATTCGCGCCGAGGTCGCCGGCACGCCGGCCGACAACGCAAACTCCATCGCGGTACGCTTGGTCCAAGTGACCAGTGCGACCTATGCCGCGGCGCCGGCGTTGGCCCCGGTGCCGGCATTGGTGGCAGGCGCAGCGCCGGCCGGCACCGCCGAGCCCAATCGCGACGGCATCAACGGCAACACCGCCACGGTCAACGCGATCACTGCGCCCGGCGGCCGTCCGGTGCGGGTGACCTTGCGCCGCGCGCTCGGCGCCCGCGTCGCCGGCAACGTCATCACCCCGGGCGCGCAGACCGGCGACATCCGCGTGCGCGTCGCCGACACCGCCACCGGTGCGCGACTCGACGAGACCCAGCCGGTCGCCGCACCGGTGGTCGGCGCTTCCGGCCTGATGGCGGAACTGACCGTCAATGCCGTGCCGACCCGGGTCACTGCGCTGACCTTCGCCGGCGGCGCGGGTCCCTATGGCGTGCAGAACCGCATCACCTTCCGATCCTCCGACGCCGCGCATGCGCCCTTGACCCGCATCGTCGGCGAGCTGATCACCCTCAATCGCAACGATTTCAATCTCGCTCCGGTCAATCCGCCGATCGGCTTCAACAACGCCTTCAATCTGCTCTTGGCCGTGCCGGCGAATGCCTGGGTCGATCAACTGGTCACGCCGGTCGCCCTGCCCAACGTCGCCGACGGGCTGCCGGCCATCGACGTCAATCGCTTCGTCGGACCCGGCGTGCGGCAGTTGCCGCGCTTCTGGAACTTCCGCCAGCGCTTCCAGTACTCGTCGTGGCGCGGCGCCGGCGCGGTGGTCAGCCGCACTTTCGCCGACGGCGTGCACGAACGCTCCCTGCGCGGTTCGCCCACGGCCGGATTCCAGTTCCGCACCGATCACCGTTTCGGCGGCGTTGCCGCTCCACCGCGCAACGATCCCTATGCCGGCAATCCGCTGATCGTGTTCAGCGCGGTGACGGCGACGCCGACCGCCGCCGGCGCGACCGCCTTGGCTGCCGACGGCAGGGCAACGGCTCGCTTGACCGTCGCCTCGACCGTCGCCGCACGCAGTGCCCGATGGAACGTATTGGCGGGCGATAGCGCAGTGACCGCAGGCAATCCCGCCGCGTTGCCGGCGGCGGCGACGCTGACCGCCGGCCTGCGCGCCGGAAATTTCCGCCTGCGCGCGGCCGATACGATCTTCCCCAACCGCCGTGCCGACGGCCGCGTCAGGGTCGAGGCCGTGCGCCTGCGCAACATGCGCGCGGCGCCCAGCCCGGTGCCGGTCGGCGTCTTGACCAGCGTGGTCACCCTCAATGCCAATCCGGGCGGACGGGTGGTGAATTTCATCGTCGATCCCGCCGCCGCCGCGGCAGGCGTCGTCGTGGCCGTCAACGCGGGTCCGCCCGGCGTAGCGGTCGCCGCGACCGTTACACGACCGGCAGGTTTCACCGGCGTGGTCACCGTGACTGCGACCGACTCGGTGCTCGCCGCGCGCAGCGCCACCATCAGGATCCGCTTCAGATGAACATGCGATCCGAACAGCACGAAGCGCTGCAATCGTTCGAGGTCGAGGGGCTGCGCGTGCGCGCAGGTCTGCGCGTCGCCAGTACCCTCCTGCTTGCCGGAGCGCCGATAGCGCTGCACTACTTCATCGAGGTCGAAGGCCCGGGCCGCCTGCATCTGGCCGTGGGCGGCGACCGCGCCAAGCAACGCCCGGCAGGTTTCGCGTTCCATGCCACCCTGGCCGGCAGCGGCACGACGCTGGCCGACCCTTGCGCCGGCGTACCCGATGTAGGCGGCCCGATCGGCCTGGTCGTCGTCGCGGCCGACACGCCATGGCGCCAGAGTTTGCTGCTGAACCAGTTCGTCGCCCTCGAGAACAGCCGCCGCTCCATCGCCGACGGCGAGCACGATCTGTTGACGCTGACCTGCCGGCGCGCCCTGAAGCTGGCGACGAGCGAGGACGGCGCGCTCGACCTGACGCACGCGACGCCGCTGGAACTGACGCTGTCGTTCCTCCTCGAACGCGACGACGCCGCCGTCGCGGCGACCGCGGCCACCCTCGCGCAGGAAGTCTTCGATGGTCCGATCGAACGTCGCGAACCGGCGCTCGCCGAATTGTTCGCGATGCGCGATGCCGCGCGGGTACAAATCCGCGCCCTGACCCAGCATCCGCAGGCGGCCGTGGTCGAACGCGCCAGGCAAGCGCTGGACGCCTTGGAGTCGGTGTCGTGAAACCGCCCGCAGCGACCATGCCGCGACCGTCGCATGCAGCGTTTTCGGCCTGCGACTGCGCCCACCCGCGCAGAAGCCAAGTATGCGGCTTATTGAGGGGCGACTGATGGAACGCCACGCCATCGAACGCAGCCTGCTCAAACCCGCGAACTCGGCGGCGGCCAGTCCGTTCGCCTTGCGCCCGAACGACACCGAGCAAAAAACCCCCTCTGATGCGTCGCAAATCGTGGCGCGCATGCCGCGCTCCCAGGTCCGGATCGATTCCGCCGACCTGATGCAGCCGGTCTCTTCACAGTCCGGCCGAATGCGTTTGCCCGCCCATATGTCGCTGATCGCGCCCTTGACCAAACCGCGCTCGCCGTTCAAGCCAGCGCTGTCGGCCTGGCCAAGAAAAAAGCTGAAGCTGCCGCTGCCCTCACCGCAGAACAAATTGCCGACGTGGGTGGAAGGGCCCGAGTCTCCGCCGCGGCTGGAGGTTCCTCGTGTCGACCTCAGCCGCTTGCCGGGCCCCGAATCGCTTGTTCCCAAGTTAGGTCCGAAGGCGGAATGGCTGTGGTCGTTCGTCACTACCCTGTTCGACCAGGATCCGGGCCTGGACCCCGACCCTCTCCACATGTTCGGGCCGTCGGGCAGGACAGAGCTGTTTCAACAGGCTCAAGACGAGCTTAAGGACGAAGGCGAGGGCCACGACTTTCAATTCGAGACAAAATTCGATTTCCCGCCGCGGCGAGGAACCCGCTGATGGAGCGCCATGGCCTTCATCCTCGCCTACGCCGAAAAAACTCCGTTACCGCGGTGCGGGCCTCCGCGGGCCTGAACCTGGCGGCCACCCACGAGTCCAGCCAGCGTCTACCCCACGCGCGGCCATCGGCAGGCGTGGACTTCGCGCGAATCAACGCATACGCGCCGCAAGTCGCACCGCAAGCCGCGCCTCAAAGCGCACGCGCCGAGCCCGATGACACCGCCACGATTCCGCAGGTGCCGTCTTTCGTCCTGCAGCCGCCGTCCCTGCTCTCGCCGCGCCCGCGCTTTCCGCGCCTTTCGCTGGTGCCGCCGCTGCGCTTGTCGCCCCCGCTGCCGGCGACGTCCCTTACTCCTCCGGTACCGGCACCGTCATTGATGCCGCTGCGGTTACCGTTGCAGGCGCAGTTCGGACCGATGGCTCCGCTGAGCGGCCTGGACCCGAATTTCTGGCGACCGCCATCGACCGATATGAACTCTCGTATCGATTGGCTCGGCATCCGCCGCGCCTATAGCGCCCGCGGCAGCTACTTCGGCTCGCGCGATGCGGATTCCTTCGTCGCCGAGGCGCAACGATCGTCCGAGCTGATGCGCACGATCGGCATGCCGGAGCGATTGCGCTTGGGCCCGCTCAACCTCGACTTGCTCAATCTGGGGCTGCGCCTGCAGGCCGACCAGCTCAACGCGCGCGAGAACCCGAACGTCATGGACCGCATGCAATCGGAATGGAAAGTCCACCACCCCAACGATATCAGGACGCCGATTTTCCCGTTCTTCAGTAGAGATTTCTGATCGGGCCGAAAGGGAAACCAGACGATGAGCGGATACCCACGATCACCGAAACTGCTGCGCGGCGGCCTGGTCCTGCTCGACCCCACGAGCGGCAACGTAATCCGCATCATCGGCCTGCAGTACAACCCCGACAGCATGACCCGCAGCCTGCAGATCAAGGGCATCGGCGGCGAATCCGGCGATCGTTCGGAAGCGCTGCGCTTGAAGGGGCCGCCGGCGGAAACGATCAAGCTCGAAGCCGAGATCGACGCCAGCGATGCCCTCGAGGCCGGTCAGGTGTCGTCCACGCTGAGCGGCCTGCATCCGCAGATCGCCGCGATCGAAGCGCTGGTCCACCCTGCCAGCGGCGACCTGTTCGCGGCCAATGCGATCGCGGCGACCGGCTCGCTGGAAATAGCCCCGGCGTTGGCGCCGCTGTCGGTATTCGTGTTCGGCCCCAACCGGATCGCGCCGGTGCGCATCACCGAGCTGAGCATCACCGAGGAGGCCTTCGATGTATCGCTGAACCCGATCAGGGCCAAGCTCAGCATAGGCCTGCGCGTGCTCAGCATCGACGACATCGGGTTCGACAGCAAAGGCGGCGGCTTGTTCATGAGCTACCTGCTGAGCAAGGAGCGCCTCGCGGCGCAGGCGATCGGCGCGGATTTCCGCGCCCTCGGCATTCCAGGCGTGTTCTGACCGCGAGCGGGAGATCGACCAGGACGACGCGGATTTCGATCCGCTGCAACGACGAAGGAGACGGCGATGGCGAACTACGACTTTCCTCCCGGCAGCCGCTACCACGCGGTGCCGGTGGCCATGCGGGTCGGCGAGGACGGCACGGTCGTGCCCTATCTGCAACGGCGATTCCTGCCGCCGCTGGACGGCTTCGTCACCTTGCACGAACACACGGTGGTCGAAGGCGAACGCCCCGACCTCGTCGCCGCGCGCGAGCTCGGCGATTCCGAAGCGTTCTGGCGCTTGTGCGATGCGAACGGCGTGATGCACCCCGACGAGCTCACCGACACGGTCGGCGAACGCGTGCGCATCACCTTGCCCGACGGCGTGCCGCCGCCGGCACGGGAATAAAGCCATGGTCCAGGGCATCCACCTGACGCTGATGATCGGGCCGGCGGTGCCGGTGCCGGCGCCGCGCGCGGTCGTGGATGCGTTGCAGAGCGTCGAGATCACCAGCGGCAAGGATAAGAGCGGGTTCCAGCTCAGCTTCGGCGTCGGCAAGGACTCGATGCTGTTGACCACCTTGCTGCCGGCCGGCTATTTCGACCCGATCACCACCCGCGTGGTGGTCATGGTCACGCTGGGCGGATTCCCGCACGTGCTGATGGACGGCCTGGTGACGCGGCAGGAGCTCGCGCCGAGCAGCGAACCGGGGCAGTCGGTGCTGACCATCACCGGCGACGATCTGAGCACCGCGATGGACCTGGTCGAACTGGCCCTGCCCTATCCCAACATGTCTTCGACCGTACAGGCCTACCAGATCCTGGCCCGATACGCCGGACTCGGCATCGTGCCGATCGTGATCCCGCCGTTCATCCCCGAACAGCCGATCATGACCAAGAAGATCGAAGCGCAGAACGGCACCGACCTGGAGCACCTGAAGAAGATCGCCGACGACAGCGGCTTCGTCTTCTACGTCGAACCGGGCCCCCTGCCCGGGCAAAGCATCGCCTATCTCGGGCCGAACATCCGCATCCCGGTGCCGCAACCGGCATTGAGCATCAACATGGATGCGCACACCAACGTCGAGTCGATGAGTTTCCAGCTCGACGGCCTGGCCAAAGAGACCTTGCTGGTCAACGTCCACGACCCGATCACCGGGCGCCTGCCGCTGGTGATTCCGATCCCGTCGGTGAACATCTTCCAGCTCCCGCTCGGCGCACGGCCGACGCCGCCGCTGAAGATGGTGATGTCGCACGACACCGGCGGCGACTCGACCGAGTTCACCCTCAAGAAGATGCTCGGCCGCATGCTCAAAGGCGCGGCCAATGCGATCACCGTCAGCGGTTCGCTCGACGTGTTGCGCTACGGCCATGTGTTGCGCTCGAAGCTGATGGTCGGCGTGCGCGGCGCCGGGCTGGCCTACGACGGTCTCTACTACGTCGACAGCGTGACCCACAAGATCAAGCGCGGCGAATTCAAGCAGAACTTCGAGCTCAGCCGCGACGGGCTGATTTCCCTGACTCCGAAGGTGCCGATATGAGCGACGGATCCAGCGGCGTACGACTGTATCCGGGCATTTACCGGGGCACGGTCGCCATGAACACCGATCCCGAGTTCCGCGGCCGGCTGCTGCTGACCGCGGTCGACGTGGCCGGCTTCGTGCCGACCACTTGGGCCGAGCCCTGCACGCCGCTGTCCGGGCCGCCCGGCCCGGGCATGGGCGTGTACGCGGTACCGCCGGTCGGCGCCGGCGTGTGGCTGATGTTCGAACACGGCGACGTCAACAAGCCGGTGTGGCTGGGCTGTCGCTTCGACACCAGCGCCGATCCGCCGGCCATGGCCAAGCTCGGCAATCCGGCCGATCCCAACATCGTCATCCAGTCCTTGCTGCAGAACATGCTCATGGTCAGCGACATGCCGCCTACGCCGATCACCGGCGGCATCGTGCTCAAGAGCACCACCGGCGCGATGTTGGTGGTCAACGACAGCGGCATCTACATCGACAACGGCAAAGGCGCCTCGATCTACCTGGTCGGGCCGACCATCACCTTCAACAAAGTCGCTATGGCGATCACCTGAGGACGCGGCCATGCCTGGATATCTGTTGCACGCCAACGCCGTCATGACCTGCCAGCACGCGGTCGGTCAGGCCAAGATCGCGCCGGTGCAGACGCGCGTGCTGGTGATGGGGCAACCGGTAGCGACGATCCCGCCGGGCGCGCCGACCATCGTCGTCGCCGGCTGTCCCTTCACCCTGCCTAACGGCAAGCCACAGCCCTGCGTCACCGTGCGCTGGTCGATGCCGAGCGCGCGGGTCACCGTCATGGGCTTGCCGGCGATGCTGACGCCGGCGCCCGGGCCGGCCCCGGGCATCTGCCAGAGCGCCGAACAGATCCCGCAGGGCGCGCCGATCGTCGGCGCCATGCAGGCCCGCGTGTTCGCGATGTAGCCGCTGCAGCACTAGCCGGAGAATCGCCATGCATCTGGACTTTCCTTTCCATGTCGACGGCCGCGGCCGCAGCGCCGCCACCGATCATGCCGGCCATGTGCGCGACATGATCGAGCAACTGGTGTTCACCCAGGCCGGCGAACGGGTCAACCGGCCCGACTTCGGCAGCGGGCTGTTGCAGTTGGTATTCGCCGGCAACAGCCCCGAGTTGGCCGCGACCGTGCAATTCACCTTGCAGGCGGCGCTGCAACGCTGGTTGCAGGACGTGATCGAAGTGCGCGCCTTGCAGGTCAGCGCGCAGGACGCCGCATTGACCGTCGAGCTGAGTTACGTGCTGCTGCGCACCCGCGAAGAGCAAAGCGCGCGCTTCACCCGCGCGATCTGACCGAGGCAGGGATTCCGTCATGACTCTTTCATGCTGCAACGATCCGCGCCGCCAGGATGTCCGCGCCTTCGGCGGACGGGTCGGCCTGGACTTCGTCGAAGTCTCCGCCGACCAGCTCGAACTGCACGTCTATTTTCTCGGCAAGCTGCCGCCCGAGCTCGGCGAGGACGGTCCCGGGCTGCTGCGCCATCTGCGCATCGAAGGCGGCACCCGCATCGTCGACATCGGCATCGTCGACGTCGACCCTCACCCCAGCGGAGAACCCGATGTCGACGATTGGTTGACGGTAGGTCTCGATCGCCGAGGCGACCATTCGCGTTACCGCTTGCGCCTGCTCGACATCGAGGGGCTGGACCCGATGTACGCCAGCGCCGAGTTCTCCTTCAAGGCCGGCTGCCCGTCCGACCTGGATTGCGCGGCGGCTCCGGCCTGCATCGAGGAACCGCCGAACGAACCCGCGTTGTCGTACCTGGCCAAGGACTACGCCAGTTTCCGTCGCCTGATCCAGGACCGGCTCGCACTGGTTTCGCCCGACTGGAACCCGGAGCATGTGCCCGATCTCGGCGTCACCTTGATCGAACTGCTGGCCTATGCCGGCGATTACCTGAGCTACTACCAGGACGCGGTCGCGACCGAGGCCTATCTCGACACCGCGCGCCAACGCATCTCGGTGCGCCGGCACGCGCGCCTGGTCGACTATCGCCTGCACGAAGGCTGCAATGCCCGCGCCTGGGTCGCCATCGAAACCTCGCAGGATCTCGATGTGGCGGTCGCCGACATCACCTTCCTCAGCGGCATCGCCGTCGATGCGCCGGTGCCGCCGTTGCTCGGCGACGAAGCCATGCGCACGCTCGCGTCCGACGATCACGGCCGCTACGACAGTTTCCTGCCGCTGACCAGTGGCGACTCAGGCTCGATCGCCCTGCGCAGCGCGCACAACCGCATCGCGTTCTACGACTGGGGCCGCGACGACTGCTGCCTGCCGCGCGGTGCTACGGCGGCGGTGTTGCGCGACGCATGGGCGCAATCGCAAGGCGAGACACGCGCGCTGGAGCTGAAGGCCGGCGACGTGCTGTTGTTGAAGGAAGTGCTGGGGCCGCGCAGCGGACTCGAGGCGGATGCCGATCCGTCCCATGTCTGGCCGGTGCGGCTGACCCGGGTCGAGGCGATCGAGGACACGCTTTATCCCACCGGTCCCGACGACCCACGGCCGATGCCTCTGCTGCGGGTGCAATGGCATGTCGACGACGCGCTGCCGTTCGCGCTGTGCCTCAGCGCGCTCGGCCCTGCGCCGGGCTGCGCGCGTCTGCGCGAAGTGTCGATGGCGCTCGGCAACGTGGTCCTGGCCGACCACGGCCGTCGCGCCGGCCCCCTCGACCTGGGCACGGTGCCCGAGGCACACGGCCAGGCCGAATGCGAATGCGAGGGCCAACCGTCGGAACTCGTGCAACGGCCCGGCCGCTTCCATTGGCACCTGCCCGATGCGCCTCTGACCCATCGCACCCAGATGCCGGCCGCCAGTCGCGCTGCGTCCGCCAGCCTCGATCAGGATCCGCGCGAAGCATTGCCTTCATTGCGGCTGGACGATGACGAGGGCGGTTCGTGGACGCCGGTGTTCGATCTGCTCGGCAGCGGCGACGAGGACCGCCATGTGGTCGTGGAGATCGACAACCAGGGCCTGGCCCATCTGCGCTTCGGCGACGACGACCTCGGCAAGCGCCCGGAGCCGGGCCGACGCTTCGCCGCCCGCTACCGGCTCGGTAACGGCAGCGCCGGCAACGTCGGCGCCCACGGCATCAACCGCGTGCATCTGCGCGGCGAATGGAGCGGCTTGCAGGTGCGCGTCGACAATCCGCTGCCGGCGCGAGGCGGCATCGACCCCGAGCCGCTGGCGCAGGCGCGCTTGCTGGCGCCCGGCGCGTTCCGCAAGCAACGCCTGCGCGCGATCACCGCCGACGATTACGCGCGCCTGGCCGAACGCGATCTGCGCGTGCAGCGCGCCGCCAGCGAACTGGTCTGGACCGGCAGTTGGTACGAAGCCGACGTGGCCCTGGACCCGTACGGTCGCGTGCCGGCCGACGCCGAGTTGATCGGCGAGGTCGAAACGGCCCTGCACCGCGTGCGCCGCATGGGCCACGACCTGCATGTGGAAACGGCGGTGTACGTGCCGATCGAACTGAGCCTGGAAGTCTGTGCCCTGCCCGGCTACGAGCGCGGCGCGATCAAGGCCGCACTGCTCGAACGCTTCGGCGCCGGTCGCCGCCGCGACGGCCAGCCGGGTTATTTCCACCCCGATCGTTTGAGCTTCGGCCACAGCCTGCGGGCCAGCGCACTGGTGGCCGAAGCGATGGCGGTGACCGGCGTGGAATGCGCCCGCGTGATCCGCCTGCAACGCCTGTACGCGGCCGCCAACCGCGAACTCGAGGACGGCATCCTGCGCTTGGGCGCGCACGAGATCGCGCGCCTCGACAACGACCCCAACTATCCCGAGCACGGCAAGCTCTCGATCTTCGTCGGAGGTGGGCGATGAGCGCTCACGACTGCGGATGCGGCAGCGCCCGCTGTGGCTGCTGCGAAGGCGTCGCGGCGTCGACGCCGGTGGCGCTGGACAACCGGCGCGGACTGCCGGCGCTGGCCTACCGGGTCGGCACCCACGGCCGCTTCCTCGCGAGCATGAAAGCGCGATTGCCGAGCATGGAGGTCGAAGTGCCCGGCGACGGCCGACAGGCCGCACGCAGCTTGCGGCCCTTGCAGCCGCTGACCACGCGCGATCCGGCCGATCCGGCGATCGCCCTGCTCGACGGTTGGGCCACGGTCTCGGACGTGCTGAGCTTCTACCAGGAGCGCATCGCCAACGAAGGCTATCTGCGCACCGCCGGCGAACGCCGCTCCCTGGTCGAACTGGCGCGCCTGGTCGGTTACGCCCCGCGCGCCGGCGTCTCGTCCAGCGTATTCCTGTCCTACACCGTCGACGACAACCAGGCCGGGCCCGTGGAACTGCCGGTCGGCACCCGCGCGCAGAGCATCCCCGGCCCCGGCGAACTGCCGCAGTCGTTCGAGACCGACGAGGCGCTGCAGGCGCGGCGCGAGTGGAACGACCTGCAGATCCGCCGTGAGCGGCCGCAGCGGATCGAACTGGCCAACGTGCTCGCCCTCGACAGCATCCACGCGGTCGGTGTGGACACCGGTGTCCTGCCCGGCGACCTGTTGCTGCTCCAGTTCGGCGCCTCGGCCACCGCCGTGCACGTCGCACGTCGCGTGGTCGCGGTCGAACCCGACTTCGCCGGGCAGCGCACGCGTTTGCGCCTGCAGCCGCTGCCGCCACTGCAGGACCAGGCGCACCCGCTGTTGCAGATCCTGCAGAACAAACTGGCCTTTACCCAGGACGATCGCGCGATCGAGAACTGCGCGCAGCTGTTGAATGCGCTGCGCCTCGGCGCTCCGCGTCCGCCGATGGACGAATGGGCCGGCCTGCTGAACGGCGGGGTCGAGAACGGCAACGCCATGCAGGCCATCGACGCTTTCGGCGAGGCACTGGCCGAACTCGAACTACCGGGCGCGAGCGCGCCGAACGGCGGGCCCGACGACGCGGTCGAGCATCTGCTGGCGCCACGCCGGCTGCAGGCCGCCAACACCCTGCGCCTGCCGCGCAAACTCGACGAAACCTTCAGTTACGACGCCGATGTGCAGCCGCAACTGATCACCGATTTCGCGCCGACGCTCAAGGACAGTTACTACGCGGCCTGGCGCGGCTCCAGCCCCGAACAGGCGACGCCCTCGTTGACGGCCGTGCACGTGCTCGGCGCCGGCGAGACCCTGTTCGGCGCCGGCTCGTCCAAGCCGATGCCCGGCACCACCAACAACACCATCCCGCCGGTGGAATCGTGGGCGGACTGGGTCTACGAGGACGACGAAAGCGACAGCAACGCCTTCCTCGGCAAGGCCGATCCGCTGCTCGCGATCGGCGACCGGGTCCTGGTCGTGCGGCCACCGCTGCCGACCGAGCTGTTGGCGCGCTATCAGGTGATGCACGTCGCCAGCGCGCATACCGGGCCGCGCAGCGCGTACGGCCTGTCGCAGGAAAGCACCCGGATCGAATTCGGCGCCGAAGGCGAGCCCAGCGCCTGGCGCGATGTCGCCGACGGTCAGACCCGCCGCCGGATCGACGAACTGCGCCAGACCTGGCTGCACCCGCAACGGCGCCGGCTGGAGATGGCGGCCGAACCGATTCTCGACGACGTCTCCGGCAGCCGCCTGGAACTGGGCCCGTTGCACGAGCAACTCAAGTCCGGTCGCTGGGTGGTGGTGGAAGGCGAGCGCAGCGACATCCCGGGGGTGCGCGGCGTGCGCGTCAGCGAGCTGATGATGATCGCCGGCCTGGAGCACGGCAGCGACTTCTGGCGTCCCGGCGACCGTCCGCACACCACCCTGCGCCTGGCCACACCCTTGGCCTACGTGTACTACCGCGACGGCCTGCGCATCCACGCCAACGTGGTCGCGGCCAGCCACGGCGAGACCCGCAAGGAGGTGCTCGGCAGCAGCGACGCACGCCGGCCGCTGCAACGCTTCGCCCTGCGCCAACCGCCATTGACCTGGCGCCCCGCGCCGACCGCCGCGGGCGCGGCGAGCACGCTCAAGGTGCTGGTCAACGAGGTGGAGTGGCAGGAAACCGACAGCCTGGCCGGGCTCGGCCCCGACGCGCGCGCCTACGTCACCGTGACCGGCGACGACGGCGTGACCTCGGTGGTGTTCGGCGACGGCGTCAACGGCCTGCGCCCGCCGAGCGGCTTCGAGAACCTGCGCGCCGAATACCGCAACGGCATCGGCAAGGGCGGCAACGTGCGCGCCGGACAGATCTCGCTGTTGATCAGCCGTCCGCTCGGGATCAAGGAGGTGATCAATCCATTGCACGCCTCCGGCGGCGCCGACCGCGAAAGCATCGGGCTGATCCGCGAGAACGCGCCGCGTTCGTTGATGGCGCTGGACCGGCTGGTGTCGCTGTCGGACTACGCCGACTTCACCCGCATGTTCGCCGGCATCGCCAAGGCCGTGGCGGCGCGGCTCAGCGACGGCGTGCGCGAAGTGGTGCACATCACCGTCGCCGGGGTCGACGACATGCCGCTGGACCCGAACTCCGATCTCTATCGCAACCTCATGCAGGCCCTGCGCGAACTCGGCGACCCCGCCTTGTCGGTGCAGGTGGCCATGCGCGAACGCATTGCCCTGGTGCTGCAGGCGCGGCTGCGTCTGTTGCCCGGTCATCGCTGGGAGCCGGTCGCGACCGCGGTACGCGAGCGCCTGCTGGAACGCTTCGGCTTCGACCAACGCGCCCTGGCCCGGCCGGCCCTGCTCTGCGAGATCGTCACGGCGATGCAGTCGGTGCGCGGCGTCGACTGGGTCGACGTCGACAGCTTCGGCGGCATCCCCGAGACCGTCATCGACTGGCAGAGCGACCAACGCCGGCTGATAAGCCAGGACGAGATCACCGACATCGTCCAGGCCATCGTCTACGGCGACAGCGACAGCGGCTTCAACGGCAACGACGAACAGCCGATACCGGTCCAGCCGCCCGCCCGCGTCGAGGCCGGCCCCGCCGAGCCCGATGGCGACACGATCCGTCCGGCGCGGCTCGCCTGCTTCGTGCCGAACGTGCCCGACACCCTGATCCTCAATCCGGTCCAGTGAGCGACGACATGGACATCCCTTCGCTGCACATCGAACCGCGCATCGACCGCCTGTACCGGCTGCTGCCGACGATCCACCGCATCCGCGACATCGAACAGGGTTATCCGCTGCAGGCCTTGCTGCGTGTGATCGCCGAGCAGATGAACCTGGTCGAGGACGATATCGCGCAGTTGTACGACAACTGGTTCATCGAGACCGCCGACGACTGGGTCGTGCCCTACCTCGCCGATCTGATCGGCTATCGCCCGGTCGACGCCGCCGGCGCACCGGTGCAGCGCCGCGACGAAGCCGGGCGCGCACTCGAACGCGCGCTGGTGCCGCGGCGCGAGGTCGCCCAGTCGATCCAGCATCGTCGCCGCAAAGGCACGGTCGCCCTGCTCGAAGACCTGGCCCGCGACGTCGCCGGCTGGCCGGCGCGCGCCGTCGAGTTCTTCCAGCGCCTGGACCGTGCCCAAAACCTCGATCACCTGTACCTGCACCGGCTCGGCACTGCTTCTCTGCGCGATATGGCCGCTTTGGATCTGTGCGGCGGGCCGTTCGACCCGCTTGCGCACAGCGTCGACGTGCGCCGGATCGCTTCGCCGCGTCGCCCGGGGCGCTACAACATCCCCAGCGTCGGCGTGTTCGCCTGGCGCATGCGCAGCTATCCGGTCACCCGCACACCCGCCTACTGCGTCGAGGATGCCGGCCCGCATTGCTTTACCTTCAGCGTGCTGGGGCAGGACGCGCCGCTGTACCGCAAGCCGCGCCCTGAACCGGACCGCCACCATCTCGCCGGCGAGGAGAACCTGCCGATGCCGCTGCGTCGGCGTGCCCTGGAACGGCACCTGGACGACGAGTACGGCATCGGCAAGAGCCTGGCGGTGTGGGCCGAACGCTGGGCCGGCCACGACGCCAACGAACCGCTGCCGGTCGGCGCGATCGTGGTCGCCGACCTCAGCGGCTGGCGCTATCGCGTGCCGCGCGGCAAGGTCGCGATCGATCCGGTGCTCGGCCGGCTGATGTTCCCGCCGAACCAGATTCCGAAGAAAGGCGTGCGCGTCAGCTATCACTACGGCTTCGCCGCCGACCTCGGCGGCGGGGAGTACCGGCGGACGATGCGCCGACCGGCGCAGGACTACCGCCTGTATCGGGTCGGCGAGTCCGGCGCGCACGACGCTTCGGCCGACGCCCCCGCGCCGGTGCCGCGCATCGCCGACGCCCTGCGCCTGTGGCAGGAACAGTCGCCGCAGCACGCGGTGATCGAACTGATCCACAGCGGGGTCTGGGTCGAACCGCTGCATATCCGGTTGCGACCGGGGCAGTCGCTGAGCTTGCGCGCAGCCAACGGTGTGCGTCCGGTGATCCGCCTGATCGACTGGCAGACCGACCTGGCCGATGCGCTGACCGTGGAGATGGACGTCGGCAGCCGCTTCGCTCTCGACGGCATCCTGCTGACCGGACGGCCGTTGCATGTGTCCGCGCCGCGCGAGCCCGAGACCTACGCCGAACAGGCCGCACGGCAACCCGATTGCGCCGCCGAGCTGTCGATCCGCCACTGCACCCTGGTACCCGGATGGGGCATCGGTTGCGGCTGCGAACCCGACCGCCCGGCCGAGCCCAGCCTGGAGTTGTACAACCTGCGCGCAAAAGTGCGGATCGAACGCAGCATCGTCGGCTCGATCCAGGTCCAGCAGGACGAGGTCGGCAGCGATCCGATGCCGCTGACGATCGAAGACAGCATCGTCGATGCCGCCGGCCCGCGCCAGGAAGCGATCGGCGCGGCGACCTCGGCGGTCGCGCATGCGCGTCTGAAGCTGCTTCGCTGCACCGTGTTCGGCACGATCGAGGCGCATGCCTTGGAACTGGCCGAGAACTGCCTGTTCAACGACTGCCTCAACGTCGCCCGCCGCCAGATCGGCTGCGTGCGTTTCAGCCACGTGCCCTGCCACTGCCGCACGCCGCGACGCTACCGCTGCCAACCCGATGGCGCGATCGCCGCGGTGCGCGAACGCAAGCTGCCGGCGCCGCTGGAGCAGCGCGAGATCGCCGCCGAACGCCTGCGGGTGCGGCCGCGCTATCGCTCGCGCCGCTACGGCCGGCCCGGCTATGCGCGGCTGCTCGATCACTGCGCGCCGGAGATCCTGCGCGGCGCCGACGACGAATCGCAGATGGGCGTCTACCACCACCTCTACGAGCCGCAACGCGAGGCCAACCTGCGCGCGCGGCTCGACCAATACACCCCGGCCGGCATGACCGTCGGACTTCTCTTCGCCGATTGACCTGGAAGGAAAGCAGCTATGAAAGGCGACTTCTCACGGGCGAGCTTCGATCCCCGCCATCATTTCAGCCAGGTCCTGCTGCAACAGGGCCGGGTCACCCTAGATGCCGACCCGAACGAACAAGGCGCGATCCTGCTGCATCTGCTGCGCACGCTCGCCCGCGACGTGTTCGGCCCCTATGCCGCGCCGGCCGGAACACCCGGGTTCGGGCTGACCCTGGAGCAGCACGACGGCAAGCGCTCGCTGCGGATCGGCGCCGGCCGCTATTACGTGGACGGCGTGCTGTGCGAATGCGACGGCAGCGATTATCTGGCGCAGCCGCATTTCACCCCGGCGGCGGCCAGCGAGCAGCCCGGCTCGGGCGATCCCTTGCGGTCGTGGCTGGAATCGTCCTCCAACCAGGACGACAGCCGTTTCTGGGTCTATCTGGACGTGTGGGAGCGCCATCTCACCGCGGTGGAAATGCCGCAGCTGCGCGAGGTCGCACTCGGCGGGCCCGACACCTGCAGCCGGCGCCAGGTGATCTGGCAAGTGCGCGCATTGAAACTGGAGACGATCCAGGAGCGGCTCGAAGAGCGCATCGAAGTCCTCAACGAACGCCTCGAGCAAACCCAGGACGAAGCCGAGCGCGAGCGCCTGAAACAGGAAATCGAACGCTTGCAACAGGGCCTGGACCAACTCGAGGAAGACTATCGCTCGGCCTGCCCCGCACCGCTGCTGCTGTTCGATCGGCAACGGCCGAAACTTGCCGCGCAGTTGCAAGAACTGCCGCGCCTCGACGACCCCTGTGTCACCGACCCAGACTCGGCGTATCGCGGCGCCGAAAACCATCTGTACCGGGTCGAGATCCATCGCGGCAACGAGAACGGCAACCTCGGCGCTACCTTCAAATGGTCGCGCGACAACGGCAGCGTGCTGACGCGCTGGATCGGCGGCGGCGGCGACAAGCTCGAAGTCGCCAACGCGCGCGACTTCCGCGAGCGCCAATGGGTCGAGATCACCGACGAACAAGACGACCTGCTCGGCCGTCCCGGCCAGCTGAGCCAGATCAGCGGCGTCGAAGGCAACGTGTTGACGCTGACCCAGGCCCAGGGCCGCAGCCCCAATGCGACGACCAAGGTACGGCGCTGGGACCATGTCGGTACGGGCGACATCGCGCTCGTCGACGGCGCGGTGCCGGTGGACAAGCCCGACGACGGCAAGCCACTCAAGCCCGGCGAGCTGTACTGGATAGCGCTCGAGGACGGCATCCAGATCCGTTTCGCCGCCGACGGCGAGTATCGCAGCGGCGACTATTGGCTGATTCCGGCGCGCGTCGCCACCGGCGACATCGAATGGCCGCGCAACGGCGGCGTCGCCGAACTGCGGCCGCCGCTCGGGGTCGAACACCGCTACGCTCCGCTCGGTTTCGTCGGCCTTAACGTCGACGGCATGACGGGGGTCGCCCCCTGCACCTGCGTCGTCTACCCCGACCGCAGCTGCGGTACCCAAGAACGCTTCGACGACGCGGTGTCCGGCGACACCACCGTCGGCACGGTCAAGGCAGTCAAGCGCGCGCCGCAGGACACCGCCGTGGCCAAGAAAACTACGACGACGAAACGCAAACGGACGGAAAAATAGGTGGGACCGGAACACGCGGACGCCGGCCGCGTGACCGTGAAGGCCACCGGCCTGCACGCCGGCGTGCGCTGCGCTGCGCGGACCGAACCGCCGACGCGGCTCGATACGCGCGTCCGACAGTGCCCGGATCCGGTGCGGTTAAGACCGGCGCCCTTGAGACATGGCGCGCGCCTCAGACGTAGCGCGTATGCGGCTGGATCGCCACTTGTAGCGGAGTCTGCTGACGATTCAAGGTTTCATGCTGGTTGATGCTCTGGATCAACTGCTGGCCCAAGACACCGCTCGGCAAGGCGCCCTCGACTTTGGCGTACTTCGCGCTGGGATCGCCGAGTTTGCCCTCGACCAGGAAATGGCCCTTGCCGCCGTCTTTCTCCGCAACGATGTGATCGACCTTCGACAGCCCGCGTTTCTGCGCGATGTCGGCCAGCTCGGCGACCTCGTGATTCTGCAGCGCGTCGCGCACCGTTCCGATGCCGTGCAACTTGAGCAGATGCTTGCTCCCATCCATGGCTGCGAACATGGAACGCGCCATGTCCAGGTCCGGGTCGTCGCCAGGCTCGTGACCGCGCAGACCGCTGTGCTGCTGAGGCTTGAACTCGAACTTCGGCCCCTGCAACTCCGTTCCCTGCCTGGGTGGCACCAGCGAGACCGCGCCAGTGCTTTGCAGGCTCTGCAAGGGTTCGCCCCCGACGACCAGGTTGGTCACCGATGGGCCGCCCTTGCCGTTGTGAAAAGTCTCGGGGTTGAAACCGTAGGCCTTGAGCGTGCCCTGGCTTGGCCAGGCCGGGTTCGCGGTGACGCAATCGACGCCGATCGCGTGTGAGACCAGCAGCGCTTGGCCGCCGCCTTTGGAATGCCCCGTCACCCCGACCAGGCTCGGACCGAGTGCAGCGCTGACTTCCTTGCCGAGCGTCATCGACTCCTCGTGCTGCGCGCTCTTCATGCCGAGGGCCTGGCGGAAATTCGCCGACCAATCACCGAGTCGGGCGGTACCGCGATAATCCAGCACGAACCCTTCGGACTCGGAGGCGGAGCCGGGTTTGCGATACAAGGTCGCATGCATGCCGCTGGGGCTGCTGTGGAATTTGCCTGGGTCCAGATTGAGCTTCTTCAGCATGTCGTCGTCGACGCGCTGCCAATCGCCGGTCTTGCCGGTGCTCTTGGGCTGGTAGCCGTCTTCCATGATCGCCGCGGCGCTGACCGGATCGAGCTTGGGACGCTGCGGCTGCACCGGCTCGGGCGTGGGCCGCGGTTGACCTTGGAAGCGGCCAAACAGGCCCGACAGAAATCCGGAAGAGGAGCCGCTTGGATCGGACGTCGGCATGGAAGATCTCCTGAGAAATACACAGTTGTCCTGGATGCGCACATCCGTAAACCATGACGTCAGCGCATGCCCGACACCGTCGAGCACTTGAAGCATGTACGAATAAAAACACGCAGCGCAAGCCCGAATTCAACTGCAGACACGAGTATTTGCGCTAGTCAACGCATTCTGTTTCGGTACGGATCGGCTCGAATAACGATTGCGATCTCAACGACAGACGCGAAGATTTGTACCGGTCGACACAATTCTTCCAGGCCAGACCGACTCGACCCGCAAGGGTGTTCGCAGCGTTAGCGCGCGCTGCGGCCAACGCCGCACCGACCAGGATCACACCCGGCCGGCCGCCGCCTGTACCCATACCGATGCCCGCGGCGTCGCCGGCCAATCGCTCCAATGTCGTCAACAAGCGCGTTTCGCCGTCCTGGCTCGCGCCCTGCACGATCGCCGCCGGTGTCTGCGCGGGCAGATGCCGCAGCAAGCCGTTCGCGACGTTCGCAATCCGGCTCATGCCCATGTAGATCGCCAGGGTGGTGCCGGTGGCCGCGAGCGCGGCCCAGTCCGGTTCGCCGTGGTCGTGGGTATGCGCGGTGACGAAAGTGATGCCGTGGCAGTGATCGCGATGGGTCAGCGACACGCCCAGGCTCGCCGCGGCGGCGAAACCGGCGCTGATGCCGTTGACGATGCGCACCTCGATGCCGGCGCGTCGCAGAAAATCGATCTCTTCGCCGGCCCGGCCGAACAACAGCGCGTCGCCGCCCTTGACCCGCACCACCCGCTGCCCTTGCAGTGCATAACGGCGCATCAAGCGACAGATGAAAGCTTGCGGGGTCGAACGGCAACCGCCGCGCTTGCCGACGCGGATCACTCGCGCCAGCGGCGCCAGTTCGACGATGCGCGGGTCGACCAATTCGTCGAGCAGCACCACCTCGGCGGCGGCGAGCGCTTTCGCGGCCTTGATCGTCAGCAGCTCCAGGTCGCCGGGGCCGGCCGATAGCAACACCACTTCGCTGGGTGCGCGCCGGAACGAGTCGGAAACGATGCGATCCATGATGACTCCGTAGTGATGGCCCGGGAATTCGCGATCACGCCTGCGCCGCCTGGCGGCACAGCTGGTTCAGTTGCGGCCCGCAGGAGCCGCAGACGGTGCCGCAACCCAGGCGTTGTTTGAGTTCGGCGACGCCGGCGCCGCGCGCGATCTCGGCACGGATGCTCGACTCGCGGATCTGCAGGCAGTTGCACACCACCGCATCGCGCGCGCCGCCACCGCCGGACTGCGCGAACACCGCCAGACGCGAGCCGCTCCAAGGCCGCCCGGACAGGGCCGAATCGAGCAGGTTCTCGCCGGCGCCGTGGCGCTGCGCATCGGTCAACAGCAGGCCGTCGATGCGGTTGTCGTCGCAATCGGCGCGCCACGACACCCGCTTCAACAGGCCGCGGCGCGCGTCGCGGTACTCCAGGGTGTCGCGGCCGGCGTGCAACTGCAGCGCTTCGCTCAAGGCCTCCAGCCACTCGCTCGGCGGAATATTCTCGAAGGCAGCGCGCAGCACCAGCCAGGCGGAATCGCTAACGCCCTCGCCATCGCGCCCGTCGACCTGGCCATCGGCGCTCAGGGTGATCGCAGCGAAGCCGCAATCCCTGAGCAGCGGTTGCACCGCGGCCTGCAGGCTCAAGGCATCGCCGCGCCGCGCCGCGAGCAGATGCCAGGCGAATTCGGCTTTCTCTATCCGCACCGCCGCATGCTTGAGCTCCGGCTGCAACGAACGCGCATCCACCGCCGGCTGACTGACCTCGTTGATGCCGCCGCTGGACAGGAACTGCCCGCTCCAGTGCATCGCCGCGAACACCGTGCCGGAGGCGACCTCGTCGGAAAGTTCCAGCGGCAGCACCAATTCGCCGCGCTTGCTGATCACTTTGACCAGATCGCCGTGCGCCAGCCCGCGACGTGCCGCGTCCTGCGGCTGCATGCGCAGGCCCGGTTCGGGGCTGTGCGCGAACAGGCCCGGCACTCTTCCGCTGCGCGACATGCCGTGCCATTGATCGCGCAGGCGGCCGGTCAACAGACGCAGCGGAAAACGCGCCGAGGTCGCTTCGGCCACCGGCCGATACGGCGTGGGGTGAAAGCGCGCGCGGCCATCGGCGGTAGCGAACACGCCGTCGCCGTAGCGCCGCGCCTGCCCCTGCGCGGCGCCGGCCGGGAACGGCCATTGCTGCGGCCCCTGGCTGTCCAGGCGTGCGTAGTCGAGTCCGCCGATGTCGTGGTCGCGACCGACGGTGAGGCGGCGATGCTCGTCGAAGATCTGCGCCGGCCCATCAAACGCGAACAACGGTGCGAAGCCGGGCGGCCCCAAGCGCGCCTCCAGGCGCCGCGCCACTTCGTTGGCGATCCACCAGTCCGGCCTGGCCTGGCCGGGCGCCGGCACCGCCGCACGCACCCGCGAGATGCGCCGTTCGGAGTTGGTCACCGAGCCTTCTTTTTCGCCCCAGCTCGTCGCCGGCAGCAGCACGTCGGCATAGGGCACGGTGTCGGTGTTGCGGAAGGCTTCCTGCACGATCACGTACTCGGCCTGTTGCAGCGCTTCGCGCACCTGGCCGATGTCCGGCATGGAATGCACGGGGTTGGTGCAGGCGATCCAGACCGCCTTGACCCGACCGCTGCGCAAGGCCTCGAACAAGGCCACCGCCGACAGACCGGGCTTGGCCGACAGGCTGTGTCCGGGCAGCCCCCACAGGTGTTCGAGTTCGGCGCGGTCGGCGTCGTTGCCGATCTCGCGATGCGCGGCGAGCATGGTCGCCATGCCGCCGACTTCGCGCCCGCCCATCGCATTGGGCTGGCCGGTCAGGGAGAACGGCCCCGCGCCGGGTTTGCCGATCTGGCCGGTGGCCAGATGCAGATGGATCAGGGCCAGATTCTTGTCGGTGCCGTGCGCGGACTGATTGAGGCCCATGCAGTACAGCGACAACGCCGCAGCGTCGCGGCCGAACCAGTCCGCCGCCTGGATCAGGTCGGCGACCGGGATGCCGCATAACTCGGCGGCCATACGCGGGGTGTAGTCGCGCAGCAGTTGCTTCAGTTCGGCATAGCCGTCGGTGTGTTCGGCGATGAACGCCGCATCGACCCGCCCCTCCCAAATCAAGTGATGCAGCATGCCGTTGAACAGCGCCACATCGGTGCCGGGCTGGATCTGCAGATGCAGGTCGGCCATCGCCGCGGTGTCGGTGCGGCGCGGGTCGATCACGATCCAGCGCACCTCGGGGTCGCGCTCGCGTGCGGCTTCCAGGCGCCGGAACAACACCGGGTGCGCATAGGCCATGTTGCTGCCGGCGAACAGCACGGTCTTGGCCAGTTCCAGGTCTTCGTAACAGGTCGGCGGGCCGTCGGCGCCGAGCGCCAGCTTGTAGCCGGCGACCGCGCTGGACATGCACAGGCGCGAGTTGGTGTCGATGTTGTTGGTGCCGAGCAGGCCCTTGGCGAGCTTGTTGAAGACGTAATAATCCTCGGTCAACAATTGCCCGGAGATATAGAACGCCACCGCGTCCGGGCCGTGCTGCTGGACGATGCCGGCCAGGCGGTCGGCCACCGTATCCAGCGCCAGCGCCCAATCGACCGGGCGGCGCGGCTCCTGCCGCAGGTGGCGCAGCTCCGGCGCCAACAACCGCCCGCTCAGGCTGCTCGCGGTCTGCGGCAGGCTGCGGCCCTTGGTGCACAGCCGGCCTTGGTTGGCCGGATGCTCGGGGTCGCCTTCGATGCCGACGATGCGGCTGCCGTCGGGGCCGTGTTCGGCATCGATCAACACCCCGCAGCCCACCCCGCAGTAACAGCAGATCGAACGCGTGCGCGTGCGCCGCAACTCGGGCGCCGCCGCCGGCACCGTGTCGATCTCCTCGTGCAGCGCCAGATCTTCCATCAAGCCTCGCTCCGCGCGGTGGCGTCGAGCGACAGCCACACCTCGTCGCCGTCGATGCGCACCGGGAACTTGCGCGCGCAACCGACGTCGGGCGCGCAGGCTTCGCCGCTGGCCAGGGCGATGTTCCAACCGTGCAGCGGACAGGTGACGCTGTCGCCGGCGACGATGCCCTGCGACAGCGGCCCGCCCTTGTGCGGACAGCGGTCGACCATCGCGAACACGCGATCACCGGCGGTGCGGAACAAGGCGATGTTGTCGGCCCCGGCCATTTCCAACACCCGCGCGCCCAACACCGGGATGTCGTCGAGCCGGCATACCCGCAACCAGGAGGCAGTCGATTCCATGGCTCAGGCCTCCGCGTCGACGAGCGTGGCAGGAATGCGCAGCGGCTGGAACTCGCGCGGGCGCGCCCCGGCGATGCGCGCGGCCCAGGGGTCGGGCAAGCCTTCCAGCGCATACAGCAGGCGCTCGAACAAGGCCTTGCGGTTAGCCGCGTCCTCGACCACACGCTGGACGATGTAGTCCATGCCGACGCGGGCGATGTAATGCACGGTGCGGTCGAGGTAATAGGCCTCTTCGCGGTACAGCTGCAGGAAAGCGCCGGTGTATTCGCGCACCTCGTCGCTGGTCTTGACCTTGACCAGGAAGCGCGCGACCTCGGTCTTGATGCCGCCGTTGCCGCCGATGTGGATTTCCCAGCCCGAGTCCACGGCGATGATGCCGACGTCCTTGATCCCGGATTCGGCGCAGTTGCGCGGGCAGCCCGACACCGCCAGCTTGACCTTGTGCGGGCTCCACATGTTGGCGAGCATGGTTTCCAGGTCGATCCCCATCTGCGTGCTGTTCTGGGTGCCGAAGCGGCAGAACTCGCTGCCGACGCAGGTCTTCACCGTGCGGATCGACTTGCCGTAGGCGTGGCCGGAATTCATGCCGAGGTCTTTCCACACATCGACCAGGTCTTCTTTCTTGATGCCCAGCAGGTCGATGCGCTGGCCGCCGGTGACCTTCAACATCGGCACCGCGTACTTGTCGGCGACATCGGCGATGCGCCGCAGTTCGCCGGCATTGGTCACCCCGCCCTTCATCTGCGGGATCACCGAGAAGGTGCCGTCCTTCTGGATGTTGGCGTGGGCGCGTTCGTTGATGAAGCGCGACTGCGGGTCGTCGACCGCTTCGCGCGGCCAGGTCGACAGCAGGTAATAGTTGATCGCCGGCCGGCAGGTCGCGCAGCCGTTCGGCGTGCGCCACTCCAGGAAGGCGTAGGCCGCGGCATGGGTGTACAGCCGGTGCTCGCGGATCGCCTTGCGCACGTCGCCGTGGCTGTGGTCGGTGCAGGCGCACACCGCCTTGGTCTTCGGGGTTTCCTGGAAGTTCGAGCCCAGACAGTTCATCAGGATCTGCTCGACCAGGCCGGTGCAAGAGCCGCAGGAACTCGCCGCCTTGGTCTGCTTCTTGACCTCGTCGACGGTGAACAAACCCTGCTCGTTGATCGCCTTGACGATAGTGCCCTTGCACACGCCGTTGCAGCCGCAGACCTCGTCGCGGTCGGTCATGGCGCTGGCCCGGTTCTGCCCGGCGGTGCCGGAATCGCCGAGCGCTTTCTCGCCGAACATCAGTTGGTCGCGGCGGTCGTCGATGCGGCTGCCGTCCTTGAGCAGCTTGAAGTACCAACCGCCGTCGTTGGTATCGCCGTACAGGCAGGCGCCGATCAAACGGTCGTCCTTGATCACCAACTTCTTGTAAACGCCGCCGGCCGGGTCGGACAGGACGATCTCCTCGCTGCCGTCGCCGCCCATGAAGTTGCCGGCCGAGAACAGGTCGATGCCGGTGACCTTGAGCTTGGTCGAGGACACCGAGCCGCTGTAGATGCCGATGCCGTAGTTCGCCAGGTGATTGGCGCAGACCTTGGCCTGCTCGAACAGGGGCGCGACCAGGCCGTAGGCGATGCCGCGATGGCTGACGCATTCGCCCACGGCGTAAACGCGCGGGTCGAAGGTCTGCAGCGAGTCGTTGACGACGATGCCGCGCGCACAGTGGATGCCCGAGGCCTGGGCCAACTGGATGTTCGGGCGGATGCCGACCGCCATCACCACCAGGTCGGCCGGCTCTTCGCTGCCGTCGGAGAAGCGCACCGCGGTCACTTCGCCCTGCTCGTTGCCGATCAGTTCCTGGGTCGCGGTGTTGAGGCGGAACTTCAGCCCGCGCTCGGTCAGCGACTTCTCCAACAATTGCCCGGCGACCGGGTCGAGCTGGCGCTCCAGCAGCCAGCCGGCCAGGTGCACCACCGTCACCTCCATGCCGCGCTGCTTGAGGCCGTTGGCGGCTTCCAGCCCGAGCAGGCCGCCGCCGATGACCACCGCATGCCGCTTCACCTTGGCGGTGTCGATCATCGCCTGGGTGTCGTGGATGTCGCGGTAGCCGATCACGCCCTTCAGGTCCTTGCCCGGCACCGGCAGCACGATCGGCAGCGAACCGGTGGCGATAAGCAGACGGTCGTACTCGGCCTCGGTGCCGTCGGCGGCGATGACCCGACGCCGCACCCGATCGATGCGGCTGACTTCCTTGCCCAGATGCAGACGGATGCCGTGCTCGGCGTACCACGCCAGAGAATTCAGCACGATATCGTCGAAGGCCTGCTCGCCGGCCAGCACCGGCGACAGCAGAATGCGGTTGTAGTTCGGATGCGGCTCGGCGCCGAACACCGTGATGTCGTACATGTCCGGGACCAGCTTCAACAGCTCTTCGAGCGTGCGTGCGCCCGCCATGCCGTTGCCGACCACCACCAATCTGGGTTTCTTCATGAGTTCGCTCCGGGGCCGGTTCAGACGCGTGCGGCGCTGAGCGCCGCCCAACGGTGGCGCCACTGATGGCGCAGGCTCGCCAACAAGCCCCAAGCCAACGCAGCGCAAGCGGCGAACAGCCACAGACCTAGCGCATAGCTGCCGGTGTGCTGCTTCAGCATGCCCATGCCGGCGGCGAGCAAGAACCCGCCAATGCCGCCGGCCATGCCGATCAAGCCGGTCATCAGGCCGATGTCGGCGCCGAAGCGCTGCGGCACGAGCTGAAACACCGCGCCGTTGCCGGCGCCCAGGCATAGCAGAGTGAGTACGAACAAGGCCACGGTTGCGACCGGGCCGCCGATGCCGAGCGCGGCGACGGCGACCAGGGTCGCGACCGCGAGATACACCGCAAGCAAGGTGCGGGTGCCGCCGATGCGGTCGGCGATAGCACCGCCGAGCGGCCGCATCACCGAGCCGGCGAGCACGCAGGCCGCGGTCGCCCAGCCGGCGATCTTCGGCTCGAAGCCGAACTGGTCGTGGAAATAACCCGGCAAAGCGCTGGCGAAGCCGGCGAAACCGCCGAAGGTGATCGCGTAGAACAGCATGAACCACCACGAGTCGCGGTTGCCGACCAGCACCCGGCCGTAATCGGCCCAGTGCTTGCTCGGCGTGTCGACCGGCGCGTCCTTGGCGCACACCGCGAACACCGCCCACACCAGCACCAGCGGAATGCAGGCCAGGCCGAACACGTTCTGATAGCCGAACGCGGCCGCCAACGCCGGTGCGAACAAGGCCGCGAGCACCGTGCCCGAGTTGCCGGCGCCGGCGATGCCCATCGCCGTGCCCTGATGCTCGGGTGGGTACCAACGCGAGGCCAGCGGCAAGGCGACCGCGAACGACGCCCCGGCGACGCCGAGCATCAAGCCGAGCAACAAGGCCTGGGCGAAACTGTCGACGCCGAGCCACCACGCTGCCAACAAGGCCGCGATCACCACCGCCTGCGCCATCAAGCCGGCGCGCTTGGCGCCGACGCGGTCGGCGAACATCCCCAGGAACAAGCGCAGCACCGCACCGCAGAGAATCGGCGCAGCCACCATCAAGGCACGCTGTTGCGTATCCAGATGCAGCGCCTGGGCGATCTGCACCTGCATCGGCCCGAGCAGGTACCAGACCATGAAGCTCAAATCGAAATACAGAAAAGCCGACAACAGCGTGGGCGTATGCCCGGCCCGCCAGAAGGATCGATCCATCCGCGCAATCTCCGAACGGGGCCGCGGCGGACGCCCGATCCAGGCGTCCCGCAACGGCCGTGAGGGGGAGAAACGAAAACGGCGCCTTCCCGGTTCGCACCGGAAAGACGCCGTTGTCTTCGACAGGCCGGACCGCCGTTGGCCCGTCTGCCGGAATCAGGTTGTCGCGGATGCGCCGTTGCATCCGCCTACTAGGCTACGCAATAGCCGTGCCAACTATGCGCATCGAAGCGAATGAGCTGCGTTCGTCACGATTTCAATCACTTGGGTGAGCGATACGGATGCGCGCTCGGTGCCTGGGGAGCGTCGCGCTCCAAAATCGAGCGGGCTTGCACCATGTTTGTGCAACGCAGCATCGGAGGTGTAGGTTCGGTGTCTTTGCCGCTTGGGCCAGCGTCCCGAGCGGATGGCGGTTTTGGCTATGCCCGGGCAGATCCATGCAGCGAGTACCGATTTCAGGCCGCGGCTCTGGCTGTGGCTCTGGCTGTGGCTCTGGCTGTGGCTCTCGGTTTACCGGTCCAATGGAGACCCGGAGGGCGGCGCACAGGACGTGCGCCGTTTTTCGATAGGACAAGGAT
>NZ_JMTZ01000036.1 GCF_000731095.1 Lysobacter antibioticus | reverse complement strand
TTTTGTTGCTTTAGACAAAAGAAAGTTACCCGCCGCTTTAGTGGCGGAAGCTCTTGGCGTTTGATCCTGATCTTGACCTTGACCCTAGAAAAACGATCCCCCGCGATCGTCCGCGGCCCCCTAAAACTTCCACCCCACCACCAAACTAACCCTTCCATCCGCCAACTTCCCATCGTCGAGCGCCTCCGACAACTCCGCCCCATAACTGGAGGTATCGGTGTACTGCAACTCCGCCTGCACCGGCCCGAACTCCCGCGTCAGCGCCAGCAGGTAATCGTTGTAGCTGTCGCCTGCGGCGTCTTCGAGGTCGTAATGACCGATCTGAGCCTTCAACCCGAAGCCGCTCTCGCCGAGCAGCCATTCGCCGCCGGCGTTCCAGTAGTAACCCTTGCCGCCCAGGCCGAAAATATCCGGCGAATACGCCAGGCCGACGTGGTAATGCTCGGCGAAACTCAGGGTGCCTTCGAGCTCGGTGTAGTCGTAATCGAAACCCGAGCGAGCGCCAGGATACGCGGCCCGCATCAGCGCCACGTCCAGTTCCAGACCGGGCCGCAATTCGCCGGCCCAGCCGAGGTAGCCGTCGAGTTCGTAGTCGATGCCGTCGTCCTCTTCGCCGGCGGCGGTGAAGTCGATGCTCGAAGCCCACAAGCCCGCATAGAAGCCGCTGCGATGTTCAAGCTCGATCTCGGCCTGCAGCGCCGGGTCTTCCTGGGTCTGGGACACGCCGCGCCAGATGTAGTCGCTGAGCGCGCTCACCCCGCCGTGCACGGCCCAGGCCGGCGGTTCGGAGGCCGTGGCGTCCTGTGCGGCGGCGGGCAGCGGCGACAGCACAGCCAGACCCAAGGCCAACAGGATCGCGCTCGGTGCGCAGCGACGAAGGTGCGGGCGATCGGACATGCGGGTCTCTCCAGGCGGGCTGCCGGCGACGATAGCGCAGTCGGCCTGCCCTCACCCGAACTCTCTGCGCCCTCCCCCCAACCCCACCCCGGCCAGAACGCATAGCGCCTTGGCGTTCGTGAGCTCGCAAGCCGCGCTCGCTCACCCCGTCAACGGGAGAGGAGCTAAAGCCATCCGAGGCGGGCCGGCGATCGGGTCCTTCGCGTGAAGGCCGGCGCAAAGGGCTGTCTTACATTGACACCGCCCGAGCGCCCTCCGAACATCCCCGCCATCGCACCTGTTTTGGAGAACACCGTGATCCTGCGCCTCGCCCCGCTCGCCTGCGCCCTGATGCTCGTCGCCTGCGGCGGCAAACAGCCCGACCAGGCCGCGCCCGCCGCGCCGGCCGGCGCCGAGGAGAAGGTGCTCAACGTCTACAACTGGTCCGACTACGTCGCCGACGACACCATCAAGAACTTCGAGACGGCGACCGGTATCAAGGTCAATTACGACGTCTACGATGCCAACGAAACCCTGGAGAGCAAGCTCACCGCGGGCGCATCGGGCTACGACGTGGTGTTTCCGTCGGCGCGTCCGTTCGCCCAACGCCAGGTCAAGAGTGGGCTGTATGCGGCGCTCGACAAGAGCAAGTTGAGCCACTGGAAGCATCTCGACCCGCAGTTGCTGCAGAACCTGGACGGCATCGACCCGGGCAACGCGCACCTGGTGCCGTACATGTGGGGCACCACCGGGCTCGGCGTCAACGTCGACAAGGTTCAGGCCGCGCTCGGCCCCGGCGCCGCACTCGATACCTGGTCGCTGTTGTTCGATCCCGCCAACGCCGCCAAGCTCGCCAAGTGCGGCATCACCGTGCTCGACGACGACCAGGAAGCCTTCGGCGCGGCGCTGATCTGGCGCGGACGCGATCCCAACGCCGGCACCGCCGACGAGATCGAGGTGGTCAAGAAGGTCTACGAGGCGATCCGGCCCTACGTGCGCACCTTCAACAACGCCGAGTACAAGGATGCCTTCGC
This sequence comes from Lysobacter antibioticus, assembly GCF_000731095.1. Taxonomy (GTDB): domain Bacteria; phylum Pseudomonadota; class Gammaproteobacteria; order Xanthomonadales; family Xanthomonadaceae; genus Lysobacter; species Lysobacter antibioticus_B. The sequence goes on along the minus strand of NZ_JMTZ01000036.1, from coordinate 58,522 downwards.
CAACGGCGACGCCTGCCTGGTGATGGGCTATTCCGGCGACATCGCCCAGGCCAGCACCGACGCTTTCGATGCCGCCGCCAAGGCCGGCAAGCCGGCGCCGAACCTGCGCTTCGTGCTGCCCAAGGAAGGCGCGATCCGCTGGGTCGACGTGATCGCGGTACCGAAAGACAGCAAACACTCGGGCAACGCCCACGCCTTCATCGATTACCTGCTCGACCCGAAGGTCGCCGCGGCGATCAGCAACCACGTCGCCTACGCCAGCGCCAACAAGGACGCGTTGCCATTGGTCGACCCGGCCATCGCCAAGGACCCTGGCGTGTATCCGCCGGCGGAGGTGCGTGCCAAGTTGATCGACCCCAAGTCCCTGCCCGAAGACGTGCAACGCCAGCGCGTACGCGCCTGGACCCGCATCAAGAGCGGGCACTGAGCGCGTGAGCGTCCCCGCCCGCAGCGCCGCCCTCGAACCCTGGCGCGACCCGTCCGCACAGCCGTTCGTGCGCATCGAAGGCGTGACCAAGACCTACGGCAAGGTCTACGCCTGCGACGACATCTCGCTGGACGTATACCGCGGCGAGTTCTTCGCCCTGCTCGGCGGCTCGGGCTCGGGCAAGAGCAGCCTGCTGCGCGTGCTCGCCGGCTTCGAGACACCGGACCGCGGCCGCGTGCTGATCGACGGCGTCGACGTCACCGACCTGCCGCCGTACCAGCGCCCGGTCAACATGATGTTCCAGAGCTATGCCCTGTTCCCGCACATGAGCGTGGCCCAGAACATCGCCTTCGGCCTCAAGCAGAGCCTGCCCGGCGAAGCCCGCCTCGGCGCCGGCGAGATCCGCGACCGCGTGCAGGCGATGCTGGAGCTGGTGCGCATGCCGCAGCTCGGCAACCGCAAGCCCGACCAACTCTCCGGCGGCCAGCGCCAGCGCGTCGCCCTGGCCCGCGCGCTCGCCAAGCAACCCAAGCTGTTGTTGCTCGACGAACCGCTGGGCGCGCTCGACAAAAAGCTGCGCGAACACACCCAGTTCGAACTGGTCAGCATCCAGGAACGGGTCGGCACCACCTTCATCATGGTCACCCACGACCAGGAAGAGGCGATGACGATGTCGTCGCGGATCGCGGTCATGGACACCGGCCGCATCGTCCAGGTGTCGACGCCCGCGGTGTTGTACGAGTACCCGGCGACCCGCTTCGTCGCCGAGTTCATCGGCGGCATCAATCTGCTCGACGGACGCGTGCTCGGCCATGACGACGGCGGTCTGCTGCGCGTGCATTGCGACGGGGTCGGCGGCGAACTGCTCGCACGCCATCCCGATCCGCTGCCCGAAGGCACCGCGGTCGGCATCGCGGTGCGCCCGGAGAAAATCGACGTCCACGAAACCCGCCCCGAAGGCCTGGACAACGCCGTGGTCGGCAAGGTCCGCGACATCGCCTACCTCGGCGACGTCTCGATCTATCACGTCCAGACCGAGGCCGGCGCGACCTTGCGCGTGCAGGAAACCCACGTCGCCCGCAGCTCCGAGCCGCATTACGACTGGGACGACAGCCTGTGGCTGTCGTGGGATGCGAGCAGCGCGGTGGTGCTGACGTCGTGAAGGCTGACCTCGTGAAGGCTGACCTCGTGAAGCATGGCCTCGTGAGCGGCGGACTCGTGCATCGCCGGCTCATGCGTGCCGGAACGGTCTGCGCGGCCGTGCTGGGGATGCGCCCATGAGTGGGATGGAGCAAAAGCGGGACTTGGGGGGCTGGGGTTTCTGGGCGGATGTCGTTCAGAACCTCTTCGGTTGGTTCCGCGCGGTTGGCGACGAGTTTCGCAGCCGCCGCGGCCGCCTGCTGGTGACCGCTGTGCCGATGCTGTGGATGGCGCTGTTCTTCCTGGTGCCGTTCCTGATCGTGCTCAAGATCAGCTTCGCCCAGGGCCTGTTCGGCCAGGTGCCGCCGTACACCCCGCTGATCGAGACCGGTGCCGACGGCGCCACTTCGCTGCGCCTGCATGCCTCCAACTACACCGCGTTGCTGTCGGACCCGCTGTATATCGCCGCGTATCTGAAATCGCTGCTGTTCGCCTCGGTGTCGACCCTGTTCTGCCTGCTGTTGGGCTATCCCATCGCCTACGGCATCGCCCGCGCACCGCGGGTGCTGCGCCTGTTGCTGTTGGTGCTGGTGATCCTGCCGTTCTGGACCAGCTCGCTGCTGCGCACCTATGCCCTGATCGGCCTGCTGCGCGCCAACGGCCTGATCAGCCAGGCCCTGGCCTGGACCGGCCTGATTGAGCCCGGCGAGGCGGTGCTGCACACCGACCTGGCGGTCTATATCGGCATCACCTACAACTACCTGCCCTTCATGATCCTGCCGCTCGCCGCGACCCTGGTGCGGCTCGACTTCACCCTGCTCGAAGCCGCCGCCGACCTCGGCGCGAAACCCTGGCAGGCCTTCGCGCGCGTGACCCTGCCGCTGTCGATCCCCGGCATCATCGCCGGCACCTTGCTGGTGTTCATCCCGGCGGTCGGCGAGTTCGTGATCCCCGACGTGCTCGGCGGCCCCGACGCGCTGACCATCGGCCGCGTGCTGTGGACCGAGTTCTTCACCAACCGCGACTGGCCGCTGTCGGCGGCGATCGCCATCGCCATGCTGTTGCTGATCGTGCTGCCGACCCTGCTGTTCGAGTATGTCGAGAACCGTCGCGTGGCGCGCGAGGCCCGCTCGTGAGGCGGCGCCCGTTCACTCTGTACACGATGATGGCGCTGGGCTACGCCTTCCTGTACCTGCCGATCGTCTCGGTGATCGTGTTCTCCTTCAGCGGCTCCGAACGCGCCACCACCTGGGGCGGGTTCTCGCTGCAGTGGTACGGCGCGCTGATGCGCAACGAGCAGATCCTGGAGGCGGTGCAGCGCAGCCTGACCATCGCCGCGATCTCGGCCACCGCCGCGGTCGCGCTCGGCACCGCGAGCGGGCTGGCGCTGTCGCGCTTCGGCCGTTTCCCGGGCCGCGGCATCCTCAGCCTGATGAACTCGGCGCCGATGGTGATGCCCGACGTCATGCTCGGCCTGTCCTCGTTGCTGCTGTTCGTCGGCGTGCAGCAGTTGTTCGGCTGGCCCGAACGCGGCATGACCACGATCACCCTCGCCCACATTACCCTGACCGCCTGCTACGTCACCGTGGTGGTGCGCTCGCGCATGACCTCGATGGACGCGAGCCTGGAAGAAGCGGCGATGGACCTGGGCGCGAAGCCGTGGCGGGTGTTCTTCGTCATCACCCTGCCCCTGATCGCCCCGGCCCTGCTCGCCGGCTGGCTGCTCGCCTTCACCCTGTCGCTGGACGACCTGGTCATCGCCAGCTTCACCTCCGGTCCGGGCTCGACCACCCTGCCGATGCTGGTCTATTCCAAGGTCAAGATCGGCGTGACCCCGGAGATCAATGCGTTGACCACGATCATCGTGCTGTTGGTGGCGATCGGGGTCAGCGTGGCGGGTGTGTTGATGCATCGGCGCGAACGCAAGTTGGCACGGTTGCGCGATTGAGGCGCATGCGCGACAGCTCGGCAAGGTCGTGTGTCCTGACCGTTGCCGTTGCCGTTGCCGTTGCCGTTGCCATTGCCATGAAGAGCTTGGCGCAGTACCGAACTCGCGAGAACACTTGGAGACCCGGAGGGCGGCGCACAGGACGTGCGCCGTTTTTCGATAAGACAGGGACGTCTTATCGAAAAATCCCGGCGCAAGCTGCGTACTCGCACGGGAGCTTCGTCAAGGAAAGCCCTTTTCTTTGGTTACCTTTCTTTTGGGCCAGCAAAAGAAAGTAACCCGGCCGCGTAGCGGACGGAAGCTCTGCTCTTGCTCGAGGGATTTGCCCTCTTGCTTGAGGGACACGCCGGAGGCCGCGAAAACGTGGTCGCGACTTACGTCGCTCCTACCCTGGACTCCAGTCGGAAGCGACGCGAGATCAGAGCGTCGTGGCCGCCGGTTTAAAGAGTAGGAGCGGCGCGAGCCGCGACCGCGCCGTGTCGGCCTCGCGGCGTATCGCTCAAGCAAGGTCCAGATCTAGATCAAACGCCAAAAGCTTCCGCCACTAAAGCGGTCGGCTCAGTTCGTCGCCGGGGCGGCCTTGCTCTGCGCTTCTTGCGCCAAGGCCGAAAGCCGGTCGAGGTTCTGCATCGAAGTCAGATGGGTATAGATCAGCCCAAGCGCGCCGGTACGCAGCAGTTCCGGGATCAGCGCGTCGCCGAGCTTGAACAAACGCTCTTCCGACACGACGTAGACGCCGCCGAGTTCGCGCTGCGGTTCGCCTTCGCCGCCGAAACGGATCACCCGCTGCTCCAGCAGGTCGAGTTCCTTGAGCTTGGCGGTGAACGCGGCGGTGCGCCGGAACTCTTCGTGGTAATTCGACATGAAGCCCATCGCCCGCGCCAGGCTCTCGGTGTCCTCGCCGTTCTCCTGGAACAGCGGCTCGCCCTCTTCTTCCGACAGACCGTCGTAGCCCATGTCGATGCAGACCGTCATCGTATTGTTGGCGCGGTCTTCGGTGAGGATGAAGGGATACTGGCGCAGGAACGCCGGCACGTAGCCGCGCTTCCAGCGCGCGTCTTCGCCGACGTAGAGGTTCTCTTCGTTGCGCAGGCCGACCATGATCGCCGGCAGGAAATCGCCGCTTTCGAGCTTGGCGAACACGATGGCGTATTCGCAGGCGGCCTGCAGGAACTCGACCGTGGTCAACGGCACCGAGTTGAGACCTGCGGCGAAACGGGCGTTGTGCGAGGACGAACGCAGACGCAGGCGGCGATGGGTGTGGCGGTTCAGCGGCACGACTTTGTCGTAGATCAGCATGGAAGTCCCGAATCTGTGGTGTGCCCGCCGACCCGGCGGGTGCGGCGACGATGCCGCATCGCCAGGACAGTTACAACGGGGCCGGCCACTCCCGACGGCGCCTCCCGGCCACCGGCTGCCGCCTTCGCCACAGGGCCGCCCGGCACCGGCCGAAAGCAACTTTCAGGTGCACCAGTGCCTGTCAAAGCTGTCATCACGTCCGATCCCATATCGTGACTGCCGGCACATACAAGCCATACGTGCCGGGTGCTGAGAGGGGAAGTGCTTTGTTCAAGGTGTCATTGCGGGAACACGCTCTGCTGAGCGTTCTAGTGGGGTTGCAACGCGGGGTGCAACCGGAAACCAGTCACATGAAGCATGCATTGATCGAGGATGGGCTGGCCCTGAGCCACGACGGCCGCCTGATCTTGTCGAATGCCGGCATGACCTTGTTGCAGGCGCTGCAGCACATGGTCTGGGCCGAGGTCGAATCCCTGCAGCAGGTCCTGGCCAACAAGGTCGCCGCGCCGAGCGACGACGTGCTGCGCATGTCGCGTCGTCCGGTCCCGCCGTCCATCGAGTAATTGCGGGCGGCCGCTCAGCCGACGCGGCTCGGCCGGCGCCGCTCAGCCAGCACGACCCCAGGCCTGCACGCTGGCGATGCCAGCCGCGGTCATCGCGAACGAGCCCAGCATGTGCAACGCAGCCACGCCGAAGGCCCAGCCGAACTGCTCGCGCCCCAGCAAGTGCACGACTTCGGCCGAGAAGGTCGAGAAGGTGGTCAGCCCGCCGAGCAGGCCGGTGATGACGAACAAGCGCCACTCCGGCGCGATCGCGGGGTGTTGCGAGAACCAGGCCACGGCCAGGCCGATGCCGTAGCCGCCGATCAGGTTCGCCGCCAGGGTGCCCAAGGGCAGGCTGGCATGGCTCGGATTGAGCCACAGGCCCAGGCCCCAGCGCACCCACGCACCGATCGCGGCGCCGAGGCCGATTGCGAAGAACGAAGCCAACACCGTATGCGATCTCCCGTTATGCGCCGGCCTGTAGCGGCCTGCCCGCTGCCATCTGACACGCTGCCCGTCTGACCGTCCGACCCGTCGCGGCCGGCCTGAACGGCCGCCGCGTTCGAGTATGTCCTCGCCAGCCGCCCTCGCCTCAGCCGCCCTCGCCTTCGCCCTGCCCGTCGCCCTCGCCGCGCGCCTGCGAACGCAGCGCGCGCAGGCGCGCGAGTTTCTCGCCGAGCTTGATCTCCAGACCGCGCGCGACCGGCTCGTAATACACCCGTTCGCCCATCGCCTCGGGAAAGCCGGTCTGGTCGAGGGCGATGCCGCCGTCCGCGTCGTGGTCGTACTGATAGCCCTTGGCGTAGCCCAGGCGTTCCATCAGCTTGGTCGGCGCATTGCGCAGGTGCATCGGCACGTCCTGGGTGCCGTACTGGCCGACATCGCTCTTGGCCGCGTTGAAGGCCGCATAGGCCGCATTCGATTTGGCCGTGCTCGCCAGGTAGATCACCACCTGGGCCAGGGCCAGGTCGCCTTCCGGGCTGCCGAGCCGGTCGTAGGTGTCCCAGGCGTCGACCGCCATCTGCTGGGCGCGCGGATCGGCCAGGCCGATGTCTTCGACCGCCATGCGCACGATCCGGCGCGCCAGATAATGCGGATCGCAGCCACCGTCGAGCATGCGCGCGAACCAGTACAGCGCCGCATCCGGGTTGGAGCTGCGCACGGATTTGTGCAGCGCCGAGATCTGGTCGTAGAACTGGTCGCCGCCCTTGTCGAAGCGGCGCGTGCGGTCGGCCAGCACCTGGGCCAGGGCCGCCTCGGTGATCAGGCCGTCTTCGTCCTGCGACAGCTCGGCGGCGATCTCCAGCAGGGTCAGGGCGCGGCGTACGTCGCCGTCGGCGGCGGTGGCGATCTGCAGCAGCAGTTCGTCGCCGACCTGGATCGACTGCCCGCCCAGGCCGCGCTCCTCGTCCTCGAGCGCGCGGCGCAGGGTCTGGCGGATGTCCTCGGGCGAGACCGACTCCATCACGTGCACGCGGCAGCGCGACAACAAGGCCGAGTTGAGCTCGAACGACGGGTTTTCGGTGGTGGCGCCGACGAACAGGATGGTGCCGCGCTCGATGTGCGGCAGGAACGCATCCTGCTGGTTCTTGTTGAAGCGATGCACCTCGTCGACGAACAGCACGGTGCGGCGGCCGTCGGCGAACCGGTGGGCGGCCTCGGCCAGCACCTGGCGCACTTCCGGCAAGCCCGACAGCACCGCCGAGATCGCCTTGAACTCGGCATCGGCGTAGCGCGCCAGCAGCAGCGCCAGGGTGGTCTTGCCGCAGCCCGGCGGCCCCCACAGGATCATCGAGTGCACCCGCCCGGACTCGACCGCGCGGCGCAGCGCCGACCCCGGCGCGAGCAGGCGGCGCTGGCCGACCATCTCGTCGAGCGCGCGCGGACGCATGCGTTCGGCGAGCGGGCGCAGGCCGTCGCGATCCACGCTCAACAGGTCGCGATCGTTAGCGGAGGAAGAGGCGTTGCGGCGGGCCACGGGGCGAACGGGTTCCGGTGTCGGGCGGTCCGACACGATAGCAAGATCGCGGCGGCGGCGAGCCGCGCCTGGGCGCAAGCCCTTGATCCAGCGGGATAACGCAAACCGTTTGGCAGGTCTGAACCGAACCCCGGAGCGAAGGTAGCGGCAAGCACGCCGGCGAGTGAGTAGGATCCGCGACCGGGCCTGCGTACGCAGGCCGCTCACAGCCCCGTCCCGGCGACGTTCTTGTTCACGAACCCGGTACGCCGGAACTCCATCCACCTACACAGCGAGCATCGCGATGGCGGATTTCAACGCGTTTTTCCCGCAACTGCTGAAGTTCGAGGGCGGCTACGTCGACGACCCGGCCGACCCGGGCGGCGCGACCAACAAGGGCATCACCCTGGCGACCTTCCAGGCGCATGCGCAGGCACTGCTCGGCATCGCGCCCACCCTCGACAACCTCAAGGCACTGAGCAACGGCCAGGCGGCGATCCTCTACAAGACCTTGTACTGGGACCCGCTCCAATGCGACGCGATCGGCCTGCAATGCCTGGCCGAGGACCTGTTCGATTTCCAGGTCAACGCCGGCTTCCATGCGGTGTCGTTGGTGCAGACCCTGCTCGGCCCGCCGGTGGTGGCCGACGGCCGGTTCGGCCCGGACACGGCCGCGGCACTGCAGGCCGCCGATCAGGCGGCGCTGTACCCGCACTACCGCCAGGGCCGCATCGACTACTACCGCAACCTCGCCGCCGCGCATCCGGTGCTGCAGCGCTTCCTGGCCGGTTGGCTGGCACGCGCGGAGTGGTTCCCGGAGCAGGCGCCGGCATCGAGCTGAGGCCGCTCGGACCACTGCGCTAAGGACCGATCTCGCCATTCCTGTCGATGCATCGCGACAGCACAATGAGCGATCCATCGGCATCAAGCACCCGACGCTGCCAGGCAGCGTCGCCGCACATCAATGACCAAAGCCCTGCTTCGGATCCGCCCGGCACGCTCGAACGACCGCGCCGCCGTACTGGCCCTGCTCGAGGAAACCTTCGTCGATACCTGGCGCCCGCAACTGAGCGCCGAGGCGATCGCCGCTTATCGCAACGGCGGCGGTACCGAACGCTTCGTCGATGCGCACCTGGGCCGCTTCGTGGTCGCCGAACTCGATGGGCGCCTGGCCGGCTTCGCCCACCGCGACGGCGGTTTCGTCGGGGCTCTGCATGTGACCGCCCCGGCACGCCGGCACGGCGTGGCCAGGCAACTGATGGCCACGCTGGAGACAGCGATGCGCGAAGACGGCATCGCGACGGCGAGCCTGGAAACCGACACCTTCAACACCGGCAGCCAGGCCTTGTACCTGGCCTTGGGCTATCGCGAAACGGCGCGTTATCCCGACCAGGAATGGAACAGCGGCCTGACCACGATCCGTTACGAAAAGACGCTGTAGCTGCGCCGTGCGCGACGAGGTTACGCTTGACGCATTCGCTCTAGTCGCCGCGACAAAAAACGCGAGCCCCGCAGGGCTCGCATCAACGGCCGCCGACTGCGGCCATCGGGACGACCCGCATCGAGATCGGATCAACCCGTCCGAGCGCTTACCACTGTGCCCACGACGAGGCCGGGACATGCTGCTCGGCGTGCGCGATCACCGCCGCCACCGACGTCAGGTGCCCCACCGCCACCAGCCGACGCGCGGTATGCCACTCGGTGCCGACGATCTCGGTCGAGAAATCGTCGTCGCCCAACATCGACATCAGCCCGAGTTCGTAGGGCGCGCCCTGGCGGCGGCTGGCGTAGACGAGGGTCGGCTCGTGCGAATAGAACGCCATGCAGGTGCCCTGGTTCGGCTGCTCGACCATGTCGGGGCGATCGCACAAGGCGATGGCGTGGCCGCTCTGGTAGTAGTTCTCGTTCCAGGGCCATTGCTTGATGTCGTGGCTGAGGCCGGGCGTGGTCGACGGCTGGAAGCGCTGGAACTGGGAACCGTTGAGGCTGTAATAGGCGTAACGCAGGAAATTGACGTCGACGAACGCGACCGGCAGTTCCGATAGGGCCTTGACCGGGTTCTGCGCGCCCGAGAAATCCTTGCGGATCGACATGTCCAGCATCATGGCTTCGCACGGCATGGCGAAGCCGTCGCCGAGCGTGACGCCGAAGGCCATGTCGTAAGGCGCGACCTGCGCCGGACGGCCCCGACAGGTACCGGAGAGATTCGGCTCGTCGTAGAGCAAAGGGTCGATGCCGAGCAGGATGCCGTGGCTGGCCGGCGTGCCGAGCTGGGCGCCGCTCCAGTTCGGGATCGAACCGGTCAGCAGCGAGGTGCGGCCGGTGCAGTCGCCGCCCTGGGTGGGGTTGTACTCGTTGCCCTCCCTGCTGCGCGTGGTCATCTGGAAGTCGGCGCCGACGTTGTCGTGCGGTACGGCCAGGCGGCCGGCGATCCACAGGCCGGTGATCATCGGCGAGCGAGTATTGTGCGGCGCAACTTTTTCGTTGAGCCGGATGCGGATGATGCCGTTGTCTTTCTCGAAGGTCTGGTCCTGGGCGGCCGCCATCGTCGGCAGCAACAAGGCGATCAATAACGATAGACGCTTCATGCGGTCGTGCTCCAGTCGGGTCGCTGGCGGGGCAACGCGCGCATGCGGCCAGCTTCGCTCCTGCGCCGGCTTCGCCTCGGTCTGGCGAAGCGCGGCGAGCATGTCACCGTGTCCGCGTCGGGGCATCCGGCGCCTTGGTTCGTGCTGTGACGCCGCGCAGCATGCGACGCGGCGCGGCCGCAGATCGGTACGGCCCGGCCCGGCGAATAACGCGACGCATCGCGACGATGCGCTGCGACCCGGCTCACAAACACGGCCCCCTGCGGCGCAAACGCTTTGATCGATGTCGCGCTTTGCGACATCGGTGTTCGCAGACGTGCGCACAAACGAAAAACGCGAGCCCCGGCGGAGCTCGCGTTTCGGTGATTGCGCGGTGCCTCGTTACCCAGCGCGGCGTCGCCGCGCGGTGTCGCTCAGCCTTCGCCGATCACGTCCACGCCCTTGGCCGGCGCGTACTTGAACGTGGTCGCCGGGAAGCTCGGATTGCGCTTCCAGCCGCTAAAGCTGATCTCGGTCTTCTGGCCCAGCGCGTCGACGATTTCCATCTTCGCCAGGCCGCCGGCGTTGAAGCCGAGCTTGGCGCTGCGGAAGCTGGCGTCGTTCCCGGTCTTGGGTTGCAGCGACAGCCAGTTGAGGCCGCCGTTGCTGCCGTTGTCCTTGACCACGAACATCGCATCCAGGCGGGTCGGGTCGATCAGCGCGGCAAGCGGGCTGTTCTGTTCCTCGGCGCCTTGCGGACGCACCGTGACCTGCTTGAGGTCGGGCTCAAAGACCCAGACCTTCTTGCCGTCGGCGACGATCAACTGCGGATACGGCTTGACGTATTCCCAACGGAACAGACGCGGCGCCGACAGCGCCACCTGGCCCTGCGAGGTTTCCTTGAGCTTGCCGTTGGCGTCGTAGACCTGCTGGGCGAACTGGCCGTCGAGGCCCTTGAGGCCGCGGGTGAAGGCGCCCAGGTCGTCGCGCGCGCCGGCGAAGGCGCTGGCCGAGAACAGTACGGCGGCGATCGCGCCGGCCGCGGCGAATTTGACGGTACGAATCATCGGAATACTCCAGAACGCTTGCGCAGAGTCTGACAACAAAAAACTGAACGGGCGCGCGCCAAAGCCGGCCCGGCGCGCAATCGGTTCAGCTAAGGCGGCGCTTCGGCGAGGCCGTCGATGAAACCGATCAAACCCTCCTGCAGCACCGGCTCGACCGCCAGCACCAACAGCAGCGCGCCCCGCCACCACAGCATCGCCGGCAGGCGCTCGGTAAAGCTGCGTGGGCCGATCATTACGCCGCTTCCGCCCGTCGCCCCAGCAGGACCACGTCGTGATGTTGCTGCAGCCCGCCTTCGACATGATCGAGAACGTCGAAATACCGACTCCAGGTCCGCGCGATGTAATCGCGGGTGTGGAAGGTGGTCTGATAGAAGTCCGGCAGGCCGTCGAGCTTGAAACGCCCCTTGTGATCGACGCGGAAGGCGATGCCGTACCTGTCCAGTTCGGCCCGCTCTTCCGGTGTGCAACTGTTGAGTGTGTACTTGCCGTGCACCGTTGTCAGCAGCACGCCTCCGGGCTTGAGGATGCGCGCCAGTTCCTCCAGCCAGACGTTCTGATTGGTCTCGTCCAGATGGGTGAACAGCGAAACGTTGTAGATCACATCGAACGACGCGTCTGCATAGGACGTCGGCGGCGCGGGCGCGTTGACCTGGAAACGGGCGACCTGCGAGAGGTGCCGCTGCGCCCATTCGATGGCTTCCGGATCGATGTCCGAACCGTGGAATTCGCAGTTGCGCGAACGCGTTTTCATTTCGCCGACGATCCGCCCCGGCCCGCAGGCGAAATCCAGCACGGTCAGTCCATCCAGGCGCACGCCTCGGCTGTCCAGGCAGCTCAGCAAATCAGTGGCCACCAGTGGGCCGGTGGCCACGAAGCTGGCCTCGTCCAAGGCGCGGTGCACGCGATAACGCAACATCGGCGGCGGCACCGCCGCCTTGCCATGCCGCAGTTGCGCGTCGTAGAGCGCTTGCTCGCGCGCTAGTTCGCGGCGGAACTTGAGGTAATTGACCAAGCCGCCGAGCCAGTACACCGGCGGGATGCGTTTTCCGATCCGCTTCAATCTCGTCTTGAGCGCCATCACTATTTCCGTAGCCGTGATCTTCCAGGGCCGATACGACGTCGTGCCGCGGGAGTGCGGGAGTGCCTCGTAAGGCGCGATGTTACAAGGCGCGATCTTACTTCGGCGGCGGCGGCGCCAACACGCTGCGGTCGCCGTTGTGTTCTGGCGGGGTGACGATGCCGGCCGCTTCCATCGCCTCGATCAGGCGCGCGGCGCGGTTGTAGCCGATCTTGAGCCGGCGCTGCACGCCCGAGATCGAGGCGCGGCGGGTCTCGGTGACGATGCGCACGGCCTCGTCGTAGAGCGGGTCGGATTCGTCGCCGCCGGCATTGGCGGTTTCCGGCAGGCCGGTCGCGCCGACCACGGTGCCGTCGCCCATCGTCTGCACTTCGTCGAGCACGCCTTCGATGTAGTCCGGGCGGCCGCCGACCTGTTTGAGGTGTTCGACCACGCGATGCACTTCCTCGTCGGAGACGAAGGCGCCGTGGACGCGCTCGGGCATGGCGGTGCCGGGCGGCAGGTACAGCATATCGCCGTGACCCAGCAGGGTCTCGGCGCCGGACTGATCCAGGATCGTGCGCGAATCGATCTTGCTCGACACCTGGAAGGCGATGCGGGTCGGGATGTTGGCCTTGATCAGGCCGGTGATGACGTCGACCGACGGACGCTGGGTGGCGAGGATCAGATGGATGCCGGCGGCGCGCGCTTTCTGCGCCAGTCGGGCGATGAGTTCTTCGACCTTCTTGCCGACGATCATCATCATGTCGGCGAATTCGTCGATGAAGATGACGATGAACGGCAAGGTCTCGAGCTGGCGCGGCGCTTCGTCCAACTCGGGGTTGGGCTTGAACAGCGGGTCCATCATCGGCTGGCCCGCTTCCTCGGCGTCGCGGACCTTCTTGTTGAAGCCGGCCAGGTTGCGCACGCCGACCATCGACATCAGCTTGTAGCGGCGCTCCATCTCGGCCACGCACCAGCGCAGGCCGTTGGCGGCTTCCTTCATGTCGGTGACGACCGGCGCCAGCAGATGCGGAATGCCCTCGTAGACCGAGAGTTCGAGCATCTTCGGGTCGATCATCAGCATCCGCAGTTCCTTCGCGGAGGCTTTGTAGAGCAGGCTCAGCACCATCGCGTTGACCGCCACCGACTTACCCGAACCGGTGGTGCCGGCGACGAGCAAGTGCGGCATGCGCGCCAGGTCGGCCACGGTCGGGCGGCCGGCGATGTCCTTGCCCAGCGCCAGGGTCAGCGGGCTGCCGGACTTGTCGTATTCCTTCGAGCGCAGCAGCTCGGACAGATAGATCATCTCGCGGCTGGTGTTCGGCGTTTCCAGGCCGATCACCGACTTGCCGGGGATCACGTCGACCACGCGCACCGACTTGACCGACAGGCCGCGGGCGATGTCCTTGTCGAGCGAACTGATCTGGCTGACCTTCACGCCGGGCGCCGGCTGCACCTCGAAGCGGGTGATGACAGGGCCGGGATAAGCGCCCATGACCTGGGCGTCGATGCGGAAATCCTTGAGCTTGAATTCGATCTGGCGCGACAGGGTTTCCAGGGTCTCTTCGCTGTAGCCCTTGGGTTGCGGCTTGGGATCGTCGAGCAGGGCCAGCGGCGGCAGGCCGCTGCCGTCGCCGGTGTTGAACAGCGGGATCTGGGTTTCGCGCTTGGCGCGTTCGCTCTTCTCCACCACCGGTGCCGGCGGCGGCTCGATCCGCACCTTCTCGCGCTTGGAGCGCAGCTCGGTGTCGACCTTGCGCACTTCCTCGCGCTCTTCGCGCATGACCTGGGCCTGGCGCCACTCGGTCGCCTGCTGGCTGCCGCGGCGGAACAGCTTGCTCAGGGTCGGGCCCATCGCCATCGTCCACTGGCCGAGCTTGTCCATGACCGCGAACCAGGAGATGCCGGTGGCCAGGGTCACCGAAATCAGCAACAGCGCGAGCAGGAACAGATTGCCGCCGACCGGGCCGAAACCCGAATACAGCGAACGCCCGACCAACTGGCCGAGGATGCCGCCGCTGCCGGCGGAGAAATATTCGGCCGGGCCGAAACGCAGTTGCAGCAGGCCGGTCGCCGAGACCAGGAAACCGACGATGCCGATCAGGCGCAGCGCCGGACCGAGGTCGGCTTCGCCATCGCCGTCGGTGTCCATGCCGAACAGCGCGATCCAGGCGATGGCGCCGAGCATGATCGGCAGCAGGAAGGCGACATAGCCGCACAGGTACAGCAGCACATCGGCGATCCAGGCGCCGACGCGGCCGCCGACGTTGTGCAGCGGCGCGGTGATCGAGCCCGAATGCGACCAACCCGGATCGGCCGGCGAAAACGTCACCAGGCTCGCCAGCAGATACAGCAGCAGCGGCGCGATCACGATCAGGACGATGTCGCGCATCAGCCGCTGACGTCGCGGCGACGGCGGGCGCTTTTCGGTCTCGGCCGGCTTGGCCTTCTTGCGACTGGCTGTGGGAGCTTGCGCCACCGTGATGTGCTGCCTTAGGTTGATACTGTTAGTTGTTGAATATACAGCCGAATCGGGCGAAGTGGAAAGAAAGCGGCTGGGCGCCCATCCAGGGCCGACCCGCGCTTTCCTGCCGACGCCCACCGCGGCATCGTCGTCCGGCCGGGAATCGCGCCCCGCCCAACGAAACCGCCCCAAGAAAAACGGGGCGGCGGCGAGACGCTGGCGCCGAGATCGGCCACCGCCCCACCTTACCGCCCCGCTTCGCCGGCGCAAACCGGTCCCGGGCGAGCGGCGGCGATATCTCGCCTCCTCGCGCCCGGCCGGTCAGGCCGTGTCAGTCAGTCGCTTACAGCTTCATGCCCTGCAGGGCCGGGTGGATCAGCTGGCCCGCTTCGACGTTGATGCCGCGCACCAGCGCCGGGTTGTTGCGCCACTCGGCGCCGGCGGCCAGCTTGTTGACCCAGGGCAGGATCGCCGCGCAGATCGCCTGCGAGGAGGTCTGCGGCACGGCGCCCGGCATGTTGGTCACGCAGAAGTGGGTCACGCCCTCTTCGACGTAGGTGGGCTCCTTCCAGGTGGTCGGGCGCGAGGTCTCGAAGCAGCCGCCCTGGTCGATCGAGATGTCGACCACCACGCTGCCGTCTTCCATGCCCTTGAGCATGTCGCGGGTCAGCACGTGCGGCGCGCGCGCGCCGGTCACCAGCACCGCACCGATCACCAGGTCGGCCGAGGCCACTTCGCGGGCGACCACGTCGACGTAGGGGAACAACGCGGTGACGTTGTTGCCCAGGCGCATCATCTGGTCCATGCGGTCCTGGCGCATTTCGAACACGGTCACGTTGGAGCCGCCGGCCGCGGCCAGCGCCGCCGACGCGCCGCCGGCCTGGCCGGCGCCGAACACGACGACCTTGCCGCGCTCGGTCGACGGCAGGCCGCCGAGCAACTTGCCCTTGCCGCTCATGGGCTGGTGCAGCAGGTGGGTACCGACCTGGACGCCGATCTTGCCGGCGATGATCGACATCGGCGCCAGCAGCGGCAGGTCGCCGTTGGGCAGCTCGACGGTCTCGAAGGCGACGCCGGTCAGGCCGATGTCGAGCAACTGCTTGGTCAACACCGGCTCGGCGGCCAGGTGCAGATAGCAGAACAGCAGGTGATCCTTGCGCAGGTGCTGCAGGTCGCCGGCGATCGGCTCCTTGACCTTGACGATCAGTTCGCCCTTTTCGTACAGCGCCGCCGCGTCCGGGGCGATCTTCACGCCCAGACGGGTGTAGTCGGCGTCCTTGAACCCGCTCTTGATGCCCGCGTCCTGTTCCAGCCAGACCTCGTGGCCGCGCTTGACCAGATCGCCCGCCGCGGCGGGAACGAGCGCGACGCGCCCTTCGAGGGTCTTGGTTTCCTTCGGTACGCCGATACGCATTGCTGTCTCCAGTGCGGCCCAGAAAAAACGCCGCATGCGCGGCGCCCCAAGCCTGATTGTCTAAAGTTTGTCGTGTGGTGTCGGAACGGTTGCGGTGGAACGTGGGGCTGTCGCGGTATTCGGTGAAGCGCGTTACGGTGCCGCGGAGCCGAATGAGGCGGCTCTTGTGCGCGACTGACCGGTGCGCGATTAGATAGGGCGCCGCGTTGGCCGGCAAGATGCGATTTGAGGCACGCAACATTGCGTCCCTGCGACACGCCTTGTTTTGCCGGGACGCCGCCTCCAAGCTATGCCCTGCTCCTGAAACTTCAACACGCCGGCGTATGGCTGGAATGTGGAGTTTCATTCTGCGCAGAGCGCGCTCCCAACTGCCGCGATTATATACATGACCCCTTCCAAGCACTCCCGTGTCGTCATTCTCGGTTCCGGCCCGGCCGGCTGGACTGCCGCCGTCTACGCTGCTCGCGCGAACCTGAAGCCGCTGGTGATCACGGGCCTGCAAATGGGCGGTCAGCTCATGACCACGACCGAAGTCGACAACTGGCCCGGCGACGCGCACGGCCTGATGGGCCCGGATTTGATGACGCGCATGCAGGCGCACGCTGAACGCTTCGATACCGAAGTGGTGTTCGATCACATCCACACCGCCGATCTGTCCAAGCGCCCGTTCCGCCTCAAGGGCGACAACGGCGACTACACCGCCGATGCCCTGATCATCGCCACCGGCGCGACCGCGAAGTACCTCGGCCTGCCGTCGGAAGACGCCTTCAAGGGCCGCGGCGTATCGGCCTGCGCGACCTGCGACGGCTTCTTCTACAAGGACCAGGACGTGGCGGTGATCGGCGGCGGCAACACCGCGGTCGAGGAAGCGCTGTATCTGTCCAACATCGCGCGCAAGGTCTATCTGGTGCATCGCCGCGACACCCTGCGCGCCGAGAAGATCATGCAGGACAAGCTGCAGGCCAAGATCCAGGCCGGCAAGATCGAACCGGTCTGGCACCACACCGTCGACGAAGTGCTCGGCAACGACGTCGGCGTGACCGGCCTGCGGGTGAAGTCGGTGCACGACGGCTCGACCCGCGACCTGACCATCCACGGCCTCTTCATCGCCATCGGCCACACCCCGAACACCACCTTGTTCGAAGGCCAGCTTGAGATGAAGAACGGCTATCTGACCATCCAGACCGGTCTCGACGGCAACGCCACCCAGACCTCGGTGCCGGGCGTGTTCGCCGCCGGCGACGTCGCCGACCAGGTCTATCGCCAGGCCATCACCTCGGCCGGTTTCGGCTGCATGGCCGCCCTCGACGCCGAGAAGTTCCTCGACAAGGACGCCTGATGCCGGGGCATCGCGGATCGATGCGAATCGGCCGCGAACCCGGCGCCCGCCTGCGGGCGTCGCCCCGCGACGCCCATGCAAGCCCCACACGCCCGCGGCTGCGCTCGGAGCGCGTGTGGCGCCCGCCTGCGGGCGTCGCCCCGCGACGCCCATGCAAGCCCCCCACGCCCGCGGCTGCGCTCGGAGCGCGTGCCCCTCGATAGCGACTCGCGCCGCCCGTGACCGCAAGCACCGACGCCCTGTCGATCCGGCTGCTCGCCTCGCTGTCCGAGGTCGCGCCCGCGCAATGGGATGCGCTGCACGACGGCCGCAATCCCTTCGTCGCCCACGCCTTCCTGCTCGGCCTCGAACAGCAGGGCTGCCTACGCGAAGAATGGGGCTGGGCCCCGCATCACCTGAGCGTGTGGGACGGCAAGGAACTGATCGCAGCGATGCCGGCCTACCTCAAGCAGAACTCGCACGGCGAGTTCGTGTTCGATCACGCCTGGGCGCACGCCTACGCCCAGCACGGCCGCGACTACTTCCCGAAATGGCTGGCCGCGGTGCCCTACTCGCCGGTGACCGGGCCGCGCCTGCTCGCGAGCGAGGACGCACAGCGGCCGTTGTTGCTGTCGGCGATGGCGCAGTTGTGCGAGCGCCAGGGCCTGTCGTCGGCGCACGTGAACTTCCACGAGGCCGGCGAAGACGCCGCGTTCGAGCACGAAGCCTGCGGCGGCGACTGGCTGCAACGCATCGACGTGCAATACCACTGGCGCAACGAGGCCGATGCGCAGGGCCGGCGCTGGCAGGACTTCGACCAGTTCCTGGCCGCGTTCGACCACAAGCACCGCAAGAACATCCGCCAGGAACGCGCCAAGGTCGCGCGTGCCGGGGTCAGCTTCCGCATCGTCGAAGGCCGCGACGCCAGCGACGCCGACCTGGCGACGATGCACCGCTTCTACCTGACCACCTTCGCCGAGTACGGCAACCACCCGGCGCTGACCCTGGGCTTCCTGCGCCACCTGGCACGGACCATGCCGCAGTCGCTGGTGATCTTCCTGGCCGAACGCGAGGGCGAGCCGATCGCCGGAGCGCTGTGCCTGCGCGGCGGCGACACCTTGTACGGCCGCTACTGGGGCACCGAGGTCAGCCTGCCCGGGCTGCATTTCGAGACTTGTTACTACCAGGGCATCGACTACTGCCTGCGCGAGGGCCTGACCCGCTTCGAGCCCGGCGCCCAGGGCGAGCACAAGCTCGCGCGCGGCTTCCTGCCGAGCGTCGTGCGCAGCCGCCACTGGATCGCCGACCCCGGCTTCCGCGACGCCCTGCGGCCCTGGTGCCGCGACGAAGCGGCCTCGGTGCGGCAGTACGCGCGTACCTTGTCGCTGCACACACCGTTCAAGGCGGTCGAAGCGCAGACTTTGGCCACTGCCACGGAGCCGGGCCCATGAGCCAGCTGCCGATCCTGCTCTCGCCCGACCCCGACGCGCCGTTCCCGTCGCCCGAACACGCCCTGCGCCAACCCGACGGCCTGCTCGCGATGGGCGGCGACCTGAGCCCGGGCCGGCTGCTCAACGCCTACCGCCACGGCGTGTTCCCGTGGCCGTCGGAAGGCTATCCGCTGCTGTGGTGGTGCCCGGACCCGCGCACCGTGTTCCGCACCGACGGCGTGCGGTTGCCGTCGAAATTCCGTCGCGGGCTGCGCCATTGCAACTGGACGGTGCGCGCCGACACCGCCTTCGCCGAGGTCATCGCCGCCTGCGCGCGGGCGCCGCGCCCGCACCAGGACGGCACTTGGATCACCGAGGACATGCTCGCCGCCTACCAGCGCCTGCACGAGCTCGGCCACGCCCATTCGGTCGAGGTCTACGACGGCGAACGCCTGGCCGGCGGCATCTACGGGGTCGCGATCGGGCGCATGTTCTTCGGCGAAAGCATGTTCAGCGCCCGCTCCGGCGGCTCCAAGGTCGCGCTCGCGGCGCTGGCCCATCGCCTGCACGAATGGGGCTGGCCGCTGCTCGACGGCCAGGTCGAGAACCCGCATCTGCTCAGCCTCGGCGCCGGATCGATGCCGCGCGCAGCCTTCCTGGCCGAGGTCGCGGCGCTCACCGCCATCGCCGAACCGGCCGGGCCCTGGACCGAGCGCTTCGGCGACTGGCCGGCCTCGCGCCTGGCGGAACGCTAGCGCGAGCGGTCTTGCTGCCGGCGCCAGTCCCAGCCGGCGGCGCGATTAACGGATTTTTGCTACCAGGCCGCCGGCGTGGCAGAATGTGCGGCTTCGCGGGCGCGCGACGCCCGCTTTTCGCGACTCCCTAGGAAACACATGGCAAAAGATGACGTGATCGAATTCGAGGGCACGGTGGCGGAAACTCTTCCGAACACCATGTTCCGCGTGCGTCTCGAAAACGGGCACGAGATCATTGCCCATATCTCGGGTCGCATGCGCAAGAACTACATTCGCATCCTGACCGGCGACAAGGTCAAGGTCGAAATGACGCCCTACGATCTCACCAAGGGTCGCATCACCTACCGCATGAAATAATCGCGGTAAGTTATTGAAAAAAGGCGGCATTGGCCGCCTTTTTCATGCCTCGGATTTGCCGGCGAGGCCTCGCTGAGGCCCTGCTTGCTTACGCGGCCATGGCGGCCGGCTACGCCGCCGCCCGCCTCCATGGCGAGCGCCCTGGCCCAGACCGGCAAGCCTACCCTTGGAACCTAGAACGGCGGTGCCGGGCAGCCGTAGCGCGCCAGGCATTGTGTGACCCTGTACTCGCAGTAGCCCGGGTCGCTGCCGACCTCGATGCACTTGTTGTAGGTGCGCCAGCAGCCATCGCAGGGATCGGCCGCGGTCGCGGTCAGCGATGCGGCGCTGGCGAACGCGAAGGCGGCCATCGCGGCCAGCGAAAAACGACGCAGTTGCATGAGTGAGCTCCTTTCCTTGGCGGGGTGGGACGACGGTGGTCTTGGCGCCGGCTCGCAGCCTCGCGGGCATGGCTATCGCTGCCGCTGCGACCGGCGTGAAATAAAACGGGCAGCGGAGCGACTACTCCAGCGGGCAGCCGGCCTGGATCAGGCAACGGCTGAATTCGGCTTCGCACTCGGCATCGGGATCGAGTTGGCAAGCCTGGTAAGCGTTGCGGCACACCTGGCACGGACCCGGCCAGATGCCCGCCACGGCCCAAGCCGAAAAACCGAAGGCGAAAGCGGCGACGGCCGCGAGAGAGAACTTGCGAAGCTTCATGCGGGTACTCCTTCCTTGAGTCGACGAAGATTCGTCGGCGCTCGCCGTCCATGGGCGCTTGCTGCGAATCACCAGCGAAACCCGCTAGCGAACTTCGATGGCGGACGACGATGCGACGAGGCGCGTGTAGTGCAACCTGCCGATGTTGCCTGGCGACGCTAGCATCGGGTCCGTTGTGCGATCGAGCTGCACTGCGGCAATTGTGCGATGCGGCCTCACAGATCGCGACACGGGCATGGCGAAACAACGCAGCGCTTGCCGGCTGCGTCGGCCCATCGAAAAGGAAGCACAAACACACGTGGATGCACGAAGCGGCGAAAACGTTTATGCCAAACGTCATGCCGTGACGAAGGTCACAGCGACTTCTTCCAGATTCGCGCGCGGCGCCACGCGACTAACTTTGCCTCAGCTCAATCCGAGCTCGCTCAATTAGGACGCCCCCATGTTGCCGCTATCAAGGACCGCTCTGGCCATCCTGCTCTGCCTTTCCGCGACCGTCGCGTTCGCGGATCCGATCGACGCCTGCGTCGATCTCGGCGCCGAGGCCCAGTTGTCGCGTGTCGGAGAGAAGGCCGTCCTGGTCAAGGATGCCGACAATTACTACCGCTTGAACGTACGCAAGGGTTGCTACGACCTGAGCTTCACGCCGAAGCTCGTGGTGACCGCCGAAAAGACCAAGGGCCGTGTCTGCCCTAGCGGCACCCGGGTCAAGACCCAGCGCGATTTCTGCGACATCGAGTCGGTCGAGAAGATCGACGAGACCGCCTACCAGAGCTATCGCCGCGTGCGCTGACAGGCGTTCGCCAACAGGCAGAAACGAAAAGGCGGCCCGAAGGCCGCCTTTTTTATGCCCTCACCGCTTGCGCGGTCAGACCGTGACCGGCAGCAAACGCTCCGGCTCGGCATGGGCGTCGACGATCAGCTCGTCGTCGCGCACGTCGATGGTGACCCGGCCGCCGCCGACCAATTTGCCGAACAACAGCTCGTCGGCGAGCGGACGCTTGATCTTGTCCTGGATCACGCGCGCCATCGGACGTGCGCCCATCTGCGGGTCGAAACCGTGCTGGGCCAGCCAATCGCGTGCGGTCGGCGTCGCGGTCAAGGTCACGTTCTTCTCGTGCAACTGCGCTTCCAGTTCGATCAGGAACTTGTCGACCACGCGCAGGATGTGATCGAAGCCCAGCGCCTGGAACTGCACCACCGCATCGAGGCGGTTGCGGAATTCCGGGCTGAAGCCCTTGCGGATCACTTCCATCGCATCGGTCGAATGGTCCTGCTTGGTGAAGCCGATCGAGCGCCGCGAGGCCTGGGCCGCGCCGGCGTTGGTCGTCATCACCAGCACCACGTTCTTGAAGTTGGCCTCGCGACCGTTGGTGTCGGTGAGCGTGCCGCGGTCCATGACCTGCAACAGGATGTTGAAGATGTCCGGATGCGCCTTCTCGACCTCATCGAGCAACAGCACGCAGTGCGGGGTTTTGACGATTTTCTCGGTCAGCAGGCCGCCCTGGTCGAAACCGACGTAGCCCGGAGGCGCGCCGATCAGGCGGCTGACCGAATGCGGCTCCATGTACTCGGACATGTCGAAGCGGACCAGCTCGATGCCGAGCTGCAGGGCGAGCTGCTTGGTGACCTCGGTCTTGCCGACGCCGGTCGGGCCGGCGAACAGGAAGTTGCCGATCGGCTTGTCCGGGTTGCCAAGCCCCGAGCGCGCCAGCTTGATCGCCGACGCCAGGGTCTCGATCGCCGCGTCCTGGCCGAAGATGACCATCTTGAGGTTGCGTTCGAGGTTGCGCAGCACGTCCTTGTCGCTGGCCGAGACCTGCTTGGTCGGGATGCGCGCCATCTTGGCCACGATCATCTCGATCTCTTCGATGTCGATCAGCTGCTTGCGCACGTTCTCCGGCAACAGACGCTGGCGCGCACCGGCTTCGTCGATGACGTCGATGGCCTTGTCCGGCAGCAGGCGGTCGCCGATGTGCTTGACCGACAGGTCGACCGCGGCCTGCAAGGCTTCGTCGGCATAGGTCACGCCGTGATGAGATTCGTACTTGGGCTTGAGGCCCTGCAGGATCTCGTAGGTCTCGCCGACGGTCGGCTCGACGATGTCGATCTTCTGGAAGCGCCGCGCCAGCGCGCGGTCCTTCTCGAAGATGCCGCGGTATTCCTGGAACGTGGTCGAACCGATGCAGCGCAGCTCGCCCGAGGACAAGGCCGGCTTGATCAGGTTGCTGGCGTCCATGGTGCCGCCGCTGGCCGAGCCGGCGCCGATGATGGTGTGGATCTCGTCGACGAACAGGATCGCCTCGGGCTGCTTCTTGAGCTGGGCCAGTACCGCCTTGAGGCGCTTCTCGAAGTCGCCGCGGTACTTGGTGCCGGCGACCAGGGCGCCGAGGTCGAGGGCGAAGATGGTGGCGTTGCGCAGCACTTCGGGCACGTCGCCGTCGACGATGCGCTTGGCCAGGCCTTCGGCGATCGCGGTCTTGCCGACGCCGGCCTCGCCGACGTAGAGCGGGTTGTTCTTGCGCCGGCGGCACAGCACCTGGATGGTGCGCTCGACCTCGTCGCCGCGACCGACCAGCGGGTCGATCTTGCCCTCGCGGGCCAACTGGTTGAGGTTGCTGGCGAACTCGGCCAGGGCGTCGGACTTGCCTTCGCTCTCCGGGCCTTCGGCCGGCTTGGATTCGCTTTCCTCGTGGTGGCCGTGGCTGTCTTCGGCGTTGTGCTTGACGATGCCGTGCGACAGGTAATTGACCACGTCGAGGCGGGCCACGTCCTGCTGATTGAGGAAGTAGACCGCGTGCGAATCCTTCTCGCCGAAGATGGCGACCAGCACGTTGGCGCCGGTGACCTCCTTCTTGCCGGAGGACTGCACGTGATAGACAGCGCGCTGTAGCACACGCTGGAAACCCAAAGTGGGCTGGGTATCGCGGTCGACGTCGTCGGGCAGCACCTGGACCGAGGTCGCGATGGCCTGTTCGAGGTCGCTGCGCAGACGCGCGAAGTCGGCGTTGGTCGCCTTGAGGACGGCCTCGGCGGACGGGTTGTCGAGTAGTGCGAGCAGCAGGTGTTCGACCGTCATGTACTCGTGGCGCGCCTCGCGGGCGCGCTTGTAGCACTGGCCGATGCTGTATTCGAGATCCTTGCTGAACATGGGGCGGAGCCTCCAGAACGTATGCACGCTACGTGGGGGCGCTCGCCGGCTTTTCCATGCCCCGCCCCAACGGGTGCGACAACTACCTTTTAGGCCTTTTCCATCGTACACAGCAAGGGGTGTTGGTGAAGTCTTGAAAATTCGTTCACCTGTGCAACCTTGGACTCGGCGACCTCGCGTGTGAAGACGCCGCATACGCCGCGGCCGCGGGTATGGACATGGAGCATGATCTGGGTGGCTTTTTCGACGTTCATCGGGAAAAAGCGCATCAGGACCTCGACCACGAAGTCCATCGGGGTGTAGTCGTCGTTTAGCAGGAGTACGGAATACAGCGGCGGCCGCGCGACTTCGGGCTTGCCGGTTTCCACCAATACGCCATGACTGTGTTCTTGTTCGGTCTGTTTTGCCATTGCGCGATTATAAACCCCTGCCCTGTCCCGCCGTGGATGCGGCCGCCGTGCGACATGGACGCATGCCCGGCCGCATTGCAAAATGCCGCAGCGCCGCCATCTTGGTCGGAGCCGCCGGTCAAGGTTGCGCCGGCGCCGCGAAATTCAAGGACCCTCATGCGTCTGCCCCGTTACCTGCCTGCCCTGCTGTTCTCGCTGCTGCCCGTCCTGGCGACGGCCGCGCCGACGACGAAGGCGGACGCCGCCTCGCTCAAGAGCGCCCCGGCCAAGGCCGAGCCGGCCGCAGCCAAGGCCGAAGCCGCCGCCAAGTCCGCCGACCCGCGCATCGGCAAGCAGCTCGACGCCCTGGGCTACAAGTACGAAGTCGACAAGGACGGCGACTACACCCTGACCTTCGGCCTCGACGAGGACCGCAGCCAGATGGCCTACGTGATCTCGCACACCGAGCGCTACGGCAAGCTGCAGGTCCGCGAGGTCTGGTCGCCGGGCTACCGCACCTCGGACAAGGACTTCCCGGCCGAGGTCGCCAACCGCCTGCTCGAGGACAGCCAGCTCAGCAAGATGGGCGGCTGGGTCAAACAGGACTCGGTGGCCGTGTTCGTGGTCAAACTGGACGCCGACGCGAGCCAGGAAGACCTCGACGATGCGATCGACTATGTCGTCCGCGCGGCCGACGAGATGGAATCGCAACTTACCCCCGGCCAGGACGAATTCTGACGTGAGCTACCGCGAAGG
Source organism: Lysobacter antibioticus (assembly GCF_000731095.1). Taxonomy (GTDB): domain Bacteria; phylum Pseudomonadota; class Gammaproteobacteria; order Xanthomonadales; family Xanthomonadaceae; genus Lysobacter; species Lysobacter antibioticus_B. The sequence continues at coordinate 33,782 of NZ_JMTZ01000036.1, read as the reverse complement.
CCGTTTCTGGCAACCCGATGTGACCGTCGCCACCATCGTGGTCGACGGCGGCCGCCTGCTGATGGTCGAGGAATCGGTCGGCGGGCGCCTGGTGATCAACCAGCCGGCCGGGCACCTGGAGCCGGACGAGAGCCTGATCGACGCCGCCCTGCGCGAGACCCGCGAGGAGACCGGCTGGGACGTGCGCCTGACTGCCTTCGTCGGCGCCTACCAGTGGAAGGCGCCGCAGCAGGAGGACGGCGCCGGCGGCCGCCACTACCTGCGCTTCGCCTTCGCCGCCGAACCGGTCCGCCACGACCCCGGCCGGAGCCTCGACGAAGGCATCGTCCAGGCCCTGTGGATGAGCCCGGCCGAGTTGCAGGCGCGCGCGCCCGAGCATCGCAGCCCGCTGGTCTGGCGGGTGGTCGCCGACTACCTCGGTGGACGCCGCCATTCGCTGGATCTGCTGCAGCAAATGGTCTCACCCGACCCGGTCTGATCCTCATGGCCGTATCGGTACGCACCATCGTGGGCATGTCGGGCGGGGTCGATTCCTCGGTCGCCGCCCTGCGCCTGCGCGACGCCGGCGAGCCGATCGCCGGCCTCTTCATGCAGAACTGGGCCGACGACGGCAGCGGCGACTGCCGCGCCGAGGACGACCGCCGCGACGCGGTCGCGGTGTCCGGCCGGCTCGGCCTGCCGATCCATTTCCGCGATTTCTCCGGCGAGTACTGGGCCGGGGTGTTCGAGCACTTCCTCGCCGAATACGCCGCCGGCCGCACCCCGAACCCGGACGTGCTGTGCAACCGCGAGATCAAGTTCAAGCATTTCCTCGACGCTGCGCGCGAGCTCGGCGCGGAGTTCATAGCGACCGGCCATTACGCCCGCGTCGACAAGGCCGGGGCCGGCTTCCGCCTGCTGCGGGCGGTCGACCGCAGCAAGGACCAGAGCTATTTCCTGCACCAGCTCGGCCAGGCGCAGCTGTCGGCCACGCGTTTCCCGCTCGGCGACCTGCTCAAGCGCGACGTGCGCGAGATGGCGCGCGCGGCGCAACTGCCGACCGCGGCCAAGAAGGACTCGACCGGCATTTGCTTCATCGGCGAACGCGATTTCCGCGAGTTCCTGTCGCGCTACCTGCCGGCGCGCGAAGGCGAGATCCGCACCCCGGCCGGCCAGGTCGTCGGCCGCCATCCGGGCGTGTTCTATTTCACCCTCGGCCAGCGCGAAGGCCTCAACATCGGCGGCGTGCGCGGCTTCGAGCCGGCGCCCTGGTACGTGGTCGGCAAGGACGTCGCGACCAACGTGCTGTACGTCGACCAGGGCAGCGACAGCCCCTGGCTGCATTCGCAGACCCTGTGGTCTGAAACCGCCCATTGGATCGCCGGCCAGCCGCCGGCCGCCCGCTTCGTCTGCAGCGCCCAGACCCGTTACCGCCAACCCGACCAGGACTGCGAAGTCTCGGTGCGCGATGACGGCAGCTTGGAAGTCCGTTTCGCCCAATCCCAGCGCGCGGTCACGCCCGGCCAGTCGCTGGTGCTGTACGACGGCGAGGTTTGCCTGGGTGGCGCGGTGATCGCCGCCACCGATGCACCCGATTGCGCCGCCCCCCTGCCCCCCAAGGAACCCACTACGTAATGGCCGACCTCTCCGAACGCGTACTCGCACTCGCCGGCCTGGCCCAGGCCTTGGGCCAGGTGCGGCGCATCGCCGACACCGGCCAGGCCAACGCCTCCGTGCTCGACACCGCCCTGGACTCGGTGTTCCGCATCGATGCCTCGACCCCGGCGGCCGTCTACGGCGGCCTGGCGAACCTGCGCCCGGGTCTGGTGCTGCTGCAGGACTATTTCGTCAACCGCGCCAACGACGAGCACCTGCCGCGGCTGGCCCTGGCCGTGCTGCAACTGGAGCGCCGCTTCGTCCGCGACGCCGCCATGACCGAGAAGGTCCTGCGCGGCATCCACGGCCAGGCCACCGCCGCCGGCCGCCTCGGCAGCAGCCATCCCGACGTCATCGCCGCCCTAGGCAGCCTGTACGCCGAGACCCTGAGCCACCTGCGCCCGCGGGTGCTGGTCCAGGGCAACCCGCATTACCTCGGCCAGCCCGGCGTGGTCGCCGAAGTCCGCGCCGCCCTGCTGGCCGCGGTGCGTTCGGCGGTGCTGTGGCGCCAGCTCGGCGGCAGCTATTGGGATTTCCTGCTGCGCCGCCGCGCCATGGTCGACGCGATCGAGGCGCGTTTGGGCTGAGGAGCCGGGCCGCGCGTCGTTGCGGGGCCTCCCTGTAGGCTTGGCGCGAATCGCTACCTCGGTCCGGTTGCCGTGGCGTGCGGGCGGGTGACATCGCTTCGCCTCTCGCGGCTTGCGCCGCTCCTACCCCTTGCAGCGCGGCTTCCCTGCGGCAAAACCTCCTGTAGCCGCGGCGCGAGCCGCGAGCTCGGTCCGCTTGCCGTGTCGTACGGGTGGCTGGCGTCGCTGCGCCAGTCGCGGCTTGCGCCGCTCCTACCCCTTGCAGCGCGGCTTCCCTGCGGCGAAACCTCCTGTAGCCGCGGCGCGAGCCGCGAGCTCGGTCCGGTTGCCGCGTCGTGCGGGTGGTTGCGTCGCTTCGCTTGTCGCGGCTTACGCCGCTCCTGCAGGGGCAGATGCGTCGCATGCGGTTTGAACCGTGCCGGCCGCGCCCAACAAAAAACCCCGGCCTGAGCCGGGGTTTTTCGTTTCTCGGTTTACCGCCGGCCGATCAGGCCGCGGCCACCGTGTCGGCGACCGTCTTGTAGTCTTCGATCTGATCGAAGTTCATGTAGCGGTAGATCTTGTCGCCGTCGGCCTTGAGCACGCCGACGTCCGCCATGTACTCCTCGCGGGTCGGGATGCGACCCAGGCGCGAGCAGATCGCCGCCAGTTCCGCCGAGCCCAGGTAGACGTTGGTGTTGCGGCCGAGACGGTTCGGGAAGTTGCGGGTGCTGGTCGAGAACACGGTCGCGCCTTCGCGCGCCTGCGCCTGGTTGCCCATGCACAGCGAGCAGCCCGGCATTTCCATGCGCGCGCCGGCGGTGCCGAAGGTGCCGTAATGGCCTTCCTTGGTCAGCTCGGACGCGTCCATCTTGGTCGGCGGCGCGACCCACAGGCGGGTCGGGATGTCGCGCTTGCCTTCGAGCAGCTTGGCCGCAGCCCGGAAATGACCAATATTCGTCATGCACGAACCGATGAAGACTTCGTCGATGACCGCGCCGGCCACGTCCGACAGCGTCTTGACGTCGTCGGGGTCGTTCGGGCACGCCACGATCGGCTCGACAATCTGGTTCAGATCGATCTCGATCACCGCGGCGTAGTCGGCATCGGCGTCGCCTTCCAGCAGTTGCGGGTTGGCCAGCCAGCCTTCCATCGCCTTGATGCGGCGGGCGAGCGAACGCGGATCGGCGTAGCCCTCGGCGATCATCCACTTCAGCAGCGTGATGTTGCTGGTGAGGTATTCGATGATCGGTTCCTTGTCGAGCTTGACCGTGCAGCCGGCGGCCGAACGTTCGGCCGAGGCGTCGGACAGCTCGAACGCCTGCTCGACCTTCAACTGCGGCAGGCCTTCGATCTCGAGGATGCGGCCGGAGAAGATGTTCTTCTTGCCCTGCTTGGCGACGGTCAGCAGGCCGGACTTGATCGCAGCCAACGGAATCGCGTTGACCAGGTCACGCAGGGTCACGCCGGGCTGCATTTCGCCCTTGAAGCGCACCAGCACCGATTCCGGCATGTCCAGCGGCATGACGCCGGTGGCCGCGGCGAACGCGACCAGGCCGGAGCCGGCCGGGAACGAGATGCCGACCGGGAAGCGGGTGTGCGAGTCGCCGCCGGTGCCGACGGTGTCGGGCATCAGCATGCGGTTGAGCCAGCTGTGGATCACGCCGTCGCCCGGGCGCAGCGAGATGCCGCCGCGGTTGGAGATGAACTCCGGCAGGGTGTGGTGGGTCTTGACGTCGACCGGCTTCGGATAGGCCGCGGTGTGGCAGAACGACTGCATCACCAGGTCGGCCGAGAAGCCGAGGCAGGCCAGGTCCTTGAGCTCGTCGCGGGTCATCGGGCCGGTGGTGTCCTGCGAACCCACCGAGGTCATCTTCGGCTCGCAATAGGTGCCCGGACGCACGCCTTCGCCCTCCGGCAAGCCGCAGGCGCGGCCGACCATCTTCTGCGCCAGCGAATAGCCCTTGCCGGTGTCGGCCGGGTTCTGCGGCAGGCGGAACAGGGTCGAGGCAGGCAGGCCCAGCGCTTCGCGCGCCTTGGCGGTGAGGCCGCGGCCGACGATCAGCGGGATGCGGCCGCCGGCGCGCACTTCATCGAGCAGCACGTCGGACTTGAGCGCGAACTCGGCGATGACCTGGCCGTCCTTGATGGCCTTGCCGTCGTAGGGACGCAGCTCGACCACGTCGCCCATGTTCATCTGCGACACGTCGAGTTCGATCGGCAACGCGCCGGCGTCTTCCATGGTGTTGTAGAAGATCGGCGCGATCTTCGAACCCAGGCACACGCCGCCGAAGCGCTTGTTCGGGATGAAGGGGATGTCTTCGCCGGTGAACCACAGCACCGAGTTGGTGGCCGACTTGCGGCTCGAACCGGTACCGACCACGTCGCCGACGTAGGCGACCAGGTGGCCCTTGTCCTTCAGCGATTCGATGAAGGCGATCGGGCCGCGCTTGCCGTCTTCTTCCGGCACGATGCCGTCGCGGGCGTTCTTGAGCATCGCCAGGGCGTGCATCGGGATGTCCGGGCGCGTGGTCGCGTCGGGCGCCGGCGACAGGTCGTCGGTATTGGTCTCGCCGGTCACCTTGAACACGGTGATGGTCAGGCTTTCCGGCACTTCCGGACGGCTGGTGAACCATTCCGCGTCGGCCCAGCTCTGCAGCACCGACTTGGCGTTGGCATTGCCGGCCTCGGCCTTGTCCTGGACGTCGTGGAAAGCGTCGAACATCAGCAGGGTCTTCTTCAACGCTTCGGCGGCGATGGTGCCGACCTGTGCGTCGTCGAGCAGTTCGACCAGCGGATGGATGTTGTAGCCGCCGAGCATGGTGCCGAGCAGTTCGGTCGCGCGTTCGCGGCTGATCAGCGCGTTCTTCTCGGTGCCGAAGGCGACCGCGGCAAGGTACGAGGCCTTGACCTTGGCGGCGTCGTCGACGCCCGCCGGCACGCGCTGGGTGATCAGGTCGAGCAGGAACTCTCCCTCGCCCGCCGGCGGCGCTTTCAGCAGCTCGATGACCTCGGCGGTCTGCTGGGCGGTCAGGGGCAGCGGCGGAATGCCCAGCGCGGCGCGCTCGGCAACGTGTTGGCGATAGCTGGAGAGCATGGAGATTCCCGTCGGAGTGAAGCGGTAAAGACGTGGCACTGGCTGCGTGGGTCCGCCGCCGCGACCGGCGCGTTCGGACTTACGTGGCGAGTTGCTGGTGGCGAGTTGCTGGGAGGCAAGGCCGCGGGCGCCCACGAAGGGCACGGCCTCGACCGCGTATTTTGCCTTCAAAGGGCTTTCGCGGCAACGCGGAGGGTGTGCCGGCCCCTCGCCGCGCAAGGCTTTGCGCGATCCGTCCATACGCTTGGGGTGGAACGCTGTAGCGCGCTTGCGACCATGGTCTGCACGCTTCCTGAACCCGATAAAGCGATAATCGGCGCCATCGCCAGCCACCGCGCCCATACCCCCAGGCGCGCCAGCCTCCGTGCCGCCCCAGCGGCACGCCAGCCGTACCAAAGGAGCTCCACCGACATGCCCGACTCCTATTCGACCCGCCGCAAGCTTTCCGTCAACGGCCGCGACTACACCTATTTCAGCCTGCCGGCCTTGGGCGAGCGCTACGACATCAGCCGCCTGCCCTACTCGATGAAGATCCTGCTCGAAAACCTGCTGCGCCACGAAGACGGCGGCGCCACGGTCGGCAAGGACCACATCGAGGCCGTCGCGCAGTGGGACGCCACCCGCGAGCCCGACACCGAGATCGCCTTCATGCCGGCGCGCGTGGTCCTGCAGGACTTCACCGGCGTGCCCTGCGTGGTCGACCTCGCGGCTATGCGCGACGCGGTCGGCCGGCTCGGCGGCAACGCCCGCCAGATCAACCCGCTGATCCCCTCCGAGCTGGTCATCGACCACTCGGTCCAGGTCGACGTGTTCGGCAGCCCCGAGGCGCTGGACCTGAACGGCAAGATCGAGTTCCAGCGCAACATGGAACGCTACAGCTTCCTGCGCTGGGGCCAGAAGTCGTTCGAGAACTTCAAGGTGGTGCCGCCGAACACCGGCATCGTCCACCAGGTCAACCTGGAGAACCTGGCCCGCGTGGTCATGGGCCGCGAGGTCGACGGCGACCTGCAGGCCTTCCCAGACACCGTGTTCGGCACCGACAGCCACACCACCATGATCAACGGCATCGGCGTGCTCGGCTGGGGCGTCGGCGGCATCGAAGCCGAGGCGGCGATGCTCGGCCAGCCCTCCTCGATGCTGATTCCGCAGGTGGTCGGCTTCAAGCTGACCGGCCAGTTGCCGGAAGGCGCGACCGCGACCGACCTGGTCCTGACCGTGACCCAGATGCTGCGCAAGCACGGCGTGGTCGGCAAGTTCGTCGAGTTCTTCGGCGACGGCCTGCAACACCTGCCGCTGGCCGACCGCGCGACCATCGCCAACATGGCGCCCGAGTACGGCGCGACCTGCGGCATCTTCCCGATCGACGCCGAAGCGGTGACCTACCTGCGCCTGTCCGGCCGCTCGGAAGAGCAGATCGCGCTGGTCGAAGCCTATGCCAAGGCCCAGGGCCTGTGGCACGAACCCGGCCAGCCGCATGCGACCTATTCGGCCACGCTCGAACTCGACCTCGGCGAGGTGCGTCCGTCGATGGCCGGCCCGAAGCGTCCTCAGGACCGCGTCCTGCTCGAACACGTGCACACCAATTTCAACGACAACCTCGGCCCGCTGATCGCCAACCGCAAGTCGAACAACGGCGGCAACGCCAAGCTCGGCTGCGCGGTCGACGAGCTCAAGAGCGAAGGCGGCGCCCAGGCCCAGGCCGATCACCTCGCCGCCAAGCCGGTGTCGAAGATCCGCATCCACGACCAGGACGCCGACCTGTCCGACGGCTCGGTGGTGATCGCCGCGATCACCTCCTGCACCAACACCTCCAACCCGGCGGTGATGCTCGGCGCCGGCCTGCTCGCGCGCAACGCCGCTCGCCTGGGCCTGAAGTCCAAGCCCTGGGTCAAGACCTCGCTCGGCCCGGGCTCGCTGGTGGTCACCGACTACCTGCGCAAGGCCGGCGTGCTCGCCGACCTGGAAAAGCTCGGTTTCTACGTGGTCGGCTACGGCTGCACCACCTGCATCGGCAACTCCGGCCCGCTGCCGGACGAAGTCTCCAAGGGCATCGCCGAGAACGAACTCGTGGTCGCCTCGGTGCTGTCGGGCAACCGCAACTTCGAAGGCCGCGTGCATCCGGAAGTGAAAGCCAACTACCTGGCCTCGCCGCCGCTGGTGGTGGCCTATGCGATCGCCGGCACGGTCAACATCGACCTGACCAAAGAGCCGATCGGCAAGGGCGCCGACGGCCAGGACGTCTACCTGCGCGACATCTGGCCGAGCAACAAGGAAATCGGCGACATGATCGCCGCCACCGTCGGCCCGGAACTGTTCGCGCAAAACTACGCCGACGTGTTCAAGGGCGACACGCGTTGGAACCAGATCGCCTCGCCCGACGGCGAGTCCTTCCAGTGGGACGAGGACTCGACCTACATCAAGAACCCGCCCTACTTCGACGGCATGACCATGCAGGTCGGCAACATCGACGACGTCCGCGGCGCGCGCGTGATGGGCCTGTTCGGCGACTCGATCACCACCGACCACATCTCGCCCGCCGGCAACATCAAGAAAGACTCGCCCGCCGGCCGCTTCCTGATCGCGCGCGGCGTGCAACCGGCCGACTTCAACAGCTACGGCTCGCGTCGCGGCAACGACGACGTGATGGTGCGCGGCACCTTCGCCAACATCCGCATCAAGAACCTGATGTTCGGCGGCGAGGAAGGCGGCAACACGCTGTATTTCTCCAAGGACGGCGGTGACGGCCGGCCTTCACAGGGCGAGAAGCTGGCGATCTACGACGCGGCGATGAAGTACAAGGCCGACGGCGTGCCGCTGGTGGTGTTCGCCGGCAAGGAATACGGCACCGGCTCCTCGCGCGACTGGGCCGCCAAGGGCACCAACCTGCTCGGGGTCAAGGCGGTGATCGCCGAGAGCTTCGAGCGCATCCACCGCTCCAACCTGGTCGGCATGGGCGTGCTGCCGCTGCAGTTCAAGGACGGCGAGAACGCGCAGAGCCACGGTCTGGACGGTTCGGAAGTGATCGACGTGGTCGGTCTCGACGACGGCGCGGCCAAGACCGCCACTCTGGTCGCCAAGAAGGCCGACGGCAGCCACAAGACGATCGAGGTCAAGGTGCTGCTGCTGACGCCGAAGGAAGTCGAGTACTTCCGCCACGGCGGCATCCTGCATTACGTGTTGCGCCAACTCGCTGCGCGCAAGGCGGCTTGAGCAGCAATTGACCGAGCGGAAGACCCGCCGATAGCCCCACGGCTATCGGCCTTCAGAGCGACACGCGCCCGTGGCGCGTTAGCGTCGCTCTTCAGCCGCCACGGCGGCATCCTGCATTACGTGCTGCGCCAGTTGGCGGCACGCAAGGCGGCTTGATCGGCGCCGGCACGAACGAAAAACGCCCGGCCTTACGGCCACCGGCACCTGCGAGAGCGGCTTCGGCCGCTCTCGTCGTATCCGGGGTCCTGCTTGCGCTTGCCGGGGCATCGCCCCGGCGCCGCGGAACGCTCGCGGACTACAGCTTCGCGCTCCAGCGCGCCGAAGTCATACGCCAGTCGCCGTCGTCCTCGCGCCAGCCGGTCTCCACTTCGTACAACCGGGCCGCCTCGGGCAGGGGCTGGCCGGAGCCGCCGGTCAATGCCGCGCTGAAACGTACGGTCGCGTGGTCGGGCTGCATGGCGATGTCGAGCGGGCCGACCGTCACGCCGAGTTGCCGATAGCGCAGGAAACTGCCGACCGCGAGCCGGCGCGCGCCTTCGCGGTCCAGTCCTTCGGGGCCGACGAAATCGGTCGCCAGCCACTCCTGCAGGGCCGGTGCGTCGCGTTGCTCGATCGCGGCCTGGAATTGCGTCACCGAGTCGCGCAGGCGCTGCTCGGGCGGGTCGCGGCCGCAGGCCGTCGACGACAACGCCAGGACCGCCGCCAGCACGAACCGGCGCCATGGCGGCCCGAGGCTCGATTTTCGCCGCACGGCGATCCCATTCTCGCGACTGTTCGCACTATTCACCGGAAACCTCCCTTTACCGCAGTCCCCTTGCCGCAGTCCTTTCGCCGGCGGCGGTGGCCGCTTCGCACGACCGTTCGCGCGCCCCCTCGTAGCGCCATCGTGACAGGTCGGCAAGGCCGCGGACAATGTCCGCACCGCCCTTCGCAGCATCGCCTTGCCAGTCAGTAGAGCCTATGCTCCAATCGAGAAAATACCGTACGGCAGCGCACACAGCGGGCCGGCGGCCAGAATCGATGAGCGATTAGAGAGGGGATCGCGATGAGTTTCGAACGACCGTGGCTTGCTCAGTATCCTGAAGGCGTGCCGGCGCAGATCGACGTGGACGAGTTCCCGTCCATCGTATCGGTGCTGGAAAACGCCATCGAAAATTATCGCGACCGTCCCGCCTTCTCCAATTTCGGCAAGGTACTGACCTACGGCGACATCGACCGGCTCAGCGCGCAGTTCGCCGCGTATCTGCTCGGCGAACTCAAGCTCAAGAAGGGCGATCGCGTCGCGATCATGATGCCCAACTGCCTGCAGTATCCGATCGCGACCTTCGGCGTGTTGCGCGCCGGCCTGACCGTGGTCAACACCAATCCGATGTACACCGCGCGCGAGCTCAAGCATCAGCTCGACGACTCCGGCGCGGCGGTGATCTTCGTGCTCGACAACTTCGGCAAGACCGTGCAGGAAGTGGTCGGCCAGACCCAGGTCAAGCAGGTCATCAGCACCGGCCTGGGCGACATGATCGGCGGGCTCAAGGGCCCGGTGATGAACTTCGTGCTGAAGTACGTCAAGAAGATGGTGCCGGACTACGACATCCCCGGCGCGGTGCGTTTCCGCGACACCCTCACCCTCGGGCAGATGCACAAGCTGCCGGAGATCGAGATCTCGCCGGACGACATCGCCTTCCTGCAGTACACCGGCGGCACCACCGGCGTGGCCAAGGGCGCGATGCTGACCCATCGCAACCTGGTCGCGAACATGCAGCAGGCCGCGGCCTGGGTCGGCGCCAACGCCAAGCCCGGCCACGAGATCATCATCACCGCGCTGCCGCTGTACCACATCTTCGCGTTGACGGCGAACGGACTGGTCTTCATGAAGTTCGGCGGCCTCAACCACATGATCACCAATCCGCGCGACATGCCGGCCTTCGTCAAGGAACTGAAGAAAACGCCGTTCACCGCGATCACCGGCGTCAACACCTTGTTCAACGGCCTGCTCAACACGCCGGGTTTCGACGAGGTCGATTTCTCGCATCTGCACCTGACCCTCGGCGGCGGCATGGCCGTGCAGCGCGCGGTCGCCGATCGCTGGAAGCAAGTCACCGGCATCACCCTGGTCGAAGCCTACGGCCTCACCGAGACCTCGCCGGCGGCGTGCATCAATCCGATGGACCTGGCCGAGTACAACGGCTCGATCGGCCTGCCGATCTCCTCGACGGACGCCTGCGTCAAGGACGAGAACAACAACAAGCTCGGCATCGGCGAAGTCGGCGAGCTGTGCATCAAGGGCCCGCAGGTCATGAAGGGCTATTGGCAGCGCCCCGAGGAAACCGCCAACGTCATCGACGACGACGGCTGGCTGCACACCGGCGACATGGCGCGCATGGACGAGCAGGGTTTCTTCTACATCGTCGACCGCAAGAAGGACATGATCCTGGTGTCGGGCTTCAACGTGTATCCGAACGAGATCGAGGACGTGATCGCGATGATGCCGGGCGTGCTCGAAGTGGCCGCGGTGGGCGTGCCCGACGACAAGTCCGGCGAAGCGGTGAAGGTCGTGATCGTGAAGAAGGATCAGGCGCTGACCGCCGAGGACGTCAAGGCGCATGCCCGGATCAACCTGACCGGCTACAAGCACCCCAAGTTCGTCGAGTTCCGCACCGAGCTGCCCAAGACCAACGTCGGCAAGATCCTGCGCCGCGAGCTGCGCGACGCGCCCAAGTAAGCCCCGCGGCACGAACCGGCGCCCTGGCGCCGCTCCCGAAGGCCCCTCCCCGAGGGGCCTTTTTCGTGTCCGCCCGGGCCGGCCCCAGCCCCGATTCGCGTTTGGGTCCAGCCCCGGTTTTGTGCCGGAAATGAATGCGCCAGGACGAAGGCCGAACCTTGTCTGAACGATGCCTGGGCGAGGTGTAGCATCGAAACGCGGGTATCCCGACCCGCCACCCGTCCTTTAGGAGTCCGCCATGTCCATGTCCGCCCGTCTGCCAATCGCGAATGTCCCCGCCCTGTTCCGCCATGTCGCCGACCCGGCCAGCGGTACCGACTGGGGCTATATGCACGCCCAGCCCGCCAATCACGTCCATGGACAGGACGCGCCCTACTCGCCTTGCTTCTCCGAGCACCTGCTGCACGACATGAAGCGCGCGCAGGAACGCATTCGCCGCGAACTGGCTTCCGATTGCGATCCGCGCGCCGGCATCCGCCATTTCGTGCTTGCTTCCGACGCCGACGTGTTCAACCTGGGCGGCGACCTGGCGCTGTTCTCGCGCATGATCCGCAGCGGCAACCGCCAGCGCCTGCTCGAGTACGCATGCCTGTGCATCGAAGTCGCCTTCAATCTTTATCAGTTGCACGAAGACCGGGTCCACAGCATCGCGGTGATCCAGGGCGATGCGCTCGGCGGCGGCTTCGAGGCCGCGCTGTGCTGCCACACCATCATCGCCGAGGCCGGCACCGGCATGGGCTTCCCGGAGGTGCTGTTCGACCTGTTCCCGGGCATGGGCGCCTACACCTTCCTGACCCGCCGGGTCACCCCGGTCCAGGCCGAACGCATGATGCTCAACGCCCGCGTCTATCCGGTCGAAGAACTGCTGCGCATGGGCGTGGTCGACCAGGTCGTGCCGCGCGGTTACGGCTTGCAGGCGGCGTCCGAGCAGATCAAGCGCAACCAGCGCATGGGCAATGCCCTGCGGGCGATGAACACGGTCCGTCAGGCCTGCCGTCCGGTCAGTCTGGACGAGCTGCTGTCGGTGACCACCGAATGGGTCGATGCGGCGATGCGCCTCAACGATCGCGGGCTCAAGACCATGGAACGCCTGGTGCGTGCGCAGCAGCGCCGGGCCGGCGCGACCGCGCCGGCGCTGGCGCTGGCCTGATGTCTTACAGGGGGGGGCCTGCCACGCGCCTCGCGTGGCAGGATGCTGTCAAGAAACGTCGGGGACGTCCTTGCCGCGGTTGCCGCGACTGAGGCGCGCCACTTCCTGACGGCTGACGTCGGCCACCGCCGACAATTGCGTCGCGAGGTCCACGACCAGTTTCGGACACTCGCGAACGAGTACTTCGTCGCTTGCGCGCATGACCTGCGAGCAGCGCTCCGCAATCGAGTGCGCGCCGAGATTTTCCGCCACGCCCTTGTAGGCGTGAGCGATCTCGCGGAACTCGTCCCAACGCGCCACCACCGCCGCCGCTTCCAGGTCGGTCTGGCAGGACTGCGCGTCTTTCAAACACTGCTCGACGAAATCGCGCAGGAACTGATCGCCCAAACCCATTTCGGCCAGTTCGGCCAACACCGCCGGGTTGGTCAGCGGACGGCTGACGTCGCTGATCGCGCGCACCGCCGGCATGCGCTGCGAATCGACCACGTCGGCGATGGTTTCGAGCAGGCGCCCGACCACGATGGGCTTGGTCAGGAACGCCATCGCGCCGGCTTCGCTGGCCGCTTCCGAGGCCTGCAGGGTCGCATCGGCGCTGAGGATGATGGTCGGCGTGCGGCGGCCGTTGCCGGCCTGCATGAAACGCAGTTGCCGGATCACGTCCAGGCCGCTGAGGCCGGGCATGTGCATGTCGAGCACGGCCAGGTCGAACTGGCCGAGCTCGAGCTGGTCCAGGGCCTGTTCGCCGTCGTTGGCGGCCTGCACGCGGTGACCGGCGCGCTCCAGGATGCGGGTCAGCACAGTGCGGTTGGCCGACTGGTCGTCGGCGATCAGCACCCGCAGGCTGCGCACCCGGGTCTTGTGGCGCAGGAACGGGTCCTCGAACGAGATGACCTTGCCGCTGCCCTCCTGCTGCGCATCGGGCTGGGTCAGGGCGGCCTCTTCCAGGCGCAGCGGCAGCTCGACCCAGAAATGGCTGCCGCCGCCGGGATTGGCTTCCAGGCCGATCTCGCCGCCGAGCAACTGGGTCAGGGTCTTGGCGATCGTGGTGCCCAGGCCAGTGCCGCCGAAACGGCGGGTCGGGCCGTTGTCGACCTGCTCGAAGGCCTGGAAGATGCGGTCGACGTCCTCGCTCGGCACGCCGATGCCGGTGTCGCGCACCGAGAAGCGCAAGCGCACCTGGCGCTCGATCCCGGGCGTGCCGGGACCGGTGGCGCCGCCGACCAGCCGGGTGACCAGCGACACCCCGCCCTTCTCGGTGAACTTGATCGCGTTGTGCAGCAGGTTCAACAGCACCTGGGTCAGCAGCGCGCTGTCGCCGTTGAGACGCACCGGCACGTCCTGCTCGACGTCGACCTTGAGCGTCAGCCCCTTCGCCGCGGCCAGCGGTTGCAGCATCTTCTGCAGCCGCTTCATCACTTCCTGCAGGTTGAAATCGATGTCGCGGCGCTGCAGCTTGCCGGCCTCGATCGCCGAAATGTCGAGCACGTCGTTGACCAGCAACAGCAGCGACTGCGCCGAGGCGTGGATGACGTCGGCGTATTCGCGCTGGTCCGGCGCCAGCCGCGTGCCGTGCATGAGTTCGGCCATGCCGATGATGCCGTTGAGCGGCGTGCGCAACTCATGGCTCATGTTGGCCAGGAAGCGGCTCTTGGCCTCGTTGGCGCGGCGGGCGTCCTCGGTCGCCTTCTGCAGGCTGCGCAGCAACGAGGACAGGTAGGCCGGGATCGCCACCAGGCCCAGCCACAGGCCCGTCGACAGATAGGGCTGGCCGCGCCAGTAGTCGTTCTTGAGGATCACCGCCAGGAACGAGGCGCCGGCCAGGGACGCGGCGGTGTAGAGGTAGGTGGTGCCGTAGCGCAGGCCGTTGCCGATGGTTACCCACAGCACGATCACGTACAGCGGCGCCAGCGAGGGCGCGTCCAGCGACATCAGCATCGCCAGGGTCGAATAGTCGGCGAGCATGCCGATCCAGCGGCGCAGGTGCGAGACCCCGGGCCAACGCACGATCGCCGCCATCAGGCCCAGGCCGACCACCGATTCGGCCGACATCACCCACAGCATGGTCTGGGTGGCCACGCTGTCCTGGTCGAAGGCCTGCAGGCCCAGCAGGTAGGCGACGATCAGGCAGGCGATGACCAGCCGCACCAACGCCTGCCCATGCTCGCTGTCCGGGCGGTTCGAGAGGCGCTCCTTGACCACGCGCAGGGTGGAAGCCATCGGCTACTCCAAGCCGGGACGGGGGAAGCTGGCCGAATAACGATCGCAGATTTCGTCGAGCCGGGCCCGGCTGCGGATCAGGGCGTCCACGCAACGTGGATCGAACAAACGACCGCGCTGAGCGTACATATACCCCAATGCCTCCTCCACGTCCCAGGCTTTTTTGTAGGGACGCGGCGAAATCAGGGCGTCGAACACGTCTGCGACCGCCACGATCCGGGCTTCCAGGGGAATATCGTCCCCGACCAGCCCGTCCGGGTAGCCGCTGCCATCGTAGCGCTCGTGGTGGCGCAAGGCGATCAGGGCCCCAGCCTGGATGAACCGGTTTTGGCTGCCGCTGAGCAGTTCGTAGCCGATCTTGGGGTGGCGGCGCATGACCGCCGTCTCCTCCTCGGTCAGCGGGCCGGGCTTCATCAGGACCGCGTCGGGAATGGCGATCTTGCCGATGTCGTGCAGCGGCGCGGCCATCTCGATGACCCGGATCTCGTCCTCGAACATGCCCAACTGCTCGGCGATCAGGCCGGCGATGTGCGACATCCGCTCCAGGTAGGCGCTGGTGCCGGCATCGCGGTATTCGATGGCGCGGGCCAGTCGCGACAAGGTCTCGCGCTCGCGCTCCTCGACCTCGTGCATGCTCGACAGCAGCCGCTGTTCGAGCGACAGGGCCCGCTGTTTGACGTTCTCGGACTGCTGGCGCAACTGCAACAGGTTACGGCAACGCGCACGCAGCTCGCGCGGGCGCACCGGCTTGACCAGGAAATCGATCACACCGGCTTCGAGTGCGGCCTGGCGCACCGGTTCGTCGCCGACCACCGTCACCAGGATGATCGGGATGTCCCGGTGCATCGGCAGGCGGCGGAAACGGCGCGCGAACTCCAGCCCGTCGATGCCCGGCATACGATAGTCGAGCAGCAACAGATCGGGCTGGTGCGTTTCGCACCACGCCAACGCGGCCTCGGGCTCGCCGAAATCGTGCACCGACAACTCGGACGCGATGTCCTCGATGATGTGGCGCAACATGGTCCGCGCGGACGTTTGGTCATCGACGATAACGACGTTCACACCGGCTTCCGTAATGGGGTCACCCCCTGTGGTGACCGATCTGGGAGCATACCCCGCCAGGATGCCCGTGACAGCCGCCGAAGGTCCCTAGACGATCCGACTTCGCCCGGTATTCGTCCGGGCCAAGCTTGCGAATGAGCGCTGTACGTCACGGTTCAACGCGGGGCGACTGAAGAAACGGCCAACCCGCGTTGGCCGTCCATTGTGCTTGCCTGCGTTTGGACTCGGTCGATGGGTTTGGCCGATGGGTTTGGCCGGCGCTAGCGGCCATGCGGCCCATGCGGACCGGATGCCGCCGGGCGCCGCCGCCCGGGGCGGCTCAGAGTCCGGCTTCGGGACGCATATAGGGGAACAACAGCACATCGCGGATCGACGAGGAGCCGGTCAGCATCATCACCAGGCGGTCGATGCCGATGCCCAGACCGCCGGTCGGCGGCAGGCCGACTTCGAGCGCGCGGATGTAGTCGGCGTCGTAGTGCATGGCCTCGTCGTCGCCGCCGTCCTTCTGGTCGACCTGGGCCTGGAAACGCGCGGCCTGGTCTTCCGGGTCGTTGAGCTCGGAGAAACCGTTCGCCAATTCCTTGCCGCCGATGAACAACTCGAAACGGTCGGTGAGCTCCGGATCGAGGTCGTTGGCGCGCGCGAGCGGGCTCACTTCGACCGGATGATCGGTGATGAAGGTCGGCTGGATCAAAGTGTGCTCGACGGTCTTTTCAAAGATTTCGAGCAGCAGCTTGCCCCAGCCGTAGCCCGGCTTGACCGCGACCTTGAGGCGCGCGCCGTGGGCACGCATGGCGTCGAGGTCGCGCAGTTCTTCGCGCTTGATCTCGGGGTTGTGTTCGAGCACCGCATCGATCATCGACCAGCGGCGGAACTTCGGCCCGAGGTCGATCGGGTTGCCGTCCCATTCGACCTGAGTGGTGTTGAGCACGTCGGTCGCGGCGTGGCGGATCACCGCCTCGGTCAGGTCCATGATCTCGGTGTAGGTGGCGTAGGCCTCGTACAACTCGAGCATGGTGAACTCGGGGTTATGCCGGGTCGACACGCCCTCGTTGCGGAAATTGCGGTTGATCTCGTAGACGCGTTCCAGGCCGCCGACGACCAGGCGCTTGAGGTACAGCTCCGGCGCGACGCGCAGGTACAGCTGCAGGTCGAGCGCATTGTGATGGGTGGTGAACGGCTTGGCCGCGGCGCCGCCGGGGATGTAATGCATCATCGGCGTTTCCACTTCGAGGAAGCGCCGCGTATCCAGCCAGGCGCGCATCGAGCGGATGATCTTGGAGCGCTTGACGAACACGTCGCGCGCGTCCGGCGACACGATCAGGTCGACATAGCGCTGGCGGTAGCGCTGCTCGACGTCGGCCAGGCCGTGGAACTTGTCCGGCAAGGGACGCAAGGCCTTGGTCAACAGGCGCAGGGTCTCGGCCTTGACCGACAGCTCGCCGGTCTTGGTGCGGGTGATCGGACCTTCGGCGGCGACGATATCGCCGACGTCCCAGCCCTTGAACTTGTCGTAGGTCTCGCCGAGCGCGTTGGCCTGCAGGAACAACTGGATGCGCCCCGACTCGTCCTGGATCTGGACGAAGCTGGCCTTGCCCATGACCCGCTTGAGCAGGATGCGGCCGGCGACCGCGACCCGGCGCGCCTCGCTGTCCAGCGCTTCCTGGGTCCAATGCTCGGCGTCGATGTACTGCGCCTGCAGGTCGCCAACGAAATCGCCGCGGCGGAAATCGTTCGGGAACGCGATGCCCTCGCCGCGCATGGCCGTGAGTTTGGCGCGACGCTCCGCGATCAGATGGTTCTCGTCGATGGGCGGCAGGCTGGTGTCGTCGGTCATGGTCTGGGTTTCAGGTAGGGCTTGGGAAAGCTGGAGGGATGCAGATTACTGAAGTCGCGGCGCGGGCGCTTGAGTGGCGGTCGGCGGCAGGCGTGGAGACGGCGTGGCGGATGCGGACGGTCTTGGCGGGCGAGCAAGGCAATGGAGGGACGGCAGCAGTCGGCGTGTATACGGCAACGCATTTCTGCTCCCTCCCCCTTCAGCCCGTCATCCCCGCGAAGGCGGGGATCCAGAGCTTCACCGATGCGCACTCTGAAGTCGTTGGATCCCCGCCTTCGCGGGGATGACGACCTGACAGACGCGACGGCTACAGGACCCGATTCCCGAATCCCGGCTTTCAAACCGCGTCGATGCGTTTCGAACCCACTTCCAGGCCCGACTTCAGGCTGGCCTCGACGAATTCGTCGAGATCGCCGTCGAGCACCTTCTGGGTGTCGCTGCGTTCGATGCCGGTGCGCAGATCCTTGATGCGGCTCTGGTCGAGCACGTAGTTGCGGATCTGGCTGCCCCAGCCGATGTCGGACTTGGTCGCCTCGACCGCATCGCGCACGGCGTTGCGCTTCTGGATTTCCAGCTCGTACAACTTCGCCGCCAACATTTTCATGGCGCGGTCGCGGTTGGCGTGCTGGCTGCGCTCGGTCTGGCAGGCCACCACGATCCCGCTCGGGACGTGGGTGATGCGCACCGCCGATTCGGTCTTGTTGACGTGCTGGCCGCCGGCGCCCGAGGAGCGGTAGACGTCGGTCTTGAGGTCGGCCGGGTTGATCTCGATGTCGATCTTGTCGTCGACTTCCGGCGACACGAACACCGAGGTGAAGCTGGTGTGGCGGCGGTTGTCGGAGTCGAACGGCGACTTGCGCACCAGGCGGTGCACGCCGGTCTCGGTCTTCAGCCAGCCGTAGGCGAAATCGCCTTCGACGCGGAAGGTCGCCGACTTGATGCCGGCCACGTCGCCGCCGCTGACTTCCATCAGCTCGGCCTTCCAGCCGCGCGATTCGGCCCAGCGCAGGTACATGCGCAACAGGATTTCGGCCCAGTCCTGGGCCTCGGTGCCGCCGGCGCCGGCCTGGATGTCGACGAAGGCCGAAGCCGCGTCCATCGGGCCGGAGAACATGCGCCGGAACTCGAGTTCCTCGACCTGCTTGGCGTAGCGCTCGACGTCCTCGACCACGGCCAGCGCGGTCGACTCGTCGTCTTCCATTTCGGCCAGTTCGAGCAGTTCGTCGGCGCCGACCAGCCCGTCGGTGAGACGGCGGATACCGTCGACCACCTTTTCCAGGCTGGCGCGCTCACGGCCCAGGCCCTGGGCCTGTTCGGCGTTGTTCCAGATATCGGGGCTTTCGAGCTCCCGGTTTACTTCTTCGAGACGTTCGACTTTGCTGTCGTAGTCAAAGATACCCCCTGAGCGAATCCAGCCGGCCCCGGAGGTCGGCGATGCGCTGGCGGACGGGATTGAGCTCGATCATGTCCGATGGTCTTGAATGCGGATGAGAACCGCCGATTCTAGCAGCCCGAGGGGCCGGGACGCCTGCCCGGCTCAGCGCCTCGGGGTAGGAGCGGCGCAAGCCGCGACCGCGCCCCACCCCGGCTCCGGCGAACCGGGCCAGGCCGGCGCCCCGTTCCGACGCGCCGCCCTGCCCCGCGACCTCATCGGCCGGGCTTACTTCAGCCCGGCTTGCTTCGGCCGGCCTCACTTCACCTCGAACTCGCCCACCATCACCACTTCGGCGTGGTCCTTCAGGCGCAGAGTCACCTTCTGCTCGGTCGGCTGGGCGCCGCCGAAGCCGGTGCTGAGCCACAGGTGCAGGGTCGTCGCCCCGGTCACCAGTTGCTGGCGGTCGCCGTAGAAGTTGGCCTCGACCTTGTACTTGCCGGGCTTGGCGTCGCGCAGGATGAATTCCTCAGGGCCGTAGCCGCCGGTGAAGTCGTTGGAGATGCGCCCGCCCTGATAGGTCAGCTTGTGGCGGTAGTAGCACTTCTCGCCGTTCGGGTCGGTCACCCACAGGTCCATGTCGCTGTTGTCGCTGTCCCAACTCAACACCACGCGCAGGTCCAGCGGCAGGTTACGCAGCAGGCGCCGGTCGATGCGCGAGGTATCCAGCCCTTGCGGGTGGGCCGCGACGATGGCGTTGAGCTCGGCCATGGCGATTTCCTCCACGCCCGGGAAGCGGCCGTCCCAATCGCGCAGGGCGATCTCGTACAAGGCCTCCACCGCCTGCGGGTATTGGGCATTGGCGGCATAGGCCAGGCCCAGGTCGCGGAAGCTTTGCGGCTCTTCCTCGGCCAGGCCGCGCACGCGCTCGAACACCGGCACCGCCAGCGCGGGCTGTTCAGCCTGCATCAGGCGATAGCCGAGCACACGCAGGATGTGGCGGTTCTCCAGGTCCATCTCGGCCAGGTTGGAGAGCACGCGCAGGGCCAGGTCGCGCTGGCCTTTCTCGATCAGCACGTCGGCGACGTCGAGATAGAACGCCGTGCTGGTCGCATGCGAATCGCGCTCGTCGAGGTAGATCGCATACACGCGGTCGGCACCGGCCTGGCGCAGGCGTCGTGCGTACGGCGAGTCGGGCTGCCACGGCTGCAGGACGATGCGGGCGCCGGCGCCGGCTTCTGCGTCCTGCCCGGCTTTGTCCGAGGCGGCATCGACGCGCGAGCCGGTCACCGTGATCGTCTCGAGTCTCGCCTCTGCCTCCATCGGCATAGGCGCGACTGCGGCGACCGGGGCCGCAGGCGCCGGCGCATAAGCCAGCGAACGCTGCACGTTGCCATGCGCCCCCGCCTGGGCACGCCGCAGCTTGGCCTCATCGGCTACTTGCGGCGGCGCGCCCTTCGGCCAACTGCGCTGCCACCATTCGATGCGTTCGGCGTAGAGCGCGGCGACCCGGTCCAGGCTCTGCCGGCGGGTACGCTCGCGCTCGTCGCTGCCTTCGGCCTTGAGCCGGCGAAATTCGTCGAGGCGGTCCGGCGGGGTGATGTCGTAACGCACGTAGTCGGCCAGATCGTCGAGCACGATCAGCGAGGTTTCCGCAGTGACGATGCCGAAGCGCTGGCCGAGGCGCGCGATCGCGGCGCGGTTGAGTTCGGGGTCGGCCTGCATCGCGCCGATCGAATACTGCGCCCACAGCGCAGCCGGGAAGACGCTGGCCGGCGCATCCGCATCGATAGGCACGACGAGCTCGCGCACCCGGCCGCCGTCGCGCACCTTCAGGCTCAGCTTGGCCGGGCGATCGCGCAGCTTGCCGGCGATACGCAACAGGCCGCCGTCGGCGAACGGCGAATCGGCGACCACCCCGGCCGTGCCGAGGCCGTCGACGCCGAGCAATTGCGGCCCTTCGTTGAGCAGGACATCGGCGGCGCGATCGAGTTCGCCGGCGCGCTGCCACGCCACCAGACGGCCGCCGTGCGCCTGCGCCAGGGCACGCAGGCCGTCCTGGTCGGAGGCCGCACCGGCCGAATTCAAGGCATACAGGCGCTGACCGGCGAGCAAGGCCGGGAAGCGGCGTTGGCCGTAGTTGAACAAGCCGTCGCTGACCAGCAGGTATTCCTCGATGCCGGCCTGCGGCTGCCAACCGCCCGGGTCGGTGGCGCCGTCGTAGACCGTGCTTTCGAGTTCGCGCTTGAGCGCCGACCAGTCGCCGCCCTTGACCGCGAAAGCCTGCGCGGGCTCGGCGCGATCGCGCAGCCGGACCAGGCTGACCCGGACCTCGCCGGCGGCGCGGAAATAACGATCCAGCAGTGCGAGTTCGCTGGCGCGCTCGCGCTTGCGGCCCGAGGCCGAGCTGTCCCACAGCAAGCCGATGGATTTCGGCAGCGCGCGCGGCTGGCGCGCACCGGCCAGCGGCACTTCGGCGAGGAAGAAACGTTCGCCATCCAAGTCCTGGGTGTAGGCGCGCGGCGCGGTGGCGGCCTGCACCCGCAGGCTCAGGGCGTCGCCGAGCGGTCGGCCGCGCAGCGCCAGCCGGTAGCGGCCGGCGCTCGAGGCGATCTCCGTCTGCTGGCTCAGACCGACCAGTCGCGGCTTCTGCGCCGAGACCAGCTCGAGGCTGAAACTGCGCGCCTGCGCGGCGAACGCCAGCGGCAGCTCGTAACGCCAGTCGCCGCCCTCGCGAGCGAGCGACTCGACCAACTCCAGCCGCACCCGCCGCGTGCCCTGGGCCGGGATCGGGTAGACCCGCAATTTGAACTGATTGCCGGCGGTCTTCTCCAACAGCGCCGGGTCGACGCCGCGGCGTTCGATCGCCTCGAACACCTGCCGGCCCTTGTCCTTCGGCACCGGCACCGCGGCGCGCAGCTTGCCGTCGATGTCGAGCGCGAAGCCGGCGACCTGCTGGCCGTCGCGCAAGGGGAACTGCAACTGCCCTTCGAGCACGCGTCGGTTCGGGTTGCGGAACACCAGCTCGACCGAGGTCCGGGCCAGCCCGCCGACGATCTCGCCGTCGACGCGGGCCGATTCGAGCACGATGGGCGTTTCGACGCCGCGCACTTCGAGCAAGGGCGGCGCGGTGACATCCCCGCGGATCTGCGCACTAGCGACGGTGGCGAGGGCGAGCAACAGGCAAAACACGGAACGAACGACTGCGAAGGACGGTTTCACCGGTCACCTCTTCCTTAAGAACGGGGTCTGCAACCTCTAACGCGGCGACTGCGCGAACGGGGTTGAAGGGCGTCGCTTCCATGCACGCGGCGCGGCGGTGGCGCGAACGTCACAGCCTGCGGGGCGTTGGGGTGGGATGCAAGTTGGGCTTGTTGCGGGGGCCAAAGAGCAAATCCCCCCTGCCCCCCTTTGCCAAAGGGGGGAGCAGCAAGCATCACCGGGGCTGGGTTTGGTATCGGTATCGATGTCGGTGCCGATGCCCGAACACGTCAATCATCGCCCCCTTAGGAAAAGGGGGCGAACGCACCGCGACGGCTGATGAAACCCGATCACTGCAGCGTGGGGGATTTGCTCTGCCCAACGAAAGCCGAGACGGCCCCCTGGCCATCAAGGCCGATACAAGGATCGCAGGCTCAAGGCGCGTTGCAGGCTGTCCAGGCCGGCCTTCGACTTCAACCCGATCTCCACGGTTTCGCCCGGCAGCACAGTCAGGGCGTTGTCGGCCAACTCGACGTCGTGATCGCCGAAATCGATCCAGACCGCGCGTGCGAGCTTGCTCGCCTTCAATTGCAAACGGTATCCCTCGCCATCGCGGCGCAGTTCGCCGTGCAGCTCGGGGTCCTGCCAGGCCAGGCGCCTGGATTCGCCGAAGTAGACGGCGCGACGCGACACCGTCTTGCCGTCGACGATGAGGTCGAACACCGCCGCGGTGCGCAAGGGATCGGCATCGCCGAGCAGTTCGGCGTCGCTCCAGGCGCCGGCCGCGGTCGAGGCCAACGCCGACAGGGTCGCCGGCTTGCGTTCGTCGCGGTGGACGCGGCCGTCGAAATCCATGACCCGCAAACGCCATTCGCCCTGCAAGGGTGTGGTGCGGTCCGACAGCAGGCTCAGCTCGGTGCGTCCGCCGCGCTCGCCGGACGGGCGACGCAAGGGCGCGATGGCGACGTCGGCGAAGAAGCGCTTGGCGTGGAAATGCAGCGGCTTCCAGCGCCCGTAGTAATCCAGGCTCGACCAGGACGCGCCCGGCCAGACGTCGTTCAACTGCCAATACAGCGAACCCATAGTTCGCGGACGCGAAGCGCGGTGGTGCAAGGCGGCCAGCTCGATGCCTTCGGCCTGTACCTGCTGGCTCAGATAGACGAAATCGGCGAAGTCGCGCGGCTCGCCGTATTCGCGGCGGATGTACAGCAGCAAGCGCGAGTTGCCGTCGCCGGCCAGGAACTTTTGGTGCGCGCGGATCACCGGCGCGTTGATGCCCTGCTCTTCGGGGCGGGCGAAACTGGCGATGGTGCGCAGCGACGGCCAACCCTGCAGGCCGTACTCGGACATGAAGCGCGGGGTCTCGTCGAGGTAGGCCGTGGCCGGCAAGGCCGGGCCGCCCCACACGTCCCAGTAATGCTTGTCGCCGTTGTTGGAGTCGTTGGCCTTGTCGGCCAGGTCGTTGCTCGGCGAACTCGACCAGTACGGCACGCCGGCCCCCTCTTCGGCGACGACCCGACGCAGGTCCTTGCCGAACAAGGCCACATAGCCCTCCCACACCGTCTGCGCGAACTTCGGATCGGCCGCGGCCAGCTTGGTCCGATGGCCCCAGTCCTTCCAGGCGGTTTCTTCTTCGTTGTTGCCGCACCACAGCACGATGCTGGGGTGGTTGCGCAAGCGGCGCACATTGTCGCGCGCCTCGGCCACGACGTTAGCGCGGAAAGCGGGGTCATAGCCGGGCGGCATGCCACCACCGAACATGAAGTCCTGCCAGACCATCAGCCCGAGTTCGTCGGCCAGCTCGAAGAAGTCGTCGGACTCGTAATAACCGCCGCCCCAGTTGCGCAGCATGTTCATGTTGGCGTCGCGTGCGGACTGCAGGTCGCGGCGCAGGCGCTCGCGGGTCACCCGCGCCGGGAAGGCGTCGAACGGAATCGCGTTGGCGCCCTTGGCGAACACCGGGATGCCGTTGACGACGAAAGCGAAGCCCTGGCCGCCGGCATCGCGCTCGCGGCGCAGTTCGATGCTGCGCAAGCCGGTGCGACGCTGGGCCGCCGCCTGCACGCCATCGGCGTCGCGCACGCGGGCCTTGAAGGTGTACAAGGCTTGCTCGCCGTAACCGACCGGGTACCACAGCCGCGGCTGCGGGATCGTCAGCGGCACCGATACGGTGTTGCGGCCGCTGCGCAGTTCGGTTTCGTGACGCACGGTCTCGCCCTTGCCTTGCGGACCGGCGTAGTCGATCTCGACCGTGACCTGGCCGGCGCGGTCGCTGTCGATCTCCAGCTCGACCGTGGCCTCGGCGGCGTCCTGGGCGATGCGGCGCGGCTGCACGTGCAGGTCGGCCAGGCGCAGGCGGTCCCAGCTTTCCAGCCGCACCGCGCGCCAGATGCCGGCACTGACGTAGCGCGGGCCCCAGTCCCAGCCGTAGTGGTAGCCGGGCTTGCGCACGAAGTTGGCGGTCATCGCATCGCGCGGCTCGTCGCCGTAGGGCGACGGGTAATTACCGGCGATCTTGTGCGGCATCGCCTGCACCTGCGGCAGCGTTCGCCGGATCGGCGAATCGAACACCACCCGCAGCTCATTGCCGCGTTCGCGCAGATGGCCCTGGGTCGGCACGCGCCAGGTGCGGAAACTGTTGTCGGCCTTGAGCAGTTCGACGCCGTTGAGCTGCACGGTCGCGAAGGTGTCCAGACCCTCGAACACCAGCTCGATGTGCGCACGCTTCAGGGTGGCGCGATCGACGTCGAAGGTGGTGCGGTATTCCCACTGCGCCAGGCCGATCCATTGCAGGCTGCGCTCGCGCGCGCCGACGTAGGGGTCGGCGATCAGGCCGGCGGCGAACAGATCGGTATGCACATGCCCCGGCACCTGCGCCTTGCGCCAATCGGTGGCAGCGGCATGCGCGGCGGCTTCGGGGTCGCCCGGCACCAGCCGGAACTGCCAATCGCCGTGCAAGGGCTGCGCGCTCGCCTCGGCCGCCCGGGCCCAGTCCGCGCTCAGGGCCGCGGCCAGCATCAGGCCGATCGCGGCGGCCGTGCGCAGTGCCGAAACGAAGGTGTTCTTGGACCGGAGTGTCGCCATGCTTGCCCCAAGGGAGTCGCTTGCCGTGGTTGCGCGGCCGCAGCAGCGGCGGCCGGCCATGAATTCGAAACCGGTCGTGCCCGAGGCCCGGGAGAAAAACGGGAGCGCCCATCCAGGCGCCCCCTGCCCGAGAATCGGGAAAAAACCCTGCGTCCCGCCTGGAGAGCGCGGAATCGCCGGGCCACCACCGCTTACTGGAGAGCGTTTGCCGCGGCCGGTCGCGAACGGCCGGCCGCGGGTATTGCATCGATGCATCGATACCGACCGCATCGGTCGGACCTGCATCGGTCAAGCCTGCATCAATCGAACTTGTAAACGAACTCGGCCGAGATTTCGCGGCCCACGCGCGAGAACACCCGTTCGTTGGCGTAGATGAAGAACATCTTGTAGGGGTCCTTGTACTCGGCTTCGTCGAACAGGTTGTCGATGTACAGGTTGACCCGGGCCTGTTCGGTCAGCTGGTAGCCGGCGGTCAGGTTGAAGTAGATCGGCGCCTTCAGCTTGCCGACCATCCGGCATTCCGTCGAGGTTTGCCCCGGCATGACCGGTGCGCAACGGTTGTAGTTGTCGCCGTTGGTGTGGCCGATGCGATTGGCGAACAGGGTGGCGTTCCACGGCCCGCGCGACCAGCTGGCGCTGGCGCGGGCGAAGGTGCGCACATCGTTGTCGCGGTTTTCCTGCATCGGCGCGCCCGGGTCGCGCTGCTCGTTGTTCTTCAACTGGTTGGTGTAGTTGAGCGCGAAGCTGAAGTCGCCCCAGGCCGTCGCCGGCAGCTTGTAGCGGGCCGACACGTCGACGCCCGCGACTTCGCGATAGGCGATATTGATCGGGCCGCTGCGCACCGAGGTCACCTGGCCCAAGGGATAGTTGGGATCGGCGACGCCGAAGGCGTTGGTGCCCGGGCTGCTGCGGCTCACGCGCGAGAGGATGCTCGAACACGTCGACGAGCCCGGCGCGACCTGCATCCGATCCGACGACCTGCGCGGAACGCCGTTGATGCACTGGCTTTCCAGGTCGAGGATGTCGGCGATGTCGAAATCGCGCACCTGGTTGTCGATGGTCATGCGCCAATAGTCGGCACTGAACGACAGATTGTCGGTCGCATCCCAGACCAGACCCGCACTCCAGGACTTGCCAGTCTCGCTGTCGAGCTTGAGGTTACCGGTGCGGCTGGTGGCGTGACGGTAATACACCGACGCCGAGCCGCAGTTCGGGCCCTGGTTGCGCTTGATGCACGAAGCGACGTCGGCGCTTTCCTGGGTGCCGGTGCCGCTGGTGGCGAACAGGTAATGCATGTCCGGCGCGCGGAAGGTGGTGTTGTAGGCGCCGCGCAGCAGCAGGCTTTCGATCGGGCGCCATTCCAGGCCGGCGTTCCAGGTGAAGTTGCCTTCCTTGCGGCTGTCGTCGTCGTAGCGATCGAAACGGCCGGCGGTGGTCAGGTCCAGCGATTCGAACAGCGGCAACTTGAACTCGACGCCGATCGCATAACGCTTGCGGTCGCCGCCGCCCTGGTTGGTACCGCCGGGCTGGTCGTACTGCTTGTTGGGGCCGAAGGTCAGCGGATCGGGGCTCAGACGATAGCCTTGCGAGCCCGCTTCCAACACCGCGGCGAAACCGACCGGGCCGGCCGGCAAGTCGAACAAGTCGCCGTTGACCGCGAACTGGGCCTGGTTCATCCACGACTTGGCACTGGAATGGCCGTGGGTGGTCAAGCGCTGGAAGGTCGCCATGTCCATCGGGTTCCAGAAACGATCCTGGTTCAAGCGATAGGCCGGCAAGCCGCCATTCGTGCCCAGCTGCGGCCCGAGGAAATACTCGTCGACCGCGCTCTGCACCACCGAGGGGAAGCTGAAGTCGACCTTGTACTCGGTGCGGCCGACGGTGGCGTCCCAGTTGAACCTTTCGCCGAAGCGGCCGCGCAGACCGCCGGCCAGGTCCCAGGAGCGTTCGTTGGTGTAGAACAGGAACGGATCGCGGCCGCCGGCCTCGGGCACGGTGAAGGCGCGACGCGCCTGGTAGCTGCGGCCGGTGCCCTGGTCATAGAAGGCGCCGCCTCGGTTCAACTCGAAGCGCAGGGCCTCGTCCTGGCGCGACTCGCCTTCGCTGTCCCACAACGAGGCGCTGACCCAGGCCTGCATGCCGTTGTCGAAGTCGTAGCTGAAATTGCCGAAGGCCGAGACGTTGTTGGACCCGTTGCGCAGGCTCCACAAGGCGTTGCCCTTGCCCTGGGTGCAGCTGTAGCCGGGGAACTCGGGGGCATTGCCCTCGTTGCCGATGAAGTTGTGCAGCGGCAAGTCCTGGAAGCGGTCGCAGGCGCCGGTCGGCGGCGTCACGCGGCGCTTGCTGGCGCTGTCGATCAGTTCCACGCCCCAGACCCACGGCCAGGGATCGTTGACCAGCGGCTTGACCGTGTTGGCCGGCTCGAGGTCGGAGTCGACGAACTCGCGGTCGCCGGCGAACAAAGTTTCGCGGCCGCTCCACTGCACGCCGTAGGTCGCGCTCCACTTGTCGCCGGTGCGGCCGCCGGTCCACGACAGGTCGAAGGAGTCGCCGCCGCCGCGGGTGGTGGTACCGCCCTTGATGCGCACTTCGTCGCCATTGAAGTTCTTCTTCATGATGACGTTGATCACGCCCGCCATCGCGTCGGAACCGTAGATCGCCGAGCCGCCGCTGGCCAACACTTCGATGCGCTCGACCGCGGCCATGGGGATGTTGTTGAAATTGGCGAAGTTGCCGCGGCCCTCATAAGGCAGCGGGTAATCGGCGACGCGGCGCCCGTCGATCAGCAGCAGGGTGCGGCCCGGCCCGAGATTGCGCATGTTGAGCGGGCTGGCGTTCGGCGTCGGGCCCTTGTTGACGTCGGCCTGCACCGAGCCGGTGACCTCGGTCAGGGTGCTCAACGCTTCGTACACGGTCGAGAAGCCTTCGCGCTTGATCTGGTCGGCGCTGATCACCGTGACCGGCGCCGGGCCTTCGACTTCGGCGCGCTTGATGCGCGAACCGGTGACGGTGATCTTGTCGATCGACTTGACCTCGCCGGCCGCGGCCGCCGGGTCCTGCGCGCTCGCTTCCTGCGCCGCCGCGGCCAGCGGCAGATACAAGGCGGCGAGCATCGCCGCAGTCAAGACGTTCCTGTGTGCGCGGCGGCGTTCCGTCGGCGTGCGGCTCGGATGCTGGCGCTCGTTGCGGTGCTGATTGTGGTTCACCTGCTACCCCTCCCAATCGCGGCCGAACCCTCGGCCAAGGTTACGTTCGTGCTCTGTGTCGAGCTGCTGTGGCGTTTTTGTGGCGTTCTCTATTTGGATCGATCTAAAAAAAGGGCAAAAAAAATCCACCCGTACTTCGTCGAACTAGCGATGCGAACGGCGCGGCGCGCATCAATGCACCGCACCCTTCGCATCGAGATCCTGCAGCGTCTGTCCCGGCGCGGCCCAACGCAAGCGCAGGCTCTGCCCGCCGCCACGCTGGTACCAGGCCAGGCGCAGACGATGCCAGCCGCGGCGCAGCGGCAGCGAACCTTCCAGAGTCTGGTCGTAACTGTCGTTGCGGATGACCCGCTCGCCGTCGACGTACAAGGCCGAACGGTCGTCGCCCTGCAAGGCGAAGCGATACACGCCGTCGGCCGGCACTTCGATCAGGCCTTCGTACTGCAGACCGTAGCGGCTTTGCCGCGCATACGGCGCCAGGTCCAGAGAGGTCGCGACGCCCTGCTCGACCGGCGCGGCCGCGGCTTCGAACTCGTCGAGAGTGGAGAACTGGCCTTCGTACAGGCGATAGCTCAAGCCCGCGCTCTTGCGCTTGGGCGGCGCCACCGCCGCGCGATAGCTGCGGTACTGCACCTGCGCGCTGTGCACGCCGCTGCGACGGCCGTTGCCGAGCACGGTGACGGTGCGCAAGCTGCGTACCTGGTCGAGCGGCACGCGCACTTCGATCGGGCCTGCGTAAACCGGCGAGGCATCGCTCGGCTCGCTGCCGTCGACGGTGTAGCGGATGGTCGCGCCCGGCACCGATGCGGTCAGCTCGAACACCTGCACGAATTCGTCGGGCGCGCCCTGGCCCTGTACCTGCATCACGTCCTTCAGCCCGGCCGGCGCCGAGATGCGGTAGCCGACCTGTTCGCGGTCCAGACGCGGAAACTGCCCGCGCAAGCGCTGTTGGAAATCGGCGAAATCGCGGTCGCCCTGCGGCGTCCAGGCGACTTCGGCCAGGGCGAGCATGCGCGGGAACACCATGTACTCGACCATCGCCTCGGTCTTGAGGTACTCGCTCCAGACGTTACCCTGCACGCCGAGCACGTGCTTGGCCTGCGCGGCATCGAGTTCCTTCGGCACCGGGTCGTAACCGTAGACCTTGTCCAGGCTCAGCTCGCCGCCGAGGTTCCACTGCTCGTGGCGCGCCGGCCCCTGGCCGTAGTCGAAATAGCAGCACTGGGTCGGGGTCATGATGACGTCGTGCCCCTGGCGCGCCGCGGCGATGCCGCCGGCTTCGCCGCGCCAGGACATCACCGTCGCGTCCGGGGCCAGGCCGCCTTCGAGGATCTCGTCCCAGCCGATGATGCGCTTGCCGCGCGAATGCAGGAACTTCTCCATGCGCTGGATGAAGTAGCTCTGCAACTCGTGTTCGTCCTTCAGGCCTTCGCGGCGGATCACCGCCTGCGCGACTTCGCTGCTCTGCCAGCGCGTCTTCGGCGCTTCGTCGCCGCCGATGTGCAGGTAGGGCGCCGGGAACAGCGCCACCACTTCGTCGAGCACGTTCTCGAGGAACTTGAAGGTCTCCTCTTTCGGGCAATAAATGTCGTCGTACACGCCCCAGTTGCTGCCGACCTCGAACGGCCCCGGCGTGCAGGCCAGTTCCGGGTATGCGGCCAGCGCGGCCAACGAGTGGCCCGGCATCTCGATTTCCGGGATCACCATGATGTGGCGGGCCTTGGCGTAGGCCACGACCTCGCGCACTTCGTCCTGGGTGTAGAAACCGCCGTAAGGCTTGCCGTCGCCGACGTAGGGATCGATGTTGCGGCCGAGCACGGTTTCCTTGCGCTGCGCGCCGATCTTGGTCAGCTTCGGATAGCGCTTGATCTCGATGCGCCAGCCCTGGTCCTCGGTCAGGTGCCAGTGAAACGTATTGAGCTTGTACTGCGCCATCAGGTCGACATAGCGCTTGATGAAGGCGACCGGGTACATATGCCGGCCGACGTCGAGGTGCATGCCGCGGTAAACGAAGCGCGGCTGGTCCTCGATACTCAACGCGGGCAAGCGCAATGCTTGCGCGCTGCGCGCTGCCGGCAACAACTGGCGCAGCGATTGATAGCCGTAGAACAAACCCGCAGGCGGGCCGGACAGACGAATGCCGCGCGCGGTAATTTCCAGGGTGTAACGCTCTTTCGAGCGCGCATCGGCATGGGCGGCGACCGGCTCGGCGACCAACTGCACATAGCGGCTGGGGTCGGCCTCGCCCTTGTGCACGCGCGGCGCGCCGCTGCGCAACGGCAGGGTCAGGTCCTGGGTCGCGATCAGTTCGTCGCGCAGCAACTGGGCAATGGCGCGCGCTTCGGCGTTGTTGGCATAGAGCGTGGTCGTAGCGTCGAGAACGAACTCGCCCTCGCCGCGCAGCAGCTTCGCCGGCAGCGGCACCAGTTCGGGCGCGGCCAGCGCCGTGCCGGCATTGGCGGCGACCTTGCTCGCACCGGCCAGCGGAACCTCGTCGGCGTGCGCCAACGGCGCCAGGCCGATCGCCGCGCCGACCAGGCTCAGCATCGCCACGCGCAGTTTCGAACGTCCCATCTTCGCCAATGCGTCTTTCATCGAATCGGTTTCCTCGAACTGCTTCGAATCAACTGCCGCTTTGAGTTCCGCGCCCCCGGCCGAGGCTGGGATCGCGGATCTGCACTGCCATGCCGCCCTGAAGTTCGTCATCCCCGCGAAGGCGGGGATCCAGAGACTTCAGAGCTATAACGCAGTAAGGCCCTGGATCCCCGCCTTCGCGGGGACGACGGTCTGGAAACGGACGAACCCAGGCCGGACTTCAGCGCCTCGACTTCACCCTCATGGCCTCGCCGCCATGACGTCATTACCGAAACTTCACCGCATCGAACCCATCACTGCGGCGACGCGCAGGCCGACTTCGGCAGCGCCTCCGCCTTCGTGCCCCAACCTGCGGCCGGCGGCATCTTGTCGAGCGCGAAACGCAAAGTGCCGCCGTTGCGCAACTTCGCCCAATCCAGCCAGACCCGGTCCTGCGGCTTGCCGTCGAAGCTGGCCGACTGCACGTACTGCAGGCCGCGGCCGTCCGCGCCGGGCGCTTCGATGGTCAGGGTCTTGCCCTGCCCCAGGTCGAGCTCGATCTTTTCGAAACGCGGCGTGTGCAGCAGCAGTTCGCCGGTGCCGGGCACCGCCGGGTACAGGCCGATCGCGCTGAACAGATACCAGGCCGACATCGTGCCCAGGTCGTCGTTGCCGGTGACGCCGTTCGGCGCGTTGGTGAACAAGGCCTGCGCCGAGCGCAGCACCGCCGTGGTCTTCCACGGCTGGCCGATCAGCGTGTACATCCACGGGCTGTGCAGATCGGGCTCGTTATTCGGGTTGTAACGGTATTGGTTGTAATAGCTGTAGGGCCCGACCACCCACTGCTTGCGCGCCGCATTGAGCGGGTCGGCGACGAGTTGGTCGTAGGCGAAGAACGCATCCAGGCGCTTGCCGGTCTGCTCATTGCCGCCCATCGCCGCGACCAGGCCGGGCATGTCTTGCTGCACCAGCCACTGGTACTGCCAGGCGGTGCCTTCGTGGAAGCCGTGGTGCGAACGTGGGCTGTAGCCGCCGTCGGCCTCGACGTAGAACTGGCCGTCGTCCAGGCGCGGACGCGGGAAACCGCGGAAACCCAGCTCCGGATCGGCCGCCTCGGCGTCCCAGACCTTGCGCCAGTTGCGGCCGCGTTCGCGCAAGGTCGCCGCGTCGGCGCTTTGGCCGAGGGCGTCGGCCATCTGCGACAAGGAGCAATCGGCCAGTGCGTATTCCAGGGTCGAGGAACCGCCGTGGTGCGGATCGACGTCCATGCTCTTGGCCGGGAAGGCACGGTCGTACTGGACGAAACCGCGCTCCAGATAGCTCGGATTGCCGGCGCGGCCGTTGCTGCGCACCAGCGCCGGCGGCGTGCCGTAGGCGTTCTCGCGCAAGGCCTTATAGGCCTGCTGCTCGCGGCCTTCGAGCGCGCCGAAACGCCACAGATCGACCATGAACGGCGTCGCCGGGTCGCCGGTCATGACGTTGCTGTCGTAGTTGGCGTAGCCCCAGCGCGGCAGCCAGCCGTTCTGTTCGTGGATCTTGAGCATGGAGTTGGCGATGTCGCGTGCACGCTGCGGACGCAGCATGGCCAGAAGCTGGTTCTGCGAGCGATAGGTGTCCCACAGCGAGAAATACTCGTAATAGGTCCAGCCTTCGGCTTTGTGGATTTCGGTGTCGTAGCCGCGGTAGCGGCCGTCGCTGTCGCTGCCGGTCAACGGCTGCAGCAGCGAGTGGTACAGCGCGGTGTAGAACACGACGCGGTCGTCGGCGCTGCCGCCGCTGACCCGCACCGAGTCCAGTTCCTTGCGCCAGCCGTCCTGCGCCTGCTTGCGCATCGCATCGAAGCTCAGCAGCTTGCCGTTCTTCATGCCTTCGTCGCGCAGGTTGCGGCGCGCGCCTTCGGCATCGACGTGCGAGATCGCGCTGACCGCGCTGACCGCGCGGCCGTCCTTGGTATCGAAGGTGAACCAGGCGCCGTGCGGACGCGTGTCGCCCTGCATGCTGGCGCGGCCGCCGGCGTGACCGCCGGTTTCGTCCCAGGTGCCGAAGCTGGCGAAGGGGCGGTCGAACTCCATGCGGTACCAGGTCGTGTACTGCTGGCCGCCGCAGAAGCTCTTGGTGACTATCTTGCCTTCGACGACGCGGTCGCCGATCACCTGCACGCTGCTGCCGACGACGAGATGACGCTCGTTGGCCTGGCCGGTGTTGACCAGGATCGTGCCCTGCTTGGCGCCGGCCGGAAAGGTGTAACGCTCGGCCGCTGCGCGCGTCAGCGCGGTCGCCTCGGCGTCGATGGGGCCGGCAGCTTCGCCGGTCAGGCGCACCTTGTAATAGCCGGCCTGGCCGACTTCGCCGTCGTGGGTATATGCCGACGCGTAGGCCTTCTGGTCGAAGGACTTGAATTCCTTGGTGTCGAAACGCTTGCCCGGGCCGATTTCGCCGGTGGTCGGCAGCACCGACAACTGACCGCCCTGCTCCCAGCAACCCGCGCCGGAAATGAAAGAGTGGCCGAAGCCGCGGATCTTCGGATCGTCGTAACGCCAGCCGCTGTAGTGATCGCCGATCGGGCTGATCTGGATCAGGCCGAACGGTGCGCTCGCGCCCGGAAAGGTGTTGCCGTCGTCCTTGCTGCCGATGAAGGTGTTGACCTCGCTCGCCGGATCGCGGCTGGGCGTGGCGGCATGGGCATTCAGCACGCCGGCGAGCGCCAGGGTCAGTGCCGCGGCGATCGGCCAGGCCTTGCCGTCGAAAACCGAAACCAAACCGCGCCTGCGCCGTACCGGATTGCGAGTCATCGTTGCCTTGCCCTGCCTGTGGTGTGGGAGATTCCGTCGCGGCGGCGCGGTTGCGCCGCC
>NZ_JMTZ01000035.1 GCF_000731095.1 Lysobacter antibioticus | reverse complement strand
GGCGGCGCGGTTGCGCCGCCGCGACGGGTTGGCCTGCCTTAGTTGAAGTCCAGCACGTACTCGATGGCGACCTCGCGGCCGACCGGGCTGAAGATGCGGTCGGCGATGAAGGCGAAGTCCTTCTTGTACGGGTCCTTCTCTTCGTTGACTTCGTCGAAGATGTTGCTGACGTAGAAGTTGACCTTGGCCTTCTCGGTGATCTGATAGCCGGCGCTGAGGTTCCAGGTGATCGCCGGCCCGACGCGGCCGTAGTACTTCTTGGTCGCCTGGCCGAAGGTCGGGCTGGCCGAGTCGTTGTCGACGCAGTTGTCGGAGTTGGGCACGTAGCCGTCGGAGAACGGCAGGCAGCCGTTGAAGCGCACGCTCGGCACGCTGCCGACGCGGTCGGCGTAGACGGTCGCGTTCCACTTCTCGCGCTGCCAGTTGACGCTGCCGCGGAACTTGCTGCGCGGTTCGTCGTTGCGCTTGTCCTGCATCTCTTCGCTGGCGTCGGTGCGGGTTTCGAGCTTGAGCAGGTTGGTGTAGTTCAGGCCCAGGCTGAAATCGCCCCAACGCTCGGTGGTGAAGCGGTACTTCAGCGAAGCGTCCACGCCTTCGACGTTGCGCGCGGCGCGGTTGACCGGGCCGGTGCGGATGTCGGTGACCTGACCCAGCAGCGGGCCGGCGCCGTCCGGATCGGCGGCGCGGGTGACGCGGCCGATCTGCAGCTTGCAGCGGTCCGCGCTCGGAGCGCTGACGCGCGGCTCGCCGGTCGGGGTCTTGCCGGTCAGGCAGTAGGCCTCGTCGAGCAGCACGTCGTTGGCTCCGACGTCGTCGATTTCGTCTTCCAGTTCGATACGCCAGTAGTCGGTCGACACCGACAGGCCGTCGGTGATGTCCCAGACGAAGCCGGCGGTCCAGGAATTACCGGTTTCGTAATTCAGGTTCGGCGTGCCCTGGCGCGCGATGTTCGCGTCCTCGACCTTGAAGCCGGCGTCCCAGGTGCAGTTGCCCTGCTGGCCCGCGCGCAGGCAGTTCAGGTAATCGGTCTGGTCGGCGACCGAGGTGCTCGGCGTGGCGTAGACGAAGTGCATGTCCGGCGCACGGAAGCTGGTCGCATAGGTGCCGCGCACCAACAGGTTGCTGAAGGGGCGCCATTCCAGGCCGGCGTTGTAGGTCGACGCGGCGTCGCCGGATACGGCGTCGTACTTGTCGTAACGGCCGGCCAGCGATGCGGTCAGCGACTCCAGCAGCGGAATCTTGAACTCGACGCCGGCGGCGTAGTGATTGCGCGTACCCGAACCCAGATCGAGATTGGCGGTCTGGTCGTACTTGCGGTTGTCGCCGATGGTGTTCGGATCCGGCGCCAGGCTATACCCCTGCTTGGCCGCTTCGAGCTGGGCGGCGAAGCCGATCGGGCCGGCCCAACCTTCGAACAGGTCGCCGCTGACGATGAAGTTGGCCGAGGTCAGCCAGGATTCGGCGCGGTTCTTACCGCGCGTGGTGATCGAGGCGTAGTCCTGCGGCGAGATCGGGTTCCACAACCGGTTCTGGTCGATGCGATCGCGATTGGCGCCGAGGAAGTAGCGGTCGGCTTCGGCCAGCAGCACGGTCGGGAACTTCTCGTCGACGGTGTATTCGGCGCGGCCGATGCTGAAGTCCCAGTCGAAACGATCGCCGAACTGGCCGCGCAGGCCGGCCGACAGATCCCAGGACAACTCGTCGGAGCGGGTGTAACCGCCCTTGGCGCCGCCGATTTCCTGCGGAGTGAAGCGCTTGACCAGGTCGAGATCGGCGTTGAGGCCGACATCGTGGTAAGTGCCGCCCGAGCTCCATGCCGGCATGAAGGTCATGTTGGTGCCGCGCGAGCTCCACACACCAGCGGTGACCCAACCCTGCATGCCGTTGGCGAAATCGTAGTTGCCGTACACGTAACCGGAGCGATCGTCGCTGCCGTTGCGCAGGGTCCAGTGCTGGTAGGCCGTCTTCTGGCCGCACTGCCAGCCGGTGTTGCCGATGGTGTTGCTGTTGCGGTTATAGGTACGGCGGTTCTGCAGGAAGAACTCGGAACCGTACTGATCGCAGGCGCCGGCCGGCGGCATCATGCGCTGGCCGGTGCCGGCGTTGAACATGCGGATGCCGACCGACGGCAGCACGCCGACCTTGCGGTCCTGCGGATTGAGCGAGGTCGCCGGCGCATCGAATTCCGAGTCCATGAACTCGCGCTCGCTTGCCGGCAGCGCTTCGCGGTGGAACCACTGCAATGCGTAGGTCACGTTCCAGTTGTCGCCGCTGCGGCCGCCGGCCCAGGACAGGTCCATCGAATCGCGGCCGCCGCGGGTCGAGGTGCCGCCGCGGATCTTGACCTGGTCGCCCTGGAATTCCTTCTTGAGGATCACGTTGATCACGCCCGCGACCGCATCGGAGCCGTAGATCGCCGAGGCGCCGCTGGCGAGCACTTCGATGCGCTCGACGATCGCGGTCGGGATGTTGTTGAAGTTGGCGAAGTTGCTCTTGCCCTGGTACGGCAGCGGATAATCGACGACGCGACGGCCGTTGATCAGCAGCAGGCTGCGACCCGGGCCCATGTTGCGCAGGTTGAGCGGACTGGCGTTGACCGTGTGCTGGCCCCAGGCGATGTCGGACTCGACCGTGCCCATGGCTTCGGTCAGCGTGGTCAGCGCGTCGTAGACGGTGTTGAAACCTTCCTTCTCGATCTGCGCGGCGGTGATGGTGAAGACCGGCGCCGGTCCTTCGATCTCGCTGCGCTTGATGCGCGAGCCGGTGACGGTGATCTTGTCGATTTCGGTTGGCTTGTTCGCCCGGCTGCTCTCGTCGGCGCCCGCGCTGGCCTGGCCGGCCGGCGTCTCGGCGGACTGCGCCTGCGCCACGGCAGGCGCGAACAGGATCGACAGCAAAGCACCGGTCAGTGCGCTGCGTCGCAGGGTGGAATGGCTCATCTTCGCGGTGCTCCCCAAGAAAAAGTGGACTGCAATGGCGACCGCTCCCTGGTCTCAAACGGCTTTTCTCTCGATCTAAGTAAACTGCCCGGATGGCCCCGAAAGACCGCCCCGGCATACCCAACCCCCAAATTGGATCGATCTAAATTAACCACAACCTGGGACCGCGTTGCATGACGCGGCGCAGCAATGAGGGTGTGCTAGGGAGACCGCGTACACAGTCGCCGCGACGAGCCGGTCGCCGATACGCCGGTAAGTGATTGTTTTGCCGAGTCTGGCGACAGCCGTGAAGGCCGCAGGGCCTCGGCCTGCCCGAATCGATTTTTGCGTGGCGGCATGCCGAAGGCACCGCCGCCTGCGCGCGATGCGCGAACCGGGTCGGCTTGCCGGGCCCAGGCCCCTCCCCCTTGTCGGCGATGTCTCGCTCTTGGGTAGGAGCGGCGCGAGCCGCGACCCGACCTCCGGCCTGCGGCGCTGCCCACGGTTCGCGGTCGCGGCTTGTGCCCCTCCTCCGAGGTCCACCGCGTTGCCGTTGCCGTTGCCGTTGCCGTTGCCGTGATGAGCTTGGCGTAGTACCGAACAGAAGCTCTGCACTTGCTGCTGACTTTGTTGAAGCAAGATCAAACGCCAAGAGCTTCCGCCACTAAAGCGGCGGGTTACTTTCTTTTGTC
>NZ_JMTZ01000034.1 GCF_000731095.1 Lysobacter antibioticus | reverse complement strand
TCCGATAAGACGTCCCTGTCTTATCGGAAAACGCCGCACGTCCTGTGCGGCGCCCTACGGGTCTCCATTTGACCGGCAAAGCGGCAAAGCAGATCAAAACCTTGGCAACGGCAACGGCCGTCCCCGCTCTTGGGTAGGAGCGGCGCAAGCCGCGACACGATAGTCAATGGCGACGTCGGCGCGAAGTCTTGGGTGCGATAGGAAGGCGGCGCAGTAATTGCCGGTTCACGGTCGCGGCTCGCGCCGCTCCTACCCTTTGGGGCGCCGGCCATGGCGCCGCGCCACCGAACGTTATACCGCGAGCTACGCCGCCCCGTGCCGCGCCAGCGCCCACTCGACATGCTCGCGCACGATTTCGCTGGGATGCTCGCGCCGCGAACGCAAGGCGGCGATCACTTCGTTCGTGCCCGGGGCGTTGCCCAGGGCGACGGCGATGTTGCGCAGCCAGCGTTCGTGGCCGCTGCGGCGGATCGCCGAGCCTTCGGTGCGGCGCAGGAATTCGTCTTCGTCCCAGGCGAACAATTGCGCCAGGCTGGCGCGGTCGAGGTCGTTGCGGGCGCGGAAATCGGGTTCGTCGTTGCGCTTGGCGAATTTGTTCCAGGGGCAGACGAGCTGGCAGTCGTCGCAGCCGAAGATGCGGTTGCCGATCGGCGCGCGCAGTTCGACCGGTATCGGGCCTTCGTGCTCGATCGTCAGATAGGAAATGCAACGTCGCGCGTCGAGGCGGTGCGGGGCGACGATGGCCTGGGTCGGGCAGATGTCGATGCAGCGCGTGCAGGTGCCGCAATGGGCGCTGGCCGGGCGGTCGATCGGCAAGGGCAAGTCGACGTAGATCTCGCCGAGGAAGAACCAGGAGCCGCCGTCCTTGTCGATCAAACAGGTGTGTTTGCCGATCCAGCCGAGCCCGGCGTTGCGCGCCAACGCGCGTTCGAGCACGGGCGCGGAGTCGACGAACACGCGATGGCCGAACGGGCCGACCAGTTCGGCCAGACGGTCGGCCAGGCGCTGCAGGCGCTGGCGCATGAGCTTGTGGTAATCGCGGCCGAGGGCGTAGCGCGCGACATAGGCGCGTTCGCCGTCGGCGAGCGTGACCCAGGCGTCTTCGTCGTCGCGACGGCCGTAATCGAGGCCGACCGAGATCACCCGCAGGGTGCCCGGCAGCAATTCGCCGGGACGCGCGCGCAAACCGCCGTGGCGGGCCATCCAGTCCATCGAGCCATGCAGGCCCTGGTCGAGCCAGTCGAGCAGGTAGGCCTCGTCCTGCGCCAGTTCGATCCCGGAGATGCCGCAGCGCTGGAAGCCGAATTCGCGGGCGATCTCGCGGATGCGCAAGGCCAGCGCCGCGTAGTCGGGCGCGGTTCCGGGCGCATCGGCGGACACGGAAGGCGAAGTGGGGCGGGCGTCGGGCTGGCTCACGATGCGGCAAGTATAGAATCGCCGCATGTCGCCGACCGCTGAAACTTCATCGCCGACGCCGCCGACGCCTCTGTTCGGCGGCGCCGCGCTGCGTGCGATCGAAGCCGCGGCCGCCACCGAGCTCGGCGACGCCCATGCGCTGATGGCGCGGGCCGGCGAAGCCGCCTGGCGCGAGCTTTTGGGCCATTGGCCGCAGGCGATGCGCCTGCTGGTGGTCTGCGGCCCGGGCAACAACGGTGGCGACGGTTATGTATTGGCGATGCATGCGCAGCAGGCCGGGCGCAAAGTGCTGGTGCTGCGCCTGCCCGGGCACGCGCCGCGCGGAGCGCTCGCCGAGCGGGCCGCGGCCGGCTACGCGCAGGCCGGCGGTCGTGTGATCGAGTTCGAAGGCGCCTTGCCGGAGACCGAGCTCATCGTCGACGCGCTGTTCGGCATCGGCCTGTCGCGTGCGCCCGATGCCGACGCATCCGCTCTGATCGACGCGATCAACGCCCATCCAGCGCCGGTGCTCGCGCTCGACGTGCCGAGCGGTGTCGATGCCGATCGCGGCTATGCCTACCCATCGGCGGTGAGCGCGCAGCGCACGCTCGAATTCATTGCCGGCAAATGCGGGCTGCGCAGCGGCGCCGCGCTCGATCGCGTCGGTGCGCTCGCACGGGCCGACCTCGGTTTGCCGCGCGAACTCTACGGCGTACCAGCGAGCGCGCACTGGCTGCGCGCCGGCGACGTGTCGCGCTGGTTGTCGCCGCGTCTGCGCGACAGTCACAAAGGTCGCAACGGCCGAGTGTTGTGCATCGGCGGCGATCGCGGTCACGGCGGTGCGTTGTTGCTATGCGCGCAGGCGGCTTTGCGCAGTGGCGCCGGCCTGCTCGATGCGATCACGCGCGAGGCGCATGTCGCGCCGATGCTGGCGCGATTGCCGGAGGCGATGCCGCGTGCGATCGGCGAAGGCGACGATCCAAGGGCTACCTTCGCCGCTGCGAACGTGATCGCGATAGGCCCCGGCCTCGGCCAGGAAACATGGGGGCGCGAGCTATACCGATATGCGCTGGACAGCGGAAAACCGCTGCTTTTCGACGCGGATGCGCTGAATCTGCTCGCCGCCGCGCCGCGGCGTTTGCCGGCCGATACGGTGCTGACGCCGCATCCCGGCGAAGCCGCGCGTCTGCTCGGCAGCGACACCGCCACGGTGCAGGCCGATCGTTTCGCTGCGGTGCGCGCACTCGTCGAGCGTTACGCCTGCACGGTCGTGCTCAAGGGCGCCGGCACCCTGGTCGCCGCACCGGATCGCATCGTGCGGGTGATCGGCGCCGGCAATCCCGGCATGGCGGTCGGTGGCATGGGCGACGTGCTCAGCGGTGTGATCGCCGCGTTGCGCGCGCAAGGTCTCGATGCATTCGATGCCGCCAGCTGCGGCGCGCTGCTGCATTCGCTGGCCGGCGACGATGCCGCGCGCGACGGCGGCGAACGCGGTCTGCTGCCGAGCGATCTGATGCCATGGCTGCGCCGTCGCGCCAATCCGTAAAGCGGCCCCGGCCGCTTGGATCGATCCGCAACGCGGACCAGTCAGTAGAATCGGCAGGGATGAGCATGCACACGATCAAACTGCACCTGGGCGATGCCGAGGCCACCGACGCGCTCGGCGCTGCACTGGCGCGGGCGCGGCCTGCGCACGACGGCGAGGGCCTGCATGTGCATCTGCACGGCGACCTCGGCGCCGGCAAATCGACCCTGGCGCGCGCCTTGTTGCGCGCGCTTGGCGTTACCGGCGCGATCCGCAGCCCGACCTACACCTTGGTCGAGCGCTATCCGCTGACCGAAGGCGGCGAAGCCTGGCACCTCGACCTGTACCGGATCGGCGATGCCGGCGAACTCGAATTCCTTGGCCTGGACGGCGGCGAAGCGGTGCTGTGGCTGGTCGAGTGGCCGGAACGCGGCCGCGGTTGGCTGCCCGCGCCCGACCTGCGGGT
Organism: Lysobacter antibioticus; assembly: GCF_000731095.1. Taxonomy (GTDB): domain Bacteria; phylum Pseudomonadota; class Gammaproteobacteria; order Xanthomonadales; family Xanthomonadaceae; genus Lysobacter; species Lysobacter antibioticus_B. The sequence goes on along the minus strand of NZ_JMTZ01000034.1, from coordinate 16,451 downwards.
CGAGTTGGCGGTCGAAGGAGCGGGGCGCGGGGTCGAACTCAGCGCGGTTTCCGCCGCAGGCCAGGCCTGGCTTGTCGCCTTGGGACCGGCGACCGCCGCCTATGCGTTTGCGGCCGACTCCTGAACGATTCCATAGGAAGTGGCCCCAGGTGCCGGATTTGAAAGGGAAAAGTTCTTGCATTTACTGTGTCGCAGTGCTTGACTTACGCCCATGCGAGTCAAAGGCGCCACCGTCCAGAAATTCCTGCTCGGCATAGCGCTGTTGGCGGCGCTGGCCTGGAATCTCGCGCACGCCAGTGAAATCAAGGGCTTGGAGCTGCGCACCGGGGCCACCGGCACGCGCGCCGAGATCGCCCTCGACAAGAACGCCGATTACAAAGTCCTGAGCCTGAAGGGCCCGGACCGCCTCGTCGTCGATTTGCCGGCCTCCAGCGTCGGCAAGAGCGTCAAGCTTCCGGCCGGCGCCGGCATCGTCAAATCCGTCCGCACCGGCGCACCGCAGCCGGGCACCGTCCGTATCGTCTTCGATCTCGCCCAGCCGGTCGCCGCGCTCAAGCCGCGTATCGAGCAGGGCGGCTCGGGCCCGCGCCTGGTCCTGGAATGGCCCGGCGACGGTATCGAACCCAAGGCCGCGGTGGCCGCCGCGCCTGCACCGGCCGCCGCTGCGCCGACCGCCGCTTTGCCGACCGCGAACGCGCCGGCTGCGACGGTCGATCCTTCGGTCGAGTCCGCTGCCGCGACCAGCCGTCTGATCTCCGAACTGGCCGCGCGCAATGCGGCGGCGCCGGCGGCCGCAACGACGGCCCAGGCGCCGACCGCGTCGGTGCCGCATTCGGCTGCCCATGCTTCTAGCCTGCAAGCTTCGAACGCACAGGCTTCGGCCGCGCAGCTTCCGAATAACCAGGCTCCGGCGCTGGCCGGCGCCGCAGCGTCGCCGCCGGCCGCCAACCCCCAGCAACTCGCCGCCCAGCAGGCTGCGCGCCAGGCGGTGTTCGAGCAGGCCGCGCAGGCACCGATGCCGACCACGGTCGCCAGCGGGGTTCCGACCCGCATCGCGACCGGCGTCCCGACCCGGGTCGCGACCGGCGTGCCGACGCCGATGCCCGGCGCCGCGACGGCTCCGGCCGCAGCGATACCCGAAAGCGCGCCGCCGGCCGGCGCGGTCAAGACCCTCAAGGACGTCATGCGCGGCCGCGGCATGCGCCCGCTGGTGATCGCGATCGATCCCGGCCACGGCGGCCAGGACCCCGGCGCGATCGGCCAGTCCGGCAAGCGCGAGAAGGACGTGACCTTGGCGATCGGCCGCGAACTCGCGCGCCAGATCAACGCCACGCCTGGCCTCAAGGCCTACATGACCCGCGACACCGACGTGTTCATCCCCTTGCCGCGTCGCGCTCAGTTGGCGCGCCAGGCCAAGGCCGACATGTTCATCTCGATCCACGCCGATGCCGCCGAAAACCGCGCCGCCAAGGGCTCGTCGGTGTACGTGCTGTCGCTCAAGGGCGCGTCCTCGCAGCGCGCGCGCTGGCTGGCGGACAAAGAAAACGCCTCCGACCTGGTCGGCGGCGTGCGCCTGCAGCAGACCGACAACACCCTGACCTCGGTCTTGCTCGACCTGACCCAAAGCGGCCATATGAAGGCCTCTGAAGACGCGGCCGGGCACGTGCTCAGCGGCCTCAAGCAGGTCGGCCACAACCACAAGCCGCACATCGAGCGGGCCAACTTCGCGGTGCTGCGCACCTCGGACATGCCGGCGATGCTGGTCGAGACCGCCTTCATCTCCAATCCGGAAGAAGAGCGTCGTCTCACCGACCCCTCGCACCAGCGCGCGCTGGCGCGCGCGGTGCTCGACGGAGTCAACACCTATTTCACCCGCCAGCCGCCGCCGGGCACGATGTATGCGGCGCGCGCCGAGGCGCAACTGCCTTCGCCGGGCGGGTTCGGAGGCGGCGGCAGCCCCTGAGGCAGCGGCATTCGTCTCGTATCAGACCGATCGACGGCCCCTCGGGGCCGTTTTCGTTTTACCCACGCGGCCCGGTTGTTGAATCCTTCTCCCGCTTGCGGGAGAAGGTGCCCGAAGGGCGGATGAGGATGGCCCCGCTTGCGGGAGAAGGTGCCCGAAGGGCGGATGAGGGCAGGGCGCATAAGTCTCGGAACCGCCGGCACGCCCAAACCGCAAGCTGCGGATCGCGGAAGCCGCACCCCAACGGCTATCATCGATCCCCATCCCCCGACGGTGCCGCGCGCACCGAATGCCGCCTGTGAGCATCCGCCAACTGCCCGACACCCTGATCAACCAGATCGCCGCCGGCGAAGTGGTCGAACGTCCCGCCTCCGTGGTCAAGGAACTGGTCGAGAACGCCCTCGACGCCGGTGCGCGCCGGGTCGACATCGACCTGGAAGAGGGCGGCGTGCGCCTGATCCGGATTCGCGACGACGGCGCCGGCATCTCGCCGGAAGAACTGCCTTTGGCGATCTCGCGCCACGCCACCAGCAAGATCGCCTCGCTCGACGACCTGGAAGGCGTGACCACCCTGGGTTTCCGCGGCGAAGCCTTGCCCTCGATCGCTTCGGTCAGCCGTTTCGCCTTGTCCTCGCGCCGCATCGGCGAAGACCGCGGCGCCATGCTCGAAGTCGACGGCGGCCGGGTCGGCGAGATCGCGCCCAAGCCGCATCCGCAGGGCACCACGGTCGAAGTCCGCGACCTGTTCTTCAACGTGCCGGCGCGGCGCAAATTCCTCAAGGCCGAACGCACCGAGCTCGGCCATATCGAAGAATGGCTGCGCCAACTCGCGCTGGCCCGTCCCGACGTCGAACTGCGCGTTTCGCACAACGGCAAGCCGACCCGACGCTGGAAGGGCGAGGGCGACCTGGTCGACATGGGCCTGTCGGACACCCGCATCAGCGAGGCGCTCGGCGAAGAGTTCGCCAAGAACGCGCTGCGCGTCGAACACAGCGGCGCCGACCTGCGCCTGCACGGCTGGATCGCGCAGCCGTCCTACAACCGTGCCAGCGCCGACCAGCAATACCTCTACGTCAACGGCCGCGCGGTGCGCGATCGCAGCATCGCTCACGCGGTCAAGCAGGCTTATGCCGACGTGCTGTTCCATGGCCGCCAGCCGGCCTACGTACTGTTCCTCGAACTCGATCCGCGCCGCGTCGACGTCAACGTGCATCCGGCCAAGCACGAGGTGCGGTTCCGCGATGCGCGCCTGATCCACGATTTCGTCTATCGCACCCTCAACGATGCCCTGGCCGAGACCCGCGCCGGCATGGCCCAGCAGGCGCCCGCGGGTGCGGAACCGGCCGCTGCCGGTGCCGCCGGCTCGTCGATGTATGCCTGGCGCCCGCAGGCGCCGCTCGGCCTGCAGGTGCAGGAAACCCGTGCGGGTTACGCCGCCCTGTACGGCAACGGCGGTGGCGGTTCCGCCGGCGGCTCTTCCTATGCCGGTGGCGGTTACGGCGTCGGCGCGGGCAGCGGCAGCGCCTATGCGATGCCGCCGCGCGAAACGAGCGATGGCGTGCAGTCGCCGGGCTTGCCGCACAGCGACGACCAGACCCTGCCGCCGCTCGGTTATGCGATCGCGCAGTTGCACGGCATCTACGTGCTGGCCGAAAGCGCGGAAGGACTGATCGTGGTCGACATGCACGCCGCCCACGAACGCATCGGCTACGAGAAGCTCAAGACCGCCCACGACGGCGAAGGCCTGCGCACCCAGCCCTTGCTGGTGCCGGCGAGCCTGGCGGTGTCCGAGCGCGAGGCCGAAGTCGCCGAGCGCGAGGAGGCGACGCTGGTCGCGCTCGGATTTGAAGTCACCCGCAGCGGCCCGCAGTCGCTGACCTTGCGCGCGGTGCCGGCACTGCTGGCGCACGGCGACGTCGAGGCCTTGCTGCGCGACGTCCTCGCCGACCTGCGCGAGCACGGCGAATCGCGCCGCGTCGCCGCGGCCCGCGACGAATTGCTCTCGACCATGGCCTGCCATGGCGCGGTGCGCGCGAACCGACGTCTCACTTTGCCGGAAATGAATGCGTTGTTGCGCGAGATGGAGGCTACGGAACGCTCCGGTCAATGCAATCATGGCCGCCCCACCTGGGCGCGCTTCAGCCTGCCCGAGATCGACCGCTGGTTCCTGCGAGGCCGTTGAGATGACCGCAGCACGCTCCTTTGCACGCACTTTGTCGCGCACGATGTCCGCGCCGGCACTGTCGGCCTTGCTGTTGCTCGGCCTGGCCGCCTGCGATTCGCCCGAACGACAGGCCGCGCAGAAGCGCGAGGTCGCGCGCGCCGCCGCGGTCAGCGACACCTTCGCCCGCGACCAGCAACTGTGGCGCCAGCAACGCAAGGACGAGCTGCTCAAGCCCGACGGTTGGGCCAGCCTGGTCGGCCTGTATCCGATCGACACCGGCTCGCATTATTTCGGCAGCGACCCCGACAACGGCATCCGCCTCGGCGTCGGCCCGGCCCATTTCGGCCTGCTGTCGCTCAACAAGGGGCGCCTGCGTTTCATCCCCGAACGGGGCCAGTCGCTGACCCTCAACGACCAGCCGCTCAAGGGCGCGGTCAATCTGCTCGCCGACGACTATCCGGCCGGCCCGAGCAAGATCGGTTTCGACGAGGGCAAGGGCATCCTGACCGTGATCAAGCGCGGCGACCGCTACCTGTTGCGCGCACGCCATGCGCAGGCGCCGACCCTGACCGGCTTCAAGGGCATCGACTACTGGGAGCCGCAGCAGGAGTGGAAGCTCAGCGCCAAGTTCATCGCCCATCCGGCCGGCAAGAGCATCGACATCGTCAACATCATCGGCACCATCGAGGCGACGCCGAACCCGGGCGCGATCGAGTTCGAGCGCGACGGCCAGACCTATCGCATCGAAGCGCTGGACCAGGGCGGCGACGAACTGCTGCTGGTGTTCGCCGATCGCACCAGCGGCCACCAGAGCTACAGCGCCGGGCGTTTCCTCGACGTCGCGCGGCCGAACCTGCAAGGCCTGGTGACGGTCGATTTCAACAAAGCCTACAACCCGCCGTGCGCGTTCACGCCGTTCGCGACCTGTCCGCTGCCGCCGGCGGAAAACCGTCTCGACCTGGAAGTCGCCGCCGGCGAGAAGACCTACAAACACGAGGACACCGCGCCGGCCGCGAGCGCCACCGCTCAGGCTTCGTGACCCGATTGCTTTCATCGCCAAGCGAATCACCCGCGCGCCCCTCCATCCCCCTTTACCCGAGTCCGACGCGCCCGTCGCCGACCCAAGGATCAGTTTGCCCATGCGGTTCCTGAAGCTGTTCGTCCTGCCCTTGTTCACCGCCTCGGTGCTCAGCGCCTTGTTGACCTCCGCGACCGCGATCGCCGCCGGCGACGTGCCCGCGGCGACCGCGAAGGCGCCGCCGGTGCCCTTGCTGTGGAAAGTCTCCGACCAGGACAACGCGGTCTATCTGCTGGGCTCGTTCCATCTGCTGCGCGCCGACGACTACCCGCTGTCGTCGGACATCGATCAGGCGTTCGCCGGCGCCGGCAAGTTGGTGTTCGAAGTCGCGCCGGAAGAGATGTTCGACCCGACCGTGCCGCAGCGTTTCATGGCGCGTGCGCGCTACGACGACGGCCGCACCCTGAGCAAGGTGCTGCCGGCCGACCTGCGCGAAAAGCTCAACCGCGTGCTGGCCAAGAACGGCAGTTCGCTGGCGCAGCTCGACGCGCTGGAACCGTGGTTCGTCAACTTGTCGCTGGTGCTCGGCGTTTCGCAGTCGATGGGCTTCAGCCCGCAACTGGGGCTGGACCAGTACCTGATGCGGCAGGCGGCCGAAGCCGGCAAGCCCACCTCGGGCCTGGAGACCATGGAGCTGCAATTGCAGGTCATGGATTCCGGCCCGCTGCCCGAGCAGATCACCGCGCTGCGCGAGTTCGTCGACAAGCCCGAGGACGTGCCGGGCATGCTCGACGAAATCCATTCGGCCTGGCGCAACGCCGATCTCGCCATGCTCGACGAGAAGGCGCGCGTGGAGATGGAACAGAAGACTCCGGAGACCTACCGGATGGTCAACGTCGAGCGCAACGAAGCCTGGGTGCCGCAGATCCAGAAGATGCTCGACGAGTCCAAACAAGGCGACACGCTGGTCGTGGTCGGTTCCTTGCACTTGCTCGGCAACGACGGTCTGGTCGAGCGCCTGCGCAGCAAGGGCTATACGGTCGAACGCGTGTGTTCGACCTGCGCGCCGGCCGACGGCCCGGTGCCGGTGATCGGCGCCGAGCGTGCCTTCGCCGCCAAGGAGGCCGGCAAGCCGGCCGACCCCAAGCGCGGCAAGGACAAGCCCGCCAAGGACGCTTCCGGTAAGCAACAAAGCGGCAAGCACGAGAGCGGCAAGCACGAAGCGGGCGAGGCCGAGGCGGCCAGGCAAGACCCCGCCAAGCACGCGCCGGTACGCGCCGAAGCCAAGCCGACCGCCCCGTCGCGCTGAGTACGAGCCGGGCGATGAGCGAAGCAGCCGGCTTCGATTTTGCGGCGCTGCACGAGGACATCGTCGTAGCGGCCATGGCGGCGTTCGCGGAGATCTCCGCCTCGCAAAGCGACGATCCGGTGCGCGCGTTCGCGCTGTACTCCGATTCCGGCGCGATGACGGTGTGCCCGGCGATGGCGACCGCCGATTACCTGCGCCGCATCGACAGCGAATACCCCGGCGAGCGTCTGTACTACCGTTATTCGCCGTCGGAATGGCCGTTGGAAGGCGTCGGCGCCGACGAACAGTTCGGACGCTTGTGCGATCGGCTGCGCGAGCATGTGTTCGCTCTTGAGGCTCGGGACGGCGGCGTGGCCTTCGCCGATTTCAAGGCGCGTTTGATGGACACGCTGGTCGAGAGCGCGGAATCGTTGCGTAAGCGGTGCTTCGCCGGGCTCGGCGAGGACTTCGTGGTGTTGGCGACGATTTCCGACGACGACGAGCCGGCCGCCGAATTGAACCGGCGCGTGGCGCGCTTGAATTCGCCGGCGATCGCGGCCGAATTCGCCGCTTGGTCGAGCGGCTGGCGCGACTAAGCGCCGAGCATCGCGTCCGTGGCCGGAACCAGCACGATGCAATCCACCGGGCAGGCCGGCACGCACAGCTCGCAACCGGTGCACAGCGGTTCGATTACCGTGTGCATGTGCTTGGCCGCGCCGATGATGGCGTCGACCGGGCAGGCCTGGATGCACTTGGTGCAGCCGATGCAGTCGGCTTCGACGATCAGCGCCAGCGGCGCGGGTTTGTGCTGGCCGCGGCTGCGGTCGTAAGGCTGCGCCGGCACGCCCAGCAGGCGCGCCAGGGCGCGCGCGCCGGCGTCGCCGCCGGGCGGGCAATGGTCGATCCCGGCCTCGCCGCGCGCCATCGCTTCGGCGTAGGGCCGGCAGCCGGCGTAGCCGCACTGCCCGCATTGGGTTTGCGGCAATAGACGGTCGAGGCGCTCGGTCAGATCCATGGGGCTAGAAGTGAGGGCAGAGGAGTGAGTAAAGGCGGCCGTGTGTATCGGCTTTGTTGAAGCGCCTTGTAGCCGGGACTCGCTTCTCACTCCTCCAAACTCACTGCTCGCCGGCCGTCACTTGACCGGCATGCCCGCTGCGGCGCCGCCGTCGACGTCGAGCAGATGCAGGCCGTCGCCGTCGAAACCGGCCGACAGGATCATGCCTTCGCTGATGCCGAAGCGCATCTTGCGCGGGGCCAGGTTGGCGATGAACACCACCTTGCGGCCGACCAGCTTGTCGGGCTCGGCGTACGAGCCGCGGATGCCGGAGAAAATCTGGCGCGTGCCCAGTTCGCCGGCGTCGAGTTCGAAGCGCAGCAGCTTGTCGGAGCCTTCGACGAATTCGCAGACGCGGACCGTACCGATGCGCAGATCGAGCTTGGCGAAGTCGTCGATGCCAACCGTAGCGACGGTCGCTGCACTGGCGCCCGGGGACACGACAGCCGGCGTTGAACTCGCAACGGCGGCGACAGCTGCTGGGACTTTGCTATCGGCGGTGCCGACAGCGACGGCGGCCGGGGCCGAGGCGGCTAGGGATTCTTTGCTGGCTTCAATCATGGTGTCGATCAGTTTGGTGTCGATGCGGGTGAAGAGCGGCACGTAGGCGCCGATGCGGTGGTCGAGCAGCGGCTCGGCGAGGTCCTCCCACAGCGTCACCGGCGCGGCGAGGAAGGCCTCGGCCTCGCTCGAGACGCGCGGCAGCACCGGCTTGAGCGCGGCGGCGAGCACGCGGAACAGGTTCAGGCCCTGCGTGCACACGGCCTGCAGATGCGTTTCCGCGCCTTCCTGCTTGGCCAGCACCCAGGGCTTGTGCTCGTCGATGTATTTGTTGGCCTCGTCGGCCAGCGCCATGGTCAGGCGTACCGCGCTGGCGGCTTCGTTGCGCGCATAGGCTTCGGCGATCGGCGTCAGCTGGGCGACGAAGCGCTGGTACATCGCGGCATCCGGCAACACCGCCGAGAGCTGGCCGTCGAAACGCTTCTCGATGAAACCGGCGCAGCGGCTGGCCAGGTTGACGAACTTGCCGACCACGTCGGCGTTCACCCGCGCGACGAAGTCGGACAGGTTGAGGTCGATGTCCTCGACGCCGCCGCTGGTCTTGGTGGCGAAATAATAACGCAGCGCTTCCGGGTCCAGGCCGACGTCGAGATAGGTGCGGGCCTGGATGAAGGTGCCGCGCGACTTCGACATCTTCTCGCCGTTGACCATCAGATAGCCGTTGACGTGCAGGCGGGTCGGCGCGCGGAAACCGGCGCCGTGCAGCACCGCCGGCCAGAACAGGCCGTGGAAGGTGACGATGTCCTTACCGATGAAGTGGTGCAGTTCGGCTTCGCTGTCGCGGGCGAGGTAAGACCAGAAATCCAGGCCTTCGCGTTCGCACAGGGCCTGGAAGCTGCTCAGGTAGCCGATCGGGGCGTCGAGCCAGACGTACAGGTACTTGCCCGGGTGGCCGGGAATCTCGAAACCGAAGTAGGGTGCGTCGCGCGAGATGTCCCAGGCGCGCAGGCCGCCGTCGACGTCGAGCCATTCGTGCAGCTTGGCCTTGATGCCGGGCGTGGCGACGTCGCCGGCCAGCCATTCGCGCAGGAAGGCCTCGAAGTGCCCGACCTCGAAGAAGAAGTGTTCGGACTCGCGCAGCTCCGGCGTCGCCCCGCTGACCACCGAGCGCGGCTCCTTCAGTTCGGTCGGCGCGTAAGTCGCGCCGCAGTTCTCGCAGTTGTCGCCGTACTGATCGGGGGTGCCGCAGTTCGGGCAGATGCCCTTGACGTAGCGGTCGGGCAGGAACATGCCCTTGACCGGGTCGTACAACTGCGCGACCGAGCGGCGGGTGATGTGGCCGCTGTTGTCCAGGCGCGCGTAGAAGCCTTCGGTCAGGGTGCGGTTGCCGGCCGAGTGGGTCGAGTCGTAGTGATCGAACTTGACCCCGAAGTCGGCGAAGTCGCGCTCATGGCTCACCTGGACGCCGGCGATGAAGGCTTCCGGGGTCAGGCCGGCCTTCTCGGCGCCGAGCATGATCGGCGTGCCGTGGGTGTCGTCGGCGCAGATGTAGTGAACGCGGTGGCCGCTCATCCGCTGCGCGCGGCACCAGATGTCGGCCTGGCCGTAACCGACCAGATGACCGAGGTGCAGCGGCCCGTTGGCATAGGGCAGGGCGTTGGAGACGACGATTTCGCGGGACATGAGTGCGGGTGCCGTGGGTGGTCGTGAATTATGGCATGGGCCTGCGCGCCGGCCGTGGCGGACCGCCGGGTCTGCGGCCGGCGTCGGCGCAAAAAGAAACCCGGCGCACAGGCCGGGTTTCCGTGGATCGCGGACCGGCGCCGTGTTTACTGCTGGCGCATCCAGGTCTGGGTGCGGCCGAGCAGCGAGAAGCCCATGAAGCCGCGGACTTCGAGTTTCTTGCCGCTGTCGGTCGGAGTGACCTTGACCGAATAGATCTTGCCGGTGGCCGGGTCGAGGATCTGGCCGCCGTCCCAGGTGCTGCCGTCCTTGCGGATGCCCCACAGGATCACCATGCCCTTGACCGGCTTGTTCTTGCGCTCGCCCGAGCACTTGTCGCAGGTGGGGTTCGGGCCGCGATCGGATTGCAGGACTTCGTTGACGCGGCCGGCGAGGCTGCCGTCCTTGGCTTCGTAGATCTCGACGACCGACTTGGGCTTGCCGGTCTTGTCGTCGACCGTGGTCCAGGTGCCGACCGGCGTGGCCTGGGCGAACGCCGCCATCGGCAGGGCGAGCAGCAACAGTGCAAACAGTTTGGTACGCATGGGTCCCCTCCCAGGGATTAGGCGTGATCGAACCACATTCGGACCGCGCTCGGACCGCTCGACAGGCCGGCCGCTGTTCGCGGTTGCAGCCTTTATACCGCATCCGCCTGGGTATGGAAGTCGACTCGGGCCGCCGTTCAGGCGGGCAAAAAGAAGCCCGGCCTGGGCCGGGCTTCCTGTCTATGCGGTGTCGCTTGCGGCGAGGATCAGAACTTGTAGGTGGCGCCGGCGTAGACGTAGCGGCCGATGCTGTCGTAGTTCGCGTTGTCCTCGGTCTCGCCGAAGTAGTTCAACGGCGGATCCTTGTCGAACACGTTGTCGGCGCCGATGTACAGGTCCAGCCCGGTGTTCGGGACCTTATAGCCGATCTGCAGGTTGTGATAAGTGTAGGACGGGTTGCGGATCGGCGAGACCTGGCCCGGGTTGCTGTTGTAGCTCTCCGGGACCACGCGCAGGTTGCCGTCGATGTAGCGCATGTCCCACGAACCGCGCCAGTTGCCGTGCTTGTAGCTGGCGTTGAGCGAGGCGCGCCAGCGCGGATCGCTGACGTAGGTCACGTACTCGTCGTACTCGGCCGGGAAGTCCTGGAACGGCCATTCGCGCGAGGAGATCAGGCGGGTGCCGACGAAGCGCAGCGCGGCCTGGCCGCCCAGCATTTCGAAGCGGTAGTCGGCTTCGATGTCGACGCCGGCGCGGCGGGTCTTGGCCAGGTTCTCGCTGATCGCCTTCCAGTTGTAGATCGAATTCGCCGGGAAGGTGCGGCCCTGCGAGTCGACGTAACCGGCGGCCGGCGCGCGCTGGATCAGGGCGCAGAAATCGTTGCCGATGCCGCCGGGCGAATCGACGCAACGGGTGGCGATGGTCTGCGCGGTGACGGCGCCGATGGCGTCGGTCAGGGTGACGCGCCAGTAGTCGACCGACAGGCCGAAGCCTTCGATGAATTCCGGCTGCCAGACCAGGCCGTAGGACAGCGAGCGCGCTTCTTCGACGTTCAAATCCGGGTTGCCGCCGCTGAGGCCCGGGCGGTTGCCCGAATAGGTGTCGCGGTAGTTGGCCGGGAGGCCAAGAGCGGCGCAGTTGCTCGCGCGCAGGGCCGGATCACCCGCGGTCGAGACGCCGTTGGTGACGCCGGGACGGGTGTCGCAGGGGTCGTAGATCGTGGCGAAGTTCTGGGTCTGCGGGTTGAACAGCTCACCGATGTTCGGCGCGCGCACCGCTTGGGCGACGCTGCCGCGCAAACGCAGCGAGTCGTTAATCGCCCAGTCCAGGCCGACGTTCCAGGTCTTGGTCGAACCGACCGTGTCGTAGTCGGAGTAACGGCCGGCCAGGTCCATGCTCAGGCGCTGCACGCCGGGCAGGTCGGCCAGCAGCGGCACGGTGGCTTCGGCGAAGATTTCCTTGACGCTGTATTCGCCCTTGCGGCTCGGAATGGCGTTGAGGAAGGTCAGGCCCTGCGCCGCCAGCGGATCGGTGATTTCCTCGCTGGTTTCCTTGCGGTATTCGATACCGCCGGCGAAGCCGACGCCGCCGGCCGGCAGCTCGAACAGCGCGCTGTTGGCGACCGAGGCGCTGAACACGCTCTGGGTGATCTTGCTGCGGTTGATCGCGTCGTAGTTGAACCAGGCCGCGGCCTTCGGATCGACCGCGCCGTTGCCGAACACGCTGAAGGGCACGCAGCCGGCGCGCGAGATGTCGAGGTAGGCGCGGCCGGTGTTCGGGTTGATCGCGTTGGGATCGACCGAGACGCGGCAGGCGAGGTTGCCGTTGGCGTCGCGCACCACGTCCATGCCGGCCTGCCAGCGGTCGTTGATGCGGTTGTTGAGGTTCAGGCGGTCGATTTCGGTCTTGCCGTAAACGCCGGACACTTCATAGGTCCAGTTCTCCGACAGATAACCTTCGAGACCGGCGACGTAGCGCTGAGTCTTGCGGTCGACCTGTTCGCCGCGACGGCCGGCGTCGACGTTGAAGCGGCTGATCTGCAACTGGCTGGCCGGCGAAGCGAGACCGTTGGCGTCCATCAGCGCGCCGAGCTGCGGCGAGATCAGGGCGTTGTCGCGGCGGATGCGGATCGGCTGATCGAACGCCGGCTGGCCGAGGAAGTCCGATTCGGTCTTGGTGTACTTGCCTTCGAAGAAGAACTTGTGGTTCTCGTTGATCTCGAAGTTCAGCATGGTGTTGACGCTGTAGCGGTCGAAGCCCGGTTGCAGGTCGGCGACGCCGTTGAGGTCGGCGAAGTCGCAGTCGATGCAGGTGTTCGGTCCGTCGCGCGGGCCGTCGTAACGGTTCGGGCGGAAGCTGCCGTCGTCGTTGAACAGATAGCGCTTGCCGCCGAGGTTGAAGGTGCCGCCGTAGGACAGGCTGGAGTTGCCGCCCGGGCCCATGAATACGCGCTGCGGGTTGGTCTGGCTCGGCGGCTTGCTCGGGTCGAAGTTCGGGTTCGGCATGCTGACGTTGAACTCGCGGCCGATCTTGCGATCGCCGCGGCCGAAACGGTCCTGCTTGCTGTACTCGGCCGAGTACACGATGTTGCCGCGGCCGCCGGCGAATTCGTTGCCGCCGGTGGCGCTGATGAAGGAGCGGCTGAAATCGCCTTCGCTGGCGTCGCCGGTCTGGGCGCGGATCTCATAGCCGTCGAACTTCTTCTTCATGATGAAGTTGACCACGCCGGCGACGGCGTCGGCGCCGTACACGGCCGAGGCGCCGCCGGTGATGACTTCGACGCGCTCGATCAGTTCGACCGGAATCGTGTTGACGTCGACCGCGGTCGAGCCCGAGGTACCGCCGACATGGCGGCGGCCGTTGACCAGCACCAGGGTGCGCGCACTGCCCATGCCGCGCAGGTCGAGCAGGCCGAGGCCGGCGGTGCCGATGGCGCGGGTGGAGTTGCCCAGGGTGTAGGTGGCCGACAACTGCGGCAGGGTGGTCATGAGGTCGGCGATGGTCACCGCGCCGGTCGAGCGGATTTCCTCGGCGCTGATGCCGACCACCGGCGAGGGCGTGACGAAGCCGATGCGCTTGATGCGCGAGCCGGTCACGGTGACCGCGTCGATGTCGGTCGCCGCGGTGTCGGCCGGGGCCGCGTCCTGGGCGTAGCCGGTGCCGGCGACCGAGACCAGCATCGCGCTGACCAGCGCCGCCGTCAGCCTGCTGCGGCGCAGGCCCTGCGAGTTGCGTACTGCCATTGAGTTTTCCCCTAACTGAGAGCGTAAGTGCATGTTTCGGGTGCCTTCCTGGCGGATTAACAATCCCTTTACAAACCTGAACTTAACACGCACGTAATATTTCCCTGCTTGCCCGGGGCGGTGTTTGATTTTGCCGAGTGCCAACATTCAAGCGATTGATTGCAATGCAGTTTCGCGCTTGTTGCTGGAGGGCGACCATTGCCGAAAGGCAGGTCCCTGCACGGATGAGCGCGACCGCGACCGCCGGAATCTGTGACAGCGCGCTGGTGTGATATGCAATTTATGGTTGCTGATTGAGTGGCCATGTTGCCGGCGCCGAGCCGGTCGGGCGCCGCCGCCGCCGGCCTGTCGGAGCGGCGTCGAATGCGGCCGCGCGCGCATGTCGGGCAGGACGCTGCCAGGCGCAGGCCTTACCATGTGCGCAGGCCGCCGCGCGGCCCGACCCCCATTCAGAGTCCCCATGCGCATCCACACACCCCGTACGGCCGGACGGCCGGTATGAGCGAGACCTTGCAGGCCGCGATCGCGGCACTTTTCATTCCCGAGACCGACGTGCGCCTGGGCGACAGCGAGGCGCGCATCCGCGCCGGCGTCGGCGAAGGCCGCGCCGCGGTTTCGATTACCGCCGGCTATCCGCTCGAGGGCCTGCGTGCCGCGCTGGAAACGGCGATCGGCGAGCTGCTGGCGGGCCAAGGCCTGAGCCTGGCGAGCCTGGAACTCAACACCCGCATCGTCTCGCACGCGGTCCAGCCGAAGTTGGCGCCGTTGCCGAGCGTGCGCAATGTGATCGCGATCGGTTCCGGCAAGGGCGGTGTCGGCAAGTCGACCACCGCGGTGAACCTGGCCCTGGCCCTGGCCGCCGACGGCGCCCGCGTCGGCGTGCTCGATGCCGACATCTACGGCCCCAGCGTGCCGATGATGCTGGGCCTCAGCGGCCGCCCCGACAGCCCGGACGGCAAGAGCATCGAACCGATGCGCGCGCACGGCCTGGAAGCGATGTCGATCGGCCCGCTGGTCGAGCAGGACACGCCAATGATCTGGCGCGGCCCGATGGCGACTTCGGCGCTGACCACCTTGCTCAACGACACCCGCTGGGGCGAGCTCGACTATCTGATCGTCGACCTGCCGCCCGGCACCGGCGATATCCAGCTGACCCTGTCGCAGAAAATCCCGGTTGCCGGCGCGGTCATCGTGACCACGCCGCAGGACGTGGCCACGCTCGATGCCAAGAAGGCGCTGCGCATGTTCGAGAAGGTCGAAGTGCCGGTGCTCGGGCTGATCGAGAACATGGCCGTGCACGTGTGCTCGAACTGCGGCCACGCCGAGCATCTGTTCGGCGAAGGCGGCGGCGCGCGCATGGCCTCGCAATACGGCGTGAGCCTGCTCGGCAGCCTGCCGTTGGAAATCGGCATCCGCGAGCAGGGCGACGCCGGCGTGCCGATCGTCGCCTCGGCACCGGATTCGACCGCCGCGCGCGCCTACCGCGCCGCCGCGCGCCGGCTCGCGGTGCAGCTCGCGCTGCGGCCGCGGGTGACGCCGTCGATCTCGGCCTCGCTGCTCGGCTGAGCGCGGCCGCATTACCTCCCTTACCATCGGCGGCCTGGCTGCCCTTACTGGAACATCGCAATGAGCATCAAGTCCGACCGTTGGATCCGCCGCATGTCCGAGCAGCACGGCATGATCGAGCCGTTCGAGCCCGGCCAGGTCAAGCACGCCGCCGACGGCCAGCGCATCGTCAGCTACGGCACCTCCAGCTACGGCTACGACGTGCGCTGCTCGCGCGAGTTCAAGGTCTTCACCAACATCAACTCGACCATCGTCGACCCCAAGCATTTCGACCCGGGCAGCTTCGTCGACATCGAGAACGACGTCTGCATCATTCCGCCGAACTCCTTCGCCCTGGCGCGCACCGTCGAGTACTTCCGCATTCCGCGCGACGTGCTGGTGGTCTGCCTGGGCAAGAGCACCTATGCGCGCTGCGGCATCATCGTCAACGTGACCCCGCTGGAGCCGGAGTGGGAAGGCCACGTCACTCTGGAATTCAGCAACACCACGCCGCTGCCGGCGCGCATCTACGCCAACGAAGGCGTGGCGCAGATGCTGTTCTTCCAGTCCGACGAAGTCTGCGAGACCTCCTACAAGGACCGCGGCGGCAAGTATCAGGGCCAGGTCGGCGTGACCCTGCCGCGCACCTGAGCCCGGCCCGCTGCGGCGAGCGAGGCGACAGCGACGACCGACGGCCGGCGCGGATGCGTGCCAGGCCGTTCTCGTATGCGTGCGGCCCGCCGCGCCGGTCCGCCGCCGGCGCGGACGCAAGGCGGCGAATCGGTCGACGCGAATCGGCCGACAGGATGCGTATTGATGCCGCCGGCCTGTTATCGTTCGCCGTCACAATTCGACAGGCGTCGCGGCAGGGGGCCGTTGGCGCCATCTCAACCAAGGAGCAAAGGAATGGACCCGCAGAACCCGTATCAAAGCCCGCAATCCTCGCTCACCGCGCCCGAGCCCGACGGCGAGGAATTGGCCGATCGCGGCATCCGGCTGGTCGCCGCCATCATCGACGCCGTGATCATGCTGGTGTTGCTGATGCCGGTGATGTTCGTCGGCGGTTATTTCGAACAGGTCATGACCGCGGCCCAGGCCGGCGAACAGACCTTCGGCCTGCAGATGATGTGGGGCTTGATCGGCATCGTGGTGTTTTTCCTGGTCCAGGCCTACCCGCTGAACGCCAGCGGCCAGACCTGGGGCAAGAAGGTCATGAAGATCAAGATCGTTGACATGGACGGCCTGCAGCCGAGCCTGGCCGAGCTGCTCGGCAAGCGCTACCTGTTCTCGCAGGGCGTCGGCCTGATTCCGTGCCTGGGCGCGATCGTCCAACTGGTCGACGTGCTGATGATCTTCCGCGACGACCGCCGCTGCCTGCACGACCAGATCGCCGGCACCAAGGTCGTGGTCGCGCGCTGATCCCGGACGCGTCCTCGCCTCAAAAAAACGCGCCGATGCTTTCGCATCGG
>NZ_JMTZ01000033.1 GCF_000731095.1 Lysobacter antibioticus | reverse complement strand
GTGGTCGCGCGCTGATCCCGGACGCGTCCTCGCCTCAAAAAAACGCGCCGATGCTTTCGCATCGGCGCGTTTTTTATGGCCTCGAGAACGCCCGGGCCCTGGGTAGGAGCGGCGTCCCACTGGGATTTCCTCCGGTCATACGCCGCGACCGCGCATCCACAAGATGTCGACGATTCCAGGGTAGGAGCGGCGCGAGCCGCGACCGCGCCGCTACGACCACCGGCGCAGCCTTCAGAAAGCCCGCGCTCAGCGCCGCTGATAGGTAACGAAAAACCCCTGCAGATCGCCGTTCTCGATATACGGCTCGACGCTGACCACGTCGTAATCGCGGGTGGTGAAGGCCTGATGCGCGCGGCTCAGCGCGTTGGCCGCGCCCTGGTTGCGGAAACCCCAGCTCGCGTCGACCCACAGGGTCACCGCGATCAGGTTCTTGTTGACGGCCTCGGTGGCGACCTGCTCGGGGTTCTTGTCGAACAGGCCGGCGTGCGCGGGGGCGGCGATCGAGCCGGCGACGGCGGCGGTGGCGAGCAGGGCGGCGAGCAACAGGCGATGCATGGGGGATACTCCGTCGGATATTGGATGGGTAGGCGAACGCCCGGTTCAGTGTTCGGCGCCGCCGGCGATGCGTCGGTCGACCCGCGTGGTCAGCGCCGTCTCCAGCGCCACCCGCAGGCCTTGCACGACGGTATCGATCGCCAGACTCGGCGCACCGGCATGGCGCGCAGCCTGTGCCGGAGCATACGGAATGTGGATGAAGCCGCCTCGAACGCCGTCGTGGCCGCGCAGGGTATGCATCAGCCCATAGAACAGGTGATTGCAGACATAGGTGCCGGCGGTCTGGGACACCTCGGCCGGGATGCCGGCCGTGCGCAGCGCCGCGAGCATGGCCTTGATCGGCAGGTCGGTGAAGTACGCGGCCGGGCCGTCGGCGACCACCGGCTCGTCGATCGGTTGCGCGCCGCGGTTGTCGGCGATGCGCGCATCGTCGACGTTGATCGCGATGCGCTCCAGCGACAATTGCGCGCGGCCGCCGGCCTGGCCGACGCACAGCACCAGCGCCGGCCGCAAACTGTCGATGGCTTGGTTCAATTCGTCGAGGCATTGGCCGAACGCGACCGGCAGGCAACGCGCGACGATGCGATGTTCGGCGCCGTCGTTGCCTGCGATCGACGCGCCGTCGAGCCGGCGTACCGCGTCCCAGCTCGGGTTGTCGGTTTCGCCGCCGAACGGCGCGAAGCCGGTCAACAGGATCGGTGCTTGCAGAGCCGGCGCTTGCAGAGTCGGTGCCTGTAGAGTCGGTGCCTGCACAGTCGGCGGGCGCGCCTTCATCGGAACGCGATCCAGTACATCAGCGCGACGTTGCAAGCCAGCAGCACCATGCCGGTCGGCCATTGCGCGCGGATCACGGCGTAGGGGTCCTTGAGTTCGAGCAAGGCCGCCGGCACCAGGTTGTAGTTCGCCGCCATCGGCGTCAGCAGGGTGCCGCAATAGCCCGAGAGCATGCCGATGGCCGCCAGCGAGGCCGGTTCGGCGCCGTGGTGATGGACCAGCAAGGGCAGGGCGATGCCGGCGGTCATGACCGGGAACGCGGCGAAGGCGTTGCCCATGATCACGGTGAACAAGGCCATGCCGAGCGCGTAGGCCGCGACCACGACGAAGGCGTTGTCGACCGGAATCACCGAGCGCACCACGCCGGCCACGGCCTGGCCGACGCCGCCGGCTTCGAACACGCTGCCGAGCGTGGCCAGCAGCAGCGGCAGCAAGGCCGCCCAACCGATCGAATCGACCAGGCGCCGCGATTGCTCGACGCCGCTCCACGGCGTCTGCCCGGTCAGCCGGCATGCGGCCGCGAGCGCGATCAGGCAGGCGATCGCGAGCGCGATCAGGGTGACGTTGGCGGTCTGCAGCAAGGGCGTGTCGCCGATGCGCACGTACTTCAGGCCGAGCGCGCCGATCAGGGTCACGCTGGGGATCAACAGCGCCGGCCAGAACAGCCGGTTGCCGAGCCGCTGCGCTTCGTCCTGTTTTTCTTCGGCGGCGGTTTCGTCGTAACCGCCCTTGCCGAGGCCGCCGAAACCGGCGAGCACCGCGAGCACGACCACGCAGGCGCCGACGACTTTGTTCGGAAGATGCTCGGCGGCGAACATCAGCAATGCGATCAGGCCCCAGAACGTGCCGTTCGCATGGCGGCGCGGATTCGAGCGATCGCGCAGGCCGCGCCAGGCGAGGACGCCGAAATAGGCGCCGAGCACCCAGTAGACGAAGGTCAGGGTGATCATGGCGCGGGCGCTTCGGTCGTCGCCGCAACGGCGCGCCGTCGCGCCAGTCCGCGTTCGAAGCGCACGATCCGCACCGAGTGGATCACGAAGGCGCAGATCGCGGTCGGAATGCCCCACAAGGCGATCTGCAGCGGATCGAGCGTGAAGCCGTGCTCGGCGAAGAAGCTCTGGATCAGCAGCACCGCGCCGAAGGCGATGAAAATGTCCTCGCCGAAGAACATGCCGACGTTGTCGGTGCCGGCGGCCAGGGCGCGGATGCGTTGGCGTTCGTCGTCGTCGAGCTCGCCATGGCGGGTCTGCGCCGCGCCCTCGGCCATCGGCGCGAGCAGCGGCCGCACCGTCTGCGGATGCCCGCCGAGGCTGGTCAGGCCGATCGCCGAAGACAGCTGGCGCATCAGCAGATAGGCGACCAACAGCCGCGCCATGGTCGCGCCGCGCAATCGCGCGACCCAGTTTTGCGCGTGTTCCTTCAGGCCGTGGCGTTCGAGCAGGCCGATCACCGGCAGGGTCAGCAGGAACAGCAACAGAAAGCGTTTCTCGGTGAACGCTTTGCCCAGCACTTCGAGGATGTCCAGCGGCGACAGCTGCGCCGCCAGGCCGGTGATGAAACCGGCGGCGACCACGACCAGGGCCGGATTGAGCCGCAGTACGAAGCCGATCACGACCGCGGCGACGCCGATCAGGGGCCAATAGTTCATGCCACGCCCTCGCTCATGGAAATTCGGTGATGCGGTTTGCCGATGGCGCCGTCTGCGATAGGGCGCGGGCGCTCATGCGACCGGCAGGATGCGGATGCCGTCGGCCACGAGCGCGTCGCGCAGCGCGCGCGCGAACGCCGGCGCGTCGCTGCGGTCGCCGTGCAGGCACAGGGTGTCGGCGCGCAGCGCGATGCGGCCGCCGTCGGCGGTGGCGACTTCGCCGCGCACGACCAGGCCATGGACCTGGGCGATCGCCGCGTCGAGCGACTCGATCACCGCGCCGGGCTGGCCGCGCGGCAACAGCCGGCCGTTGCGGGCATAACCGCGTTCGGCGAAGACCTCGTGGGCGACGCGCAGGCCGGCGGCTTCGGCCGCGTCGGTGAGCTGCGATTGCGACAGACCGTAGACGATCAGGTTCGGATCGAACGCGGCGACCGCGCCGACGATGGCTTCGGCGACGATGCGGTCGTCGGCGGCGAGGTTGTACAGCGCGCCGTGCGGTTTGACGTGGGTCAGGCGCACGCCCTCGTCGGCGGCGACCGCGGCGAGCCGGGCGAGCTGGTTGAGCATCAGCATGCCGATCTCGTCGCGGCTCAGCGGCAGGGTGCGGCGGCCGAAGTGTTCGGGATCGTCGTAACCCGGATGCGCGCCGGCGGCGACGCCGTGTTCGCGGCACAGGCGCAGGGTTTCGCGCATCGTCGCTTCGTCGCCGGCATGGCCGCCGCAGGCGATGTTGGCCGAACTGACGAAGGGCAGGATGGCGGCGTCGTCGCCGCAACCCTCGCCGAGATCGCAATTGAAATCGATGCGGTCCTGCATGAGGCGAGACTCCGCGCGGCTATTTGCCGCGCTTGAACAGCAGACCCAGGCCCACGGCGATCAGGATCGCCGGCCACCAGGTCATCAGCAAGCGGGTCAGGCTGACATTGGTGAGGCCCAGATTGTTGAGCAGGAACAGGGTGCCGATGACGATCAGGATCAGGGCGCCGACGACGTTGGATTTCATTGGTGCGGTCTCGTAAGTGGTGCAGGGCGCCGGGCCCGGGGACGTAAGGAGTCTAGACGGGTTGGGGCGGGGGGACCAAGAGGCGGGCTAGGCGCGGCTGGCTTGCGGGATGCATCGTACGAGCGAGGGCGGCCGAGTCTGTGAGTACGAACGAGCTGGAAGCTCGGCCCCTTTGTTGAGGGGGCAGGGGCCCGCGCAAACGGAGGTCGGGGTAGAGCGGCTGCGCCGGGGGATTCGCTTTGCCGTTTCAGCGAAGAGCAAATCCCCCCTGGCCCCCCTTTTTCAAAGGGGGGATCTAAAACAGATTTCAAAGCGGGGATATACAGCGGAGTTTCGCGTACGCAAGCCGGTTGCCGCCCGAACAAGAACGGGGCCGCGTGCGGCCCCGTTCTTGTCGTCATCGGTGTTTCGATCGGTTCAGTGCGCGGCGCCGGTCGCGGTCGGCGCCGCGGAAGACGGTGCCGTTGCGCTGGCCACCGGTGTGGCCGCAGGCTTGGGCGCCTGCCACAACTTGGTTTCCGGCTTGGTGCCCAGCATCTGCCCGCGCAGCAGCGGGATCGGCGGGCCGCCGTAGCTCAGGAACTGGTCGTGGAAGCCTTTCCACGCGTTGCGGCCGCCGCGCGTAGCGGTCCAGTCTTCGCGCAACTGCATGATCATCAGCTTGCCCAAGGTGTAGTTGAGGTAGGCCGGATCGTAGGTGCCGCGCGCGGCCTGCTGGCGGGCGTTGCCCGGGTCCTGGAAAGCCTTGTCCTTGAACATCTGTTCGGACTGGGCGACGGTCATGCCGCCGGTATGCAGGCCGATCGCCGACAGATAACGCACGTTGCGCAGCAGCGCGTTGGTGAGTTGGCCGATGTGGATTTCCGGGGTCGCACCGTCGAGGCCGGCGTCGAACATCATTTCCTCGGTGTAGTGCGCCCAGCCTTCGGCATAGGCATAGCCGACGAACAACTGGGCGAACTTCCACTGCGAACGGTTGGCGTGCAGGAACTGCAGGAAATGGCCCGGCCACACTTCGTGCGCCGAGGTGAACAGCAGGTCGGCCTTGCCCGGCACGTAGGCGTCCTGTTCGGCCTTCGGCCAGTTCGGATCGGGCGGGGCGATGTAGTAGACCGACGGCAGATTCTTCTCGTACGGGCCGGGGATCTCGATGTAGGCGAAGTTGTTGCGGTTGAACGGCGGCGCTTCCTCGACCTTGGCCTGCTCGGTGCCCGGGATCGTCACCAGGTCCTTGTCGACCAGGAACTGGCGCAAGCCGACCAGTTGCGCGCGCGCGCCTTCGACCGCGCCGCCGACCGGTTTGTCGTCGTTGACCCGGGTGATGCAGTCATTGAGCGATTTGCCCTTGGCGTATTGGTCGCAGGCGCTCTTCAATGCGGCGAGGTTGCGTTCGAGGTCGGCTTCGCCGGCGGCTTTGAGCTGGTCCAGCGGCAGGTCGACGCCTTCGGTGGCCTTGAGCATCTTCGCGAACTTGTCCGCACCCAAGGCGAAATCCTGGGTGGCCTGGGCTTTCTGCGAGGCCATGTGTTCGGCCAGTTCGCGCATGGCGGCCGAGGCGGCGGCGTTGGATTGCTTGAAGCGCGCCTGCAGGGCGTCGTCCTTGATCTCGGCGAAGATCTTCGGCACGTCGGTGTCGAAGAACTGGGCGAGGCCGCCGAACACCGCGGTGCCGAGCTGGATATAGGTTTCGGGGAACGGGCCCTTGAGGTTGGCGCGGATCTGCGCGACCGCCTTGGGCAGGTTTTCCTGATAGGTCACGAACGCGGCCATGCGCTGCGGCAAGGGCGCATAAGGACGGGTCAGGTACATGCTCGGCGACAGGTCGCCGGCGTAGAAGGCCGGGTTCTTGGCGGAAAAACCCGACTCTTCCAGCCAGAACAACTGGCCGTCGATGACCGCGCGCACGTAATCGCGTTGATAGCGCTGAGCGGCGTCGAGGCGCTCGTCGCCGAACGCGTTGATCGCGTCGCGCTGCTGGTGCAGCCATTGGATGTTGCGTTGCAGGCCTTCGGCCGAGAAATCCGGCAGGCGACCGTCGAACTCGTGCTTGCCGGCGTTCGCGCCCCAGGTCGGGAAGTGTTCGAAGAAACCGCTGAGGAAGCCGTCGACGGCGGCGTTCCATTCGGCGCCGGCCGGCTTGGCCGCGACGGGCGCGGCATCGGCACCGGCGGGCGGTGCGGCGGTTTCGGATTTGCAGCCGGCGGCGAGCGCGGCGACGACACAGACGGACAGCGACAACAGACGCAGGGAACGCATGCGGGATCTCCAGAAGGCGATGACGGCGAAGCGGTTCGTGTGACGGTCGAGCAGGTGCGGACCGCCTGAGCGGCGGCGTGAGTGCGCCGTCGATCGTCGCGGCAACCGGGCCGGAAGCGATAGTGCCTTTTGCCCTAGCTGGGTGCCGAATTCGGCACAGTGGCGGAGATCCGCGATGCCGCTAGCGCGTGTGCGGCAAGCGCGATGCCAGCGCAAGGCGCAGACGCGCCATGCGTTCGCGCCGATGCCGCAGCGCAGCAATCGCCGCTGGCGCATCGCAGGCCTCAAAGCGCAGCCGCGCATGCGGAGGTGCCTGCGCCAAACGCGGCAGATCGGCGGCGATCACATGCCCCAGGCGCGCATAACCGCCGACGGTCTGGGCGTCGGCGAGCAGGACGATAGGACGCCCGTCGGCCGGCAATTGGATGGTGCCGGGCGCAACCGGCTCGGACACGCCGCTGCCGCCGACGGCGGGCAAGGGCGCGCCGTCCAGGCGCAGGCCTTGGCGATTGCTGGCGGCGGCGACGCTCCAGGGCTGGCGGGCGAGCGCTGCGGCGCTGTCGGCCAACGCCGGGTTTGCGACGGGCAGGTAGCGGATCGGCAGGTGCGGGTCTTCGTCGAAGTCGGGGTCGACCCACCAGCGCGCGATCTGCGGCGAGTCGATGCGCAAGCTCGGCGCCGAACCGAGCGGCAGACGGTCGCCGGCCTGCAAGGCGCGGCCCTGGTGACCGCCGAAGCCGCCGCGCAGGTCGGTGCTGCGGCTGCCGAGCACCGGCGCCACTTCGAAACCGCCGGCGATCGCCAGCCAGGCGCGCACGCCGTTGCGCACGCCGCCGAGCTTGAGCGTGCCGGCCGGCAGATCGATCGGCCGCGCCATCGGCAACACCGTGCCCTCGAAGCGGGCATCGACCGACGCGCCGAGCAGGGCGATGCGCGAAGGCCGCGGCAGGCGCAGGCTCGGGCCGTGCAGGCTCAGTTCGAGCACGGCATCGTCGTCGCGATTGCCGACCAGATGATTGGCCAGCGCGGCCAGTTCCGGGTCGAGCGCGCCGCTGCGGGCGATGCCGAGATGGCGCCAACCGTGCCGGCCCCGGTCCTGCACGCTGGTCAGCGGGCCGGGCGCGATCACTTCGATGAATTCGTTTCGTGTGTTCATGCCGGCGTCTGCGCTTGCAGGCGCGCAAGTTCGGCGAACTCGGCCGCGTCGATGGCGACGAAGCGCACGCGGTCGCCGGGTTGCAGCAGGCTCGGCTGGGCGCGCGCGACGTCGAACAAGGCCAGCGGCGTGCGACCGAGCAGACGCCAACCACCGGGACCGGGGCGCGGATAGATGCCGGTCTGGGCGCCGCCGATGGCGACGCTGCCGGCGGCGACTTCGGTGCGCGGCGTCGCCAGGCGCGGCAGCGCGAGCGCGGGGTCGAGCCCGGACAGATACGGAAAGCCCGGGGCGAAGCCGATCATCGCCACCGTGTATTCGCCGCCGCTATGACGCGCGATCAGCTCGTGCGCGGACAGGCCGAGTTCGGCGGCGGCGCTGTCGAGATCCGGGCCGTAGTGGCCGCCGTAGGCGACCGGGATCTCGACGATGCGTTGCGGCGTGGGTAGCTCGTCATCGCTCGCGTCGATGACGGCGCATTGCGTCATCAGCCAGGCCTGCACGCTCAAGGCGTCGACCGCGGCCTCGTCGAAGAACAGCGCCAGGCTGGCGTAGGCAGGCACCAGGTCGCGCAGCCACGGCGGCGCTTGCGCGCGCAGCCGCGCGGCGAGGCGGTGCACGCGCGCGTTGACCGCGTCGTCGATGCCGTCGCCGAGCCGCAGCAGCCAGGCATCGTCGGCAAGCGCTTCGAACACGAAGGCCGATGGCGCCGACGCCGTAGCCGCGCTCACGCCGGCAACGCGTCCTGCAGGCGGCGGATGCGTTGCACCAGGATCTCGGGGGAATACGGCTGCGCGCTGGCCATGCCCCAGACCGGACGCGGCCAGGCGATGTCCTCGCGATAGCGCGCGATCACGTGCACGTGCAACTGCGGCACCAGGTTGCCCAGCGCGGCGACGTTGAGCTTGTGCGGCTTGAACGCGGCCTGCAAGGCACGGCTGGTGCGGGCGATCTCGCGGGTCAGGGCGAGCTGTTGTTGCTCGTCGAGATCGATCAGTTCGACCGCGCCGTCGACGCGCGGCACCAGGATCAGCCAGGGATGGTTGGCGTCGTCCATCAGGCGCAGTTCGCTGAGTTCGAACTGGGCGACCGGATGGGTGTCGTCGGCGAGTTGCGGGTGCAGGTGCCAGGGATTCATTTGAGGCTGTCCGCTAGAAAATCGAGCGTGCGAGTCCAGGCCAACGCGGCGCTGTCGGCGTCGTAGTCGGCGCGCAGGTTGCAGTTGAAGCCGTGGCCGGCTTCGTAGAGGTGGATCGGCGCGGTCGGCAGCGCCTGTCGGTGCTGTTCGATCGCTTCCGGCGGGATGCTGCCGTCGTGGCGGCCGAAGTGGAACAGGATCGGCGCGCGGACCGGCGCACGCGGCCGCTCGCTCAGGAACGGCACGGTGCGGGCGCCGTAGTAGCTCACCGCCGGCAGGTCGAGGCGGGTATTGGCGAGAAAAGCGACCGAGCCGCCCCAGCAGAAGCCGATCGCGCCGGTGCGCAGGCCTTCGCCCTGCAGCAGGTGGGCGGCCGCACCGACGATCTCGGTGGCGCGGTCGAAACCTACGGCATTGCGCAATTCGACCCCGCGCGCGGCCGCCGACTGGTCGTAACCCAGCTCGACGCCGCGCTCGACCGGGTCGAACAGGGCCGGGGCCAGCACCGCGTAACCGGCCTGGGCGAAGCGTTCGGCGACGTCGCGGATATGCGCGTTGACCCCGAAAATCTCTTGAATCACCACCAATCCGCCGCGCGGGACCGCGCTGGGGTCGGTGCGCCAGGCGGCGACCGTGCCGGCCGGGGTGTCGAGGTCGATCCAGTGGCCCATGGCCTGCTCCCGAACGAATTCATCCAAACCGCGGCCAGTTTAGCCCCGGAGGCTATAATTCGCGCCCCGGCGGTTCCCGCCCGGGCCCGGCCGCCCCCGCGGCGTCCGGCTCTCTTGTTCAGGTCTCCTCGTTCATGTCTTCCGCCAGCGTCTCGCCAGCCAATCCCAAAGTCGGTTTCGTCAGTCTCGGTTGCCCCAAGGCGCTGGTCGATTCGGAACGCATCCTCACCCAGTTGCGGGTCGAGGGTTACGACATCGTCCAGACCTACGACGCCGCCGACGTGGTGGTGGTCAACACCTGCGGCTTCATCGACTCGGCGGTGACCGAATCGCTGGACGCGATCGGCGAGGCCATCGCCGAGAACGGCAAGGTCATCGTCACCGGCTGCCTCGGCAAGCGCTCGGAGCTGATCCGCGAAGCGCACCCCGGCGTGCTGTCGATCAGCGGACCGCAGGACTACGGCAGCGTGATGAGCGCGGTGCACGCGGCGCTGCCGCCGAAGCACGACCCGTTCATCGACCTGGTGCCGCGCCGCGACGACGGCATCGGCGTCAAGCTCACCCCCAAGCACTACGCCTATCTGAAGATTTCCGAAGGCTGCAATCACCGCTGCAGCTTCTGCATCATTCCGTCGATGCGCGGCGACCTGGTCTCGCGCCCGGTCGACGAAGTGCTGCGCGAAGCCGAAAAGCTGGCGATGGGCGGGGTCAAGGAACTGCTGGTGATCTCGCAGGACACCTCGGCCTACGGCGTCGACGTCAAATACGCCGAGCGCGAATGGCGCGGCAAGTCCTACCAGACCCGGATGAAGGCGCTGTGCGAAGGCCTCAGCGAACTCGGCATCTGGACGCGTTTGCACTACGTTTATCCGTATCCGCACGTCGACGACATCATCCCCTTGATGGCCCAGACTCATAACGGGATGCCCAAGCTGCTGCCTTACCTCGACATTCCGTTCCAGCACGCCAGCCCGCGCGTGCTCAAGCTGATGAAGCGCCCCGGCGCGGTCGACAAGACCCTCGAGCGCATCCAGCGCTGGCGTTCGATTGCCCCGGACATCGCGATCCGCAGCACCTTCATCGTCGGTTTCCCCGGCGAGACCGAGCAGGAGTTCGAGGAACTGCTCGACTTCCTCGACGAGGCCCAGCTCGACCGCGTCGGCGCATTCGCCTATTCGCCGGTCGACGGCGCCAAGGCCAACGATCTGCCCGATCCGGTCGACGAAGACGTCAAACAGGAGCGTCTGGCGCGTTTCATGGAGCGCCAGGCCGAGATTTCCGCGGCCAAGCTCGAAGCCAAGGTCGGCAGCATCCAGCGCTGCCTGGTCGACGCCATCGACGGCGACCTCGCCATCGCCCGTTCGATGGCCGATGCGCCGGAGATCGACGGCCTGGTGCAGATCCAGAACGGCCTCGAAGCGCAGCTGCGCGTCGGCCAATTCGTCGACGTCGAGATCATGGGCAGCGACGAACACGACCTGTTCGGCGAAGCCGTCGAACAGGATTGAGGCGGGCGCCGAGCGGCGGTGTCATCCCGAGGTCCCGGGGTAGGAGCGACGTCCCACAGGGATTTCCTGCGGTCACAAGTCGCGACCGCGGCAATGGAACTACGGCGCGACTGCAGATACGAGGTCGCGACGTCGTAACCCCTGTAGGAGCGACGCAAGTCGCGACCGCGCCAATCGGATTACGCCGTAACCGTGGTTTCGCGGTCGCGGCTCACGCCGCTCCTACATCCGCGACGCCGCCATCCCCTGTAGGAGCGACGTAAGTCGCGACCGCGCCAACAGGCCCACGACGCAACCACAGTCAAACCGCCTGTCCCGCCGCATGCCCCGACGCCCAGGCCCACTGGAAGTTGTAGCCGCCGAGCCAACCGGTGACGTCGATGGCCTCGCCGATGAAATACAGGCCCGGCACGCGCTTGGACTGCATCGTGCTCGACGACAGCTCGTCGGTGTCGACGCCTCCCAAGGTCACTTCGGCGGTGCGATAACCCTCGGTGCCGCTGGCGATCAGCGGCCATTCGCTCAAGCTCGCGGCGAGCTGCTTCAGCTCCGGCAGGTTGTATTGCTTCATCGGCTTGTTGCCCAGCCAGACCTCGCACAAACGCTGGGCGAAACGCCGCGGCACCACCTCGCCGAGCACGGTCTTCAACTCCGCGGCGGAACGCTCGCGTTGCTGCGTCTGCAGCCAATCGAGCGCATCGTGCCCCGGCAGCAGATCCAGGCGCAGATCGTCGCCGGGCTGCCAGTACGACGAGATCTGCAGGATCGACGGGCCGCTGATGCCGCGATGGGTGATCAGCATTTGATTGCTGAAACTCTGGCCGTTGCAGCTCGCGGTGACCGGCAGGGCGACGCCGCTGAGGTCCTGCAGGCGTTCCTGGTGTTTACCGCTCAGCGTCAACGGCACCAAGCCGGCGCGGGTCGGCAACACGTTGTGGCCATAGCGCTTCGCCAACTCGTAACCGAAGCCGGTCGCGCCCATGCTCGGAATCGACAGGCCGCCGCTGGCGACCACCAACGACTGCGCCGCGAACCCGCCGCGCGCGGTATGCACGCGGAAACCGCTGTCGCCCTCGTTATGGACGATGCGTTCGACCGCGCAGCCGATCTCGATGCGCACCCCGGCCGCCAGGCATTCGTCGACCAGCATCTGCACGATCAGCTTCGACGACACGTCGCAGAACAGCTGGCCGAGTTCTTTCTCGTGATAGGCGATGCGATGGCGCTCGACCATCGCGATGAAATCCCACGGCGTGTAACGCGCCAGCGCGGACTTGCAGAAGTGCGGATTGGCCGAGAGGTAATTGGCCGGGGTGGTGCCGGTGTTGGTGAAATTGCAGCGCCCGCCGCCCGACATCAGGATCTTCTTGCCGACCTTGTTGGCGTGCTCGATGACCACCGCGCGCAGGCCGCGGCGGCCCGCGGTCAGGGCGCACATCAAGCCGGCGGCGCCGCCGCCGACGATCAGCACATCGACCGCTTCCGTCATGCTCAGGCGGCTCGCGCGTCCGCGCTCTGGCGCACGCCCGGGGTCAGCACCAGCGCGCCCTTGTCGGTGCTCAGCGACACTTCGCCGTCCTGGATCTGGCAATCGAGGCGGAAACTGCGTTCGACCAGGCCGGCCATCGCTTCTACTGCGACCGGGTCTAGGTCGAGCACGGTCAGGTTCTTGAGCCGGCGCAGGATGGCGACATTCTTGTCCCACCAGATGTCGGCGGCGCGGCCGCCGTAGTTCACCACCACCACCTGGCGCGCGCGGCCGCAGGCCTTGCGGATGCGCGACTCGTCGGGCTGGCCCACGTCGATCCACAAATCGATGTCGCCGGTGTAGTCGCGCAGGACCACGTCGGGCTCGTCCTCGCTGCTCAGGCCCGGGCCGAATTCCAGCCGCTCCTGCGCGTTCAACGCGAACGCCAGCATCCGCACCATCAGCCGTTGCTGGGTTTCGGAGGGGTGTTGCGCCAGGGTCAGGGCGTGGGCGGCGTAGTAATGCCGGTCCATGTCGCTGATTTGCAACTCGATCTTGACGATGGTGGCATTGGGCGCCATGGGCTGAGCTCGCAGGAAAACAGCGCGCATTCTAGGCGCTGGCGGCTTCCGCGTCCGGTTCGGGGTGCCCGGGCTGGTTCAGGCTGATCGGGCCGTCGTCCGGCTGGCTGCATCTTGGCTGGGTCTTGCTGGATCAGGGCTGGACCTTGTCTGGATGGGGCGCCGGGCCGCCGTTCTCCGGCGTGGGCGAGGGCGGCGAAGTCGGCGATGATGCCGGCATGTCGCCGAACGAACCGAATGCGTCCCTCGATGGCGTCGCCCCGAGCCGATTGCAACTGCCGCCCGGCCCGTGGACGAACTTGCTCGATGGCCTGTGCGCACGTTTTCCGGCGATCGCACGCGAGCGTTGGCTCGACCGCTTCGCGCGCGGCCGCGTGCTCGATGCGCAACGCCAGCCGCTGAGGGCCGACGCCGTCTATCGGATCGGCATGGAGATCCTGTATTTCCGCGAAGTCGCCGAGGAACCGCGAATTCCGTTCGAAGAGCGCGTGCTGCATCGCGACGCGCACCTGCTGGTGGTCGACAAACCGCATTTCCTGCCGGTGACCCCGTCCGGCGGCTTCGTCGCCGAGACCTTGCTGACGAGACTGATCCGGCGCTACGACGAACCCGATCTGGTGCCCTTGCATCGGCTCGACCGCGGCACCGCCGGGGTGATGCTGTTCTCGCGCGACTCAACCTCGCGCGCGGCCTATCAGACCTTGTTTCGCGAACGCCGCATCCACAAGCGCTACGAAGCCTTGGCGCCGGCCCTGCCGATCCTCGAATTCCCGTTGGTACGGCGTTCGCGCCTGGTCGCAGGCGAGCCGTTCTTCCGCATGTGCGAGGCCGAAGGCGAACCCAACAGCGAGACCCGCATCGACGTCATCGACCGCGGCGGCCCGATCTGGCGCTATGCCCTGGAACCGGTGACCGGCCGCAAACACCAACTGCGCGTGCACCTGGCCGCCCTTGGCGCCCCGATCCTCAACGACCCGTTCTACCCCTTGTCGCCGCAGGCACTGGCCGACGACTACACGCG
Source organism: Lysobacter antibioticus (assembly GCF_000731095.1). GTDB lineage: Bacteria > Pseudomonadota > Gammaproteobacteria > Xanthomonadales > Xanthomonadaceae > Lysobacter > Lysobacter antibioticus_B. The sequence goes on along the minus strand of NZ_JMTZ01000033.1, from coordinate 26,750 downwards.
GCCGCTGAAACTGCTGGCGCGCTCGTTGCGGTTCGTCGATCCGCTGGATGGGGGCGAGCGGTGGTTTGAGAGTGGGTTGGGGTTACCTCCTGATTAGTGGCCAACGCTAGAGTTCATCTAAATCAACGACCCAAGCTAATTCAATATACGTCTTTGCTCCTCATAAGTTATTGATCTGTCTGGAGCAGGCTAATTACCTTTATGTCCTGGATTACCAGCGTTTCAGCAAAACTTGATTTCGCAGCTTGGGGGCAGCAGGATCAACTTGGTAACTGGGCTAACAGAGGGGGACTGACATGGCAGTTAAGAAGGCAGGTGGCCGTAAGCTTGGCGATAAGAACCATTCGCTCCGAGAGGAGCGCCTTATCGCAGTGAACGAGAAGCTCAAGGCTGATGTGGCAGTACAGAAGGCGAAACTCAAAGTCAAAGATGCGCAGATGAAGGAGCTCCGAGCTTCATTGGCTGCCCAGAAAAAGAAGGCCGCGGCCAAGAAGTAGATTCGCTTGAGTGCTGCCTGACTTTCATTCAAGTCGAGCCCGCTTGCGGGTGTATTGAGCTCGGCCACATGGTCCAGGTTGCAGTCGGCCGCGCAACCTGGCCTGGGCTCAGCGATGCTGTCGGTGATCGACTGAAGTGCTTGTAACTCTATGGCGCCGAAGTTGGACTCGAACGAATGCCCCCTAACCAACAGTCAGCTGCTCTAACTGTGCAACTGCGAAGGACGTCTCGGTCGTTACTGACGTCGCTATCGGAAGCGGCGCGGTCGCGGCTTGTGACCGCAGGAAATCCCTTTTGGACGCCGCTCCTACCCTTGGAGCGGGTCTGCGCATTCTGAAAGTCGGACGGGCTCAAACCCACTCGCGCGAGGGCAGGGTGTAGCGCCGTTGCGGTTGGCCGATGAGGTCTAGGAAGTTGTTGAACACCGCGTCGGCGCGGGTCTGCATGGCGTGGATGTGTTGGAGGGTATGCGCGCGTATCGCTGCTTCGCTGGTGTCGTGGCCGAGTTCGGCCAGTTCTTCGCGGTAGACCGGGTTGGCCAGCCAGCGTTCGATCAGCGGCACGTCCATTTCCAGATGGAACTGGAAGCCGTAGGCGTTGTCGCCCCAGCGGAAGGCCTGTTGCTCGCAGGTGTCGGTGCGGGCGAGGTGGTGCGCGCCCTGCGGCACTTCGAAGCTGTAGCGGTGCCACTGGAACACCGGCGCGGTGCCGGCCAGCGGCGCAAGCACAGGATCGCCGTGGCCGGCTTCGGTGGTCTGCAGCGGGTACCAGCCGATTTCGGGGCGATGGTGTTTGCGCACCGGTGCGCCGAGCACGTGGGCGAGCAGTTGCGCGCCCAGGCAGATACCGAGCACCGGCTTGCCCTGTTCGAGCATGCGTTCGATCGCGAGCAGTTCGGTGCGCAGATGCGGGCGCTGCGCCTGGTCTTCGACGTTCATCGGCCCGCCGAGCACGATCAGGCCGCGGTAGCGGTCGACGTTCGGCTGCGCCTGCGGGTCGCGGTCGAAGTTGGTGAAACGGATGCGATGGCCGCGACGCCGGATCAGGGGATCGAGCGTGCCCAGCGGTTCGGCGGCGACGTGTTGGAAGACCAGGATGCGGGGCATGTGCGGGGGCGTAGCGACTACGCTGCGACTATGCCAAAGATCGGCGCCGATACGCGATGGTTGGCTTATGAGTTTTGGTGCGGATGCGGTGGCTGGCTGCCGTTGCCGCGAATGGCTCCCTCTCCCGCTGGCGGGGTGAGCGAACGCCGCTTGCGAGCCATTGGCTCGCGCGTTTGCGAACGCCCGAACACCAGGCGTTCGGGCGGGGGTGCGGGTTAGAGGGGCAGCTTGCGCGTCCTCATCCGGCCCCGCCTTCGCGGGGCAGGCTCTTCCGCCCCCTTCTCCCGAACGCGAGAGAAGGGGGGCATCACCCCTCAGCTCGACTCAGCGCGGCGGGCGCGGCTTGAACGGCTTGCGCGGGCCGCCGTGCGACTTCGGGCCGCCGGGGCCGCCCGGACCGCGCGGGCCACCGGGGCCGCCGGGACCACGCGGGCCGCCCGGGCCCGGACGACGGCTGCGGCCGCCTTCGGTGTCGCCGGGGCTGGCGTGCTGGATGCGCAGCGGGTGACCGGCCACGCGCACCTTCTTCAGGTGCTCCATCAGTTCGCGCGGCATGCCTTCGGGCAGGTCGATCAGGGTGTAGTCGTCGCGGATGTCGATGCGGCCGATGTAGCGGCTTTCCAGATCGGCTTCGTTGGCGATCGCGCCGACGATGTTGCCGGGCTGGACGCCATGGGCATGGCCGACTTCGATACGGAAGGTTTCCATGCCGACTTCGGGCGCGCCGCGCGGCGCGCGCTCGGCGCGCGGTGCCGGCGACTCGTCGTCGAACAGCGACTCGGCCTTGTTGGACGGACGCGCCGGCGGCGGGGTGTACTGGCGGTCTTCGCGACGCGGCGCCGGGGCGCGCTCGCCTTCGCGCGGCGGGCGCGCGTCGTTCTGGCGGTATTCCTTGCGGTGCGCGCCGGAGTTGGAGGCGTTGTCGCGCTCGACGAATTTGCGCGTCGCCGCGCCGCGGTGTTCGCGCGGGCCGTCGCGTTCTTCGCGCTCGTAACGCGCCGCCGGAGGCGGGCTCAGCAGCAGCGGGCTGTCGCCCTGGACCACCTTGGCCAGCGCCGCGGCGATCTCGACCGCCGGCACGTTCTTCTCGCGTTCGTAGCGTTCGACCATTTCGCGGAACAGGCCGAGGTCGGCGCTTTCCAGGGCTTCGGTGATGCGGCCGAGGAAGCGCGCGACGCGCTGTTCGTTGACGGTCTCGACGCTCGGCAACTCCATCGGCTCGATCGGCTGGCGCGTGGCGCGTTCGATCGCGCGCAGCATGCCGCGCTCGCGCGGGGTCACGAACAGGATCGCCTCGCCCTTGCGTCCGGCGCGGCCGGTGCGGCCGATGCGGTGGACGTAGCTTTCGGTGTCGTAGGGGATGTCGTAGTTCAGCACGTGGCTGATGCGGTCCACGTCGAGGCCGCGCGCGGCGACGTCGGTGGCGACCAGCACGTCGATCTTGCCGTCCTTGAGGTTCTGGATGGTCTTCTCGCGCTGCGCCTGCTGCACGTCGCCGTTGATCGCCGCCGCCGACAGGCCGCGCGCGCACAACTTCTCGGCCAGCTCTTCGGTGCCGAGCTTGGTGCGCGAGAACACGATCATCGCGTCGTAGGGTTCGGCCTCGAGGATGCGGGTCAGCGCGTCGAGCTTGTGCACGCCGCTGACCGACCAATAGCGTTGGCGGATGTTGGCGGCGGTGGTCGTGGTCGACTTGATCGCGATCTCGACCGGCTCTTTCAGATAGGTCTGGGCGATGCGCTTGATCTGGCTCGGCATGGTCGCCGAGAACAGTGCGACCTGGCGCGATTCCGGGGTCTTCTTGAGGACGTTCTCGACGTCGTCGATGAAGCCCATGCGCAGCATTTCGTCGGCTTCGTCGAGCACCAGGCAACGCAGCTCGGACAGGTCCAGGGTGCCGCGGTCGAGATGGTCGATGACGCGGCCGGGCGTACCGACCACGACGTGCACGCCGCGCTTGAGCGCCTGCAGCTGCGGGTAGTAGCTCTGGCCGCCGTAGATCGGCAGCACGTGGAAGCCGGGCAGGTGCACGGCGTACTTCTGGAAGGCCTCGGCGACCTGGATCGCCAGCTCGCGGGTCGGTGCCAGCACCAGGGCCTGCGGCTTGAACTGCTTGGGATCGATCTGGGCCAGGATCGGCAGCGCGAACGCGGCGGTCTTGCCGGTGCCGGTCTGGGCCTGGCCGAGCAGGTCGCGGCCTTCGAGCAGCGGCGGGATGGTGGCAGCCTGGATCGGCGAGGGCGACTCGTAGCCGACGTCCTTGAGCGCGCGCAGCAGCGGCTCGGACAGGGCGAGGTCGGTGAATTTCGGGGTATCGGGGGAGGTATTGGTCAGGTCGGCGCTCATAACGAGGCTCAGCAGCGCCGGCGATGCCGGTCGGAAGACCCACCAGTTTACTCCTATGAGTGTGGAGCTACGGCTCGGTCGTAGTTTCGGCGGGCATCCTGGGTACAGGTGCGGGGCGGCCGGCGAGGGCGATCGGGCGGGTTTCGACGATCTTCCGGCTCGCCCTGAGGTCGGCTGTGCCGGATCGGTCCTTTGCGGGCGACCCGTCGGCTGCAACTTGCTTCGTTTGCACGTTTATGCACAATTTATCTCAATCATTAACGATTGAGCCGATATGTCCGCCGAGGAATTGCTGCCGCAACAGCGTCATCGCCTGATCCTGGAGCGCTTGCTGGCCGAGGGCCGGGTGATCGCGGTCGACCTGGCCCGCGAACTCGAGGTCTCCCACGACACCATCCGCCGCGACCTGCGCGAGATGGCCGCGGCCGGGCAATGCCGGCGGGTCTATGGCGGGGCCTTGCCGATGGCGCCCGATCACGGTTCGCTGGCGCAGCGCCGGAGCCAGGCGCCGACCCGCAAGGCGGCGCTGGCGCGCGCCGCGTTGGCCTTGGTCGAGCGCGGGCAGTTGCTGTTCCTCGATGCCGGCTCGACCAACATCGCCATCGCCGAGGTCTTGCCGCGCGATTACGGCTTGACCGTGGCGACCAATGCGCCGGCGATCGCGGCCCTGCTCGCGCAACGCGACGACATCGAGCTGATCGTGATCGGCGGCCGCGTCGATCCGCACGTCGGCGCCAGCCTGGGCAGCGGCGCGATCCGCGACGCTGCGGCGATCGTCAGCGATCTGTATTTCGTCGGCGTCTGCGGCGCCGATGCACAGGCCGGCATCAGCGCGATCGACTACGAGGATGCGCAGTTCAAGCGCGCGGTCGCCGCCGCCAGCCGCGCGGTGGCGGCGGTGGCCACCGACGACAAGCTCGGTACCGCCGCGCCGTTCTCGGTGTGGCCGGCCGAGGGTGTGCAGGCGCTGGTGATCGAGCACGGCGGCGACGCCGCCGAGGCCGAAGCCTTCGCTCGACTCGGCGCGCGCGTGCTGCGCGCCGAACCACCGATTGATGCCGCGCGCGTGCTGCGCGCCGACCCACCGACTGATGCCGCGCGCGTGCTGCGCGCCGAACCTGCCGGTTAGAGCGGCGCATGACCAGCAGCCTGGGCGCCGATGCCTTCCGCATCGTCCTGTCGCGGCGACACGCCGCCATCGAACCGAGAACGATCATGACCGAATTCGATCCCGCCGCCGTTGCGGCAGACAACGAGGCAAGCGCCGCGGGCGAGCGCGAAAACGCCGGCGCCACTGCAGCGACGGATGCCACGCGGGCCGACGCAGCTATCGGCGCAAGCGAGCGCCTGTCGACCCGCATCGCCTTCTTCATCGCCGGCCTGGCGATGGCGGCTTGGGCGCCGCTGGTGCCGTACGCGAAGGCGCGCACTGGCATCGACGAGGGCATGCTCGGGCTGTTGTTGCTCGCGCTAGGCGCCGGTTCGCTGGTGACCATGCCGCTGACCGGCGCCATCGCCGCGCGTTACGGCTGCCGCCGGGTGATCCTGCTCGCCAGCGCCGTGGTCTGCGCGGCCTTGCCCTTGCTCACCCATTTCTCCAGCGTGCCGGCGATGGCCTTGACCCTGTTCGTGTTCGGCGCCGCCATCGGCACCATCGACGTCGCCATCAACATCCAGGCGGTGATCGTCGAGAAGGCCAGCGGGCGGGCGCTGATGTCGGGTTTCCACGGCTTTTTCAGCGTCGGCGGCATTGCCGGCGCGGGTCTGGTCAGCGTGCTGCTGTGGCTGCAGGCGGCGCCTGCGATCGCGGCGATGAGCGTCGCGGTGGTCTTGGCCCTGTTGATGTTGGCCGGCAGTCGCGGCCTGTTGCGCTATGGCGACGACAGCCACGGCGGCGGCTCGATGTTCGCGCTGCCGCACGGCGTGGTGATCCTGATCGGCGCCTTGTGTTTCATCGTGTTCCTGGCCGAGGGCGCGATGCTCGACTGGAGCGCCTTGCTGCTGGTGTCGCAGCGCGGCGTCGCGGCCAGCGTGGCCGGCATCGGCTACGCCGTGTTCGCCTTGGCGATGACCATCGGGCGTTTCAGCGGCGACCGCATCGTCCACCGTTTCGGCCCGCGTCCGGTGTTGGCGGCCGGCGGTGCCTGCGCCGCTGCGGGTTTCGCCTTGGCGGCGCTCGCGCCGGGCGCCTTGCCGACCTTGCTGGGTTTCGCCCTGGTCGGTTTCGGCGCGTCCAACATCGTGCCGATCCTGTTCAGCGCCGCAGGCCGGCAGACGGCGATGCCGGCCGGTCCGGCGATCTCCGCGGTCAGTACGCTGGGTTATGCCGGCATCCTGGTGGGGCCGGCCGCGATCGGCTGGGTCGCCAAGTTCAGCAGCTTGCCGGTGGCGTTCGTGCTGCTGGGTGCGGCGCTGGTCGCGGTCGCGGCCAGTGCGCGCATCGCCGCGGCGCGCGATTGAATCGAAGGTTCAGCGCGGCCGCTGCGCCAGCCAGCGGTCGAGTTGCGCGGCGAAAGCCTGGCGGTCGCGGGCATGAAACACCGCCGGGCCGCCGGTCTGCACGCCGGCGCCGCGCAACTCGTCCATGAAATTGCGCATCGACAGGCGTTCGGCGATGTTGTCCGCGGTGTACAGCTCGCCGCGCGGATTCAGCGCGACCGCATGCTTTTCCAAGGCCAGCGCCGCCAGCGGGATGTCCTGGGTGACTACCAAGTCGCCGGCGACCACGCGCTCGACGATCTGCGCATCGGCGACGTCGAAGCCGCCGGGCACCTGGATCGCGCGGATATAGGGCGACGGCGGCGTGCGCAGCCACTGATTGGCGACCAGGGTCACCTGCACCCGGGCGCGGTCGGCGGCGCGGAACAGGATCTCCTTGATCACGCCGGGGCAGGCATCGGCATCGACCCAGATCTGCGGTGCGGGGGTGTCGGTCATGAGGCGGGCGAGATCGGCTTCGGCAACGATCCGGCATTGTCGCGCCAAGCCGTGCGCCGCGTCGCCTGTCGCCGCCCACGGCCCGCTACCATGTTCGTCTCCGCCGCGGTCCTGGCGGCCATCTCAGTGGGGCGCCGCGCATGATCAAGGTCCATCACCTCAATAACTCGCGTTCGCAGCGCGTGCTGTGGCTGCTCGAAGAGCTGGAACTGCCGTATCAGATCGTGCATTACCAGCGCGACGCCAAGACCATGCTGGCGCCGCCGGAACTGCGCGCGGTCCATCCGCTCGGTAAGTCGCCGGTGGTCGAGCTCGACGGCCAGGTGCTGGCCGAATCGGCTGCGATCATCGAGACCCTGAGCGAGCGCTTCGACAGTAGCTATCGCCTGTCGCCGCCACTGCAGCCGCTGGACGGCGAGGAACGCCTGCGTTATCGCTACTGGCTGCATTACGCCGAAGGTTCGGCGATGCCGCCCTTGCTGTTGAACCTGGTGTTCTCCAAATTGCGGCGCGCGCCGATGCCGTTCTTCGCCAAGCCCATCGCCCGCGGCATCGCCGACAAGGCGGTGTCGGCCTTCGTCGGGCCGCAACTGGCCCTGCATCTGGACTACATCGAAAGCGAATTGGGCAAGCACGAGTGGTTCGCGAGCGATCGCTTCACCGCCGCCGACATCCAGATGAGTTTCCCGGTCGAAGCGGCGGTCGCCCGCGCCAAGGATCGCGAACGGCCGCGCATGCAGGCCTTCGTCGAACGTATCCAGGCGCGGCCGGCCTACCAGCGCGCCCTGGAGCAGGGCGGGCCGTACTCGCTGCTGAGTTGACCGCCGAGCCGAGCCCGCGCCGGCTTGGTTTCGGCCCGGTCCGGGCCCACTGATAGGGAACGCGTCGCCACGCCGGCGCTGCCTTTCTTCCGAGCATCGTCCTTTCGAGCCCCGTTCTTTAGAGCCCCGTAGCCCCGCATGCATTCGCCGCACTTCGACAACGCCTTCGTCCGCGAACTTCCCGGCGACCCCGACACCGCGCCGGGCATACGCCAGGTGCATGGCGCGCTGTATTCGCGGGTCGACCCGACCCCGGTGGCGGCGCCGCGGCTGTTGGCCTGGTCGGCCGAGATGGCCGAACGCCTGGGTTTCAGCGAGGACGAGGTCGCCAGCCAGGCCTTCGCCGAGGTATTCGGCGGCAATGCCTTGCTCGACGGCATGCAGCCGTATGCGGCCAATTACGGTGGCCATCAGTTCGGCCATTGGGCCGGGCAGCTCGGCGACGGCCGCGCGATTTCGCTCGGCGAAGTCGTCAACGCCGCCGGCGAGCGTTGGGAACTGCAGCTCAAGGGCGCCGGCCCGACGCCGTACTCGCGCACCGCCGACGGCCGCGCGGTGCTGCGTTCGTCGGTGCGCGAATTCCTGTGCAGCGAGGCCATGCACCACCTCGGCGTGCCGACCACGCGCGCGCTGAGTCTGGTCGGCACCGGCGAGAACGTGGTGCGCGATATGTTCTACGACGGCCATCCGCAGGCCGAGCCCGGCGCGGTCGTGTGCCGGGTCGCGCCGTCGTTCATTCGCTTCGGCAATTTCGAGCTGCCGGCTTCGCGCGGCGAGACCGAACTGCTGCGGCAGCTGGTCGACTTCTGCATCGCCCGCGATTTCCCGCACCTGGGCGGCGAGGGCGAAGCCCGCTACGGCGCCTGGTTCGGCGAAGTCTGCGAACGTACGGCGGTGACGATGGCGCACTGGATGCGGGTCGGCTTCGTCCATGGCGTGATGAACACCGACAATCTTTCGATTCTCGGCCTGACCATCGACTACGGCCCCTACGGTTGGATCGACGACTACGACCCGGACTGGACGCCGAACACCACCGACGCCGGCCAGCGCCGCTACCGTTACGGCCAGCAGCCGCAGGTGGCGTACTGGAACCTCAGTCGCCTGGCCGGGGCCTTGTCGCTGTTGCTGCCGGTCGAGGCCTTGCAGGACGGCCTGCGCCGTTATGTCGACGCCTACAACCTCGCCGAACGCGACAGCATCGCGCGCAAGCTCGGCCTGCGCGAATGCGGCGACGGCGATGTCGAGCTGATGCAGCAACTGCGCGAGTGGCTGCACCGCCATCAGGTCGACATGACGATCTTCTTCCGCGCCCTGGCTTCGGTCGATATCGCGCAGACGCAGCCGCAACCGCAGGCTTTCGCCGAGGCCTATTACGACGCCGAACTGGGCGCGACAGGCGAGGCGGCCCTGCGTGCCTGGCTGGCGGCTTACGCCGAACGCGCGCGCGCCGACACCTGGCCCGCGGCCGAACGCATCGCCGTCATGAACGCCGCCAACCCGCGTTACGTGCTGCGCAATTATCTGGCCCAGCAGGCCATCGACCGCGCCGGGCAGGGCGACCTGCAGGGCATCGCCGAACTGCTGGAGGTGCTGCGCCGGCCGTACGAGGACCAGCCGGGCCGCGACGTCTATGCCGCGCGCCGCCCGGAATGGGCCCGCGACCGCGCCGGTTGCTCGATGCTGTCGTGCAGCTCATGAGTGTGTAGTTCCTGAGCGGGCATCGCGAACCCATGGGGTTTGCCGCAGAATCCGCTGCCATGAACCCGCTTCTCGAACTCCGTGTCGTCGACCGCGACGATGCCGCATGGCATGGCGCGTATTGCGATTACGTCTCGCAGGTCTTCCGCCAGGCCGATTTCCGCCGTTGGTGCGAATGGCGGCAGTGGGGCGAGGATTACCGCGCGTTCTGCATCGTCGGCAACGACGGCCGCGTGCTCGCCAACGCTTCGGTGTCGCGCATGCGCTTGCTGGTCGAGGGGCGCGAGCTCGTGGGTTATCAGCTCGGCGCCGTCGGCTGCCTGCCGCAGGCGCGCGGGCAGGGGCTGGCGCGCAGGGCGATGCAGGCCGCGTTGGCGTATTGCGGGCAGGCGCCGGTGTTCTTGTTCGCCAACGACAGCGTGCTCGACTTCTACCCGCGCTTCGGCTTCGCGCCGGCGCCGCAAACACTGTTCGAAGCCGAGCTGCAAGCCGAGCCGGCGGGCGAGGGCCGCATCGTTCGCGCCGCCGCTGTCGACCTTGCCGACGGCGAAATCCGCGAAGCCTTCCTGCGTTCGGCAGCCGCGGCGTCGCCGGTCAGCGCACGCTTCGCCGCGCGCGATTACGGCCGCATCGCGACCTGGTACGCCGCCAACGGCCACGCCAGCCCTGCGCACCGGCTCGACGACGACACCTGGGTGTTCGCCGAGGTCGAGGACGGCGTACTGACGATCGAAGACGTGTTCGCGACCCGGCCGTTGGATCTGTCGGCGGCACTGCCGCATTTGATCGCGCAGCCGATCCACACGGTGCGTTTCGGCTTCACCCCGGAACGGCTGTGGCCGCAGGCCCGTGCGGTCGCGGCGGAGGCCGACGCCGATCTGTTCGTGCGGAATCTGGTCTTGCCGGCGGGGCCGCACCGGTTTCCCTTGCTCGCGCGCACCTAAGCGCGGCGGCGGCAGGCTGGCGACGGCAGAGTGGCGAGGGCGGGCCGGTGTCGCCGACGGCGCTGGCCGCCGTCGCTCCCGGGCCGCCCGGCTGCGCCGCGCCGACGACTCGCATCGCGCGGCGGCCGTGGCCCGATGACGGCCGGCGCCGCGGCGCCGCCGCAGCCGCCGGGCCGGTCGTTCAGACCGGGGCGAAGCCCTTGGTGGTCTTCTTTTCGTTCTTTTCGGCGCGCTTTTCCTTCATGGTCTTGGCCGGTTTCTTCTTGGTTTCCTTCTTGCGGTCCATTCCCTTGCTCATGATCCGATCCTCGTTCGATGGCGGCGCGTCGCAGCGGATGGCGGGCGCCCGTGGCCAAGTATGCGCCGCCCGGCGGGTCGGCGCCTGCGTCCGCCAGCCTCCGTTGGCGCGGCCTTGCGGCTGAACCACGGGGCCGCCGGCCAGCCCCGGCCGCCCGACCCGACCTGCCGATTGGCGCGCCGCGCCCGGTAGAATGGTCGGATGCCCCTGATTACCGTACAGAACGCCGACTACAGCGTCGGCGGCCCGCTCCTGCTCGAAAACGTCGAACTGTCCATCGAACCGGGCGAACGCATCGCCCTGATCGGTCGCAACGGCGCGGGCAAGTCCACTCTCATGAAACTGCTGGCCGGCGAACTGCAGGCCGACGACGGCGAAATCCGCCGCGAATCCGGCGTGCGCATCGCCCGGCTCGAACAGGAAGTGCCGCCCGGCGCCAGCGGCACGGTGTTCGACGTGGTCGCCGACGGCCTCGGCGAGCTCGGCCACTGGCTGGCCGAATACCATCACCTGAGCCACGCCGAACCCTTCGACGGCGACGCCCTGGCCGACGTGCAGACCAAGATCGAGGCCGCCAACGGCTGGGGCCTGGATCAGCGCGTCACCGAAACCCTCGACCGCCTCGGCCTGGACGGCGAAGCCGCGTTCTCCGGTCTGTCCGGCGGCATGAAGCGGCGCGTGCTGCTGGCGCGCGCGCTGGTTTCGGCGCCCGACCTGCTGCTGCTCGACGAACCGACCAACCACCTCGACATCGAAGCCATCGACTGGCTCGAACAATTCCTCAAGTCCTGGCAGGGCGCGCTGCTGTTCGTCACCCACGACCGCCGCTTCCTGCGTTCGCTCGCCACCCGCATCGTCGAGATCGACCGCGGCCAGGTCACCAGCTGGCCCGGCGACTGGGACAACTACGTGCGCCGCCGCGAAGAGCGCCTGAACGCCGAGGCCCAGGAAAACGCCCGCTTCGATAAGCTGCTGGCGCAGGAGGAAGTGTGGATCCGCCAGGGCATCAAGGCCCGCCGCACCCGCGACGAAGGCCGCGTACGCCGGCTCAAGGCGATGCGCAACGAACGCCAGGCGCGCCGCGACACCGTCGGCAACGTGCGCATGGACTTCGCCCAGGCCGAGTCCTCGGGGCGCAAGGTCATCGAGGCCAAGGACGTCAGCTTCGACTACGGCGGCAAGCCCTTGCTGAGCAATCTGTCGACGACGATCTTCCGCGGCGACCGCATCGGCCTGATCGGCCCCAACGGCAGCGGCAAGACCACCCTGCTCAAGACCTTGCTCGGCGACCTCAAGCCGAGCGCCGGCGAAGTGCGCGAAGGCAGCAAGCTGCAGGTCGCGTATTTCGACCAGTACCGCGCGACCCTGCGCGAGGACTGGAACGCGATCGAGAACGTCGCCGAGGGCCGCGAGTATGTCGAGGTCGGCGGCAAGCAGAAGCACATCATCGGCTACCTGCAGGACTTCCTGTTCACCCCCGAGCGCGCGCGTGCGCCGATCACCCGATTGTCCGGCGGCGAGCGCAATCGCCTGCTGCTGGCCAGGCTGTTCGCGCAACCGTCCAACCTGCTGGTGATGGACGAACCGACCAACGACCTCGACGTCGAGACCCTGGAGCTGCTGGAAGAATTGCTCGGCGACTACACCGGCACCTTGCTGCTGGTCAGCCACGACCGCGACTTCCTCGACAACGTGGTGACCTCGACCCTGGTCATGGAAGGCGAAGGCCGGGTCGGCGAATACGTCGGCGGCTACAGCGACTGGGTGCGTCAGCGCGCCAACGCTGCGGCCAGGAGCGTTGCCAACAAGACCGTGGCCCCGAAGCCGGACGCCGAAGCGGCCGCACCGGTCGTCGCCAAGCGCAAGCTGAGCTACAAGGACGCGCGCGAACTCGAGCAACTGCCGGCGAAGATCGAGGCCTTGGAAACGCGTTTGGCCGAACTCACCGCGCAGATGAACCAGCCGTCCTTCTACCAGCGCGACGCCGCCGCGATCAACGCCCACAACGCGACCCTCGCCGAGGCCCAGGCCACGCTCGACGCGGCCTATGCGCGCTGGGCCGAACTGGACGGCTGAGGGGCGCCTGACCTAGCCGTCGGCCCCCAACTTCCGTCGCTTGCGCGGAGCGTAGGCGGCGGTTCCTAATCCCCTCGAACGCCGGCGCGGCCGGCGAGGGGAGAGCGGCGATGCGCAGGGTCGGATCGGATCGGAGCGGATCGGAACGGAGCGGATCGGAACGGAGCGGATTGGGTCGGAGCGGATCGGATCGAATCGGACTGGCCCGAATCGGACTGAGCCGGCTCGGATGGGTCGGAGCGGTGGGGTTGGCCTTGCTTGGCACCGGCCACGCCGTGGCCGCGGTCAAGGACGCGGCGCCGAACGGGTTCACCATCGAGAACGAGCAGGTCGTCCCGGTCGACCAGGCCACCGCATGGAAGGCCCTGGTCGAAGACGTCGACCGTTGGTGGCCCAAGGACCACACCTGGTGGGGCGCCGAATCGACCCTGTCGATCGACGCCCGCGCCGGCGGCTGCTTCTGCGAGATCGGCCGCAACGGCCAACAACAAGCCCAGCACATGACGGTCAGCTTCGTCGACCCCGGCAAGACCCTGCGCCTGCTCGGCGGCCTCGGGCCGCTGCAGGGCATGGGCCTGGGCGGGGCGATGGAGTTCCGCCTGAGCCCGGTCAACGACGGCGGCACCCGCATCGCCCTGCATTACCGCGCCGGCGGTTACACGCCCGACGACCTCAGCAAATTCGCCGCCTTGGTCGACAAGGTGCAGGGGCTGCAACTCGGCGGTCTGGCCGATTACCTGCGCCGCGCGCGCGACCCGGCCAAGGCAGGTTCGGGCAAGTGAGTTCCGGGCTCGCCTATCGCACCCGCCACGATCGCGGCGCGATCCTGGCGACGCACCGCCACCACGCGCCGTACGCGGCGCTGGTGCTGGACGGCGACTACACCGAATCCAGTCTCGACGGCCCCTTGCCGTGCCGCCCGGGCACCTTGGTGCTGCATCCGCCGTATCACGCCCACGGCGATCGTTTCGGCCGCCTCGGCGCGAGCGCGATCAATATCGAATTGCCGAACGACCGCTTCGTCTTCGCCGCCAGCGCCTGGCAGGTGCACGACCTGCGCGAAGCCCAGGAAGTGTTCGCGCGTTGTCCGCAGCGCCTGTCGGAACTGCTGGCCTGCGCAACGCCGCAGACGGCCGTGGTGGTGCCCGATTGGCAAGGCGAACTGCTGCGCACGATGGCCGAATGCGACGACGAGATCGGCACCCTCGCGCGTCGACTGGGCGTTTCCGCCGAGCATGCCAGCCGCGCCTTGACCCGCACCTACGGCATGTCGCCGCAGGCGCTGCGCCGCGAAGCGCGCTGGCGCCATGCGTTGCAGCTGCTGGCCGGCAATGCATCGCTGGCCGAAGTCGCCGCCGCCGCCGGCTTCAGCGACCAGAGCCATCTGCACCGCATCGTCGTCGCCCATGCCGGCTGCACGCCGGCGCGGCTGCGCGAACAGGTCCGCGGCCGGCTCCGGCAACAGATCAATTGCGTACAAGACCGGCCCCTGGCCATCGCGGCTTAATGTCTCCAACGCGCCGCCGGCGCACCAGGAGCCAGGCCATGAACCTCACCCGACTTGCCGCCGCCACGGCCTTGCCCGTCCTGCTCGCCTGGGCGGCGAGCGGCGCATCGACGACGATCCCCGCCAGCGGCCCGGTTGCGGCCAAGGCGATCAACGATGCGCTCGGCGCGTCGCTGCGCGCCGACATGCCGACCGCGCTGAGCACCTTGAAGGCGGCGCCGCTGGAGGAGTTCAACGCCAAGGACGCCGCGTTCCGCGCCTGCATGCTCAGCCGTCACGACCGCAGCACGCCGCCGTACCTGGCCGGCACCGTCGCCGATCCGTTCGCGCGCAGCGTGCTGGAGGTGTATCAGCGCTATTGGTGGAAGGCGTTGCGCGACCCGGCGCTGCGTCCGGCCGAAGAGGTGCGCTTGAAGACGGATCTGGCCGCGCTGATCGGCGAGCCCGCGCCGGCACCGACCGAAGAAGCTTTCGAAGGCTTGAACGAACGCATCAACGTCGAACTGCGCAAGCGCGGCTTTCATCCGCTGCAGGGCCGCACGCCGCCGTTGTACGACCTGATGCTGTGGGGCCAGCAGGAGGAGCGGCCTTACACCGTCGACCTGCCGAGCGGCGAGCGGCAGCCGGTGAAGGTGTTCGTGATGGACGGTTGGGTCAGCCGCGGCTGGGCCCACTACACCTCGTGCGAGCGCACCGGCGCGGCCGGATGGGCCAAGCCCGAGGGTCTGTACGCGGTGCGCAGTTCCTACGGCGACATGAAGGGCGAAGACTTCCGGGTCAGCTTCCTCGGCCACGAGGCCCAGCATTTCGCCGACATGAAGCGCTGGCCGGAGATGCCGGCCTGGACCCTGGAGTACCGCGCCAAGCTGGTCGAACTGGCCCAGGCCGATACCACCCGCGAGAAACTGCTCGACCGTTTCTATCGCAGCCAGGACGACGAACCCGATCACCCGCATCCCTATGCCAACAAGCGCGTCACCGCCGAGGTGGCGACGAAGCTCGGCCTGGCCGCCGACGCCGATCTGCGCAAGGCCGATCCCGAAGCGGTGCGCCGCACCGCGCGCGAAGTGCTGATCGCCGACACCCAGCGGCGCGAGGCCGAGGGCGATGCGAAGACCGGCGAGGTTAACAGCGGCGAGGCGAAATCGGCCGCGGCCGCGGCGCCTGTCAGCCGGCCATGACGAAAGCTTGCGCGCGCGGCGACGGGAGTTCCCGCGCCGCGCGCGTCTCGCGACGCTCGACCCGGGCGACGCGGCCTTCCTCCATCACGATCAACTGATCGGCGACATCGAAATAGCGGTCGTCGTGGGTGATCGCGACGATCGCCTTGCCGCGCGCCTTCAGCGCCGGAAGGATCTCGTGATAGAACACGGCCTTGAAGGTCGGGTCCTGGTCGGCGGCCCATTCGTCGAACAAATACAGTTCTTTGTCGTCGATGATCGAGGCCAGCAAGGCCATGCGCCGGCGCTGGCCGTCGGACAGGGCGAGAGTGGAGAAGCGGCCGTCGCGGTAGCTGACCTTGCGGTCCAGGTGCAGGGCCTTGAGGTAGTGGTCGACGGTCGCCTTGAGCTGGTCGTCGTCGGCGCCGAGGATCTGGTCGAACAGGTGGTAGTCGGAATAGATCGCGCTGACCGACTGCCGGTAGGTGCCGATCGAATCGTCGCTGACGGCGTGCTCGCCGAAGCGGATGGTGCCGCCGACCGCGCGGTAGTGCAGGGTCAGCAGCTTGCTCAGGGTCGACTTGCCCGAGCCGTTGCCGCCGACGATGAAGCTGATCTCGCCCTTGCGGAACTCCAGGTCGAGCGGGCCGACCCGGAAGCCGTCGTCCTTGTCGTCCTTGCTGCCGTGGCGGTAGCTGACCTGCTCGAAACGCACGCTGTCCCAGTCCCGCGCCGGCTCCTGCACGGCCGAGATGGTCTCCTGCGGGATCTCCTCGAACAGCTTGGCCACGCGCTGGATCGATACGCGCGAGATCGAGATCTGCGGCAAAAAGCCGAGGATCGCCGAGATCGGCCCGGCGATGTACAGCAGCGCCATGATCACCCCGATCAATTGCTCGTTGCTGATCGTGCGGTAGTTGACCACGATGAATACGATCGAGCCGATCACGAAGAAACTCAGCAGGTCGCCGTAGTTGCTGGCCGCGCGCAGGATCGTATAGCCGGTCTTCTCGTCCTTCTGCACCGAGCGTTCGCAGTGCATCAGCACCTTGTCGAAGAAGGCCTCGCGCTTGGCGTCGTCGAGCTTGAGCTCCTTGATACCGTGGATGAGGCCCTGGATCGATTCCTGCAGGTGGTCGAAATGCTGGCGCGCGCTGTTGAAATAACGCCCGCCGATCAGCATCGGGATTTGATAGGTGACCACACCGAAGGCGATGCAGCCGAGCACGAACCAGAACAGATCGGCGTTGAGCACCAGCAAGAAGCCGAGCATGCCCAGCAGCATGACCAGGTTGATCAGCATGTCCGGGAACATGCGCGCGCCCAAGACGATGCGCGGCACGTCCGAGGTCAGGGCGGCGATCAGCCGCGAGTGGCCGATCTTCTCCAGCGCCGACAGCGGCGCCTGGGCGATGCGGTCGTACAGGCGGGTGCGCAGGCTGGAGGCGACGTCGATCGCGACCCGGGTCAGCACCACCTGCGACAAGGTCCGGGTGATCAGGATGAACACGCACACCAGCGTGAACACCAGGGCGAACGGGGCGTTGGCGATCTCCAGCGAGAACAGCCGGGTCGGCGCGGCCGCGATCGTGTGCAGGCGCGGGTCGCCTTGCTTGAGCACGTTCATCACCAGCGGGATCAGCAACGAATAGCAGATGCCCGACAGGCCGCCCAGCAGGATCGAGAAGAACACCTTGTTGGGCGCGCGGCGCGAATACTCGGCGAACAGTTTCATTCGGCGGCTCCTGTGGCCTGGCCTGCGCGGGGTGCGGCGGCGGGCCGGTCGTAGCTCGCGTCCAGCCTGCGGTATTCGACATTGCGGAAGGCTTCGACACTGTCGTCGTAGTGCGGGCTGAACACGTTGCCGGACTGGCCGGTGGAATTCATGTAGTGGTGCTGCACCGCGTCGCGGCGCAACGCGATCACTTGCCGGAAGCCGGCGCCGAAGGCCTGCAGATAACCGTCCGAGCCGGCGTAGGCGGCGCCGGCGACGTTGACCGAATTCGGCGAGCCGCCGTTGCCGACGCGACGCTCGAACAGTTTGTCGAACGGCTTCCACTGGCTGAAGGGCGTATGCCGGTACACGGTGTGCTGGACCTCGCCCCAACGCCAACTGTCCATGCTCCAGTCGCCCTTGAGCTTGTACAACTCCCACAACGCGCGTTCCTGCGAGGCCGCCAGGGCCTGGTCGCAGGTCTCGCGCGCTGCGGTGGCGGGGCGGTCGCACCAGCCCGCGCCGTCGGCGCGCAGCAGCGCGGTCAGCTGATCCAGGCCGACGCCTTCGACGAGCCCGTCGAGGACGTCTTCGCCCTCGGTCTCGCCCCAGTTCGCCTGCAGGCGGTCGGCGTAGACGCGCTCGCGGAAGTGCCGCATCCAGGCGTGGAAGATCGCCGCAGCCTGACTTTCGGCGCGCATGTCGCCGTTCCAGTCCTTGAGATGGCGGGCCGCTTGCGCGCGGTGTTCCCCCATCTTGTCCGGGGCGTTGCCGTCCGAAAGCCTGCTGTCGGAGAGTTTGGAAAGACGCTTGCGCAACTCGCCGATCAGCGCCGCCGCTTCCAGGTCGAGGGTGTCGGCCTGGATCCGCTGCATGTCGGCCACGCCCAGGCGCTTGCCGGTGTCGATGCGTTCGCGCAGCAATTGCTCGATGCGGCGCGCGCGCGCCGGCGAAGCCCAGTCGTGCGAGACGAAATACGGGTAGCCATCGCCGGCGACCTTGTTGTTGGCGGTGACGATGTAGCCCGAAGGCGGGTTGTAGCTTTGCGGCCATTGCGCCGGCGGCACTTCGCCGGACCAGCCGTAGGCTTCGTCCCAGCCCGGCGAGGGCAGGGTGCCTTCGCCCTGTTTGCGCAACGGCAGGCGACCGGCGCCGAGGTAACCGATGTTGCCCTCGCGGTCGGCGTAGACCATGTTCATCGCCGGGGCGATGTGGAAGGCCAGAGCCTGGCGGAAGCCGTCCCAGTCTTTCGCATAACCGAGGCGGAAGAACGCCTCGTAACTGGTGTCGCCCGGGTCGAGCCCGGTCCAGCGCAGCGCCACCGGTTGATCGAACACGCCGTAGCGATCGCTGATGATCGGCCCGTGCCGGGTCGAGCGGACCTTCAAGGCGACCGGCGCGTACTGCTCGCGCAACTGCCGCGGGAAATCGGCGCGCACCTCGATGCGCTCCTCGCGCACCGCGAACGCCTGCCAACCGGCGCCGGTTTCGTAATGCTCGCTGCCGCGGTCGACGCGCTCGAAGAACAAGTCCTGGGTGTCGGCCATCATATTGGTGCCGCCCCAGGCGAGGCGCTCGTTGCGTCCGAACACCACCACCGGCAGGCCGACCAGGCTCATGCCCGAGGTTTTCAACCCCGGCGCCTGGATGCTGAGCGGATACCACAAGGACGGAATCTGCAGGCCGAGATGCGGATCGTTGGCGAGCAGGGCGGCGCCGTCGGAGGTCAGGCGACCGGCCACCACCCAGGCATTGCTGCCGGTGTTCGGCACCGCCAGGCCGTAATCGCGCTGCAACTGCGATTGCAGGCGGCCGATCGAGGCCAGCGGCGCGGCATCGCGCGCGCCCAGCGCCGCTACCGTGGTCGGCGCATCGGCGGGGTAATCGGGGAAGAACGGTTTCAGCTGCGTTTCGTCGAGGCCGCGCTGGGCGACGTAGCGCGCCAGTTCGCGTTGGAAATTGCCGCCCAGGTCGAGCGCGAACATCTTGATCCAGGCCAGCGAATCGCGTTCGGTCCAGCGCTCCGGCGCGATGCCGAACACGCGGAACTCGCTCGGCAGCGGGTGGCCTTCGCCGATCCAGGCATTGATGCCGGCGGTGTAGGCGGTCAGCGAACGCTGCGCCTGCGGGCTCAGTGCCGGCCACGCAGTGGCGGTGGATTCGTACAGGCCCAGGGTACGGAACCAGACGTCGGTGTCGACGCTGTCCTTGCCGAAAATCTCGCTGACGCGGCCGCGTGCCAGGCGCCGTTGCAGTTCCAACTGCCAAAGACGGTCTTGCGCTTGCGCATAGCCGACCGCGAAGAAAGCGTCGTCGTCGCTCGCTGCCTGGATGTGGACCATGCCGTCGGCATCGCGCCGGATCGTCGCCGGTGCCGTGGCGCCGCGGCTGAGCTGCGCGCGGCCGATCTGCAAGTTCGCCGTTTGCGGCAGGCTCGCTTTCAGCGACGACCAGGTCCAGACCGAAGCGGCCAGCAACGGTACGACGACGATGGCCAGAAACCGCGAGGCGAGCGGAAAGGAACTGAATAATGCAAAAAACTTCACCGATGCTCTCGCCATGATCGTGAAGGGGACGACTCCCTGTCTCCGCCGTCGACGCCGTCCCCACGGAGTGTCGATGCGTACGTTCCATTGCGGCGCCGGCTTTCGCCCTTGCCCATGCGCCGAGCCGAAGCGCCGCGCGCCCGGCGCGGATGCCACTGCCGCGCGTAGTCAGGTCGTCGCGACGAGAACGGACCGCGCAGCGTCGGTTCGCCATCCTCGCGGCTCGGTGTTGCACATGACGAGACGCACCGGCCCGCAGCGGGTGGGCGCACGAGTCGCCACCGTGCGATAGCTAACGCGATACTCGACCCCATCAGGCCATGCGGGCGTTCAGACGCGACCGCCCGTGGCCTGGCAGGCCGCAGAAGCGGGTCGTGTCCTGTGCATCCCCCGGATGCCGTTTACTGGGTTTCGGATATTTCCCTGTTCCTTGGGGTTTCGATCCTTTGTTTGCAGATTCTTGAGTGCGATCACGTTGTCGGCTATCGCAATGATCATGCGCCTATGGCGTCCCCGGATCCTTGCTGATAGGCGGTCATCGGTTCGACGAGAACAGCTGTCGATGAAAGACCAACGTCACACAGCAATAGCTTAATGAGGATGTGGCGTCAATAAAATGACTCTCGCTCATGTAGGTGAATCGAGTTGGCGAAAAAATCGTCAGTGCACTCGAAAGTGGTGTTTTCCCTGGGGATTTGCCTAATACATCGCCTTCACATCGAATCAGGGCGCGTGCATTGAAGTGTGTAGGTTGCACGTACCTGGCCGTATTTTTTATGTGACTGCGTTTCAGTTTCGTGTGGTTGTAGAGACCAAGTGCACAGATTACATACGTACATTTGACGCGCTTGAGACGCCAAGCGTATAAGCCTCGCGAGGGCCGATTACGCAAGATGCAGTGGCAAGCGTCATGGGCCCCGGAGATGCGCGGATCGCGTTGACGACCGTCGCAACGAGTGCGAACCAGCGCCATTAGGCTCGCACCGTCCGAACCGAATCGGCTCGGACTCAGGGGGAAATCGAAAGGAAGTACCAGCGGCGGCGCGCGGGTTTCGCGCGTCGATGGAGAGTTGTTGGTCCGCATATCGCATGAAGCGAAGCACGCCAGACATGGGGTCTTCGAACGGAAGCAGTTCAGTCAAGCAAAGGTTTGCTCAAGGAAGTCAGTGTGCAAAGTTTTCCCGAGATCATGCTTCACCGTGCCCGAACCATGCCCGACGCCGTGGCCTGCCGCTTTTTCAAGGGCGCCTCGTTGGAGCCGGAGGTATTCACTTTCGGCGGCCTGTTCGAGCAAGCCGCCGGCCTGGCGGCGCGGTTGCAGCAGCGCGGCCTGTCGGGCCAGCGCGCGGTATTGGTGTGCAAGTCGCAGCAGAGTTTCGTAGTCGCCTTCTATGCCTGCATGCTCGCCGGCGTGGTCGCGGTGCCGTCGGCGCCGCCGCGCCGTCAGGTGATGCAGAGCCGCCTGCAGTTGATCGTCGGCGACGCCCAGGCGCGCGCGCTGTTGTTCGACGGCGACGAATTGCTCGACACCGAGCTCGAATTCGATGGCGAGCGACTGCTCAAGATCGACCTGCGCGAACACGACGCGGCGGGCTTGCGCGCCGATGCCGGGCAGTGGGCTCAAGCGTTCCCCGAACCTTCGGCGCACGCTTTCTTCCAGTACACCTCCGGTTCCACCGGCGACCCGAAGGGCGTCGTCGTGAGCCACGGCAACCTGGTGCATAACTGCGCCGCGATCCAGGACGCGATGGAACTGTCGCCGGACTCGGTGCTGTTCACCGCCTTGCCGTTGTTCCACGACATGGGCCTGGTCGGCGGCGTGTTGCAGCTGATGTACAGCGGCTGCCCGGCCGGCTTCATGTCGCCGTCCGAATTCGTGCAGTATCCGGAACGCTGGCTGCAGATCATTTCGAAGTTCGGCGTCACCGTCAGCGGCGGCCCGAACTTCATGTACGACCTGGCAGGGCGCGTAATCAAGCCCGAACAGATCGAAGGCGTCGACCTGTCGTCGTGGCGCGTCGCCTTCTGCGGCGCCGAGCCGATCCGCGCCGCCACCGTGGCGCGTTTCGCCGAACGTTTCGGCGAGTATGGCTTCCGCGCCGAATCCTTCTACCCCTGTTATGGCATGGCCGAGTCGACCTTGCTGATCACCGGCGTGCGTTGCGGCACCGCGACCGCGGTCGATCGCCGCGACGGTGCGGCCGTGGTCGGCTGCGGCACGCCGCGCGTCGGCATGCGCCTGGTCGTCGTCGATCCGCACACCCACCGCCTCGTGGCGGACGGCGAGGGCGGCGAGATCTGGGTGCACGGCGCCAGCGTCGCGCAAGGCTATTGGCGGCGTCCCGAACTTAACAGGATCGCCTTCCATGCGCGCATCGAGGGCGAAGCCGAGACGGTGGCGCCGGGCGGTTACCTACGCACCGGCGACCTGGGTTATCTGCACGACGGTCAGTTGTTCGTTACAGGCCGGCTCAAGGACCTGATCATCGTCAACGGCCGCAAGTACGTGCCGCAGGACATCGAAGACGAATGCGAGCAGAGCCATGAAGCGCTGCGCCAGTCCGGCGGCGCCGCCTTCGACGTCGCAGAGGGCGACAGCGGCCGATTGGTGGTCGTGTTCGAACTCAAGCGCGAATGGCTGCGGCGCCATCCGCAGTGGGGCGATGTGATCGGCTCGATGCGCGCCTCGGTCAATTCCGCCTATGGCTTGCCGGTGTCCGAGGTGGTGCTGATCAAGCCCGGCACCTTGCCGCGCACCTCGAGCGGCAAGGTGCGGCGCAACCAGTGTCGTATGGATTATCTCGCCGGTGCCTTGCAGCGCGCGGGATGACCGACCGGCCCCGCAGAGGGCCACGCGGACCGCGTCCGCGACAACAACAAACGTAACGCCAGTGAGTGCAGCGCCGGTCCTCGCGGACCGGAAGACATGGAGCAGTTGGGGGTAGGGCAATGAGCAAGCGTGAACCGTGGTTGATCGATGCGATGGCCGAAGTGCTGGAGGTGGACCGCTCGCAGTTGTCGGCGACCGAGTCCTTCGCCGAACTCGGCGTGGATTCTTTGTTGGGACTGCGCTTGACGCGCAAGTTGGAAGACCTGCTGGGCAGCGAAGTCGAACTGGAATGGTTGTTCGACCACCCCAGCGTGCGCCAGCTCGCGTGTTTTCTCGACGAGCGTTTCGGCGAGATGGATGCCGCGCCCGTCGGTCCGGGTTGAAGCAGCGGGCCCGACGAACCAAACCCTCCGCAGGCTGGTCCATGGACGGTTCCGCGATCCGGAACCGGGCGGCCTGCTCAACGCGTCACGAAAGGAATCAGCGACATGAGCGAATTTCCGGTATCGCCCGCGACTCGCCACTGGCATAGCGCCGCGCCGCTCGCGCTCGAACTCGGGCAGAACCTGCCCGGCTACACCCTGGGTTATCGCACCTGGGGCCAGCTGTCCGCGGCCGGCGATAACGCCGTCATCGTCTGCCACGCCCTGACTGGTTCGGCCGACGCCGCCGAATGGTGGGAACCCTTGTTCGGCGCCGGCAAGGCGCTCGACCCGCAACGCGATTTCATCGTCTGCAGCAATGCCCTCGGCAGTTGCTACGGCAGCACCGGGCCGGCCTCGCCGCATCCCGATGGCGGCCACTGGGGCACGCGCTTTCCCAAGCTGACCATCCGCGATCAGGTCCGCGCGCAGATGGCCTTGGCCGATGCGCTCGGTATCCGCCGCATCAAGCTGGTGATCGGCGGTTCGATGGGCGGCCTGCAGACCCTGGAATGGGCCTTGCTCGATCCGCAGCGGGTCGAATCGATCGCGGTGATCGCCGCGAGCGCGCGCCACTCGGCCTGGTGCATCAGCTGGAGCGAGGCGCAGCGCCTGTCCTTGCGCGCCGATCCGAAGTTCCGCGGCGGCGACTACCCGCGCGAGGACGCGCCGCATGCCGGCCTCGGCGCGGCGCGCGCGATCGCCATGGCCACCTATCGCAGCCCGGCCTCGCTCGACGACCGTTACGGGCGCGCCAACGGCGCGGCGGTGTTCGATGTTCACGCCAAGCTTCCCGACGACTTCGCCGTGCGCGGCTGGATGCAGCATCATGCCGAGAATTTCGTCCGCCGATTTGACGCCAATTGCTATCTGGCGCTGATCGATGCGATGGATCAGCACGACGTCGGCCATAGCCGCGGCGGCGTCGACGTGGCCCTGGCGAGCATCCGCCAGCCGGCCCTGATCGTGGCCATTTCCAGCGACGGCCTGTATCCGCCAGCCGAGCAGGAACTGCTGTGCGAATCGATTCCCGGCGCGCACTTCCTCGAGATCAATTCGCGCCACGGCCACGACGGCTTCCTCATCGATGCCGCGGCGATGGAACGCAGCATCGCTCAATTCCGCGGCGTCGCCGCCACACCGGGCCACGGCGCCCGCTTCATCAACGCAGCGGAGGTCGCAACTTATGCTGGCTGATTACTCGCCCGTACGTATCCAAGCCCGCAACAGCGTGGTCGACGCCCACCGCGTCGACCTGGTGCTGATCGGCGCCCGCGGCAAAGTCGGCAGCGCCTTCCGGCGCCAGCTCGGCAATCGCCAGCCGGCCTTGTTGTCGGAAGCCAATCTCGATCTGCGTCTGCTCGCCGGTTTCGACCGCCGCGGCTTCGCCTTCGACACCCACGGCATCGTCCCGGAGTCGATCGACGAACACATGCCCGAGCGCGGCGCCGACGACGTCGAACGCCTGATGTCGCACGTCGGCCGCCACGGCGGCGTGCGCACCCTGGTGGTCGACTGCACCGCCAGCGACGAGATCGCCGATTTCTATCCGCGTTTGTTGATGGGCGGCATGGGCATCGTCGCGGCCAACAAGCGCGCCAACGCGCGCAGCCTGTCGAGTTATCGCGACCTGCAGCATGCCGCGCGCGAACGCGGCGTGCCCTACCGTTACGAGACCACGGTCGGCTCGGCGATTCCCTTGCTCGGCCCGCTGCGCGATCTGCGCCTGCGCGGCGAGCGGGTGATCTCGGTGCAGGGCGTGCTGTCGGGCTCGCTGAGCTACATTCTGCATCGCATGCACGAAGGCTGCCTGTTCTCGGCCGCGGTCGCCGAAGCGCGCGCGCTGGGCTATACCGAGCCCGATCCGATGGAAGATCTGCGCGCGATCGACCTCAGCCGCAAGCTGCTGGTGCTGGCGCGCGAGGCCGGTTTCGCGATGGAGCTCGAAGACCTGGTGATCGAGCCCTTCGCCGATCTCGACATCGCCTCCGACGATCTGATTCCGGCCCTGCAGGTCGCCGATGCCGGCTGGAAGGCGCGCATCGCTAGCGCCCTGGAGCAGGGCGAGCGCTGGGTGGTGCTGGCCGAGGCCAGCCGCGAAGGCGGGCGCATCAACCTGCGTCGGGTGCCGGCGCACTCGTCGTTCGCGCAGCTCGAACCGGGCCAGAACCTGATCTCGATCCGCACCGAATTGCAGGACCGCATGCCGCTGTGCGTCAGCGGCCCGGGCGCGGGCGTGGAGATCACCGCCGCCGGCGTGCTCAGCGACGTGGTCGCGGCCGCGGCGCACTGGACGCGCCAGGACTGAGGCGCAGCGACACAGGACCGCCGGTCGCAAGACCGGCTTCGGCAGGACGCGAATCGACAGGACGCGATAGATGAATTTGGAGAGGGCCATCGACATGGAGCGAAACGAGGACATGGACGCCTGGTTTCCGCTGTCCGCTGCGCAGCAGGGACGGTGGTTCCTGTACCGTTTCGACCCGGCCGGGCGCGGCAACCACAACAACGTGTTCGCCGTGGCCTTGCAGGGGCGGATCGAGCCGTCGGCGATCGCGCGCGCGTTGGAGACCCTGGCCGCGCGTCACCCGATGCTGCGCGCGCGCGTACGTTGCCTCGACGGCCGCGAGCCCGAGCAATGCATCGCGACCGGCGCGCAGGTGCCGCTGTCGATCGTCGATGCCGCCGGGCTCGACGAGGACGAGTTGAGGGCGAGGGTCGGCGCCGACGCGCTGGCTGCGTTCGACGACGAGCGCGCGCCGCTGGTGCGGGCCGCCCTCTATGTGCGTGACGTGCGCGATGCGCGCGAATCGGTGTTCGTGCTGACCTTCGATCATTTGATCTGCGACGGCTGGTCGTATTGGCGACTGCTCGAAGAGTTCGGCGCCTTGCTGTCGGGCACCGCGACCGAAATCGCGCAGGGCGCGACTGCCGCCGGTTATCGGGACTACGTCGCCTGGCAGCGCGATTGGCTCGGCAGCGCCGAGGCCGAGCGCCAGTTCGCCTATTGGCAGGACCGCTTCGCCACGCCCGCACCGGTGTTGGACCTGCCGAGCGACCGTCCGCGCCCGGCGCGGCCGAGCGGCTTGCAGGCAGTGGTCTCGCTGTCGCTGTCGGCGGCGACCACCCAAGCCCTGACGGCCCTGGCCACGCGCCAGGCCGGCACGATGTTCACCACTTTGTTGGCCGCCTATCAGATTCTGTTGCACCGCCTCAGCGGCCAGGACGACATCGTCGTCGGCTCGCCGATGCCGGGCCGCAGCCGCCCGCAGTGGGACGGCGTGGTCGGCGACTTCGTCAACATGGTCGCGTTGCGTGCCGGCTTCGCCGAACGCCAGAGCGTGGCCGACGTGTTGCGCCTGGCCCGCAACGCCGCGCTCAAGGGCATGGCCCAGCAGGACTATCCGTTCTCGCGCCTGGTCGACCGCCTGCACGCCGGCCAGGACCGCGGCGAGCATCCGCTGTTCCAGAGCGTGTTCGTATTCCAGAACGCGCGCCGCAGCAAGGATCTCGCGGCGCTGTGGAAGGCCGACGAGTCCGATGCGCCGGTGGCGCATTGGGGCGAGATCGGCCTGCGGCCGTTCCCGCTGCCGCAACGCCTCGGCAGCGACCGCATCGGCCTGGCCCTGCAGGCGATGGAGTTCGACGACGGCCTGCGTTGCGATTTCGTCTACGACACCGATCTGTTCGATCAGGCCACGGTCGCGCGCTATGCCCAGTGTTTCGAGGTGTTGCTTGCGGCGATGATCGCCGACCCACAATGCCCGGTCGCTCGTTTGCCGCTGCTGTCGGCGGCCGAGCGCGAGCACGTGCTGGAAGACTTCAACGACACCGGTTTCGACTA
>NZ_JMTZ01000032.1 GCF_000731095.1 Lysobacter antibioticus | reverse complement strand
CTACGTCATGCCATCTCGCATGCCAATGACGGCGATGCCGTGACGCTGTCCGCCGCAAAGGACCATGCCGATTCTGGCGATGAAACGACCCTACGTCGTGCCATCTCGCATGCCAATGACGGCGATGCCAGCACCTTGCAGAGCGCTAACGCCTACACGGATGTCAAGTACGCCCAGGCCGTTGCAGTACCATTGGCTGCCGTAGATCGACTGCGAACGGATATGGACGTGCGCTTTCGTATGCAAGATCGACGCATCGATCAGATGGGGGCTATGACTGCGGCCATGGTTCACATGGCGGCTAGCGGCGCGGCCGGCCAGACACAGAACCGAATTGCCGTCGGTGTCGGCTTTCAAGGAGGGCAGGCGGCGACTTCTTTTGGATACCAGCGTGTCATCAATGCTAGGGCGACGATGTCAGTCGGGGTTGCGTTCAGCGCCTCCGAGAGGTCCGCTGGCGCCGGTTTCTCGCTGGGATGGTGAAGATAGCTGTCTGAGCAACGCACGACCTCTTATCCGCGGTCAGCAGGAGCCCTAGTCGTTCTGCGTCGATGAACTGGGTCGCGAGTGGTGCTGGCTCCTTCTAGATCAACAGCTTGCTGATCCCGCACCGATTCCTGGTGTCGGGGAGCTGTGGGACTCAAAAGTTAAAGACGCTCATCTAGAGATGGTCCCAATCCGGAACCCTGAGCGGGAAGTAGACATCATCGGCTGCCCTGAAGCCGAAGACGTCCAAAAGCCTACGGAAAAGTACTTCATTCGAAGGGGTTGTGCGTTCCGAGAGCCTAGGTATTACCCCCTATGTGGAAATGGATGCGAAGGCGCCGCGTAGAGGCAGCGCGAACTATCTCACGGGCAGATGTCCCTTAGTGTGGCCGGATGTTCCCTGCTGTGAAGAGGCTAATCAGAACTCAGCAGCCGAGGGTGCGCCAATTCCCCCACTTCGAAAGGTCTCTGCCGACTTCATCGGCAACAGCCCCCTTATTTCCGAGGGTTTTCGCGAGAGGCATTGGACCAAGGTCCGCGCGACACCGGCCTGCCTACGGTCGAATTCGGTCTCTCCTCTCCCTTTTTTTCTCCGCCCGCTGGTTTTTTAGCCCAATGGTCTGCCCTGCGCTTCCTTTGTTTTCAAAGGGCTTAGCGCTGGACCAAATAGAGCGGTTTGATGGCATAGATGACCTGCAGAATGGGCATCAAACCCGTGCGCCAAGCACGGCCACTCGATAGTCCTTCGCTAGCCGCTGCTAAGCGCAGGCGCGCGTGACCAAAACGTGAGGTCTGGTATCCACTCGCCCTCTCCCAGTACCGCTTCGACCAAGTGATGCACGGGATATCCGAGGTGCTCGGCCGCGGTTTGGCCAGAAACTACCCATCCGTCGCCGAGTAGCGATGCCGGCGTCACGTTGCGGGGCAATCCGGCCAGTCGATACCGGCCCATCCCTCTCCCCGGCTGCGCCACCTTGGTTCGGTCGGTATTGCGCCCGCCAGTCCGCAGTGGCCCTGCGTGTTGCCCGAGTGGCCTTCGGTCAGCCTTCGCTCCCGGTCAGTCCCGTCAGCAGAACGAGTTCACGGGCCCATCAGCTCTTGGTCCCGAATCCGTGTTCTTGAGCTAGCAAAATGAGCTCACGCTCATGACTGATACCCAACTTCTTGAACGCGCGACCGCGATGTGTCCAAACGGTCCCGATTTTGATGCCCAGGACCTCCGAAATCTTTCCGGGGCTGTAGCCGTGCACAATCAGCAGCGCTACATCGCGCTGAAGAGGACTCAGGCTGTCGAACGCCGAAGGCAGGGTGGTGAGCCTGTTCGTGAGGACGTCGTCGATATATCGCTCCCCCCTTGATACCGCCCGCACTCCGCGCACCAATGAAGCTCCATCGCTCGCCTTCGTCACGTATCCAAGGGCACCAGCCGCAAGTAGCTGGGCTGGTATAGACCCAGTATCAATTACGGAGACTACGAGCACTCGAATGGAAGGAGCCGCACGGATGATCTGTCGAACAACGG
The DNA here is from genome assembly GCF_000731095.1 of Lysobacter antibioticus. Lineage (GTDB taxonomy): Bacteria > Pseudomonadota > Gammaproteobacteria > Xanthomonadales > Xanthomonadaceae > Lysobacter > Lysobacter antibioticus_B. The sequence goes on along the minus strand of NZ_JMTZ01000032.1, from coordinate 110,806 downwards.
ACAGGCCATCGCCACCTGGCAGGTGATAGTCACAAAGGACGACATCTGGGTTCGCGAGAAGTATCTCGCGTACTGCATCCGGCACAACCCAGGCTTCACCCACGACTTGGATATCAGGCTCGCTCTCTAGAACTGTTCGTAGTCCGATCCGAACAAGTTCATGATCGTCTACGATGAAAACGCGGATCATCGGCCCTCCTGGCAAAAGTATTTCCCGCGGGGGTGGGACTTAGCCGCATGAAGGGTAGAGTTATCAAGTCAATCATTCTGAATCTGCTGAACTGTCGTTCGTTTGTATTGCTGAGCATTACGCGCAGGCGCCAAAAGCACATTTGTATTGCCCACCAATACGCCATGTATTGGTGAGCAATACAAGAAAATCAGACTTTTTCTACATCTTCAGAAATTCGTGCCGAATAGACTTGTGAACTTCGCTTAGGCGAGGTATCAACACACGCCACGGAGGGCACTATGTACGTATGGACTTCACCAGTTGCAGAAGAAGCAGCACGGCCTCTTGAGGCTCGTTCAGTAAGCACATTTTCCGTCTACGACGGAGTGTTCGTCATCCGCGAGGGCGAGCTGACGATCGCTTATGTCGCCGAGACCACATTGCCCTCAGGTAAGCTGCTGAGTGAGAACCTTTCTGCTCGGACGCCGCAGTGCAGCCGCTGTTATGGCTCTGACTACTGCCAAGAAACGCCAGCAATTGTCCCGAGCCGATGTTGAGCTGGGTCGAGGACAGAACGGGGCCAAACCGAAACGTGCCGGGCGCGCACGCCCAAAGCCAAAGCTCAAGGCGATTGATCCCAAGCGCGAAGCTGCAATCGCAGCCGGGATCATGGCTTACGAAGTCGTCACCGGACGCGAGGACCGCATAGAAAGCATTCAGCGTCTTCGCGATGAGTTCGGCGTGGGCGGTTGGCGTGTCTGCAAGCTCCAAAGAGGGTGCCAAGTCCGCCGTATGTTCCTCGACACCGCCTTTGGCGGCGCAGCACCGGCGTACGCCCAAGCTCTCATTTTCAACGAAGGGCCGGGCGCACTAGGATCTTCAGTATCGCCGTAATCGTAGAAGCATCTCTGTGACCAAGGAGTGGGTAATGAAGCATCGCAGCAGAGTGAAGCGTCGCTCCGTCGGGGGGGCTGTGGGAACCGCCGTAATTGCACTGGGTCTAGTTGCAGGCCCAGCCAATGCGCAGCTCGTTGTTAACGATCCCGTCAACTACGGAGCGAAACTCCAGCAGATCGCAAAGGACGCAGCCGAGTTCGGAAAGAACGCGCAACGTTGGAAAGAGACAGCCACTCATTATCAGCAGCAAGTTATCAAACTGCAGCGACTCAACTTCGGACAGTTGAAGATGGAGGACTCGTTCCCACCGCGCGCGGCCGACTACGGCATGGAAGACATGTGCCCCGGCCCCAGCCGAGGCGTAAGGGATCAACTCACCAAGATGTTCCGTCAGGTAATGCCCCAAATGGATGGGAACGTTGTAGACGAGCAGCAGGCAATCTGCCAGCGCATGGTTTATGCCGAGAACGCGAAGTACAACGAGTCCGTAGCGATGTTGCGAACTCTGATGCAGCGCAGCCGCGAATTTGGTCAGATCGAGAATCAACGGGACAGCGTTAGTAGCAGCCAGGGAGCACTTGCCGCGAACGAGAACGAGGCGAGTCGCTTCGTCGCGAGGAATCAGCTCGAGCTCGACTACTGGCAGGCACGCATGAAGGCTTACGACGGCTACATCGCTGCACTCAAGTGGGACCACACTCGTCTAGCCAAACGCGCTCTGCGCGGCAAGAAGGGTGCGCTAGACGGCATCGTCCCGACCGATGTCATCAAGTCGGCATTGGGCAACTGAGCCATTTTTCTTCAAATTGACGGAAACTTTCGCAATGGATCTGTTGACCGCCCATTTTGACCTTCTGACATGGCTTTCTCCCTCCGTTCAAGGTGGTCTTGCCGATTACGCGCTCTTTCGCCTTATCAGCGGGTGGATCACGTCCAGAGTCGAGGATTTCGGTCTTGCCCTGATGGGTCGCTCGATGACATTCGTTGGCGGCATCGGCCTCAGCGTCGTGACACTTTGGCTCCTGTTTCAGGGCTACCGCATAGTTAGTGGCGCTCGGGAGTCGATGATGGGACTGGTAACTCAGGGCGTGAAGACTGCACTCATCTTCGGAATCGCAACGACCATGGCTGTCGGGAACATCGCTCTCTATTCATTCCTTACCGAGGATATGGACAGAACGATTCACCAGATCGTAACCGGAAAGGACGACGAGTCGACTTCGCATAGCATCGATAAGGCTCTTGCCATCGTGCAAGTAGCAATGACTGCAATAGACGGAATTCAGCTCCTTGAGCCAGATCCGGAGCTTCTAGAAGAGAAGCGAATTGCGAAGTCCTGGGCCATGGTCGGCTCGGCAGCACCGGCGATCGCAGCGGGCACTATGCTACTGCTCTTCAAGATCATCATCGCGCTATGGATCGGTCTAGGGCCAATTTTCATCTTTGCTCTCGCCTTTCCCCAGACCAAGGGAATGTTCACGAAGTGGTTACAGTATGGCTTGGGCACTCTGTTCTCCATGGCAGTTCTGAGTTTCGTAGCCAATCTTCTGCTAGACCTGACCGTCCGCATAGCCACTTTCATGTGGCTAACCAAGCTCGTAAATGTGCCAGGAATCAGCACCGAGGGCATCACTAATCAAGCGATGCAACAAGGGAGCGTCGGAATGATCATGACTATGCTGATCATCTCGACCCCGCCGATTGCCGCTCACTTCTTCCAGGGGCAGATCGGCAGCTTCCTAGCAAACCCGTCATTCGGCAGATCGGGAGCAGCCAGCTCGCCAGGTCAGCCTTCCGGACAGATACCACCCCCCAGAGCGATCGACGCCCCCCAAGCCCCACCTATGCGCGAAACTCAGGCGCCACATTCGACATACATGAACATGGCCCGGACGCCTGATAGCTCAACCATAACCAACGACAATAGAGTGAAGTCCGCCGACGAGGTGCGAAGGGAATGAACATGAAGATCTACATTTGCGCACTCATCCCCCTAATAACCTTCCCGTTCCTTGCGCGAGCCGAGGGCGGCTGCCCCCCGGGTCAGATGCCTAACAGCGTCTGGTCCCAGACGGGCTCTAATGAGTCGTTGGCGAGTTGCATACCTATTCCGGAGAACGGGTCGGACAAACCTCAGTGGGAAACTCGATGGGGTGCAATTGCCTCCGGCGGGGCGTTCGGGATCGTTACAGGGATGCGTAGCGAACGTGTCGCAAAGAAGGCAGCGATCGCCGAGTGCCAGAAGCGTGGAGGCACGAAATGCAAGGAAATGCTTGTTTTCCGTAACCAGTGCGCAGCAGTCGTTAGCTCCACATCGGAGTCATTCGCACAAGGGGCGCCTTACGAAGATCAGGCTATCGCAGCCGGCCAAAAGCGCTGTGTAGCGTCGAATACCGGATCATGCTGGGTCTACTTCAGCGGTTGTAGCCTGCCCGTCCGGATTCGTTAATGAACGATAGAAAGGACGCTACGTCAATGGGCACTGAACAATCTCTTGATAGTCGTGTAGGTCGAAGCGTGGCCATAGCCGCAACATGCTCGATGGCTGCGCTCCTAAGTTTTATCGGAACCATTTTCGTTCTATCGATCGGCTGGCTGCTCAAGTCAACTGATCTAACTAGCATAGGAATCTGGACTGCAATTTCCTCAATAGCAGTTCATTTTTGTGCTGCGCTGGCGCACTCCTGGAGCTTCCTCTTGTCAATATTCGCGCGCCACAGGCGCCGGGAGTCGCCAGGGACATCATTGTTTGATGATCGCTTCTTCGTTGGAGCGCTGATCGCCTGGGTGGCGTTTGGTATGGTCAAGACCGCAATCCCATCGATTCCGTATGTGTACGTGTCGTCCTCGATGTGGGGCTTTCTCGTGGGCATGGCAGCAGGCTTGTGCATTGCGATGCGCTTCCACAAGGAGTCGGTTGCACGGCTCAAGGCCATCGACGTCACCAACAAGTCACAATCCTCGCTCTCAGCCTGAAGGATCACCAGGTGAAACACAGTCATCTAGCTGTCGCGGCTCTAGCCTCCCTTTCTGCTTTGGCCGGCCTGATTGGTTGCTCTAACGCCGTTATGGACCCGAAGTACGAGCGCAACACGAATCCACGCCAGAAAGTAGTAGTCACAGCGAAGATTACTGGGTCGCCGGGGCCGTTCAAGGCCGCCTCTGTCAACGTCCGCTACAAGATTGGCCCGACCCAAGAATGCATGCCGGATGCCGAACCGTTCTCCGGTCACTTTCCAACGCCGGACAGCTTCGATATCACGCCATCGCTGAATAAGGTTTCTGAGACCGAATATCGGTTCGATATATACCTTGACGCTATGGCCAACAAGGACTACTTCGGGAAAGGGACCTGTGGTTGGGTGATCGACTACGCCGCCTTAACGCTGCGGCCTACAGGGTCGCCCGCTGAAGTTTCGCTCGCAGCCTTTATGAGCCACGCGGAAGTTGAGGCAGAGCTGCCTATGACGCTGTACTGGCAGCGCGCGCTGTACGGAACACTGCGGCGACAGTCTCAACCAGTTTCTGAGAGCGCGCTCAAGCAAGAAGAGTATGAAAAGTACCGAAGCCCTGATCTGTCGGACACGATCTCAGTGACACTGCAAGCCAAGGAGCTCGGCAATGACAATTAGCAGTCAGCACTATGCGGACTTATCTGAAGCCGCTTACAACCTCCCGCCGCCAGACAGAGACGGCAATCGCGTGATTAGTCTCAACGGGGTGAAATACCACGTATTGGAAGTTGCAGATAACCAGTCATCTGGCTATCAGGGCGTGATGTTTCAACGCGAAGACAGCAGGGAGATCGTTGTTGCTCATCGCGGCACCGAGTTCAAGACCGAGCTCATTGATGATGTCCTTCGAGCGGATGCTGGCATGGTGGCGCGGCGCGCCAATCAACAGGCCAAAGATGCTATCGAGTTCACTCAGCAGGCCAAAGCGATGGCTGAAGCGCAGGGCGCTCCTCTTACCGTGACCGGGCATTCGCTTGGTGGAACTTTGGCGCAGATCACTGCCGCAAAGCTCGGCCTCCAAGGCGAGACCTTTAACGCCTACGGCGCGGTCGGCCTGAACATGCGCATTCCTGAAGGTGGCCACCAAGTACTGAACCACGTCATGGCGGCGGACTTTGTGAGCTCTGGAAGCCACCATTTCGGCAATGTACGGGTCTATGCCAGCCGGCACGACGTCAACACGTTATCGGTTGCTGGATACGCCAACAACGAGGCTCGAATCACCGACCAGCGCAACCTGCCGGTCGCCCTTGCCTCTGGTGCGTTCTCGCACAGCCTGCACAACTTTCGCGACGAAGGGCCGGGAGGCATGAAGGATATATCAGTGCTACGCGACCCCGAAACCCGCATCAATGCTCATCGATTTGAAGCGATGATCGACAAGTTCAGAGAAGACATCTGGGCACTGCGGGAGGGCGCGTCGATTGGGGCGGCAGTACTTAGGGGACCGATGGGCATCGCCGACGAAATAGGGAGGCGGCTGCCTGAAAAGGCACCCGAGAGCCCGTTCAAAGATGCACATGGAGCGTTACCGGCATCGGATTCTCGCGCGCCAGATCCGCGCAATCCTGAGCATCCCAGCCATTCGATGCATATCGCCCTACACGTAGGCGTCAAGCAGGTCTACACCCAACAAGGACTCCCATTGGGCGACGAGGTCGAGCGTACGACGGCAGCGCTGCTGGTGAACTCAAGGCAAGCAGGACTAGAAGAAGTCAATCACGTGGTTCCTGGCCGGAGCACAGGTACCGGTACCGATGTATTCGCCGTTCAGGGTGAGCTACATGACCCGTCGCATAAGCGCGCTCAAGTGAATACAGAGCTAGCCGCACAGATTCCTGTGGAGGCGTCATTTCAGAAATTGGCTGCGGCCGAGCAGCAACAGGCCGCCAGTGAAGAGCAGAAGAGTCAAGACCAGACGCGGGGCTCAACCGCTCGCACCGTTTAGTACCCGGTAGCTTTCCACCAATTCTCCCTCAGCCGCACCGCTCCTCTGGGAGCGGTCAGGAGGGCTTTGTGTCCCAATTTCAAACACCTATGTACATGCCCTGCTCATTGCCGCTATGGCTAGGTCGACTATTAGGACGAGGCAACCGAGGTGCGGCTCACACCAAAGGAGTCTATGAGACCAAGTTCGAGGCTGCGCGTGCGCGCACCATCCTTTGGGGCCTGCAGCCACCACGCTTCGAACCTCTCCCGATGCGGTTTGCATCGGCCGAGGCCATTGCTACCACTCAACGCTTACTCGACTACGGTCTAGGAAGGCTACGGGAAGACGTCGTCGCGGCGCAGCGGTTCGGATTGACTGCCATGGTGCGAGGGATACTGGAAGCCCAGTTGCGCGTGCGCGTCGCCTACACCCTGGGCTACGTCTATCAGAACGGGCAGCGCCTCTGCCACACCCCCATTGAGGGATTGGAGCAAATGCTGCGCACCGGCATTGCGCCTGGTGCGCGGATCAGCCTGCACTCCTGGCTCACCCTGCCGAGCCACGAAATCGTCGATCCCACGTTTTGGGCGGTGTTTCCGGCGTTGAGTAGCCCAGGCGAGCGAGAAGCTCGGAGTCTCTTTATGCACCCCGACCAGATGTCCGATCGCACCTATCACCCCCAATGGGTCGGTGACGGCTTCGTTAGACGTATCGGAACACTCAAGGAGTACGAGGGATGGTGAAACCCAAGATCATCAACTTCGACGTGGTTTGCCGCGGGACATTGAACTGGTGCTTATCGATCGATGGCGACGACGAGCCTACGCCATTTGTGAGCCGCAGTACTTGCGCGGCGGCAGCACGGGTTCGGGCGCGGCGACATCATCAGGATTACGGCATCTCTACGCAGGTCCGATTGCCCACATTGGACGGGTCCATGGAGATTGAGATCCGCTATCTGACGCCACTCGAACTGGAGCAGTCCTGCCATCGTTCCTCATCAAGCCGCGAGCTCCGCCAGGCATGCGAGCACTACGGCGGCCGAGCGAGCTCATCATGAAAATGCACGAGTGCTTCTGTCCCGAAACATTCTGAACCTGTTGGCCGTCGAAATCCTTTCAATTTCCGCCGCAAGAGTTTGAAGCGGGTGCTCAGCGCCCAAGCACCCGTCACCATATCCAAGGGGCCGCGCTCACTTCAACCCCCTCCGCCGCACTGGACTTGTCACAGGAGTTGCCTATTGAGTCCCTAAAAGGGTATGACTGAAAGATCTAATGAACTTCCAAATCTATGAACTACCCGAAGTGTCGGTAGTTGGACGCAAGGAGAGCCAGAATGAAGAAGTGGATCGTGATTGTAGGAAGCATGCTGCTCGCAACCTCGTTGCAGGCACAAGCCCTAACCAAGCTGTGCTTCAGTTGCTCTGCCACAGAGATGAACCAAATGGCGTGGGATAGCGTTACGGAGATGGCAAGCGGTGGACCGCTCTACACCGTCGATCTCCGCAATGGGATCGTGCGCAAGTACGAGTATCGAAACAATGTGACGGGAGACTGGAACCCGGAGTTCGACCCATTTGAGCAGTGGGCTGAAGAAGTAGCTGTCGAGCCAAATATCTCTGCAGGAGTATCAGAGGTCGGCGGCTACATGCGCGCGGCTTCGACGGAAAACATCATTCTTCCGGATGGCACTCCCGGAATGCCGGGTGACGTTTTCGATGCGGTACAGCATTCTTCGTTCGATGACGACGTCGCGTACTTTATCGACACGACCTCTGCGCGCAGCTGGTTCAACCGCGCCTCGGACGCTCTTCAAATAATTCAAGGCACCTTCTTTAATCCTAACGCGATCAAAGTATACGTAAAGATCTCGTGGCAAGATGGCACGAATGCAATGTACGGATGGGACCCGATACAGAAAACATGGGTACGCATTCCGAACACAGCGCGCGATGGCCGCGGAAATCTAATACCAGAGTTGCCAGAGCAAGTCGCGGGCAAGAAGTACACCTTCCCGAACGCTGTTATGCCGGGAAGTGATGCGGCTGACGATTACCGCGACATGTGGGAACATATTAAGAACCTCGGAGTTCCGATGTTTGACGCCTCCGGAGGACTTGGCGGCTGCGGTTATAAGATGACCTGCACTCCCGATGGGTGCAACGTATATATTCAGGCTTGCTGAACCAACGAGGTGGCGCGGCACTGCCGCGCCACCTACAGGAATCTAATCCATGCATAAGGCAATATTGTCAGGCGCCCTCCTTCTTCTGGCTGCGTGTTCACGCGCAGACCAGGCACCGAATATGGCGTTGCCGCCTGCTGCGACTAACGAACCACCTCAAGCTAGGCTTAGCTCGAATGCGAGCACGCAGCCGGATAATGGTGGGCTGCCCCAGCGCGGCGCCAGGCTTCAACAGATGATTCCTGCGCTTAGGGAGAGGATCGCTAAAGGTGACGCGGTTGCATCTTGTCAGCTCGCCCGCGAGTTTGACTTTTGCGAGGGAGCTGAAGACAAGGCGGAGTACCTTAGCCGCATTGATACGCATCGTAAGACTCCGCCGTCGCCAGATAGGACTGATCCGGCCTCGACACTTACGGATCTTGCGAAAATACGTGCCGAGTATTGCGTTGGGGTTTCTACCATCTCACCCGCAGAGCGCATTGGGCTCTGGCGCCAGGCGGCGTTGAAGGGGCATGTTTCATCGATGCTTCAGTACGGCTCTGGCTTGGCGTTTGGCTACAACCAGACCCTCGCCACCGTGGACGAACTGCGCACTTACAAAAGCGAAGGACCCGAGCTTGTGGAACGGGTAGCTCAGAAGGGCGGATTTCAGGCTAACTTGATGCTCGCCCGAGCGTATGCACCGCATTTGACCGCGCCCGATAGAATGCCGCTGCTTCGGCAGGCCGTCGCAAAGAGCGCCTCAACATCCCTCGCGTACTACAAGATCGCGAAGGAACTTCGGTCTACGACAACTGAAACTGCTCCCACGGACCTTGCCCTCGAAACAGAGATGAAGCCGCTGCTTTGGTCGATGTCGCCTCAAGAATTGGCCGAATCAGAGCAGAAATTTCGTTTTCTGCGGGGCAAAATTGAGAGAGGCGATAGGGCTATCGTCGACATCGACGCGCTTAATAATGCCGACGTGAACCAGCCGGTTCCTGGGATGGAACTTTGCGGAAGTGGCGGGGTTCTTCGCTGATCGATGCGGCGTATGGCTTGGAGCTTCGATGAGTTACAGATTGCAGGGAGGCCATCATCATGGTTGAACTTTGATCCGAAATTGTTTCTATTCTTGCCGGAGCGGCGTCCTGGAAGAACACCGCGTCCATAGCTTCTAGCTGCGAACCTATGCCTCGATTATTGTCTGCACTAAGAACAGCATCGTCGGCGATCGATGAATATAGTTGTGAATTGGTCTACGAGCGAGCTCTAACCGACGGTGGCGAGATAGAGCTGTGAATGGATCGGGATTCACCCAATCAATGAAGTGCGCGTTCAAGAGCACGCCGGTCGCGGACTGCTAAAGTCCACGTCGCGATTCGTTTACCTCGCCATGCGTGCTACCGATGCTTCGGCGTAGCATCTGTCGCGACGCTCAGACAGCTGTAGAAGTTAGCTTTCGGCACGCAGCATAGGAGTCCTACATGGCCCACGTCCCACCGGCACCAAATGGATTTGAATGGAGGCAGTTCAGCGATGTTTTCGCTCTGAAGCCACTAGGCTGGCACGAGCGGAGCAAAGTCGTCACGACGACGGCGCCCCCAACGGACCTCCATGCGACCAGTCCCGAGACATTCTCCGAAACTGAGTTATTCGAGACGGGATTTACGCTCCAGGTCATTCGCAATGCCAACACGCTCTATGGTGTGAACGCGGAGGCCGTCGCAGCCGCACATCTCGTTTCCTTTCTGCAGGTGCGAGCAAAGGAAGACATATTGCTACTCAATGAGAAGGTGCAAGGCGAAATCGTCCGCACGATTGCACGCTATGTCGACCGCTCTCCTGGGCTCAGGCCAGTCATGGTCCACAAGTTCTTAGCTGCCAACAATTCGGCCGACTGTGTCCATATCTTCACCTTCGAGAGTCCGGTAGACACATGGGACGAGAACTGGGCCATGTACGGCGAGACGATCTTGGGCAACCTCTGCATGAGGCAAGACACGGCAGCGAACGAACCGATCTATTGAGCCGAGCATTTGGCGGCGAGTTTGCACGCTTCGCTTTTCATGACTTGGGTAGCTCGGATTCTCTGAGCCTGACTCGATAGATGGCGTCGAGACCAGCTTTTGGCCAACAGTCGCTATGGGTCCGTAAAGAACGCAACCCCGTCCAGGGAAAGCCAGCCGAGCACACCGGTCCCGGGCTGCGAAACCAACACGTCCCCATTCGCTTTTACGTCGACGCGTGCCGGGGTGCTCGAATCACTGACTGCCGTGAAGATTTGTTGTGCTGGCGGCCTGAACCCAACAGGTAGGACGAAGATTGCGGTTCCACCGGCACCGGCTTTCACCAGCCCGCGGAGCTGCACTCGCCCGCCATCACGCCGGTAGCCAGCGGCGGCGAAGACGTCCCCATAGTTCGCCCACGGCGCGTTGAGCGTCGGCGCCTGCCACACACCTTTGCGTAGATCGGCAATCGCGGCTGCGCTCGTGCTTCGGGTCTGCCCGCCTTGCACAACGGGCACGATCTCGGTTCCGGCCAGTGCGCTGGCGGCCGGCAATTGGGAGAGTTTCTGATTCGCCATGATTTACTCGATGAGCAGGTAGTCGCCCGCTTCAGTGACCAGCTCATCGCCGGTCTCCGTGCGTAGCAGTCCGTTCTTGAAGTCGAAGGTGTGGCTCGCCTTTTGCCAGCTGGCTAGGCCATCCCGTGTCGCACCGATTTCTGCACGCACGCGATACACCCCACGCAATGGCGATGTATAGGTCGCGCCGTTCAGAGCGGCCGGGCTATCGAGGGCCTGACCCGATATCGCTTCTAGCAGCCGCAGGACATAGGCCGTTCCGGCCTCCGGGCCGATCGACCCTTGGCCGTGGTCGACCAGTTGATCCATCTGCAGACGCCGATCACGGTGCGCCCAAGACACGACCAGGTCGCCCTCGACCGACGCCGGGTATCGCTGGCCATTGAGCTTCAGATCCCCCGGCGGGTAAGGCCGGGCCTGCCGCTGGATCAGCTTGATGCCATCGATCGGCGCCAGTGCCGGATCGAGAACCGCGCTGGATGTCCGCGTCAGCAGTTTCGCCTGCACGGTCTCGCCGACGCTGTAGTCGGTCGGATCGCTGGCCGCATAGTCGTCGTAGAACCAGATGCGTGCGCCGGCCGCGTGCGGCACAGGCACTGTGTCGGCGCACCCCCGCGCCAACGTGGCGGACTGCGCCTGTGGATCGATGGCGACGACACGGACGACCTCATCCTCGATCAGCGCGGCGGTACCGGCTGTGACCTGATCCAAGCCGCGACCCGACGCCAGTTGCACCGTCGCGGTGGTCGCCAGCATCGGATCAGCCAGCACGGCGGTCGGACACCAATTCCCAACACCGGCCTCTTGGAACTCGCCGTTGCCCACACGGGTGGTCAATAGGTAGTTCAATGCCAAACCGCTCGCCTGTTCGGCGACGGCCAGGACCGCACCGGCGTCGACCGGTACCGCCGCGAGCGCCGAGCCATTGAGCGTGGTGGCCAAATCCCGATAGCTGGCCTCCATCAACCGACGGTTCGGCGACGGCTGCGGATTCCGATCCGGCGGCATCCAGACCGGCGGCTGCGGTTCCACGTAGGTCGTCGCAGGCAGTCCGAACACATCCTGCACTGCAGACACGGTGATCGCGCCTTCGGCGAGTTTGCCGTCATCGTAGGTGCCGGCGCGGAGGACCAGGTTGTCCAGGCCTCGGAACGGATCGCGGATGCGGAACACGCTACCGGGCGCCAGCACACCGCCGCGGCGGTCGAAGCGCAGCTTCAAACGCTTCAGCCCGGAACACGCCACCGTCAGGTCACGCATGCCGACCCGGGCCGCGAGATCGGCCGTCGGTAGCCCCTTGTAGTCCGTAGTGCTGGAGGCGACGCCGCCGGTCGCTTGGATGCCGGCCAGGTCCTGCACGCGGACTTGCCGCTCTTCGTCGGTGGTCGGGTCGTACCAGCCGATGATCAGCTGATTGATCGCGCCGTCCTGCGCTGATCCTTCGTCTTCTTCGATCGCCAACAGGCCGGACTCGTAGTCGAACACCGGCAGGTCGTCGACCCGATAGTCGTCCCGCAGCAACTTCAGCGTCGACCGCCCGGTCGAACGATCGGTGTATTGCGCCGCCCCGATGTGGTCGATGACGACCTGCATGAACTCGCTGATCGAGGACTGGCGGCTCCAACGCAGGCACAGCCCGAACCCCTCGGCATGCAGGGTGTCGGCCGCCTGGCGATAGCTGGCTTCGTCTAGCACGCCGCGATCCAGGCCCCGTCCCCAGTCGCGGTTGGTCAGGCATTCGACCAGGATGTGCGCCGGATTCATGGCCCGGATCGCGCCGTTGGCTAGCCAAATGACCGCCTTCTCTGGATACCACGGCGCCCCATCCCAGCCGGCCAGGGCGCGACGCGTGCGCATCTTCCACGGCTTCGGGTACGGGTTGTTGGCCGTGATCTGGCCGTCGAAGTATTGGGTGGTGACGTTGCGGAACGCAGGTGTGGGAACGCCGTGCAACGCGCCCAGCGCCGGCAGCACCGCCTGGGCGGCCTCGCCCATCAGCACATCGAGCCAGCCCTTGATGCCGCCTTCGCCCTTGTCGCCACCGAACAGGTCGGGCTTGTTGATGAAGATCCGGCCGCTCTTAGTGATCGAGCCTTTCCAGGCCTCGCGGTCGCCGACCCGGATCTCCACCAACTCGTCCAGCGGTCCGCGGGACAACCCCATGTGCAGGCCGAACAGGTAGCGATGACCAACGGTCTGCTTCTTACTGCTGCCCATGCTCAGCCTCCGAGCGCGCGAATGCGACCAGGTTCAAGCCCAGCGCGTCGCCAGTGGCTTCGATAACTTCGGCCTCAATGCCATCGCGTACAAACGCGCTCCAGTCCAAACAGTAGCAGGCGAACCACTCGCGTGCGCCTTGTGCGCAAAAGCCCGGCCGGGCTCCGAAGGCAGGAACGCGGCGTAGATGATCCAGAGTGACTCTCATGGTGCCCCCACCTTGCGGAACACGCGTGGAGGAAGCTCGTTGCGGATCGAGGTTCGCCGGTAGAGAGTGGCATAGGGGATTTGCAACTCTCTTGCCCAATCAGCGATGGTCTGGGTTCGTCCTTCGTAAGTGATGGTCACGTTACGACGCTGGTTATTGCACTGTTGCTGTTGATTCGCCCACCGACAATTGCGCGGCTCATAGCCATGTTCGTTGTCAATTCGGTCCAGCGAATAGCCGAAGGGACAAGCCCCCATGTCACTCAAGAAGGCCTGGAAGCTCGACGCCCATCGATTGCATACCACAATTCCCCGGCCACCCCATAGGTGATATCCAGCAGTTTTTGTATTCGTACACCGCTCTTTCATCTTGCACCAGGCCCGAAATTCGCGCGTGTTCGTAGCGCCATGCTGTATGCGGCGTGCGCTCAACTGTTCGGCACGTAGACACCCGCAGGAGCGACTGCGCCCGCTCTTTAGATGGCCCGCCTGCACGTCCTTGATCGCTCCGCATTGACATTGCGCACGCACATAGTTGCCCGAGCGTTCGCGGACAATCAGCCAGCGCCCGTACCGATCACCCGGAGTCATTTGCCCTTGCCGCCCTTTTGCTTGATCGCCTGGGTGCGGTACTGGCCGACACCGAGCACCATCCAGTCGCTCGTCCAGATGTCACCGAAGACCACCGCCTGCGGCGTGCCCTCAATGCTTTGCGGGAACTGGAAGTCGCCGAATGCGGCCGGCTTGGGCTGCGGCGGTTTCGGCCGTGCGGCCGCCGAAACGAAATAGCTCACGACCCAGATCGCGAGTTGCACCCAGATGTTCATGCGTGAATCCGAAGTTCAGAAAAGAAGCGTGCCGTCGAGTCGCGATTTCCCAGGCAGACCGGTGGACCACCGGAACTCGAGGTATTGATGAATTTGTTGCGGCAGATCGCCATGGCTCGGCCGCGGGGTGGCAACTCCGTATCGGTTGTGGATTACTGACCATCTCGCATCCTGCTGCTCTTATGCTTGATCGCTTTCGTGCGGTACTGACCGTGCCCAAGCGCCATCCTGTCGCTAATTCACACATCACCGACAGTCATTCCCAGAGGCGCCTTCCATGCCTTGCGGGAACGAGAATGGCAGAACCCCGCCGGATTGACCTGCGGGGTTTCGGCCATGCCGCCGCCCACGTGGATTCGAAGATCAGAAGATTGGCGTGCCGTCGAACGGCGACTTGCCGGGCAATCCGGGCGCGCCGCCGTAGTTCGGGGCGTTGTTGAACTTGGTGTCGCAAATCGCGATCGACCGGCCGCAGCCGGGATAGGCCCAAACCGCCTGGCCGCTGCGTAGACCGTCACCGGCCCCGAGCAAGGTCAGTCGCTCGCCTTGCTGCGATCGGATACCGCGCCGCTCCAGACCCGCCTCGCCGAGGTCCCAAGCCAGGAAGCCGCCCGCGAACCAGCCGTCCGGGTATTGGCCAAACTCACCGGCGGTGACCAAGTTGCCGGCGACGCTGGTCAACACGGCAGCGACCCGATGCATCTCTGGATTCACGCGACAATTGCGGTCATACAGCGTGTACGGGCAGCCGCGTGTCCAAGCCAGGCGTAACCCCGGCTGCCCGAGCGCGGCATCGAGCGATTGGCACCGGACTTCGGTGCTTTCCAGCGAAGGGCGATTGATACCCGCCACCCGGCCCATCCAGACGACGCGTGCATCGCTGTCGCCTTCGTGGACGTCCCGGACGATGACGGCGACTTCGGTTGACGGCGGCAAACCGCGGTACAGGCGGGCCACCTCGAAATCGCCGGGTGCCGTGATCGTGAGCACGTCGCTGGCGGTGTGCCCGGATTGGCGGATGCCGTCGTCGCGAACGGCCACCGCCCGGTAGCTCTGGCTATCGAGCAGGAAGTCGCGGTCGCCACCGGTGTAGCGCCAGCGCCGGGCTCCACGCACGAACTCGTACAGCCGCCGCGGGTTGCCCGCGGCAGTCGACCGTTCCAATTGCTCAAAGGTCATGCCGGTGCGGAGCCGCTGTCGTCGCTATCGGGGTCGCGCACAGCGCGAAGAAAAAGAGAAGCGTCGGCGGCGCCGTCGCTGTCGGTGTGGTGCTCGATTTCGGCGTCGTCGCTGTCGCCGCGGGAGAGGACCAGAAAGCTGATGCGGCGAACGCCGTGCGGACGAACGTCCATCCCGAGCGCCTCGTCGATCGTCAACCGCTCGATGTCGTCGTCGAGCGCCGACGCGGCCGTGATCCGGCGATGGAAGGCTTGGCCGCCTTTCAGTTCGATCCGCAGATCGCGACGCCCCGGACGCAGCCCGGCGAACCGGCTCAGCCCGACGTTGGCGACGTCGAGCGCCGTGGCGGTGCCGGCGACGTTTGCAACGAGGGTCAGGTCGTCGGCGTGTGTCGGCCGCCAGACCGCGTGTTGGCGGCCACGCAAGGTGTAGAGCCAGGATCGGACGTGGGTGCGCTCGGCCCGGCCGTGCATGCGCCAGCGATGGCTCTGCACGACCGCGGCCCAGTCCGCTGGGTCCAGGGCGAAGGGGCGCCCGAACTCGTTGTCCAGGGTCAGCAAGACGCGTTGCCATCCCGCCGATAGCGTTTCGGACTCGTCCGGCCGGTCGACCAGGACCGGATGGCCGCGGTAGGTCGGCTCATCCTTGATGGCCGGCCACTCGCATGCTTCGACGATGTCGAAGCGGGCGCTGACCGACGCGGTCTGATCGCTGAGGCGGGTCACCTTCGGCGGCTCGGCCAGTCGGGCCGTACGCACCGGATAGAGCCGAGTGCCGCGCGGCCAGGCCCGGGTCGTCGGATGACGCAGCGTGATCGACGCGGGGTCAATGCTCTCGACCTCGGCGACTTCAACCTCGAAGGCGGTTCGTCCCCGCAACTGCACCAGACCGCCGACGAGAAAATCCCGATGACTCGGCTCGCACTCGATTACCCGGGCGCCAAGCGCGTGGTCGCCCGACAACCACTGGACATCGGGCCAGATCGGCAGGGCCCAGGTCCGGCCGCCCCAGCCGAACACAGCCAAGTCCAGCAGGACCCGCTCGCGGCCGTCCACGATCATCGTGGCCTCGAACGAGCGCCGCGGCGTGGAGCGCAGCCCCCGGCGCTGCTCGACCTGCGTCGGGCTGGTCAGGATGTCGGTCTTCCACGCCAGACGTTCCAGCACGCCGCGCGACCAGTCCGGGGTGAATGCCCAGGGCACGATGCGTTGGCCGGTGATGACCACCGGTATCCGCTCGAAGCCAGCGAACTGGAACGCCAAGGTGGCCGCGATGACCGGCGGGCCGTCGGTGCCGACCGCGACCTGCCACACCAGTTCCGACAGCGGCGCAAACGACAGCGGCGTTGCGCCGGGCGCCGTCAGCACAATGTCCTCGCCGCCGGTCAGCGACGCGTCGACCAGCATCAAGGCGCGGGCGCGGAACGCATTCCAGACCCGAATGGCTCGTTGCTGGACGCTGCTGACGTTGCCCAGGTTGAGCGTTTGCGGAACAACGTGGATACGGTCGTAGAAGTCATCGCCAAACATCGGCTGCCATCCGCCGGCTCGCCGATCAGCGACGGCGGGCGGCACGCCGTAGTCGACACCACCGACATCCGCCATGGTGGCGAGCGCCATCGACGGGGACCCGTCCCAGACCTTCGGCTGTTCGGCATAGTCCGGCCGGCCACTGAATGTCAGGGGCCACAGGCCGTGCCAAAGCATGAGGGGTTACTCGTTGATGCGGTAGGCGTAGCCGTAGATGCCACTGGTGGGGGTCCCGACGGGTCCGTTCTTGCGGTGCACTGGAAATACCTTCCAGCGGTCGGTGCCCAGCGATACCTCCTCACCAGACGCGTAGCTGTCGAGGCGGATGAAGCGCAGATCCGGCGGATGACCGATACCGGAGAACAGGCCGGCGCCTCTCGGGACCGCGCACCAAAGCGGGTAGCCCGGCGCGCGCCCGGTCAGCATGCTGTGCCCGGTCCGCTGCGGCAGCCCCAGAGGGGAGGTTGCAGATCGCCACCCGCACACTAGGCGCCGCGAGTCGTTGTTGTCGGTCGGAACCGCATGCCAGCGTGGGGCGATGCCGTCGTAATCGGCTCGGACCCGGGTGCTCGGCGAAACGTAGTTGGCGAAGGTGTCGTCGAAGGCGACGCTGTGCTGGCCGGCGTTGGGGCTGTCGATATACGCGTTGTGGTAGTACCACTGGCTGCCGTAGACATACTGGCCGGTGTTCACGATGCCCTGCGTGACCAGACGTCCGGTGCCGAAATGCTTAAAGGTGCCGGCCTGCGTTTCCACGGCCACATGCAGATAGGGCGAGGTGCCATTGCCGCCGAAAAAGTACACCGCGCTGTAGGGGCCCTGCACGAAGTTGGTCCAGACCGGCAGGCTGGCGTCGTTCTGAACATCCGGACTGGCGTTGACGACGTAGCCGGAATGCCCAAAGCCGAGGAAGAACGGCGACGGATTGTTGCTATCGCCACCGATGGTTTGCGACATAAACGTCGCATGCAAGCTGCCGGCGTGCAGGCTCAGGGCCTTGCCGGAGGCGGCCGTGCGATCCCGAAATCCGTCGACCGCCCAGCCTGCCGTCGGAGCGAATAACCGCAGCTTGTCGAGCAACTCGTTCGGATCGTTCGCGGAGCTGGTGAGGTAAGCCATCAGTCCATCCGCACGGCGAAGTAATTGTCGGGAGAAGTCCGAAAGGTGTTCTGGAGCACCATCCATTTCGCGCGGTCGCGATCGATCAAGGACTCCGAAGGTGTGTTGAACCCGGTGGTCCAGGCACAGCCATCGAACTCGCCCCAGTGGTGACGAACGTTGAGGTGTTGCAGGATCAGAGGCAGCAGTGGCGCGGACCCATCGAGGTTCTCCCGCAGCCAGGCCCGAGCGCCGTCTGCCGACATCGCGCTGGGATAGACCTTCCCCTGCGTTTCGTTATCGCCGTTGTCGTTGCTGACCTGGTGTCGATTGGCGTGGGCCCGCCAGACGTTGTCGGGGTAGTACGCCATCAGGCCGTACCGGCCCGGGTCGAAGAAGACACGGAAGTTCGCGTCGGTGGCGTCCGGCGTCCCGGCTTCGTTGCTGCCGCAGGCGCCCACCAACATCGGGAACTCGTGCACGGATGGCGGCTCGTACGGCAGTCCGAATCCGAGGTAGGCGGACATATAGACCGTACCGATCTTGGCCACGATGACCACCCGCTGACCGTTGATCGCCAGCCAATAGCCGAACGGGCCGTTGCGCAGCGGCAGGTTGCGCAGTCCGCTGTTGTTGACCTGCGAGCGCACCCCCAGCAGCGGATTGTGGAAGCGGAAGCCGTACCAGTTGAGGTTGTAGGCGGCACGCGCAGGGTCTTCGTAGAGTTCGGCGCCGATGAAGATTGCCTTGCGGCCGTCCAGACCGGGAGCGCGGACGATCCACTGCGCGCGATCCTCGAGCTCGAAGTCGGCATTGAGATCGGCCTGGAACGACAGTTCGCTGCAATCCAGGACCGTGCCGCCATTCGCGGCAGTGAACAGGACGCGCCAATGCCGGGCCGCGGTCGAATTGCCCGTCACCACGAAGGTCTGGCGCGCCCGGTTCGAGACCCAGCGCACGCTGGTCCAACCCTGCACTTTCGTCCAGGTCGCACCGTCGACCGAGCTTTGCAGCTCGAACGTCGAGACACCGCGATTGACCGCGTCGGCGACACCCACGGTGATCGCCCGTACGCTCGCTGGGCCGATCATTTCGATACCGGCGGTTGCCGGAAGATTGGCGACCGGGCACGAGCCGAAGGTGTCGACCGTACCGTCGAAGAGGTTGCCCAGGTTGCTGAAGCTGCCGGTGCGGAAGGCGGGATTGCGCACGCCGATGCGGCGCAGCAGCGTCCAGGGCTGTGACGTGTTCAAGGTGAAGCGGTCACCTGCAACGAACGCGATGGAGCCTGCGTTGATCCGGAACCGAAGGCGTTCGTTCTCGAACGATTGACCTACCGTTGCGATCCCAGAATCGCCCGCTACCGATCCGGTCACCTGAAACCGATCTGCATCGAGCGCAGTCATCGTGAAGGCTTCCGCGATCGCCGCAATCCCGCCACGGTAGCCACCGCTCGAACCATCCGCTCCCGTCAGAACGCCATTACCCGCACCAGCGTAGAGAAGACCCCATGCATGACCTTCACCGCATAAAGCCGATTCGAGCTGGTTGAGGAAGTCGAAGTAATCGGTCGCGATTCCGGTTCGAAGTGTCATCTGCTCACGCAAAGAAAAATGCGACCGGCCAGAGAGCCGATCGCATCAGGAAAGTTGGCTGCACGCCGAGAGCGCGCTGTAAGCCGCGCAAAAAAGAAGCCGCGATCTAGCGCGGCGACAAGGCTATACACGGCTCCGAGGTAATGGGCAGGTGGGCTTGCCAAGGGTGGGCTAGCCACCCGCAGACGGACACGCCGAGGGCCTCTGGCGAGAGTGTCCGTCTTCGCGATCAGTTTTATCGTTGCGACCAATGTGCTTTCAAGTCGGCGCAACAGCGCTTGCTGAATGTATTCAACGAAGCGAAGCGCACAAATAAAAACGCGGCCGGCGTACGCTCCAGTCGCGTGGGGGTGACCTCTTGGGAGCCTCACGCCATGCCCTCAAAGCTAACAGTGGCGTGAGAAGATGAAAATACGTGTCGCATGACACAGAGTGGCCAGCTAAAAACCGAACAAACCCACCGGCCGTGACGGCATTAAAGAAAATGCGACCGGAAACGTACACCGGCCGCATTAGGAAGAAAACGAGAGTGGCCGCCAGACCACAGCCACTCCCGCTGGACGGGCCTCGCCAAAGCAAGAACGGAGACCACTTGCTTTGTCCGCCCGACCTTATATTGCACCTTATGAGCTAGAAATCCAGATGCTCCCTGCCTAAAGGCATCTTTACTTACGATCAGCGGTGCTATTTAAGAATCGCCAACTACAGTGTCTGGTCGGTGAGATTCAGTGAGCAATCAAAAAAAACGCGACCGTCGGGGGCGGTCGCGCCAACACCGCGTCATAGGGGAATGAATGACGATGTGCTGATCCTATCGTAGGAAGAAGTGCGCCTCGGAACTGAGGTGCACGGCTCGATGAGAGGATTCTGCATGACGTTATAAGTTCACACCCCTCAAATGTGAAAAGGAGAGGTAAGTTCCCGTGATGAATTCGTATCTTTCCGCGCGTCCCAAGAAATAGAATGCGGAATTGGTGCGAAGTGCGCACGAACCAATCTCTATTAATTTATGGAGATACGGGGAACGCCTCGACGTCAGGCGTTGGCTCTTCGTCATCCTGAAAAGGAAAGGAGCCCTGCGGCAGGGTCAAACACTCAAATCCTGGCGAACAGTCGGGGCATTGGCGCGAATGGTGGACAGGATCACCTGGCGACCTGCTTGTGTGCTCATAACGTTCACGATCTCACGCGGATCGAGGTAGAGCACGTTGGTGATCTGCGCCCCCCTGCGTTCGCTGTCCGTCGAGCGCCCAGGTCGTTCAGTCATTGGACCCCGTGCTGCTGCCGGCGCACCGGGCGCGGGACTGACAAACCCGCCGGTGGCGTTCCCGCGTAACCCGTCGAGCGCGGTCATGCCCAGTCGGTTGAATCGTTCCAAGAAAGAGCGCGCACCGGGCTGGCGAACCACTTCGCGGCGATGAACGAACTCGCCGCGATGGACGACACCGGCCGGTGCGTATTTCGGCCCGATGCCGGTGAAGCCGCCGCTTGAAAATCCCGCTACCGATTTGGTCGCTTTGGCCGCCAGCATCGTGGTCGCGGCGGTCTGCATCGCGACTGCAGCTTTCATCACCACGGCGCCCGCGGCGCCGAGAGCCACTGACGCGCCGGTGATCGGCACGGCATAGGCCGCGCCCGCTGCAGCGGCCTGCACCGGATCGGGCTGCACCAGATCGGGAGCGCCCTTGCCGCCCGCCAGCTTCCCGACGACCGACATCAGCTTCGCAGTCGCGAACGCCGCTAGCTGCTGCGCCGCCAACTGCGCCAACGACCTCGCCATGTCTTGCACTAGGCCGGTCAGGGCCTGGCGCAGCGTTATCGCACCGGTCGCCAAGCCTTCGAGCGCGGTGCTGAGGCCCGACTCGAAGCCATTGGTCAGGGTGACGACCAGTTCGTTCGATTGGACTTTGAGCGCAGCGACCTGCGTGGTCAGGTCCTTGACTCGTTCAATCGATTCTGGTGCCCCCGCCTTGGCCGCCAACTGATCCATCTTCGGGAGGAGCTGTTCCACCTCGGCCGCGGTTCGGGCATGCAGGTCGATCAACTCCCGACGCGCGCCGATCTCGGTCAGAAGGCCGGCTTGCTGACGGGCCTGGATGGACTGCTCCTGCCGGGATTGCTCCCCGAATACACGATCCACCTGACCTTGAAGTTCGTCGAGTTCGGCCTTGGCGATGTCGGTGTCGATGCGCAACTGGACCTTGAGCGCATCGGCGGTGCGGCTCTTCGCCTGAAGATCAGCGAGGGCTTGCTTGTACTCCAGATCCAGCTCTTTCCTGCGCGCCGCCACGCCGTCACCGCGGTCGCGCATCAGCGCGATGTCCACCTCTTGGACCGTGCGATCCAGAGCATCATCGTCCTTCTTCTCGGTCGCGTCGGCCCGATCCTGTTTCTTCTTGTCAGCGGCCAGCTTGCGCTCGTCCGCCTTGCGCTGTCGCTCTACCTCACGCGCCGCCTTCGTCTGCGCACGGCCGGCATCGGTCGCAGCCTTGGCCGCATCGCGCTCGTGTACCTGAAGGTCGATCGCCTTACGCATCGCCTCCGTCAGCTGCGTCGTGTCCTTGACACCGGTGGCTTTGACCGCTTGATACTCCAACGCGGCGCGCAGCCCCTTCTCGCGCTCGATCCGCTCGACCTTCAGCCTCTCGTTCTGGTCGTTTAGAGCTTTCGTGAAGTCCGTCGCGTCCTTGGTGACCTGGACCCGGGTTCGCCCGCCGGTCGCCTGCGCCTTGCGCAGATCAGCCAGCGAGCCTTTAACTTGACCGAGCGCTTTGTCGGTGGTGGCGAGCTGCGTCTGGACCCGCTTGATCTCGGCGTCGACGTCACCGCCCCACAGCCACTGCATGCCGCTTTGACCCGGGCTGTCGTGGATACCACCATAGAACGGGCCGACAGGTTGTTTTAGTACTTGGAGGCTTTCTAGTTCCTTCTGCAATTGCTGCCGCTGATCGATCAGGCGCTTGCCCAGGTCCACCCCGGTGTCGAGGTCTTGCTGATCGCGAAAGCGCTGCGCAGCCTTGATCGTGCTTTCGAACTCAACCTTGGCCGCGCTGGCGTTCGCACTGGCGGTGGCAAAGGCACTCGCGAGCAGAGTGGCGCCGGTGATTGCCAAGCCGAGCGGGCCGCCCATCAAGGTCAGCGCCGAAGTCAGACCGCGAATTGCTAATGCTTTGGCGCCTACGGCCGCCGTCGCCGCCTGCGTCGCCGCTGCCGTCCGGGTTTGGGTGGCGGCCAAACCGGCTTCAGCACTGGCCACACGCGTTGCACCCGCGCCGGCTTGGCTCAGCGCGCGGGCGCGCGCCAGCTCGGCTTGTGCTGCCGCTTCTGCCGCCCTCGCCTGCGCCAGTTCTTCCTGCGCCAGTTGCTGCGTCTTGCGCAGGGCAGCGACTTTCGCTGCGCCGGCCGTAGCCAGCGTCGCGATCAGCCGGCCCAAGCCGGCCACGACCACCACGCCGACCACGGCCGCCAGCGTGTCGAAGTTTTGCGACAAGCCTTGGAGCGATCCAGCTAGCGCGACCGAGACACCGCCGGCCCGGTCCTGTTGGCCAATGAAGCGGGTGAAGGCGTTGTCGAGCTGGACCAAACTGCGCTCGATCGTCATCGGCAGTTGCGAGAACTCGGCGGCGATCTTCTTCGCCTGTTCGCCGGAGAATGCCAGCCGAAGCTGCTGACTGGTGAGCTTGCCGGCTTCGGCCAGCGCTTTCAGTTCGCCGACCGTCACGCCCATGCTGTCCGCCAGCGCCTTCATCAGGCGCGGGCCAGCATCGTTGATCGAGTTGAATTCGTCGCCACTGAGCCGGCCGGCGGCGAAGGCCTGGCTCAGCTGGACGATGACCGACGAAGTTTCGGCCGCAGTGGCGCCCGAGACGGCCAGTGCTTTGTTGATTGTCTCGGTCAGCCCGAGGACTTCACGCTGCGAGCCACCTTGGTCCTTCAGCGAACTGCTGAGCCGACCGAACAGCGTGGCGGTGGAGTCCAGCGCGGTCGAGGTGCGCTGGGAGATCGCGAAGACCGCGTCTTCGGCCAGATTGAACGCGGCCTGCGAGGTCGTCGCGAGCTTGATCTTGGCCGAGAGATTGGCGTATCCATCGGCCGCGCGGACCAAGCCGCCGATAGCGTCTCCCGCGCTCTGCAGACCGACAAACGCCAGAAGCTGCGTTCTGGCTTGATCGAGCTGGCGACCGATGGCCGCTAGGTTGTGACGGGTTTGGTCGAAGCTCTTACCCGCGCGCCGCCCCGTGTTCTCGGCGTCGTTGCCAAATGAGCGGGCGCGCACGCCCGCTTGCTCCAGTGCCTGTTCGAGTTGTGCGGCGTTGGCCTTGATCAGCAGCGTGATCGTGGTGTCGCGATTCGCCATGAATCAGTGCGGTGCATCGGCCGTCGCTGGGTTTGAACCCCAACCGCACAGCCTCCGGCCCGTCTCGTTATGGGACAAGATCTGGCGTGCGGTCAGATCCGTCAGCTGATCCTGTCGGGACACCCGAATCGGACGCGTCCAAGCGCAGCCCGTCGTCGCTTCCGTCACGGGACCATTCGTCGTACAAGCGGTCAGCAGCGGAATCAGGCACAGCGTCCGCCACCGGCGCCAAAACGCCGGTCGGAAGTTGCAGGACATCGGTGTCTACCTCAGTGCGGGTTTCGTAGTCGGTACGCTCGCGTTCAGCAATGCGTACCCGTCGTTCGCTGTCGGCAATGCGCTCGCTGGCGGTTACGCTCGCACGCTGCGCGCCCTTCCAACGCCCCAAGCCGAACGCCGCTAGTACTGCGGCGATTGCGGTCAGCAGGGTGGTTGCCCAAACTTTCAGTGCGATCATGCGATCTGGCCTCCCGCCTTTTGGTACACGGCGAGCAAACTCTCCAGCGGCACCTCACGCTGCCCATAGCCTGCCTCGGGCAACGAGGCCCAGATCTTGCGCGACTTGCGCACCGCCGAGCTGATCCAGCCCTTCTTGATGTCGGCGAGCGCACCGGTCTCGCGCAGCAGTTCGATCGCCGCTCGATCCTGCGATGAAGGGCCAAAGTCGGGAAGCTTTAAGCTGTTTTGCAGGTTGTTCCAGGTCCGCCACAGAAACTGGTAGCGGCCGGCAGCGGTCGAATGGATGCGGTACTTCGGCAGCCACACCAGCTTGCGCGGATGCTTGGCGTAGCTGGTGAAGCGGCCGCCGCCGACCACCACGTCATAGCCTCCATGCTCGCTGAAGCGCTCGACGCCTTCGGCGTGGGCGATCATGTCGAGGAACGCGACGACATTGATGCCGCCGGCCGCTTCAACCGAGAGGTGCGCCATCGGGACCTCGTTGCTGGAACAGGCGACCGATCAGGCCGGTGATGAGAAGGAAGGCGGTCACGCTGGCCGTCACCCACAGCGGCACATGTGCACGCAGGTCATCGGGCAACGAAAGCCAGGTCGCCTGGACGGCCAACGCCAGCGACATCGCCTGCACGCTCAGGAAGCGCCAGGCGCAGCGCCAGTTATCGATTAGTTTCATGGGGTCTCTCGAAGGTGTTTCAGAAAGCGGGCCACATCGCGCCCGCCGTTAAAGCCGGCATTGGTGTCTTCGATGCGGTCGGCACGCGCGCTTCGCTCCCGCTCGGTGGCGGCGCGATAGAACAGGGACAGCTGTCTCGCAGTGGCGCGCTCGATCCACGGCCAGTCATGGCCGTGATCGATCAGGGTGGCGAGGACGCTGGGCCAGTCGCTTCCGGCGCCGCGCGTCGCAGTTCCAGCGCCGCGATCACGCGCTGCAGAAAAAAATCGGCGTTGACCGCCCAGAACGTCAACAGTAGCAAGTCGCCTTGCGCGGCGTTGAGCGAATGCACGAACTCGACGGGTTGATCACTGATCTGTGCCAGCAACGCGATGGTGGCGTCCGGATGCTGGGCGCAGACCCGATGCAGACAACCCAGATCGATGTTGCCGTCGTCGGTTTGCTCGACCAGGTCGGCAACGAGCGCGGCAATCTCGCTATGCAGCCGCAGGCTCTCGTAGAACCCCAGCTCGCGAACAGTCACGGTGCGCTCGCCGAGCGGCAGCATCCGGTTGGGCTGGAGCACGGTCAAGTCGTCGGCCGGCGGCATTTCGGGACGTTTGATCTTGCACGCCATTACGCCCGCACCATTTCGATCCGACCGAACCCGCCCAGTACCGGGTCGAGCGCGCGGGTCTCATCGAACAGGGCTGCGCCCGACAATTGCAGGCTGCCCCACTCCTCGGAGATCAAGTCGAGCTGCTCGATGGGATTGAATGCGACGCGGTAGAGAGTCACCTTCGCCCGGCGGCCATTGACCGTGTTGATGCCATCCAGGAACAGCATCCGCTCCGGCGGCGGGGTGTTGAACAGGGCGATATTGACCGTCTCGCCGTGATGATAGGTCGCCTTGAACGGCTGCGTGTGGCCCTCGACCTTACGCAGGCCGATCAGCCCTGAAGACGCCGACTCGGTCCACCAGTTCGCCGGTGGAACCGTGACCGGGGGCGTGGCGCTGTCGGTCAACGACAGCTCGCTGATCCAGCCGCGGTCGAGCGCGATCACGTCGTTGGCCTTCAGGCCGGGGGGCAGTAGCTCGTTGCTAATCGCGCCCGCCGGCAAGGTCGCAGGAATGGAGTACAGGCCCTCGGCAAGGTTTTCCGGGGTGGCCTCGTCCAGGGTCAGGTTGACGTTGGCGGTCTTGCTTTGGACGAGGCGGCCGTACAGCATTCGGTTGCCGCTGAAGGACTCGGTCTTGTCCGAGTTCTGGACCTCCAGCGCGAGCTGCAACTGGGGGGCGTTGCCGACCCACCGCAGCGGGCCGGGCTTGCCGTTGGTGTGGCGTTGGGCAAGGTAGACCTTGCCCTGAAAGGAAAACAGGTCCTGCGCGGCCATCGGTCGCGTTGCTCCTATATAGGGGTGTCGGGGCGGCCGGACGGCCGCCGGTTCAGCGCCGCAGCGAGCGCAGCAGCAGCCGGTCGATCTCGGCGGTGATCACGTCCAAGCCGGCTTGGCCCGTGCGCTCGGGCCGGTCGCCTTTGCGCAGCATCTGGGCCAGCGACGGCCCGTACAGGCGACGGATCGGAGTGCGCGGCACGCGCTTCGGGCCCAAGATCGGGGTGCGTTCGAAGGCGATCTCGGCGCCGCCGTGGCGGCGATGGAAGCCAGAACGCTTGAAGCTGCGCCGGCCGCGGACCGCGGTGTAGTCCAGACCGCGGTCATCGGCGCTGCGTTTGGAGGCGAAGTTCCGCAGGCCGACGCCGCGGGCAACGCCGACCAGCTCAATGCCTGCGGCAGTCGTCCTTACGCTGAGACCGGCCCGGATGCGCTGGGCCGATAGGGCGTACTCGATCTGGATATCGCGACGGGCGATCACCGGCCAACGACGGCGCAGCGTGCCGAAGGCACGCCGTTGGGCCAGGGTGACCTTGGCCGGGATGCCGCTGATCCGCTTGGCGGCGTCGAGCACACCGTCCGCATCGATCGATAGGTCCATCAGCGGCGGTAGCGAATCGTCAGAGCGACCTGGACGGCGACCACCGGCAGCCCTTCCGGCCGATCGAGGAACACGATGTCCTCGACCTGCACCGGCAGGGCGTTCGGCAGCGGAATCCAATCCTCCAAGGCGTCTTCAATGTCCGCCGCGATCGCATGACATTGGGCGTGTGCATCGATCAGCGAAGCTGGGATCGAGGCCTCGGCGAGGGCTTGCAGGAGGCGGTGACGACCGTGCGGCTTGTTGCTATCCCGCTGGATGCCCAGCGACGCCAGGGTCAGCCCCGCCACCGATTCGTCCGCATGTTGGGCTGGCTCCAGCGCGACCGCCGAGCCGATGTTGGTTCGGTAGTCGCGGTCGGTTCGGATTTCGGTCAACCGGTCGGCAACACGTTGCAGCAATGCCCAACTGGGGCCGGGACTAGCCATGCAAGACGGCCTCGTTCACCAGGCCGTCGTCCTTCACCAGCGCCTCGACGGGCTGGGTTCGCCCGTCGAGGGTGACCTCGTCGCCGCGTCGGAACGTCCACTCGCGATTGCGGGCGATGACGTGACGGGCGCGGCCGACCACCTGCTGGAACTCGCCCAAACGCTCGACGCCGTCGCGCACGACAAGGAGGGTTCGTTCCGAGGGGTTAGGACGGCGCTGAACCTGCGCGACGACGGCGAGCGTGTCGAAGACTACGTCGTCCATCGTGGAGAACGCGTTCACGGGCTTACGCCTTCAGCTTGGGAAGCAGCGCCGGGCGATGGCACATCGGCAGCGGATTGGACTGGGTATGCAGGTCCGTGCCGCGGTCGAACTTTCGTGGGGCCTGCTTACTGTAAAGAAGCTGGCCGAGCGTATTGACGCTCTCGTTGAAATCTGCGGGCGAAACGTAGGTTGCAAATGTGTCTAAAGTACCCAAAGGGAACGCATGGCCCTCGCCCTCGGAGATAAATCGCCGCGAATTCCCTTCCGCATCGCTGGCTTCACCGGTGTACTCTTCGAATCGAACTCCGGCAAAACGGAAATCCGACCTCATATCATCACGAAGAGCCGCGCCTTCTTGCCACAAATGATAGGCCTCCTTGACCTTATCGTGCCCCGATAGCGCATCGAAGAATTCTGGTGAGACTAGAACATGAATGCCGCTCATGCGCTCGCCCTTGAGCGCTTTACTCATATAGCGCTTGAGATCAATGCACTTCTGACGTACGTCGGTATCTTTGTTAGACAACTGGAAATCAAAGATCTTGGGCGCAATGCCGAAGATACTGAATAGATTCGCCAGTTCGCTGCCATCGGCGTCAAGAATCACGCCTTTAAGGGCGCCCATGCGTAAATGTTCCAACGTAATGGCATGTTTGTTACGCATGGCCTGCAGATGATCAGCCATGACGCCAGCGACCGTTTCCAGCTCGGACTCAGTGCTGAAGGACCGCACACCGACCACTTCCTCTGGCAGAACGACGTCATCATGTGGGATATGGGGCACATTAAATGCACGGAGCGAGCGCTTTCCACGTTTACCCACCGTACCCGGCGATCCGATCGGCTGCGTGGGCAGCAGCGACAGCACACCATTGCGCTCCTCGACCGTGACCTGCCGTGTACGCACCGGCTTGATCGGGAACAGGTTCAGTTCGTCCAAACGGCCGTATTGATTGGGCAGGATGTTGATTGCGGTGGTCAGCGCGCTCATCGAGAAGGCGGGGTTGTGGAACGGGTTGTTCATCGACATGGATCAGACTCCGCGGCGCACGAGGACGCCGATGGCGCGCAGCTGCGCAGTGGCGGCGGCGCGTTGTTCAGGGGTGGTTCGGATCGGCCAGACCAGGGCGTGATCGGCGACCGTCGCGTGCCGGGCAACGATCAAGCCATCCGGACTCGGGTCGGTGGTGGTGGTGGTGATCGGCACGATGGCGACACCGGCGGCGATCTCTCGCCCGTCCGTTGCCGTCGGATCGAGCGCGGCAATCTCGCCGGTCGCGGTCAGGCGCCCGACGACGTGACCGAGCTTCAGCACTTGATCGGCGGCGACGGTGACTTGGTCGCGCGAGTACAGGTTGTCGGCCTCGAACTTGAGCAGATCGCCCAAGTTCTGACCCTCGTGGACCGGCGGGTAGGTGGTCAGTCGCATCTCAGCGCTCCTTCCGCGCGAGCGCAGCGCGCGCCTTGACGGCTTGGATCAGCGGGTTGTCGTCGAGCGACGCAGCGGTGGTCGACGTCGGCGCGTTCGGCGACAGGCGGCTGGTGATTTCAGCGGAGTCGGCCTTGGCAGCGAGCAAACGCTGACGGGCGACAGCAGGCGTCACGCCTTCGGCCAGCAGCGCCGCGGTCATCTGCGGCTGGCCCGCCAGTTCGCACAGCTCGGCAATCGCCAGGGCATCGTTGCGGGCTTGCACGCGCGCAGCGTCAAGATCAACGACGGCCGGCGCCGTCGTTTCGGGGGTGGACATCGTGGGGGTCTCCAAGGGGAAGGGACGCGTTGTGGCGTCGAGTTCGGTGTGCATCTGCTGCACGGCATCGCTCAGCGTGCCGAGGCGATCGGCCAGGCCGACGTTGATGGCGTCCCGGCCGAAGTACAGCGCGGCCTCGGTCTTGCGTACGGCCTCCGCGCTGAGACCGCGTTGGTCGGCGACGGTCAGGACGAACAGTTCGTGGAGGCGGTTGACCTCGGTCTGGATCGAATTGCGGGCTTCATCGGTCAGCGGGCCATGCGGCGTTCCGTCGTTCTTGCGCGCACCCGCGTGGATGGGAGTGAACTTCAATCCCGCGTTCGTATCCGATTGCGACTGATCAACGTGCAAGGCGATCACGCCGATCGAACCGACACCGGCGGTACGCGTCAGGAACACGCGATCGGCCGCACTCGCGATCGCGTAGGCGGCCGAGAACGCAGCATCGTTGGCCACCGCCCAGATCGGCTTTCGCGTTCGTGCTGCGTGGATCTGGTCGGCAAGGTCGAAGACGCCCGCGGCTTCGCCGCCCGGGCTGTCGATGTCGAGGACGATGCCGCGCACCGAGTCGTCGGACAGCGCCGCATCGAGACGGCGGCCAATCGACTGATAGCTGGTCAGCCCGGACAGCGCGTCCAAGCCAGCAGTTCGCTGCACCAGCGTGCCGTGGACCGGCAAGACGAAGATGCCGTTCTGGGTCGGCAAGGAAGGTGGGGACGCCGGACCGGGCGGCGCCATCTGCGGCGGCGGCAGCGTTTGCAGCTCGAACTTGGGCGCCAGCACGCCCAGGATGACCTCCAATTTGGCGCGTTGAATGAGCAGCGGCGTGTTGAACACGCGCGCCGCCAGGTGGGGCAGTCCAGTCATGGCGTTGGTTTCGATTCGGCCGGCGTGTCGGCCGGCGGTGGGGCGTGCCTGACGCCGTTGCGGGCGACGACACGGGGATCGGTGTCGAAGACCAGGCCGAGCGCGTCGGCCCGTTCGGCGTCGGCGGCGATCTCGCGGTCGATGGCCTCGGCGTCGTAACCGGAGCTGGCAATCGCCTCGGAGCGCGACAGCAGTCCGGCGCGGATCGCCAGGATCATCGCGTTGAACTCCTTCTCCGGATCGACCCAGCTCCAGCCCTGCGGCACCCATTTGCAGGCTCGGTACTGGCGCTTGCGGCGGCGGTAGCCAGGCAGTTCGATCGCCCCAGACAACACCGCCGCATCGACGAACGCGTTCCAGACAGGCCGGCACAGCTGATAGACCAGCACCGCGTGCTGGACCATCTCGCAACGGCGCCGAAATTCGAGTAGGCCGGCCCGGATCGACGAGTAGTTCACTCCCGACAGGTCGCCGGTGAGTTGCTCGTAAGTAATGCCGATCGCGGCGGCGACGGCGCGGAACTGGGCGCGTAGGAAGGGGTCGTAGCTCGACCCCACATCCGCCGGCTGCGAAAAGGTGACGTTCTCCCCTGCCTCCAGAATCTGCAACGTGCCCGGTTCCAGGCCAAGGGGCGCATTGCCCGATTCGTCTGGCGGCCCGTCGCCGGGCAAGGGGTCTTCCGGACCGTCGCGGGTGATGAAGCCGGCGAACATCGCCGCGGTCTTCTTACGAACCAGCTCGGCGTCGTCGTACTGGTCCAGCTCATTGAGCTTGACCAGCGCGCGTGCCAACCAGGGCTCGCCGCGGATCTGGCCCGGCCGCAGCGGCCGGAAGATATGCAGGATCTCCGACGCCGGCACCCGGAACGTTTCCATCCCGCCGTGCCGCGACATCGGCGCCATCGCCCCGTCCCGCGGGTGCGACAAATACAGGTGGTACGCCACTCGTCGACCGAGCCGGTCGAACTCGATGCCGGCGCGGATCAGGTTGCCGTTCGGTTCCTCCCGGTTGAGCGACATCGGCAGGTGCTCAGGTTCGAGCAACTGCAACTGCAAGGGCACCGACAGGCCGTCCTCAGGGCGGCGCGGGCGCAGCCGGACCAGGCACTCGCCGCCCTCCAGCAGCGCGCGGCAGGCCAGGGCCTGCAAACCGTACAGATCCGTCAAGCCGGCGGCATCGGCCTCGTCGCACCAATCCCGCCACAGGGCTTGCAACGCTTCGCGCTGGGTCTGATCAGCCAGGAGGGACTGCGGCTTGATCCCGGTGCCGACCGCGTTCGCGACGAACGCCTCGATCGCGGCATTGGCCCAGGCGTTGC
Organism: Lysobacter antibioticus; assembly: GCF_000731095.1. Taxonomy (GTDB): domain Bacteria; phylum Pseudomonadota; class Gammaproteobacteria; order Xanthomonadales; family Xanthomonadaceae; genus Lysobacter; species Lysobacter antibioticus_B. The sequence continues at coordinate 79,301 of NZ_JMTZ01000032.1, read as the reverse complement.
GGCGGACCAGGTCGCGCGACCGAACGCGCAAGGCGTCGCCGGTCGCCAGCAACGCGGCGACGGCACCTGGGTTACCGGGTTGCCATGCGGTCGAGCGGCGGCCGTAGCCCGATGCTTCGTGCACGGGCGAGCCTCCGAACATCGTCGTTCGGAGACGGGACCACCAACTCATCAGAATCCTTTGTTCGTGGTCACCCGCAAACGACGCACGCGACGTGGCTGCCCTTCGGTGCCGGCGAGCGCGGCTTCGATCTCGCGGATCGCGGCCAGCAGTTCATCGACGCTGCGGTACTCGACCAGGCGGTCACCGAAGCTGACGCGGCGTTCGCCGCGCGCGAGCGCGGACCGCAACGCCTGCAACTGTTCGTGGGTGTAGGGAAGATCGCTCATTGCATGAAACGGCTCGAAATCACCCGCCGCTCTCTGCGCGCGGGTGCGGAAGCAGAAAGGCCACCCGGTGGGGCGGCCTGTGTGGAATGGGGCAACGACGGAGACAGCGTTGGCGGCGGTCCGTTGGGTCTGATGTCCAAAGTCCGTTCCAACTCGCGCCAGTGACGTTCCTCGAAGCGATCGACGCCGGCCTGCATCGCCGCGGCACGTGCCATGACGTAGCAGTCCAAAGCCTCGTTTCGATCCCGTCGCTTCTCCCAAGTCCGAACGGGATAGCCGTGGCGGTCCCGACGGCTGATTAGGTGCTCCGCGGTGAGCTGCTGGAGGAACTCCCCGTCGATCTTCGGCAAGTGGACGTAGCCGGCGGGAAACGCCGGTTGTCCGTCCGGACCGATCTCGATCGACAGGCGCAGGGCGTTGTAAAACTCCAGTTTGGCGATGCCGCCCGCGACGGCGAACAGCTTCAAACCCCGGCGCAACCGCTTGCCGGGCACGCTGACGTCGACGGCAGTGGGCGTGCCGATCAACGCCGCGCCGCTGCTAACGCCCTTCATCGGCAACAGCCTTGGATCGCCGACACCACGCGCGAAGGCGTAGGCCTCCTGCGTCGCGAAGCCGGTGTCCAGGCCCAACCGGGTCAACGGCAGCTGCACACCGCTGGCGTGGGTCCAGTGCTCCGACAAAATTCCGGCCAGCTCATTCCAGACCGCGGCGCGGGCGGTATCGCCCATCAGCACCCGGTGCTCGATCAGCCAAGTCTCGCGCCCCCGGCCAAAAGCCCAGACGGACACCTCGATCCGGTCTTTCTGGATGTCGGCGCCGCCGGTCAGGAGTAAGCCACCGGCCGGCACGCTGCCGATCCGGTAGTCCTCCCGGCGCTCCAGTAGGCGCTCCCAATCGGGCGCCTCGCCTTCCTCTTCCCAGGTCTCGCCCAGTTCGGTGTTCTTGAACGCCTTCAGCGCGGTCGCCGATCCCTGCGCCGACTCCCACGCCGCGGCGATATCGGCCCAGCTGCGCCAGCCCACCGGCGAATACAGCGACGACAGGTGGTAACCCGCCGTCTTGCCTTTGTTCTTCGGCGCCGTCGCGATCCAGCGGCCGGCCGCCAGCATCGCAGTCTTGTGATGCTCCCCGATCGGCTGCTCGCAGGACTCGCAGATGTAGCGTACCGAACGCGGGTCGCCCCAGGTCCAGCGCAGTTGCTCGAACCGCAGCCATTGCTCATGGGCGCAGTGCGGGCACGGAACGAAGTACCGCCGCTGGTCGGAGGCCAGGTACTCGCGTTCGATGGTGCTGGCGCCGGCAATCGTCGGCGTCGAGACCAACAGGATCTTGCGGCGGGTGAAGGTGCGGGTGCGGGCCTCGGCCAGAGCCACCGCATCGCCTTCACCCTCCACGTCGCGCGGATAGCCGTCCACTTCATCCAGAAACAGGTAGCGCACCGGCATGGAGCGCAGGCCGACCGCGCTGTTCGCGCCGGTCAGGACCAGGACCCCGCCGCGGAACTCCTTGGCAAGGATCGTATTGCCGGCGTCCCGCGCGCGCGAGGGCGCAATGCGTTCGCGCAGCGACGGCGACTCCTCGATCAACGGGTCGATGCGCTGTTTCGAGTTGCGCTTGGCCATCTCGACCGTGGGCGCCACGGCCATCATCGGCCCTGGTGCGCAGGCGATGACGTAACCGATCCAGTTGTTGCCGCACTCGGTGCCGCCGACCTGCGCGCCCTTCATCAAGACGACGCGTTCCGTCGCCGAGGCCGGCGACAGGTCGTTCATGATGTCGCGCAGATACGGCGTACGCGCGGTGCGCCAGCGGCCCGGTTCTGACGATGAGGTGCTCGACAGCACCCGGTCCCGGTCAGCCCAATCGGAGACGTCGAGGAACGGATCGGGTGTCAGGCCATCGCGCCACGCCTTCTCAACGTGGTCGAAGCCGTCGTACAAGGATCAATCCAGTCGAGCGTTGAAATCCGCGAGTTCGGTCAGGTGCTGCCGCACCTCGCGCTCCAGCGCGACGTGCATCGTGTGCGGGTCAACGCCCAGTTCGGCCGCGAGCATCGAGCTGATTCGCGCCGGCCAGTTCAGCCAAGCGTCGCGCTCGGCCCGTGCCAAGGCGAACACCTGCGCCATTGCCTGCGACCGGTCGATCAACTCGCCCTTGAGCTGGGCGATGCGCAGCTTGTGGTGCTGGGCCTTGAGCACCTCGTTGGCGGTGCGGGCCTGTGCGTAGGTATTGCCGCCGCCCTTGGCCGTGACCGGCGCTACGCCGGCCAAATCGTCTACGTCGACGCCGGAGGCCGCGCGCGCCCGCGCCGGTCTCGCTGGCGCTGCCAGGGGCGGGTCCGGCGCGCGGGTGCTGGCGGCCCACTCGGCGTCGGCGCGCACGGGATTGATGGTGCCATCCACCTCGGCGGTGATCCGGCCGGCGGCAATGGCCTTGCGCACGGCGGTATCCGACACGCCCCGATAGCGGCCGTAGGCGCGAATGGAAATTCCCACGATAGAAGCAGTCGATTCCGGTCATCGCCAGCCCCGGCGCGGAAGTTAGTGGAGACGAAGCGCGCAAACCCCAGCGCCCGAGGGGCGCTGGGGTTTGCAGTGGAGACGAAGCGCGCAAACCCCAGCGCCCGAGGGGCGCTGGGGTTTGCGCGCTCCGCGTTAGGGGACCACCGCCGCCGTGTTGACCTCGTCCAAAATTGCGAACCAATCGGGCTCGCTCGGCAATTCGATACGCGCTTGCTCGCACAGCATCCTCACGACCGCCCAGCAGCTGGACGCGATTGTTCGCGCCGCCAATTGGTCGTCCAGCTCCAGTTGCAGGGTGTCGTCCCAGCGCAGCAGCTCATGCAGGAAGACCTCGAATCGCTCCAACTGCTTTGCCGTACTGCGAAAGTCCCGGTGCTCGCTCATCGTCGCATTCCTTATCGCGCCGCGTTGTTGCGGCGACGACATGAACGCTTCATTCCGAGTAGAAGACAAGCGAATTCCGGTGATTCTGGCAAGATCAGTTTCGCGGGGCACAGACCGCGCCCGAGATCGCACTTTCCAAGTGACGCAGGGCCAGCCTCAACTTTGGCTGGTAATCATCATGGATGACATCCCAGACCTGCATCAATCGGACCTCGCGCACTACCCGATTGAGTTGATGCGCGGGCAGCGCCGAGAACTCCGGCTCCAAGCCGTCGAAGTACCGAACTATGCCGTTGAGCAACCAGCGTAGCGTCATTTCGTACTCGTTGATCTCGCTGGGCACCAAGCGCTTCCCGGACCAACCCTTCGCTTGATCTATCCGGCACTCCAGCGGAGCCAGCTCATCCCGACAGTAGTCCACCCATTGCACCATCTCTGCCGGGTCGAGTCGTTCAGTCCGAAGGAAGGTAGTCCGTTTGGCGAGGTCCTCGGCAAGCGCGTTGCACTTGGTGAGGGGAAAGCGATCGTCGTTGCCCTCATCGTCGGGTAACGGAGTACCCGAAAGCAGTATCCGTTCGAGGCAGTCACCAAGACTACGAAGCTGCGCATGTGCAATCCAGATCTTGTCCACCTATTCATCCTCGTTGGCCGCGTCGGTGCGGTGTCGTGATGAACGCTTCCTTCTCCGCAGAAGCCAATAGCATTAAGGCGAATTTGTACCTGCAGATAGGCCACGGACAGCTTCGTATTCGCCGTCGGCGACTATTCCGGAAACTGGTCTAGTGCTTGCTCCAAACCGCTAAGCGCAAGGCTGATTCCGTGTTGATAGTCGGAATCTCCGGGCCGCCATACGTCCAATCGGCCAACCATCGTGAGCGCCTGTTCAACCCACTGGCGTGGCGTCAGCGCCGGCCGGCACTGTAGGTAATCATCGATCTGGCGAGCCACGTTCGAGAGCGCGCTGGCGATGACCTCGTTGCGTCGCTTGGGTCGACGTTTGATTGGATTGAACCCGCTTCTTACCCGCCGCTCCCAGTCCCGAAGTTCATTGTCGGCAGCGGCCACGCGCGAGCCAAACTCGACGCGTTCGATGCGTCGCGCACGGCCGAGGCGCGTACAGGGTTTAAGAAAGTGTGCCAGTGCAGTGCATGCCTCAACCCCGCAACCACCATACGGCCACACCGGCTCCAGGTCCGTCGGCGCTTGTTCTACCAACCATCGAATGCGACCGGGCAGCGAATCCAGTGTAAAGAACACTCGCTCTACGTCTTCCATTCCCTTGCCCTTGCGTTCACCGCCAAGCGCGGCAACGGCATGAACGCTTCCTTTCAAGGAGAAGCAAAGCGCTCTCCGTCCCAGTTCGCGTGTCGGCCACGCACGAACAAAATGACTCGTCCGTTTCGGTTTCGTATCGCCAGAAGAGGGTACACCCCAGCGCCCGGCGGGCGCTGGGGTCTGCACTCTCGCAGGACGCTAGTCCGCGCAATCGTTAATCGACTGGATCATATCGTCGAGATTGGCGCGAAGGCCAAAGTGGATGCCTTGCCCCTCGAAGATCATCGCCAGCACTTTCAAAGTCGTATTGGCGAAAGCCTTGGCCGCTGCCAGCTCGTCCTCGTCCAGCGACGGCCCGGTACCGAAGACCATCGCCCCGATCTTTTCCAGGCAGGCCTCCTGAAGCTGCTGCGTGGTCCGGAATAGATGCGAGTGCGGCAGTTGAATGTTCATTTCGTTCCTTCGTTGCGCCGCTCCGTTGCGGCGACGACATGAACGCTTCCTTCCGCACCGAAGCCAAGCACTGACCGCGAGAAGAACGAGCGTTCTCTAGTCCTATTTAAGTATCGGACAGCGTTCGACCGGAAGCTGTACGAGAAGGTGTCTGACAGCTGTACGCGTTGAAGAACGCTTGTTCTTAGTTGCGCTATTCGCTTGGCTTCGGTGCGGAAGGAAGCGTTCATGTCCCCACACCAACGACAGCCACGGAGGCCAACGATGCACGACGAAGTCGAACACCTCAAAGACTACTTGCGGGGAATGAGGAGGGGCAACCGCAAAGGATTGGCGCAGTTGACCGCCCTCAGCGACTGGACTGACATCGCCCAGCGGGAGCTCGAACGCAGGGCCGCCTACATCCTCCAGATGTTTCCCGATGAAGTCCTGCTGGGACTGACGAGCGGTGAGATCGACATGCGACAGGCCATTGGCGATGTCCTCGCCGAATGACACCAGCGCGCACCCGGCCTCGGCCGGGTGCGCCATCCCCGAGCACGACTTCTGGTTCCTCAAGGCCATCCACTCGGCCGTGTTGGTCGCAGCTACCAGCGGAATGCTCGACCTCAATCAGCTCGCTCGCACCGAACTGATCCGGCGCGGACTCGACCCCGCAGGGGATTGGGTCGGCCGCAACCGCGCGCGGGAACTGCACACCCACCACACTACTAAGGAGCACACACCATGACCCAGATCGAATTGACCCCGAGCCAGCGTGCCGTCCTCGACCTCGCTGTCGAGACCGACGGACGCGTCGAAAACTTCCCCAAGAATCTCGGCGGTGGAGCACGCGCGGGGGTGATGCGCGGCCTGCTGCTCAACGGCCTCATCGTCGCCGATGGTGCGGGCCATGCCCTCACCGAGGCCGGCTACGAGGCGGTTGGCCGGTTGCCGCCGCAAGCGGACAACGATGCAGGCGTAGACATCAACGCTGATTCTGGGGCCGACACCGAGGCCAAAGTCGAAATCGAATGCCGCACGGAGGCCGAGGTCGAGTCTGCCGACGAGCCGGCAGCGACCCCCGACGATGAGTCCGCCCAAACGAACACAGAGACCGCCGATTCCGAAGGAGCATCTGCCAACGACACCCGCTCCGCAGTCCTCGCCCCGCAGAAGAAGCGAGAGCAGAGCCGGGTCGACCAAGTCGTCGCGCTACTTTTGCGCCCGCAGGGCGTAACCATCAAGGAGGTGATGGAGGCGACGAGCTGGCAGCAGCACTCGGTGCGAGGCTTCTTTGCCGGAGCTCTGAAGAAGAAGGGCTACGAGCTGATCAGCGACAAGAACGGCAAGGAAGAGCGCGTCTACCGGATCAAGACCGAAACGCGGGCCGAAGCCGAGAACGATCGCACGGGCCGCAGCGACGAGGCCGAGTGACCTGATTGGCGGCCGGAGGCCGTCTCCGGCCGCCGCCACTTTTCGGAGACCTAAGCCATGAAGAAGAATTCCAAGAGGGCCATACAGGCCCTCGCAGAGCGTGAATCTACTATTCGCGACATTTCCGTCGGCCAGGTGCTGACGCTCCGGATCTGCACGCCGCCGCCCACCATCCTCCACTGGCCCTTCATGCTTTCAGATGAGGACTTCTATTGGTATGATGATGTTGTGGTTGGCGAGGTGATCCAATACACGCGCTCGGAGCAGTACGAGGAGTTCTTTCGCCGCTTGCCCGAACAAGTACACGTTCCGCCCGGTTACGTCGGAATGGAAGCAGAGGGACGCAAACGCTTTATCGCGGTGACAACGCCGGAACGTCCGACGCTCTTCCTATATCCATCCGAAGATGGGACGGCGGCGCTACTGGGCGCGTGGTTCTTTGGCATGGACCATAAGCGACGAATGGCCGCATTGACCAACTTGGATCATCTCCTTCGTTCCATTCGGGACAAGCCACTTGATGTTCCGTTGGTATGAAGCGTTCATGGGCTCCCCAAGACGGAGACAAACGATGCACTTACACGACATCAAAGGGCCGGACCCAGTCCTCGTTTCACTACCCGAACGCGTTCTCGTTGTGGTCGAGGACGCCCTGTCCAATGATGAGTCGTCCACCGACGCTGAGATGGCGCAGTATCTGCTGGACATCGGTCTGACCGACGTCCAAGCCCGACATGCGGTGAGCTACCGCGACGTATACCGCCTCAGTTTGTGGATCGACTGCTACACGCCGATTCGTAGCGCCGTCCGAGTTCGTTGCAACCGGACCACGGGCGAGTACGAGATCACGTGACTCCTGCACCGCCGCGCTCAGCGCGGCGGTTCTCTTGTCCCCGGCGCAGCGCGCCGGCTAGCACGTATCCCGTGCTTATTGTTGAGAACAGTCGTTCTCGTCTGACACCTTAACGGCTTCGGGTTTTCCCTCGAAATGGCGATGTTCCGCTTGGCTTCCCGCCAGAAGGAAGCGTTCATGTCGGCACGCCCACCACGGAAGACCGACATGACCACGACGACCATTACGCCTCGCAACCAAATGGTCCGGTTTGCGCGCAAGGCCGAGAGCCTGTCTTGGGTCCAGCGCGAGCTGCGTGTCCTCAACGTCCGCCCCGAAATCGCGCTGGTCGTCGCGACCAAAGACCTAACCGCCGAACAGTACGACGCCTTCGCAAAGCAACTGCTACGTGCCCGCGATTGGCTGGCCGACTTCGACGGCATTTGCCACGAGGTGGTGGAAGTTCGGTGCCCGGGCCGCCCGATGCTCTACGTGAAGTCGAAGGGAACCAACTACGCCCACACAGTCGGGCTGGCCGTCGAGTAAGCGGGGTCCTTGTCCGACACCTTAACGGCTTCGACCATCGGTGATAGGTGCGGCTATTTCCCTTGGCTTCTGCCGGGGAGGAAGCGTTCATGACGCCACCCAACCACGGAGCACGTCGTGACGATCGCTATCTGCAGGCCCTATCTCGCCAATGTTCGATTCTCGCGCAAGCCCGCCAACCTGCGCGGCATGCTGCGCGAGCACAGCGGCTACCACATCGAAGAAGAGCGGGTCTGCGTCGTTGCCGTCAAAACCCTGACTGCCGCCGAGTACGACGCGTTTGTTTGCGATATGAGTCGGGCGCAGGACTGGATCGCCAGCTTCAACGGACGAAGTGAGCAATGCATCGCGGTACACGCGCCCGCCCGCCTGACCCTCTACATCCGGGCCGAAGGCTACGACTATCCGCGCTACGTCGGACTAGCCGACGCGGACTGAGGCGGGCGGGCCCTGGCGTCGCGCGCGGAGGCGGCGTCAGTGGCGCAGGGCGCGGAGGATTTCGGCGGCAACCTGCGGGACGATCGCATTGCCGGCGGCGCGCAGCTTAGGAATTCGGGCGGATATCCCATCAGCCAGAAGACGAATTCCGGATTCAGGTACCCGGCGACCGGCGAGGGTTTGACTTGTCTGCCAAGCATCCCATTCTCCGGTGCGCTGCCAACGCTCGACGCGTCCTTGTGATCCCGCGTCGTCGGCGTGGCCCAGACCGCCTGCGCCGGTAACGGTTGGGTCGACCCACTTCCGAACTGCTGGTTCGGGCCGCCCTTCTCGCCGTCGCTCGCGCGCGGCGTGCTCCAGACCGCCTTCACTACTCCCGGCAAGCCATTGCGTCGCTCGGCCGCAAAGTCGCCGCGCTTCTCCGGATCGTTCGCCGTGGCCGTCGGCCAGACCCGCCTCGCCAGATTCGGCAGGTCGATGGTCCGCTTCTGTCCGCTCGGCGTTCTGCCAGTCGCCGTCGTGCCCGGCGGTACACCGCGCCCGCCGCTCGGTTGCAGCGGCGTCGGCCAAACGCTTTCCGACGATCCAGACGCGGTCGCGTCGGTGCGGGGCGTTGACGGCACCAGCTGGAACAACAACCGCCCGGCTGGCGTAGCCTTCGGCTTCCAGGTCAGAGAGAACTCCGTCGAGGCCCAGCGGGATGAGGCCAGCAACATTTTCACCCACGAATAGAGCGGGTCGCGCCGATGCAATAAGGCGGCGCAGCTCCGGCCAGAGGTGGCGGTCATCCGCTTGCGCGCGCTGGCGCCCTGCGACGCTGAACGGCTGGCATGGGAAGCCGCCGGTCCAGATCGGCTCGTCGTCCGGCCAGCCCGCGAGCCGGCAGGCGTAGGCGAACCCACCGATGCCGGCGAAGAAGTGGCATTGGCCGTATCCGCGCAGGTCGTCCGCGCAAACAGATCGGATGTCTCGGTCATCGACGTCGCCGGGGGGAATCAGGTCGGCCGCAATCAGATTGCGGAGCCAACCGCACAGGTAGGGATCATTTTCGTTGTAATACGCCGGCCGCGTCATTCGGAGCCGGGCTTCGCTGCGGACTCGGCATCGCGCGCGGCGTCCTCGAACGCGACGCCATCCAATTGCCTGGTGGCTGCCTGGCCCGTATGGTCCTGCCAGCGCCGGACGATCACGTCCGCATACTTCGGGTCCAGCTCGATTAGGCGCGCGCGGCGGCCGGTCTTCTCGCAGGCGATCATCGTCGTGCCCGAGCCGCCAAACGGATCGAGGATCAGGTCGCGGGTCTTGCTGCTGTTGCGGATGGCGCGCTCGACCAGCGCCACAGGCTTCATGGTCGGATGCAGGTCGTTCTTGCTGGTGCGGTCGATGAACCAGACGTCGCCCTGGTCGCGCGCGCCGCACCAGAACCGGTCGTTGCCGTCTCGCCAGCCGTAGAGGATAGGCTCGTACTGCCGCTGGTAGTCGGCATGGCCCATCGTGAACTTGTTCTTGGCCCAGATGATGAAGGTGGACCAGCGACCGCCGGCCGCGCGGAAGGCGTCTTGCAGACGGTCCAGTTCTGACGACGACATGGCCATGTAGACCGCGCCCTTGGTCGCCGTCAGGATCTGCTGGCAGGCGGCCTGGAGGAAGGCGCCGAAGTCGGAACCGAGGTTGTCGTTCAAGATCGGACGATGCTTACCGCGAAGCTTGTCCTTCGGGTTGTTGGCGTAGTCGACGTTGTAGGGCGGATCGGTGAACGTCATGTCCACCAGTTCGTCGCCGAGCAAGGTGGTGTAGTCGGCGCTGCTGGTGGCGTCTCCACACAACACCTTGTGGCCGCCGCAGATCCAGACGTCACCGGGGCGCGAAATCGGATGCTCCGTTGGCTCCGGTACTGCATCGTCGTCGGTCAGTCCGGCCTGGTCATCGATCAAAAGATCGTCCAGCTCGTCGTCGGTGAAGCCCAGCAGGTCCAGATCGAACTCTGCATCGCGAAGCTCGGCCAGTTCCAGCTTCAGCAGCTCCTCGTCCCAGCCGGCATTCTCGGCCAGGCGGTTGTCGGCGATGACGTAGGCGCGCTTCTGCGCCGGGGTCAGGTGGGCCAGCTCGATCACCGGCACCTGAGCGAGTCCGAGCTGGCGCGCGGCAAGCAAACGACCGTGGCCGGCGATGATGCCGCTGGCGCCATCAACCAGAATCGGATTGGTCCAGCCGAACTCCACGATGCTGGCCGCGATCTGCGCGACCTGTGCATCGGAGTGCGTTCTTGCGTTCCGTGCAAACGGAATAAGCGCCTCGATCGGGCGCTGTTCGATCTGAAGGCTCAAAGGATGTCCAAGTGCGAACGGGGTTGCAGGGACTGCAAACCCGAATCAAAAGGTTGACGCTAGCGGGGTTTTGCGGTTTGGCCCCCCGCGCGATTTATGCCAGGGGAAGGACCCGCGATTTTTGGCCACACATCGCGCCGTGTCCGCGCCTGTGGGCCGTATAGCAGGACGGATAGCTATCGGGCGACTACTTCGCGCGCCGCGCGTGGGGCCTCTGCGGTCGCGACGTCGGGCCGAGGACTTCAGCGTCGCTTCGTGTCTCATTACTCGCGATAATTTCTACGCGAAGTGACACGTTTTCCATGTGATCTCGACAACTTCGTTGTCTACATCTTTTGTTAGGCTGCGCGCGTCGATTTGTGCTGCACAGGGAAAGTAATGCCGAAGTTGATCGTCCGCAGGGTTTCGTTCCACCACAGCACTACAGGTTCATTCCGGGAAGACGTATTGACCGCGGTACGTACCTTGCCAGGCGTTACATCCGCTTCGCCGCTCCTAGAGAGCGACGACGCGATGAGAATCGAATTCTCCTGGCAGGAGCCGCACTACGACATGATCGAGAAACATCTTAATCATCACGGTTTCACTTCAACCGACTAAAGCGCGCCAACGAAGTGCCGTGGTGCCGACGCACCGCGATCAGCATGCCGACTAGGCTAGGGTAAAACTGGGGGTTTTGGGACACCCCTGATCTTCGCATTGGCCCCCAATCACCCCCATTCGCCCCCAACGGCACAAAGTCATCTCGCTTCTACTTGCGACTGCACCATCTGCGGCCCGGCGAATCGGGGTAACGGCCCGTTGAGATGCGCCACGACCAGCACCAAGGCATGCTGCCAGCGGCGCCACGCGGTCTTGCGAATCAATCCGGTCCGAGCGCACACCTCGCGCCAAGGAACATACTGCGCTCGTAGCCAGATCAATCGGCGCTGTTCCTCGTCCAGCCACCTCAGCCACCGTACGGTCTCGCCAAATCGGTCGATCGCGCCAGGCGACGCGGCAAAGCGCAGGACAATCCGCTCGTCCGCATATCCCTCCCACGACTGCCTCTGAATGTCGGGCCAGTACGACGCGTAGCCCTGCACCTTCGCCGCCGGAAGACGCCGGGCCGTGATAGCGGCCTCCTGAAACTGATCGGCCACTTTCTGCACCGTCCACTCAGCCACGGTCCTTCTCCCGCTTGCCGTACAGGCGCTCGGCGATCTGGCTCAGCAGTTGGCGCTCTACCCAATCCAGACGCGTGTCTTCGGCCGAGACCACCAACAGGCCTTGCTCCCGCCATCCCTGACGCTTGAGTCGGTCCAGGTCCGGCGTGTCGGGAACGAAGCGCGCCAGCGGCGAGCGATAGCGAAACTCGGGCGTGGTCATGCCTTTGTCTCCTGCGCGATCGCCCAATGCAGCAGCGCCAGAGCGTCAGCCTCGTTGTCGTCCTCGGGCTGATGGCCCCAACGCTTCGCCGCCTCGATCATCGCCGCCTTGTCGGCATTGCCCTTACCCGTGGCGAACTTTTTGATCGTGCCGACCGGCACTCCCTGATACGGAACGCCGTGTCGCTCGCACCACGCCGTGAGCTGGGCCAGGAAACCACCGTAGACGTGCGCTGCATCAACACCCCGGTGCCGGCGCACCTCCTCGAAGTAGAGCTCCGCAGGCGGACCGGCAAAGCGCCACAGCTCATCGAGCCAGCGGACGAAGCGCAGGTAGCGCATGCCCCCGCCTTCGAAGCGCCCAACCTTGAACTGCTCGGTACCGCTCATCGCCTCGCCGGAGAAGCGCAGGGCCCAACCCAAGGTCGTTCCCAGGTCGAGCGCCAGCAGTGTCGGCGCGGTGTCCACGACGGTCCGGGTGGCGGATATGGCAGAGCTGCCGGTTAACACGCGCGTGTGCGCGCGCACGCACACATAAGGGGGAACCGGCATCTCTGCCGCTTCCGCCACCCCTGCATCCAAGTGCTTGATTTCATTCATGGCCGTTGCCTCCGAACTGTAAGAAGGATTTGGGCTTAAGACTCAGGCCGATGAAGTAGCGCGCGCCCTTCCCCCCTTTGTGCTTCTGAAACTGTCGCGTGATCAGGAGATCCGAGAAGCGTTTGATGGAACCCACGAACTCGCCGCTGCCTTCGGCCCAGTCTCGCCAGTCGGCGAACAAGTCCGCGACGAGCGCCTTGGACTGCGCATGCAGGTAGCAGCGCTCTTCGATCCAGTGCCCGAGCGCGTCCTCGCCTTCGAAATACTCTTCGGTGGCATCGACCACACATTGCGGCGGACACAAGCCGACTTGCTGCCATTGCAGGCAGCCCTCCACGGCCCAGGCCATGATCCCGTCGCGTTCGGCCAGGAGCTTCTCAGTGAGACGGCCGTCGCGCCGCTCAGGCGGAATGGTGACGGTGAATGGCACCAGATGCAGCCGTCGCTTCATGGCCTCGTCCACGTTGCGGATCGCGGGCTTGTGGTTTCCCGCGATCACCAACTTGAACTGCGGGATGTACTCGAAGAAGTCCTGACGCATGAAGCGCGCGGTGATTTTGTCACCGCCCGTGATGGCCTTCAGTTTCGCCTCGTTCCAGCGCCGCCCCTGCTCGGTCTCGCTGGCGGCAACGAAACGCGCACCGCGCAACCCAGCCAGATCGGTGGGGTGACGCTCACCCCGGCTTTCCATGAACGTTTCCATCGGCGCGTTCGTGGCGTAGTCGCCCAGAATCGTGGCGAGGGCGTTCACGAACACGGACTTGCCATTGGCGCCGGTGCCGTAGAGGAAGAACAGCGCATGCTCGCGGGTGACGCCGGTCAGGCAGTAGCCGACGACGCGCTGCAGGTAGGCCGCGAGTTCGACATCACCTCCGGTCACATCGACCAGGAAACGGCGCCAAGTCGGGTAGTCCCCCTGCGGGCTGGCCGTGGCCAACTTGGTCATGTGCTCGCCGCGAGCATGGCGACGCAATTCCCCATCGCGCAGATCCACGATGCCGAGCGGCGTGTTCAATGCCCACAGATCGCGGTCCCAATCCTCGGCAAAGGATGCATGTCGCGGATCGCTTCGGGCCAGGCGCTCGACACCTGCCACTGTCGATGCCGAGGCCAGCTTGGACCGCTGCGACGGCCGCTCGGCAAATTCCTGCGCAGCTCGACAGACGCCACGAACCAGGTGTTGCAGAACGAGCGTTCGATCCGGATTCCATCGGGTGCCGGTCCAGCTCAACCATTGACCCCAGGCCGCGCAGTAGCGCCAGTCGTCGGAGTATCTGCGGGTGAAGGCCAGGCCGAGACCATCGTCGCCGCTCCAATCGAGCCCGGTGAAATCGATCGGTGGCGGCGCGTCGTCGGTGCCGGGCAGCAAGAAGGTGCGTTCGCCGGCACGCAGGAAGCCCTCGATGTCGAAGCCGTCCTCAGCTGCGTCGGCGGCGTCCCAGCCCAGCGGCTTGTCTTCGGGGAGGTGCAGAACCGCGCACGAGTCGGCACCGGCCTTGAGTGCGGCCTGGGACGCCTGCATCGCATACTCCCAGCCGGGCTTGTCTTTGTCCGGCCAGATCAGCACGTGCTTCCCGCACAGCGGCGACCAGTCGGTCTTTTCGATAGGTGCATTCGCGCCGTTCATCGAGGTCGTGGCGCAGGCATCACGTGCGATCAACGCGTCGGCCGACTTTTCGCCCTCGACCAAAACGACTTCCGCTGACGCCGCAAGACCGGGTTGGTTGTAGAGCGGTCGCGGTGTCGGTGCCTGGTGCTTGCGCCTCTTCGCATCCCAGGGGCGATACTGCTTGCCCTCCGGGGGGTCGTAGCGGTAGACGCAGGCGATCAGTTCGCCATCCACACTCAGGTAGTCCCAGCGCGCCGTGTGCGGACCAAGATCATCGACCGCCGGCTCCGACCGACGCCGCTTCTCCATCGGGGCTGCCGGTGCCACCGAGATGTGACCCACCAGCTCGGAAGCGCGCTTGAGCACGGCCACAAAGTCTTGTCGCGCGTCCAGGCCGAAGTGCGCAGCCAACAGGTCGAAGATGTCGCCGCCGTCGCCGGTCGCGTGATCATTCCAAAGCCCGGCCTTGTCGCCCGTTAGAGCGACCTCCAGGCTGACGCCGGCAGCGCCATGAATGTCGCCGATTGTGAACTTGCCGCGGCGAGCTTTGCCTTTCGGATACAGGTCAATCAGTACGGTTTCGAGGTGACGCAGCAGATCGCTGCGCGTGTTCTCGCGTTCCCGCATAGGGGACGCCGGTTTCGGTGCGCCACCGGCTTCGTTGAAATTGTTCCAATCGTTCAATGGGGCAGGCTCCAGCAACGGTCCTGCCAGGGGCAGTACCGACAGGTTTGATCGGTGGGAGTGGTGCTGATGCGGGGGAGGAGTTCCGCGGAATCGCAGGCGCGCAGGATGTGGACGGCATGGTCCGATGCGCGCTGTGCCAGGCCGCGGTCATAGACGACCCGCTCGGCATAGATCGCCATGTCGTCGGCGCAGATCGCAGTGAAGAGCGCGGGATGCTCATGGAGACCGAGATACGCCTGGTAGAGCGCCACCTGGGTCGCGTAGACCGGGCGGCTCGCCGCGAGCCGCTTCTTCTGAAGCTCGCGAAAGGTCTTGGCACCGACCGCCTTGTTTTCCCAGAGCATCCGATAACCGAAGTGGCCGGGACCGGCGACGATCACGCCATCGGCGTGGCCGCGCATCCGACCATCGGCAGCGGTGAACCCAAACTGCTCGCCATCCTCGTTACGAGAACGCAGATCGAAGCCGGCTAGGCGCAACCAGTCCGCCATCCAGTCTTCGACCCGATGACCCCGGGCGAACACGCGCAGCACGCGACCGGGAAAGTGCCGACCTGCATCTTTCGGTGTGTTGAAGTATTGGAACTGCAGGCGACGGGCGCAGTCTTCACCGAGGCTGGACGCTCCGAGATAGGCACGAAGCGGCAGCAAAGCCGCCTCGCGCTCCATTGCTCTGTCGACCAGAGTTCCGACATGCTTGGACAGGTCGTGCGTGTTGAAATCAAGCATAAGTTCGACGTCGAAAGTGGCAAATTCCAAAAAGAAAATGGCAATGCCAAAACTCAGAATGGAATCGTGTCGTTCTCAAATCCGTCGAGCGGCGGCGCCACCTTGTAGCCGACCGGATTGGACTGTGCCCGTACCGACGCTTCATAGGCTTGGGTGATGGCTTCAATGGCCTCGGTGGCTTGCGCCTGGTTGTAGTGACCAAGCGGCATGTCGAAGCCGATCCGGCCGGCGACGGATGCAAGCGCCCTCAGGCACGCGCGCTGGGCTTCGGGGGAGAGTGGGTGGGTCACAGGCAATAGCTCCTCCAGCGACGCGGAATCGCTCCGGCGTCGCGTGTCGTAGAGTTGGTGGAAGGCGTTCTGGCAAGTGGTCGAACAGAACGCCCATCGGTAGGGCGCGCGCCGCGGATCACCGATCCTGCGGCGCAGGTCCAAGTGGCCGAAGCCGCGTGCAGGTTTTCCACACGCCCAACAGCACGTCATCGACCCAGTCGGGACCGCTCAACCATTTGGTCTCGGTAGTCCATTAGCGCCTTCGCGTGCTCCTGAAATTGCTGAGCCGACCGCAATAGATATTGGATCTGCAGTTCGAGTTCGGTACGGCCGAGTTTCCGCAGGTCCGTATAGATCCCGTCGCGATTTGGGTATCGATCTTGCAACCGGGTACGCGTCATGGCCCGTCGCGCCTCACTGAGCCCATGCCGGGCGACCGGCGGCCGGCGCGGATACCGCCGCAGTCTGCGCAGCCTCAACTAGGTGCGACGGCACGTGTGCCGGCGGCGCGGCATGCCTGCTCGTCGGCGCGACCACCGCCCCCATGACCTCCTTGTAGTTAGGATGGTCGGGCATGATCGGGATCTTGATCACGGCCTTGTCCTCACCGTAGCCGTCCTTCTCCCAGTCCACCTTGCCGGCGAAGACCAGACCATCGAGATCGCCGAAGCTTTCGATGCAACGACCCGCCTGCGCGGCAGCGCTGATATCGTCGGGATGCAGACCGAACGCCGAGTTCAACGCGCCTTTGATGAAGCTGCGACCCATCTGGCCCCACGTTGGACCCTTGGCGCTGTACAAGCCGATCAGCGACCACAGCTTGCGGCGTGCGTACTTGCCTTCGATCACGACGAACTCGCCATTGAGGTACACCGAGCCGCTGTCCCCACGCGTGGCCCATCCGTGCAGCCAACCCTGGTTGGGATCGTTGTAGCCGCCGGGCTTGATGGTCATGCGTACCTTGACCAGCGTGCCCTTCGGGATAAGAGAGAACGAAGGACTCTCGGCGTCGTTGAAGTTGTTCCAGACCGACATGGGGTCTCCTGCGAATTAGTGGATGGAGGTCGAGTTGGGCGCCGCGGCCTCGGGGGCGCCGAGCTTGCGCATGAGCTGGCCCAAGTCCGGAGGCTCGACCAGTTCGAGGCGACCGGACCGGTCTTTCGCGGGGAAGCCCCAGGGGTTGGCGGTGTGACAGATGAACGCCCGATACGAAGGACCGTCCGTCGGCGTCAGCTCGGCCAGGGTGATCACCTCGTCGACGATGCCGGGCAGTTCCAGGCCCGTCTTCGAGCCATCGATCTGCAACTCGTAGACCTTCTTGTTGAAGTCGTCGATGCGCTCGTCGAGGATGCCGACGAACCAAATGTGCTTTCCGCGGGTGTGCTGGATATGGGTGAGCCAGCCCACCATCTCCTGCCCCATCAGTCCGTAAGCGCCCCGCGTGTCCGGCTTGCCGGTCTTTTCGGAGAACGCCTGCGGCTGCCCCTTGCACCACTGCAAGCAGAGCCGACCGGCTACCGTGATCGAGTCAATAAACAGAGTGCGGTACTTCACCAACTGCCCGGGATCACCGTAGCGACTGCAGGCTTGCGCGTAGTGGGACTCGCTGAACGACTGGCCGTCGCGGAGCGCGGGATTGGGGCCACCGAGCAGCACGGCGATGTCCCGGCAGTCTTCCCAGGTCCGCGGGCGCAGGCTGTCGCCAGGCCAGTCCTTCACCGCCAGATCGCCGGCCTCGATGTCGACGAACAACGTCGTGGCGGGGTCGAGGGTCCATAGCTGGTAGGTCTTGCCCAGACCCCAGCGGCCGATCAATACCCCTTTGACGCCGCGATTCTCAGCCAAACGCTGGTCGGCCGTGATGATGGGCAGCATTACTGCCCCCAACCTGAAATTGTGATTTTGGTCACGATTCATCCTCCATCACGGACAGACGGTAGATCTGCTTGCCAGCCTTCAGCGTTCGGGCCGGATCAAACGACGACCGCATGGCTGCCGACCAAGCGCCATAACGGGTCTCGCTGATGCGGTAAGTGGTCTCCACGAACTCAGCCGGGTCCTCGCCCGCGGCGCGGATGCGCTCAACGATCCGACCGAGGCGGGCCTGGTCCCACTCGACCTTCTTCGGCAACTCGACGCTGATGCGAACCACGCCATCGGTCAGGCGGACGGTACCGGTGTCCTTCCCGGCGGCCAGCCGAGCCGATGCGGCCTGGCGGCCGTAGCGAAGATCAACGGCCCGATCGACCAAGTCGGCATTGGCCTTGGCGGTAGCCAGCGCATCCGAGGCTTGCTTGGTCAGTTCGAGCAACTGCTCTGGCGTGAACTCGGCCAGCTCGGAGGCCGGGCGGCCGACGCAACGTTCGAGCAACGTCACAGCCGCACCTGTGCCACGCGCTCGGTGGTGGACGAACGCATCGAAGCGGACTCGAACTGCTCGACGTCTTCGCGGCGATACCGCACGTGGCCTGCCATCTTGAAGAATCGCGGTCCGATGCCTTCGCAACGCCAGCGCTCCAAGGTCTTCGCCGGCACGCTCCAATGTGCCGACAACTCCTCGGGAGAGAGATTGGTACTGCTCACGATAGTGCTCCTTGTCTTCGGCGTGACGTGCCGCGCAAGAAGCGTCGGATATGCCCAGTGAGGAATGAAAGGGGGGAACGAAGGAGGAATCGGTGAGAAATGCATGAGCAATCGAAGGTTGATTGCTCATGCTGCCGCTCACCTCGCGGACTGGTCGAAGCCCGACGGCCGCAGTGAGGAATCGAAGTCGATTCCTAACTCCTTCGAGCAAAAGTTCCCCTCAATCCAAACGAAGCATGAACCGAATCGATTGGATCGCTAGTCTCGTGTCAACGGACGCGCAAGTGATATTGCGCACAGCTTCGGCGAAAGGCTAGGCTCTGGTTCAGCAACACAGCACCAACTAGAAGTGGCTTTCCACCAGGGGCCCAGACTTATGCACAACGGACTGTTTCAAACTGCCAAGGCGGCGAAGTTCTCGACGGACGCAGCTCGGCCTTCTCAACCTCACTCCGCTCCCGTACTACGGGGCAACCTCGACCTTGTCGCTCTACGCGATCGACATTGCGATGGACAGGTACTTCGCCTCATTCCGAATCTAACGATTCGCTGATCCGCTAAGTCGCCTTACCCGCTACACCTATATCCAGGCCCCCTCGGCCTGACGGGCAACTATTGCCCACGATTTCTTGAAGGACACATCGTGCTCTACCGATACCTGAGCTGGTTCGAGTCCGAACCGGTTGATGCCCTGTTGCCTTACGACGGCGATGCGATGAGCGATTTCGTTACGCTTGGTGCGCTGACGAAAGTCCGGCGCACCCGCAAGATCCATTGCCGGCAGTGCGGCCACGAGTTCGCACTCCAACTGCATTCTTTCCAAGAGATAGACGTCAGATGCGTCGTCTGTGCAGCGCAAGTCGAAATGACTTCGGAATACATGTCGACGCAGGTCAAGCTCGACTGGCTGCCGAATGCTCTGGCACGCCGCCTCGCAGGACCCGATGCCGTGCCGGAGATGCTGGTTGAGAACAGGCTTTGGCGAGTCGCGAGCGCTAGCACCGTAGCGGGAAACATCCCGATCTACTTGCTACGCGCCGGCTGGTACGTCGATTTCCCGCCTATCCTCTCGCGGCTTCAGCAGGAATCGAGTGGCCGACAGATCCTCTTGTCCTCGTCGCCCTTGATCAATGGGCAGCTTGACGATGCCAATCGCGTCATCCTTGCTATCGATGATGTTGCGCGCGTAGAGACCGAAGGACTTTGGCTCGATGTTAGACGGATGGGGCATGAGGTAACCGCGCCCTATCCGATCTGGTTCGACCTGGACCCGTCTGGTGACCGGCTAACGATTGGCGATGCCGTTCTGGTGCTCCGACGCAACCAAAAGGAATTCATGCGTCTGCTCGCAGCGGCGCATGAAGCCGGCCATACCGCCGTCAATTGGAAGAATCTACTGCGCCAATCGAAGTACGACGCCCATTACACGGCGTTGACTCAAGCGCTCCCGCCCGAAGTCTTTCGCTTCATCGATACCGCGAAGGGTGAGGTCTGGATCAGAAAGCAAGCCTTGCCACTCTCGCGCGCGGGCCCGGCCCTCACTTCCAAGGCAAGTTAATGATCAGCATCGAAGACGACTATAAGCAGGCCTCAGCCCGTGCTCGGCTGGATGCGGTGGCGAACTTAATCGCACTCGCCCTGGTTCGCTTGCGATCAGGCAGCGATGCTTCCAATGACAAAACCCGTGGACTTGCAAACACCTCCGAACCGAGGGTGTATGACCGCACCTTCAAACCACCCCGGAGAGACACTTGAAACGTTCCACCAGCCCGCCTAGCAAGGTGTGCCAAAGAATCGCTGCGCTCCAAGATCTCAAATGGAACGAGCTAAAAGCGCTGTGGAAAGATTTGTTCGGGCGAGAGCCTAGCATCAACAATCGACGGTACGTCGAGCGTCGCTTGACTCACCGGCTACAAGAGTTGGCAGCCCAGGAGCACCACGCCGACCTGCTTCAATCCAATGATCGGCGGATTCGACACCTCCTGCAAA
Organism: Lysobacter antibioticus; assembly: GCF_000731095.1. Lineage (GTDB taxonomy): Bacteria > Pseudomonadota > Gammaproteobacteria > Xanthomonadales > Xanthomonadaceae > Lysobacter > Lysobacter antibioticus_B. The sequence continues at coordinate 58,880 of NZ_JMTZ01000032.1, read as the reverse complement.
CCGGAACTATCCAGCCTAACAAGGGCAAGGCCCTACGTAGCGGCGCGGTGCTGACTCGAAGCTATCGAGGCGTGCTGCACTCCGTTCGCGCACTGGATGACGGTCGCTTCGAGTATGGCGGAAGGCAGTACCGCAGCCTCTCGGTGATCGCCCGCGAGATTACCGGCACACGCTGGTCCGGCCCGGCGTTCTTTGGACTACACCAGCCTAATCAAAAGAAGGAACTTCCCAAATGACCATGTCCGCTCGTCAAACATCGATTGCGATCTATACGCGATCCAACGTGCCAGATGCGGCAGCCCACCTTAAGCAGTACGCGGCGGCCCATGCTGCCGCGAAAGAGAAGTTCGGCGCGACATCAACGGTAACGTACTCCGATGATGGCTACGAGGGCACGACCCTCCACCGCCCTGGGCTAAAAGCGATGCTCCGGGATGTGGACGCGGGAAATATCCGAGCCATCGTCGTCACCTCTAGCGACCGCCTGTCCGGATCGTATGTCGACTACCTGCGGTTGCAGCTGCGCTTTGAACTTGCTGGCATTGCAGTCCATGAGGTCCGTCGGGCAACCCTGACGGCAGCCGATGCACTCGCCGAAGTAGCGACCACACTGGCTGCTGCTATCGCAGCCGCTGGAAGCCCCCAATGCACTGACCCGGTGCCTACGCCACCTGCCCAGACTTGAGACCCCGCCATGTTTGACACACAGGAAGCTCTACGCGTCGCCGTCTACTGCCATACGCTGGAGCCCGATCCGGACGACATCGCCTTCCAGAAAGCCGTTGTGACCCGGGCGATGAATCTATGTTGCGACCGCGCGCCCCAGATCAGCTACTACGTAGACGATGGCATCTGCCCGAATACCCAGTCCCGCCCCGGATTCCAGCGCCTGCTTCAAGACGTGGCCGCTCGGCGCATCGATTGCCTTGCGGTTCTCGACTGGAGTCATTTGGCTAGCGGTGAAAGAGACACCGCACTGCTCCGTCGATTCTTCGCGCAGCATGGAGCGCACATCATCGAGTGCCAGCTTCCGCCCGCAGTCCTTGTGAGAATTGCCGCATGAGCGACCCACTCAAGCGCCTGCGTTGCGCAGTCTATACCCGTGTATCGACCGAGGAAGGCCTCGGACAGGCCTATACCTCCATCGATGCCCAGCGAGACTCCGGCGAAGCGTACATCGCCAGCCGGCGCTCCGAGGGCTGGATTCCGGTTGGTGACTACTATGACGACGGTGGATACTCCGGCGGCAATCTGGAGCGACCGGCCCTCAGACGACTGCTGGACGATATTCGCGCCGGAAAGATCGACATCGTCGTCACCTATAAGATCGACCGCCTCACCCGGTCACTGTTCGATTTCGCTGAGCTTTTCAAAACCCTGGAAGAACATAACGTTACGTTCGTCGCCGTAACGCAGCACTTCAATACCACGGATGCGATGGGGCGCATGGTGCTCAACATCATGTTGACCTTCGCACAGTTCGAGCGAGAACTAACCGCCGAGCGCATCCGCGACAAGTTCATCGCCAGTAAGCGCAAAGGACTGTGGATGCATGGCGTCCCACCGCTGGGCTACGACGTCAAGGAGCGAAGGCTCTCTATCAATGCTGAGGAAGCCGCAGTCGTACGCTGGGTCTTCCAGCGCTTTGCGGAGGACAGATCACTCCAGAAGGTGGCCGAGCGCGCACGACTGGCGAACTACCGGAATAAGGACTGGACCAGCGCGGAGGGCCGGTATACGCCCGGCAAGGCGCTCGATAAAGGAGCGATTCACAAGATCCTCCACAACCGGACCTACCTTGGACATCTTAAGCATCGGGACACCGAGTTCGAGAATACCCATCCGCCCATCATTGATCCCGCGCTGTGGGAGCAGACGCGCGAGATTCTCAGCGTCAATGCCCATACACGGGCCAACCACTCGCGAGCCAACGTGATCTTCCTACTTAAGGGCCTGCTCTTCGATCAGGATGGGGCCGCGATGTCCCCTTGGCACACTACTAAGCGTAGCGGACAACTTTATCGCTATTACCTGAGCAAGGAACTTTTAAACCGTGGCAAGCTCGCGCAGTCCCCATTGCCGCGCCTACCGGCTGATGAGTTGGAGTCCATCGTAGTGAAACAGTTCAGGCGGATTATCCAGTCGCCTGAGATGATCCAAGCCACGTTAGCTGCTGGGAGATCCCACGACACGGCCTTAGACGAAGCGCAAGTCACGGTGGCCATGCGAAACGTCGACCGGATCTGGGACTCGCTGTTTCCCAGCGAGCAGCAGGTCATCGCCCAACAACTGATCGAGAAGATTACCGTTGCACCTGAACGCTTAGAAATCCGATTTCATCCCTTGGGCATTCAGTTGCTGGCGGACGACCTCCAGAGGAAAGCCGCATAATGCCCGAGGTCATTCATCCGGACGGCGAAGCCAGCATCTTCTATACCAGCGATGGGGCAGCGACGGTGACACTGCCCATTCGCCTGCGGCGGCGATCAGGGCAAAGGAAGCTGCAACCCGCCGTTGTCGGAAATCCGGGCGCTACACCCGACCTGACCGCCATGCAGCAGGCCCTGGTCCGTGGCCTTCGCTGGAGGGAGATGCTCGACTCGGGCGAGGTGGCATCCATGAAGGAGATCGCCGCCAGAGAGAAGACAGACAACAGCTATATCGCCCGCATGATCAATATGACCCTGCTGGCTCCACAGATCATCGAGGCGATCCTTGACGACACACTGCCCGATGTCCGCCTTACGCGCTTGGCAGTAAGTCCGCCATCACTTTGGCCGGATCAACTCAAGCACGTTGGGTTGTGATTTCGGTCATACGAAAGCGCGACCTATCGAACTTCATCCTTCCACTTAAAGAAACTAGGGGCGCTTCATGCCGAACATTACTTCTGTACTGAAAGATGAAATTGTCCGATTGACGAGAAAGGAGTTCCGGCAGCAGGTAGAATCCCTGCGCAAACAGGTGCTCGCGCAGCGCAAGACCATCACTTCACTCAAGGGCGATATCGATAAGCTCCAGCGGGGTATCAAGGTACTTTCCAAGGGTCCGCGCAAGAACGGGCAAGCGGTCGGCGACCCCACGGCGCCCACCACGCGGGCACGATTCTCGGCCAGTGGTTTGCGCAAATTGCGGGAGAAGTTCGGCCTGTCACGAGAAGCCTTCGCCCCCTTGCTCGGTGCGAGCCACCAGTCGATCTATAGCTGGGAACGGGGCGGCACCCGACCCCGTCCAGTGGTCATCGAGAAGATCGCGATACTGCGTGGCATGACCAAGCGGCAGGTTCTGACGGTACTGGAACAGCACGCACCCAAATCGCCCAAGCCGAAGCCGGCGCGAGCAGCAAAGAAGACCGCCAAGAAGATCGCAAAGAAGATCGCAAAGAAGACTGCACCCCGTGCGAAGCCGGATAGGAATTCTGTTTCGCCAGGCAAAGCGGATAAGGCGGACTGATACGGCCGCCTCGGGTTGGAGCGTCTCGGCCAGCGAGACAGCGCCCTACTAGTGTCTGACCATGGACGCTCCCCGGCCTTTACAAGATCTGCCTCCCGGTTTTCCCTGGGAGGCGCCTTTTTCCGGCTTCATCTTTCCGCCACATCTCGTAGCGGTGCCCGATGAGGATTCAGAGGCCTGGCTTGCAACCATTGCGCCAGTCCAAGACAAGAAGGCCGCCGTCGCAACCATCCTGCGCCACTTGGGCGTAAAGGATCACGTCAGCCGTCCCTTCTGCACCGACGCTGCCGCTCTAGGGTGGGTCGCACGCTGGCTCTCCAGCCAGGGAGGTTCTGTACGCGCCGAACTTCGCCGCGACTGTTCGTCCGAGCCAGCCATTGCGGCATGATGCCCCCTGAGTTTGGCCGTGTTCCGCCTGAGCAGAACCGGCCGTCCGGCCCTATATCGAAGCATCCGCTCATGTCGGTCTGCGTTTCCCGCTATCCCTGCTGGCTGCGTACCCGGAGCGACCCTCCGCAGTACGACCCGGAGACTTCCGTCGCAGTGACCGAAGAAGAGCGCGAGCCCGACGAATGGGGTGAGCCGGGGCGCTTAGTGCGCCGAAAGCTCCTCTATGTCGAGGGCCCGTTCGGCAGAACGTGGGCCGATCATCATCGCTCTCGGCATTCTTCGTGGCGCTTGGAACTTGGTCCCCGGATCGGCGGTCTCAACTGGGCCAGCCCTGCCGAAGAGTGAGTCGTCTGCTCGGCGTCACAAGCCCGGCAAGCCAACGCGCGCTGCGAGGCTAAAGCCGTTTTCCTACATAGATCTAAGAGAGCGAAGGGTGGTTCAGCCCTCGCGGCGATATCGGTACTATCCACCGACATCCACCAGAGGGGCATGCGTGCGTACGCCTACTAAATCGTTACTACCCGTTCAAATTCCACTGCCCGAGAATCTGCCTTTGGCTGAGAATGCCGTCTTCGTTCGCCTTCCCACACTGGCTGCGCTTGAGCAGTTCTGGGCCACGCAGCGCGACATGCGACCGTTTGCAGCGAAAGGCGTCGGCTGCTCTGCCGGCCAGCGCTTTTTGAATGAGTACGAGTGGGTGTTTGCGCCGACGAAGGCAGCGTTGGTGGCCGCGTTTACGCGCTGGGACCAAATCGGCATCAGCGTGCGTTGGTACGACTGGAAAGACGACACAAACGCTGTCGTCAGCCATGAGAAGTTCTTCCACGACTTCGAGGCCCGCCGAGAGCGTCGGATAGCCGAGGGCGACTGGACTTTACAGGACGAGGTCGACCATCTGGAGTACTCCCCGGATCGCTATACAGGAGAGTGGATCATCGAGAACTTGCCTGACCAAACGGACATGGGCGATTGGTTCGGCTTGGGCTTCAGGAGCATCATCGACCACTCGTTGCCAGCGTCGGAAGTCGTCCGAATCATGCAAGAACGGACCTTCGACCATTGGATCGATATAGACACCTACGATATCGAGGTCCGCGATGTCGCAACCATGGATGAAGAAATCGAATACTGGCGAACGGAAAAGCTCCACGGCGAAGGCTATTACGGTGATGAGAACGTGAATGATGGAGTGACTCACTAACACGCCGCTCTGCTTTAGGCCTCTACCGGCATGGCGAGTGGAACCCGTCTGGGCCGTCCCTGAATCTAGGACAAAGCACATTTACCAACTCGCCCTACAGACGGCTCTTCCCGTTGTTTCGCGGGTTGCCCGCATGCCAGTATCGATTGCCCAGTGTGATCCGCACGCGCCGGCTTCATAGCCTTGTCCGCGGCAGGTTCCTGGTTGCATTCGGTCCTCTTCGATCAAAGGAGCAGTCCATGGCAGCACGTTATGTACTTAGCCGTTCCGGCTCGCAGTTCCGGTTTGTCCTGAAGGCAGGAAATCACGAGACGATCCTTACGAGTGAGCTCTACAACGCGAAGGGCAGCGCGGAGGATGGCATCGAATCGGTAAAGAAGAATTCGGCGCTCGATGAACGCTACGAGCGCAAGGACTCAAGTAACGGCAAGCCGATGTTCAGCCTCAAAGCCTCGAATGGCCAAGTGATCGGGACCAGCGAGCTCTATTCGAGTGAATCGGCTCGCGATGGCGGCATTGCCTCGGTGAAGGCGAACGGGCCGACTGCAGCCGTGGACGACCAAACGTAACTGGGGCCACAAAATCGAGGGGCAAGCCCCCTCGATCTCCACCTGAGTTGTGGCGACGACTCTGGAGTGCATGCTCGCACTGCAACGAGGGTTCGCGTTGAACTTGGCGGCCCTATCTTCGACTTGACTGTTGTTGGCGCACGCTCGTAGCCAGTGGCTTCACACGGCATCTCGAAGCTGAGTACTGCCGGTCCGATACGAGCCTACCCGGGCCGCTTCACTTCGAGTTGACAGCCAAACCATATACCCGGACATTCTGGCGCCCTTGTGCTGGCGCACGGCCTGTTTCGCCAAGTGGCGAAATACACGTCCTCGAATCGTCCTTTCAAACGAAGGTGGCGAAGACCCGTTGCATTTCTCAATTGAAATCAACGAACACATCGAATGGAAGCCCCTTCGATAAAATGACGGCCATCACAACAGATGATGGCTTCGCCGTGACCTAGCGACCGCTTTTGCCAAAAGCTCTGAGCATAGGATTGCTCGCACCTTGAGTTAGGGACACATTCGATGTCATCGAGTGCTAGGAAACGACATTTCTTGCTCCTCGGCTGCCCCCTTATCTTTGTCACATGTACCGCGGAGAGACATCAATGGCATCAGGTTTGCAACTCGGTGATCGCTTGCTTTCCTTCGCATTTCTCTGTTGCTGCATAGCAACCCCGCGAAGCGCGCTAGCACAGGTAATCGACGAAGGCATCGGTGTAGGGCAGGATTGCGTCGGCTCTGCCGTGAATGACTTTGCAGTCGTTGTTGGATCTTGCACAAAGACGGAAGGAATTACGGCTGGATTCGCATCGTTAAGCCCGGGCACTAGCGTTGAGCTACCTCATCTGGCTATCGGAAGAAGCTGTGATGCCGGCGCGATCAGCAACAATGGCTTAGTCGTTGGCAGTTGCAATGACGTCGATAGTGTTTCCCAGGCCGTCAAATGGACGGACCTAGCGGGAACGCCAACCGTGCAACAGTTGCGGCCTCTCGGAGGAGACGTAAAGACAGTAGCGACCGCCTTTAACCAAGATGGCGCCATCGCGGGCGTCAGCATAAGCGGTGTAGGCACCTCTCGACCGGTGCTCTGGAAAGCTGGCACGACTAATGCGATCGCATTGCCTGTTGGATTACTGGGTTTGTCCAGCTCAAACTGCAGCCCAACCGATGTAGTTGCTGGCAGCGGAACCGGCCCCACAGTGGTCGGCATGTGTCCAGATGGCAGAGGAAAGAGCAGGCCGATGTACTGGTCACCAACCGGGCTGCTTGGTGCTTATGTTGCTGCACTCTATGCACATCCTGAGGGCAGTGACCGCTGCGCTGTATTTCAGCAAATCAGTACAGGCGGATCTCTTGGTACTTGTGGCTTCGGTCTGTCAGGTGCTCGAACGACGTATTGGCAGAACCCCGCCACGCCTCTTGTCTTGACCATTACAGACGGTGCCGGCCGCACCCTGCGCAACAGCGGCATCGATATGAATGCCTCGGGGCAAGTACTTGGCCAAGTTCAACTTCGTGATGAACCGGCCCTGCCGTTCGTCTGGGATACACGCAACAACAACTTCACAGTCATCGCGCCATTACCAGGAGGCTTTTCCGCTTCTGGTGTTGCTATCGGCAACAATGGTCTGGTGCTAATCAATAGCGAGACTGAAGAAGGCAACCTTCATTCCGCGATGTGGACTTATCAAACCGGCACCGTTGACCTGCCCCCAATATCCGGCGGAGACAACTCCAGTGCTACCAATATCTCGAAGAACGGTTGCCATGGAGCGGGCGAGAGCGAAGTAGTCGGACACGAGCATCACGCAACTGAAATTGAGCTCTGCAGCCAGATTCAGCGCAGGACACTTAGAGGGGCCAAGCCTCGTGAAGATTTCAAAGCGGTCGTGCGACCGGGCCTCTCGCGCAAACTTTAAGGGTAAGAGCGTCGTAGTGTTCTCAAATCTCGCAGAAGCCTTCAAGTAAGCCGTCCCATTAGCCGGAGAACAGGCATGAACCCATCGGCGCAGTCGCTACACTCGAACCATCAGAGAGCCGCGACAGGCTTCCTCACTGATCTGGTTTCTGAGAAACGTCATGTTGCAGTACTACTGCTTGCCATCCTGGTTGTGCCAACGCAAGCATTCGCAGACAGGCTCCGTGGAGTAGATGCAAACACCAGCATCATTCGGGGATTGAATATCTTTACAACTGAATGGGATCACCCCAAAGGAACTCCTGTTTGTGAAGTTATTGATTGCGCTGCAAGGCAGGCCGCGCGCGAAAAGGCATATGAAGAAAACAAGAAGAGATGGGAAGCCGAACAGCATCAAAGGTCCCGCTCGAACTTCCTCGACGAAATCATGCGCAACTCTCTGTACTTTCGTGGCTTTAAGTAAGGGGCTGTTCTAGATAAGAGTTACAGCTCTACTCGGTCTAGCGGGGTGGCGAGCTACCGGCGGGGACGATGGGGGCGGACCACTCCGTAGCGGTGGCCGCCACCCTGGTTGCGAGCATTCGCATGGCAAGAACCATCGATATCCGCAAGTCCACTGCGATCATCCCGCCCTCCTTAGGCTTTGTCGAAAGCCAGGATTTTGCCGCTAGCGCTGAGTGAGCTGGCTTGGCCGGCGGTCACGTTTGGGTGGGCTGCTCACGCAGATCTCCGCTCTCTCTTCCTTTGGTCCGGGAGAGCGGGTTTGCCGTCCTAGTTGACCTGTTGATCGCCGAAAAACTCGCAACAAGGTCCACGGCTAACCCATTGATTTACAAGGGTCGAGTTTTCGGGCCTTTGGTTCCGAGACCACAGGTAGGGAGAAGAGAGAGGACTGACTGGCGAAAATTTCGCCAAACGGCGTTTTTCGCCGGTTCTCTGAAACCACGGCCTTCGCGGAAACCCTCGAAAATAAGGGGGGTTTCTCAACGTGCGGAGGGGGAGATAAACGCCCTTCCGAAAGGGGTGGTGGGCCCACCAGGATTCGAACCTGGAACCAAAGGATTATGAGTCCTCTGCTCTAACCGTTGAGCTATAGGCCCGCGCGAGCAGGGATTCTAATGGTTGGGCGGGGCAGGCGTAAGCGGCGCGGCTATGTGCCAGCGCCGCCGCATGGCGAGGCCAAGCCCCAACGCTGGTACAGCGCGAGGCAGCGGTGTGGCCTGTCTCGTCGATTCCTGCCAATCGATGGACCCCAGGCGCAATCGAGGCGCCTCACCAGCCGAAGCGCCTTACCAAACAGCGCTCATCGGTGCAGGGACAGAGATAGGCGACGACCGCCCCCCCTCAGCGCCTCACACTCATCGAATACGGCCGCTGCTTCGGATCGCTAGCCCAAGCCTTATTCGGCGCCCCCTGCATCGTAAACCGAAGTTCCCCGCCGGCCATGATCTCTTCGTGGCGCAGAAAGCTGCGGTCCAGCGGTTGGCCGTTGAGGGTGGCGGCGCCGATGTAGGTGTGGGCGTCGTCCAGGCCGTCGGCGACGACGGTGAAGCGTTTGCCGTTGGGCAGCTTGAGGGTGGCCTTGGGCAGGAAGGGGCGGCCGATGGCGTATTCGTTGCTGGCCGGGGCCACCGGGTAGAAGCCGAGCGCGGTGAAGACGTACCAGGCCGACATCTGGCCGAGGTCGTCGTTGCCGGCCAGGCCGTCGGGGCGCGGGGCGTATTGGCTGGCCATGATCTGCTTGAGGCGCTCCTGGGTGCGCCAGGGTTGGCCGGCGTAGCCGTACAGGTAGGCGACGTGGTGGCTGGGTTCGTTGCCGTGGGCGTACCAGCCGATCAGGCCGGTGATGTCTTCCATGTGTTCGAACACTTTCGGGTCGACCTTGGCGTCGAAGACCTGGTCGAGTTTGGCGACGAGCTTGGCGTCGCCGCCGTGGGCGTCGATCAGGCCGGCGACGTCCTGCGGCACATACCAGGAGTACTGCCAGGCGTTGCCCTCGGTGTAGTCGGTGCCGTAGCCGCTGGCGGTGGGGTCGAAGGGTTCGCGGAAGGCGCCGTCGCGCTTGCGTGCGCGCATGAAGCCGCTGTTCGGGTCGAACGCGTGCTTCCAGTTGCCGGCGCGTTTTTCGAACTTCGCCGCGATGTCCTGGCGGCCCATGTCGCCGGCCATGCGCGCGATGGTCCAGTCGTCGAAGGCGTATTCGAGGGTCTTCGAGGCGGCCTCGCCTTCTTCGTCGATCGGCACGTAGCCGAGCTCCATGTATTGGGCGATGCCGTCGTAGGGGCCGTAGCTGGCGCTGGCGACCATCGCGTCGAGCGCTTCGCCGGTGTCGTAACCGCGGATGCCTTTCATGTAGGCGTCGGCGATCACCGGCACGGCGTGGTAGCCGACCATGCACCAGGTTTCCTGGCCGTGGAAGGACCAGACCGGCAGGATGCCGTAGGGGCTGTGGCGGCGCGAGGCGAGCAGCGAATTGACGAAGTCGTTGTTGCGTCGCTCGGGTTGCACCAGGGTCAGCAGCGGATGCAGCGCGCGGTAGGTGTCCCACAGCGAGAACGTCGAGTGGTAGCGGAAACCCTTGGCCTGGTGCACGGCATTGTCGGGGCCGCGATAACGGCCATCGCTGTCCATGAACAGACTCGGCCCCATCAGCGTGTGATACAGCGCGGTGTAGAAACTCTTGCGCATCGGCTCGGGCGCGTCGGTCTCGATCGCCGACAGCGCTTCGGTCCAGATCGCGCGCGCCTGCGCGCGCACGCCGTCGAAATCCCAGCCGGGCACTTCGGCGTCGAGGTTGGCGATGGCGCTGTCTTCGCTGACCGGCGAAATCGATACTTTGACGATCAGGTCTTTACCTTCGGCCTCGGCGAAATCGAGGCTGCCGACCACCTGGCGGCCTTCGATCTGCGCGCGTTTCGTCGGGTCTTTTTCGCCCGGCGGCGGGAAGCCTTTGTAGGCAACGTCGGCTTCGGTGTCGTGGAAGCCGTGACCGCTCACCGGGCGCGAGAAGCGCATCGCGAAATACAGCTGACGGCCCGGCGCCCAGCCGCGGGTTTCGCGGTAGCCGGTGACGGTGCCGTCGGCACGCAGGCGCAGGCGCGACCACAGGACCTTGCCGGGGTAGTCGTACAGGCTGGTGCGCAGGTCGACCAGCACGTGCGCGGGCTGCCCTTTCGGGAAGCGGTAGCGATGCACGCCGACGCGCTCGGTGGCGGTGAGTTCGGCGCGGATCTTGTAGTCGTCGAGGGTGACCGCGTAATAGCCCGGCTGCGCGACTTCGTCGTCGTGGCGGAAGCGCGAGCGGTAGCCGCTGCGCGCCACTTTAGAGTCACCGCGTTCGAGCTTGACCTCGCCGGCGATCGGCATCAGCAGCACGTCGCCGAGGTCGGAATGCCCGGTGCCGGAGAAGTGAGTGTGGGAGAAGCCGACGATGCTGCTGTCGCTGTAGCGGTAGCCGGCGGCCCAGCCGTAGGCCTGCTTGCGCGGCTGGATCTCAGTGTCGGGGCTGAGCTGGATCATGCCGAAGGGCACCACCGCGCCGGGGAAGGTGTGGCCCTCGCCGCCGGTGCCGATGAAGGGGTCAACCGATGCGTAGGCCCGGCGGCCGGCTTCGTCAGCCGGACCAGCACTCGCGCCGAGGGCGCAGGCGGCCAGGGCGGCGGCGGCCAGCCAGCGCAGGGCGGGACAGGCGCGGCGGGAGGTGAGAGGCTGGGTCGGCCGGGTCATCCGGGGCACTCCGTCTATAGGGCACAGGGGCCCGGACACGGCCGGACCGGCAAAAATCCCGGCGGCCACTTTTAGATCGTTCTAAATGCGGGCAAGCTAACACGCGACCCAGGCCCCTTCATGCTGCAATGCAGAATGCAGGGACGGGCCTGAGGCCGCAGGATGACGGCATTTAGAACGATCCAAAAGCCGCCGAGAGCCATGATTGCCGACCGACCACCCCTTGTGAGGTGTCAACGATGAACGACGCGCCCGCTCCCCGCGGCCGGGTCACCCTGGCCGACATCGCCCGTGCCTGCGGTCTGTCGCGTGCGACGGTCTCGCTGGTCCTGCGCGGCAGCCCGCTGGTCCATGCCGACACCCGCGCCCGGGTCGAGGCCGAACTCAAGCGCCAAGGCTACGTCTACCACCGCGGCGCGGCTAATCTGCGGCGCAAGGTCTCGACCGGCGTGGCCCTGGTCATCAACGACCTGTCCAACCCCTTCTTCGCCGAATTCGCCGCGGGCGTGGACGAATGGCTGGCCACGGCCGGCTTCGTCACCCTGCTCGGCAGCACCAACGAATCGGTCGAACGCCAGCAGGCGGTGCTGACTTCGCTGATGGAGCACGACCCGGCCGGCATCATCCTGTCGCCCGCCGAAGGCAGCGACGGCGCGCGCGTGCGCGCCCAGGTCGGCGAACGCACGCCGGTGCTGGTGTTCAACCGCGAGCTGGATTCCACCGACTGGGATTTCCTCGCCCTCGACAACACCCACGGCGCGCGCCTGGCGACGCGGCATTTGCTCGAACGCGGCCACCGCCGCATCGCCTTCTTCGGCGGCCACCGCGATTCGAGCTCGTGCCGGCAACGCCGCCAGGGCTATCGCGAAGCCTTGGCCGAGGCCGGCGTCGATCCCGAGCCACAGTGGCTGGTGGAATGCGCGCCGACCCGCCTGGAAGCGGCGCAGCAGACCGGCGCGCTGTTCGTGCGCGACCCGGCCCCGACCGCGGCGGTCTGCTACAACGACGCGGTCGCACTGGGCCTGATGGCCGGCCTGGTCGCACGCGGGCGCCGCCCGGGCGGCGATTTCGCCGTCATCGGCTTCGACGATATTCCCGAAGCCTCGGTCGCCTCGCCCACCCTGACCACGATCGCGGTCGACCCGCGCGCACGCGGCCGCCAGGCCGCGGAGCTGATCCTCAAGCGCCTGCGCGACCCCGACATGCCGCCCGCCCATACCGTCGCCCCCGTCCGGCTGCAGGCACGCAGCAGCAGCGAGGTGCTCGTTCCGCCGCCCGGAGAGTCCGCATGACCCGTCGCGACATGTCCTACACCGCCGCGCTCGCGGTGGTGACCACGATCTTCTTCACCTGGGGCGGCCTGACCAGCCTCAACGATGTGCTGATCCCGCATCTGAAAGCCGTGTTCCAGATGAACTACGCGCAGTCGATGCTGATCCAGTCGACTTTCTTCGGCGCCTACTTCCTGATGTCGCTGCCGGCGAGCAAGGTGGTGGCGAAGGTCGGCTACAAGAACAGCATCGTGATCGGCCTGATCGTGGCCGCGGCCGGCGCGGCGCTGTTCTTCCCGGCCGCGCGCATACCGTCGTATCCCTTGTTCCTGGGTGCGTTGTTCGTGCTCGCCAGCGGCATCACCCTGCTGCAGGTCTCGGCGAACCCCTACATCAGCCTGCTCGGCGACCCGGCCGGCGCGCCGAGCCGCCTCAACCTTGCGCAAGCGCTGAACTCGCTCGGCACCACCTTGTTCCCGTACGTGATCGGCCCGCTGATCCTGTCGACCGCGGTGCTCGGCACCGCCGAACTCGCGGCGATGTCGGTCGCCGAACAAGCCGCGTATCGCGCGCATGAAGCGGCTTCGGTGCAGATGCCGTACATGATCATCGCCGGCTGCCTGCTGCTGCTCGCGGTGTTCGTGTACCAGATGCGCATCCCCTCGCTGGCCGAAGCCACCGAGAGCGCCGACCCGGTGCACCACAGCTTCGCCGAGGTACTGGGCCAGCGGCATCTGTTCTTTGGGGTGGTCGCGATCTTCGTCTACGTCGGCGCCGAGGTCTCGATCGGCAGCTTCCTGATCAACTACATCTCGGCACCGGAAATCGGCAACATCGACCACGCCCAGGCCAGCGAATACCTCGCCTATTACTGGGGCGGCGCTATGGTCGGCCGCTTCATCGGCGCGGCCTTGCTGCGCCGCTTCGATGCGCGCCGCCTGCTGGCGCTGTTCGCGGTCGCCGCGATCGCGCTGCTGGCGCTGACCATGAGCACGAAGGGTTCGGTCGCGATGTGGGCGGTGCTGTCGATCGGCCTGTTCAATTCGATCATGTTCCCGACCATCTTCACCATCGCCATCGAGCGCCTCGGGCCGATGACCAGCAAGGCTTCGAGCCTGCTGATCATGGGCATCGTCGGCGGCGCGGTCATTCCGTGGTTGCAGGGCGTGTTGTCCGACCGGATCGGTATCCAACCTTCGTTCGTAATTCCGGTGGTGTGCTACGCCTTCATCGTCTGGTACGGCTGGCGCGGTTCGCGCGTGCTCGCCGGCCAGGGCCAGCACGTCACCGCCCAGGCTTCGGGAGTGATGCATTGATGTCCGTTGTGCTATCCGCAGAACCGCGCAACGGCGCAATCGTCTGCTTTGGTGAGGCCCTGATCGACTTTCTCGCGCGTCCCTCGTCGGTCGCCGGCGAGCCGCGTCATTTCGTCGAATACGCCGGCGGCGCGCCGGCCAACGTCGCCGTCGCCGCGGCCCGCCTGGGCGGCAACGCGCGCTTCGTCGGCATGCTGGGCGAAGACATGTTCGGCGACTTCATCGCCGCGCAGTTGCAGGACTACGGCGTCGACACCCGCCACCTGCTGCGCACCGCCGAGGCCAAGACCGCGCTGGCTTTCGTCTCGCTCGACGGCGACGGCGAACGCAGCTTCAGCTTCTACCGGCCGCCGGCCGCCGACCTGCTGTTCCGCGACTCGGACTTCAGCGGCGACAGCTTCGCCGAGGCCGGCGTGTTCCACGTCTGCTCCAACAGCCTGACCGAGGAATCGATCGCTGCGACCACGCTGGCCGGGATGCGCCGCGCGCGCATGGCCGGCGCCTTGGTCAGCATGGACATGAACCTGCGGCCGTCGCTGTGGCCGGCCGGCTTCGACCCGGCGCCGCGCCTGCTGGCGGCGCTGCTCGAAGCCGACCTGATCAAACTGTGCGGCAGCGAGTTCGAATTCCTGGCCCGCCACCTCGGCGGCGAAGAAGCCGCATTGCAACGCTTGTGGCACGGTTACGCCACCTGCGTGCTGATCACCGACGGCGCCACGCCGATCCGCTGGCACACGCGCACGCGCCAGGGCGAAGTGCCGACTTTCCGCGTCGCCCCCTCCGACACCACCGGCGCCGGCGACGCCTTCGTCGGCGGTTTACTGCACCGGCTGTCGACCCTGGGCGTGAACGCCGCCGGCTTCACCGATTTCCTCGAACGCGAAGCCGACTTCATCGGCGCGCTGCGCTATGCCGCGGCCGCCGGCGCCCTCGCCACCACCCGACACGGCGCCTTCGCGGCGATGCCGAGCGCGGCCGATGTCGAACGCCTGATGCAGGAACAGTCATGAATCTTCCGCTGCACCCGCTTCCCGATTTCCGCAAGGCCGACACCTTGCGCGCGCACATCGCCGACACGATGGCGTTCTACGACCCGGTCGCGCGCGACCCGGACGGCGGCTTCTTCCACTATTTCCGCGACGACGGCTCGGTCTACGACGCTTCGCACCGGCACCTGGTCAGCAGCACGCGTTTCGTCTTCAACTACGCGATGGCCGCGATCGAATTCGAGCGCGAGGACTATCGCGAGCTCGCCCGTCACGGCCTGCGCTATCTGCGCGAAAAGCATCGCAACGCCGAGACCGGCGGCTACGCCTGGACCCTCCGCGACGGCCAGCCCGAAGACCGGATGAACCACTGCTACGGCGGCGCCTTCGTGCTGCTCGCCTACTCGACCGCGCTCAAGGCCGGCATCGACGAAGCCGCGGCGTGGATGGACGAGACCTGGGACTTGCTGGAGCAGCGCTTCTGGGAGGCGCAGCACGGCCTGTACCGCGACGAAGCCGACGCCGACTGGAACTTCAGCGACTACCGCGGCCAGAACGCCAACATGCACATGTGCGAGGCGATGCTGGCGGCCTACGAGGCCAGCGGCCAGCGCCGTTACCTCGACCGCGCGCTGACCTTGGCGCAGAACATGACCCAGCGCCAGGCGGCGAAGTCCGAAGGCCTGGTGTGGGAGCACTACGACCGCGACTGGAACATCGACTGGGATTACCACCGCGACGACCCCAAGCACCTGTTCCGTCCCTGGGGTTTCCAGCCCGGCCACCAGACCGAGTGGGCTAAGCTGTTGCTGATCCTCGACCGTCATCTGACGCCGAGTGGCGAGGCACCGGCGTGGCTGCTGCCGACCGCACGGCATCTGTTCGACCTCGCGGTGGCGCGTTCCTGGGACAGCGAACACGGCGGCCTGTTCTACGGCTTCGCCCCGGACGGTTCGGTCTGCGACGACGACAAGTATTTCTGGGTCCAGGCCGAATCGCTGGCGACCGCGGCGCTGCTCGCGGCGCGCACCGGCGACGACCTGTACTGGCAGTGGTACGACAAGCTGTGGGCTTACGCCTGGCAGCACATGGTCGATCACCGCTACGGCGCCTGGTACCGCATCCTCGATCGCGAGAACCGCAAGTACAGCGACGAGAAGAGCCCAGCCGGCAAGACCGATTACCACACCATGGGCGCGTGCTACGAAGTGATGCGGCTGTTGCGTCAGGGTTGACCGCGTGGCGTTATCGCGGGATCGAAACGGGGCGCATTGCGCCCCGTTTGCGTTGCGACGTGGCCTTTGCTTCGGGGTAGGAGCGACGCGAGTCGCGACCGCGCTGCTTCGGTTTCGCGGCGTATCGCTCAAGCAAGATCGGGATCGGGATCGGGATCGGGATCGGGATCGGGATCAAACGCTAAGAGCTTCCGCCGCTGAAGCGTCGGGTTACTTTCTTTTGTCATAAGCAACAAAAGAAAGGTAACCAAAGAAAAATGCTTCTCTTTGAGTCAAAGGCCGGCACGAGCGATGGCTCCACAGGGATCTACATACGGGACATCCCTGTCCCGATGAAAAACGGCGCGCATCCCTGCGCGCCGCCCTTTGGGTCTTCTATTGCCTTCGCTAGCGCGAGGCGGCGCACAGCAACTACAAGATTCTTACGGCAACGGCGGCTGCAGATGCAGAGCACCGGCACCCTGCCTCTGAGTAGGAGCGACGCGAGTCGCGACCGCGAACCGATGGTTACGCCGCAACCGAAAGATCGCGGTCGCGGCTTGCGCCGCTCCTACCCTTGGTTGCGTCGTTTTCTGTAGGCCCGATGCGAATCGCAACAGGCCGACGCCGGCCGGCACGACGCATTCATCTCCCGCTCGTCGGGAGAGGGCCTGCAATCGCGTCGCTCCCCGCCACTAGCAGGCGAGCCCGGCCCTATCCTGAGCCCCCCACCCCCAAGGATCGCCCGCCATGGATACCCAGCAAATCGCCAACCGCTATGTCGAGCTGTGCCGCGCAGGCAAGCACGAACAGATCCAGGACGAGCTCTACGCCGACGATGCCGTCAGCATCGAGGCGCCCGGCAATCAGGGCGGCCCGCTCGGCAACGTCGAAGGCCTGGCGGCGATCCGCCAGAAAGGCCGCGACTTCATGGCCGATGTGATCGAGATCCACGACAGTTGGTGCAGCGACCCGGCCGTCGGCGGCGACTGGTTCAGCCTGGCCATGAGCATCGACGCGACCTACAAGAGCATGGGCCGCATGCCGATGGCCGAGGTCGCGGTGTACAAGGTGCGCGACGGCAAGATCGTGCACGAGCAGTTCTTCTACGGCTGAGCGCGGCACCGGAACCGGCACCCAGCGACGCGGCTCATTCGCTCGGCCCGGCATGGCGCGATACAGCGCAGTGCTTTGTTGTGCGATGAGATGTGATGCGCTGAGAGGATTCCGCGCCCCATACCTCAGCGCAACGCCCGCGACATCGGCAACGACGACCTGATGCCGTCATCCGCACTCTAAACCGCGCGCCGCGAGGCACCGTATAGAAACCGACCCCGCAAACGAAACAGGCCCCGCGAGCGGGGCCTGTTTCCTTACGCAACCGAAGCGACGCCGATCAATCGATGTCGAGGAAGCTGCGCAGTTGTTCCGAACGGCTCGGGTGACGCAGCTTGCGCAGCGCCTTGGCCTCGATCTGGCGGATACGCTCGCGGGTGACGTCGAACTGCTTACCGACCTCTTCGAGGGTGTGATCGGTATTCATGTCGATGCCGAAGCGCATGCGCAGCACCTTGGCTTCCCTCGGGGTCAGGCCGGCGAGCACGTCGCGGACCGTCTCGGAGAGGTTGATGTTGGTGGTGGCTTCGACCGGGGACTCGACGTTGGTGTCCTCGATGAAATCGCCGAGGTGCGAATCCTCGTCGTCGCCGATCGGCGTCTCCATCGAGATCGGTTCCTTGGCGATCTTCATGACCTTGCGGATCTTGTCCTCGGGCATGTCCATCTCTTTCGCCAACTCTTCCGGCGTGGCCTCGCGGCCGTACTGCTGGAGCATCTGACGCGAGATGCGGTTGAGCTTGTTGATCGTTTCGATCATGTGCACCGGGATACGGATGGTGCGCGCCTGATCGGCGATCGAACGGGTGATGGCCTGGCGGATCCACCACGTGGCGTAGGTCGAGAACTTGAAGCCGCGGCGGAACTCGAACTTGTCGACCGCCTTCATCAGACCGATGTTGCCTTCCTGGATCAGATCGAGGAACTGCAGACCGCGGTTGGTGTACTTCTTGGCGATGGAGATCACCAGGCGCAGGTTGGCCTCAACCATCTCCTTCTTGGCCTTGCGCGCCTTGGCTTCGCCATAGGCCATCGCACGGCTGATCTCCTTGATGTCGGCCAGGGTCAGGAACGAGGCCTGCTCGATCTCGATCGTGGTCTGCTGCTCGACGATGATCTGGTCCTTGACGTCGCGCAGACCCGACGACCACTTCTGCTTGCGCTTGAGCAGCTCGTCGACCCATTCCAGATTGGTCTGGTTGCCTTCCCAGGCGCGGATGAAGTCCTTGCGCGGCATCTTGGCGATGCGCGTGGCCAGGTCGAGGATCTTGCGCTCGTGGTCCTTGATCGAGCCGACCACGTCGCGCAGGTTGCGCATCAGGTTGTCGGTCAGGGCCAGCGGCAGCTTCAGGGTGACGAACACGGCGGCGATGTCTTCGCGCAGCTTGGTCGCTGCCTTGGCGCCGGCGCCGCCCTTGCCCTGGGCCTTGAGGAACTTGCCGTACAGGTCGGCGATGGCCTCCATGCGCGCGGCGACTTCGACCGGGTCCGGACCGGAGGTGGTCTCTTCGGTCTCGGCATCGTCGCCGGCGGCTTCGACTTCTTCGTCGTCGTCCGCGTCGGCATCGGCGTCGGCCACCACCACCGGCGGTGCCGGCGGCTCGGGCTCTTCGTCGAGGTGATCGTTGAAGCCGACCACGATCTCGGCCAGGCGCTTCTTGCCGGCCTTGTGCTGCTCGTAGTCTTCGAGGATCAGCTGGATCGTGGAGGGGAACAGGGCAAGCGAAGCCTGGACCTGATTCAGGCCCTCTTCGATGCGCTTGGCGATGGCGATTTCGCCCTCGCGGGTAAGCAGCTCGACCGTGCCCATCTCGCGCATGTACATGCGCACGGGGTCGGTGGTGCGGCCGCCTTCGCCGTCGAGTGCGGTCAACGCCGCCGCGGCTTCTTCAGCCGCGGTGTCGTCGACTTCGCGATTACCGGTGTTGCCGTCGGCGAGCAACAGCGTTTCGGCATCGGGGGCAACTTCGTGCACCTCGATGCCCATGCCGTTGATCATGCCGATGATGTCTTCGATCTGTTCCGCGTCGACGAGATCGTCGGGCAGGTGATCGTTGACCTCGGCATAGGTCAGATAGCCCTGCTCCAAGCCCTTGCTGATCAGGAGCTTGATATCGGACGGAGGGGGCTGACGTTCGTTGGCCATGGGCTGCGCCACCGCGCTATTGAGGGTAGGGAACGCTCCAGTATATCAGGTCCGGCCTGGGAGGCCGGGTCTTAGGACCGGAGGAGAAAGGTGACCGGGCCGTCGTTGACCAGGTTGACGACCATATGGGCGCCGAAGCGGCCGGTTTCCACCCCTCCGGCATGACGTTGCCGGCAGGTTTCGACCAGACGGTTGAATAACGGTTCAGCCAGGCCCGGGGCGGCGGCCGTGCTGAAGCCCGGACGCATGCCGCTGCTGGTGTCGGCGGCCAGGGTGAACTGGCTGACCAACAGCAGGCCGCCGCCGGTGTCGGCCAGGCCGCGGTTCATGCGGCCGGCCTTGTCGGCGAAGACCCGGTACCCGAGCAGGCGTTCGGCCATGCGGGCGATCTGGGGTTCGCCGTCGCCGGGTTCAAGCCCGACGAGGGCCAGCAGGCCGGGGCCGATCGCGCCGACGGTTTCGCCGTCGACGACGACCGAGGCCTGGGTGACGCGCTGGATCAGACTCAGCATGCGGGCTCGTACGATCTGGAAAGTCGGACGCGAGTGTAAAGCCTGCATCGTGCCGGCATCGGCGCCGTGCCGGGCCCGATCTGCGCCGCATCCGGCACGTATCGGACGGTCCGGCCGCCACGGTCGCGCACAGGCCAGCGGCTACACTCGCGCGATGACCCGATTCGTCGCCCGCCTGCTGTATGTCTTCGCCAGCGCGCTCGGCCGCCTGCCCTGGTCCTGGCAGATGCGCCTGGGCGACGCCATCGCCGCGCTGTGGCAGCGCCGTAACGCCCGCGAGAGCCGGGTCGCCCGGGTCAACCTGGAGCTGGCCTACCCGGAACTGCTGCCGGCCGAACGCGAGCAGTGGCAGCGCGCGATCGTGCGCACCACCTCGCGCCAGGCGGTCGAGACCCTGCGCCTGTGGACCCGGCCCCATGCCGAAAATCTCGGACTGCTGCGCGAGCAGCACGGCACCGAGCTGTTCGACGCCGCGCTCGCTTCCGGACGCGGCCTGATCGTGGCGGCGCCGCATTACGGCAACTGGGAGCTGCTGAACCAGTGGCTGGCCTTCCGCACCCCGCTGGCGATCCTGTATCGCCCGCCGGAGTCGCCGATCGGCGAGGCCTTCCTCAACCTGGTGCGCGCCCACACCGAAGCCGAACGTGTGACCCAGGTCCGCGCCGAAGGCTCGGCGGTGCGCCAGTTGTGGAAGCGCCTCAACGCCGGCGGCGTGGTCGGCATCCTGCCCGACCAGCAGCCCAAGGCCGGCGACGGCGAGTTCGCGCCGTTCTTCGGCGTGCCCGCGCTGACCATGACCCTGCTCGGACGCCTGGCCGAACGCACCGGCGCGACGGTGTTGTTCGCGTACTGCGAACGCATCGACACGCATCCGGATCATCCGGCGTTCGCCTTGCGCATCGAAGCCGCGCCGGACGGCATCGCCGATCCCGATCCGC
The DNA here is from genome assembly GCF_000731095.1 of Lysobacter antibioticus. Taxonomy (GTDB): domain Bacteria; phylum Pseudomonadota; class Gammaproteobacteria; order Xanthomonadales; family Xanthomonadaceae; genus Lysobacter; species Lysobacter antibioticus_B. The sequence continues at coordinate 38,136 of NZ_JMTZ01000032.1, read as the reverse complement.
AACGCGCCTGCATCGCCCTCAACGCGGCGGTAGAACGTATTGCGCGCCGCGATCCGGCCCAATACCAGTGGACCTATAAACGCTATACGCTGCGCCCATCCGGCAATGGCGACGACAACCCCTATCGTTCGAGATAGGACGCCGGTCCGTCGGCTCGACAAGGACGCCTCATGCGTTATGCGCTATTGCTGCTTGCCCTGCTGTGCGGCCCGGCCACGGCCGCCTCGCAGGGCGACGACCAGGCCGAGGTCAACGCCGTCGATGCGGCCTGGAACCGCTACACCCGGCTCGCCGCCAAGGACGACGGCGCGAGCGCCGAGCTGATCGCCGCATCGACCGCGCAGCATTACGCCTTCCTGCGCGACGTCGCCTTGTACGCCTCGACCGAACAAGTCCGCCGCCTGCCGCTCGCCGACCGCCTGACCGTGTACGGCCTGCGCGCGAAGTACGAAGCGCCGGCGCTGGCCGGATGGGACGGCCGCGCGACGTATCGCCATTGCGTACAGCACAAGCTTTGCCATGTGGTGATGCGCCACGCCGACGGCAACTTTCCGTCGCTGAGCCACGTCGCCATGATCGATGCCGATAGCGCGCTCGGCGAAGTGCAGCCGCCGACCGGCGAGCGCTACGTGTTCGGCCCCGAATTCGTGCGCGAAGGCGGGGGCTGGAAGACCCGTCCGGAACGCCAGACCGAAGAGCTGTCGAAGTTCATGACCGCGGTGGCCGCGCAATCGGGCGGCGAGACCGCGCTGTTGCAGCACCTGCTCGGCGATTTCCTCGGCGACGGCCAGGCGCCGTCGAACCTCAGCGCGCTGGAACTGGCGCCGCGCGACGACGCCGCGCAGCGCAATCGCCTCAACGAGCGTTGGCCGGATTACCAGGCCCACGTCGACACCCAGATCGCCGCGATCAAGCGCAAGGCCGATGCCGGCGAAGCGCTGGCGCAGTACTTGTACGGACGCCTGCTCTACACCGGGCTGGAGTCGCGCCGCATTGCCGCCGACCGCGACGCCGCCCTGGCGGTGCTCGAACGCGCCAGCGACAGCGGCCATGCCGAATCGGCGTTGGCGGTGGCGAACATCCTGCTGTCGACCAACGACCGCCTGTCGTTGAGCCCGCAAACCCTGCGCCGCGCCCTGCCGCATCTGCGCCGCAGCGCCGAAAGCGGCAACCCGCAGGCGATGATGGGCTACGCCGATTTCATCCGCGCCGGCGCCGCCGGCCTGGCCAGCGACTGCAGCCAAGCCATCGAATGGCTGCGCAAGGCCGAAGACGCCGGCATGGCGCAGGCACGCAACGACCGGGTCTGGATCCTGGCCACCTGCCCGATCGCGGGCCAGCGCGACGCCAAGCAATCGTTGGCCCTGAGCCAGCACATGATCGCCCGGCGCGAGCAACTGCGCGCCGCCGAACTCGACACCGTCGCCGCCGCGCTCGCCGCCAACGGCGACTTCGCCCAGGCGATCGCGTTCCAGACCGATGCCCTGGCCCGGCTCAAGGACGGCGAGCTCGACCCGAAGTCGCGCGAGCGCATGCAGGGCCGTCTCGCGCTGTATCGTCAGGGCCGCGACTACACCGAAACCGAACCGCTGTACGCCAAAGAACCCTGATGACGGATACGCCCGACCCCACCGCTGCCGAACCGACCTCCATCGAGCCGGGCCCGACCCCGCCCGCAGTCGCCGCGACGACGGCCGATACCGGCTCGACCGGCTGGCAGAAACTGCCCTCGCGTGCGGTGCTGTTGTGCACGATCGACGTCAGCCTGTCGCTGGCGGTCGTGTTCGCGATCGCCGGGGTGGTCCTCGGCGTGCTCACCGTCGGCTCCTGGGTCGGCATCGCCAGTGGCCTCAGCGGCGCCCTGCTCGGCGCCGGCATCGGCACCTGGATCGGCCTGCGCCGCTACCGCAATACCTTGTGGCGGCTCGACGCGCACGGCTTCGCGGTGCGCCGCGGCGTCGCCTGGCAACGCGAAACCCTGGTGCCGCTGACCCGGGTGCAGCACCTCGACCTCAAGCACGGCCCGTTGCAACGCTTGCGCGGCCTGGCGACCCTGGTCGTGCACACCGCCGGCACCCGCCACAACGCGGTCTCGATCGATCACCTCGACGCGCAGGACGCCGAGCGCCTGCGCGAGCGCCTCGGCCGCCAGCTCGACCACGACGAAGACGCCTGATGAGCGCGCCGGGTTCGACCGTATCGCCGGACGACGAAAGCACGCGGGCCGACCGCCGCCTGCATCCGATGTCGTGGTTGTTCGTGCTGATCCAGCAGCTCAAGCAATTCATCGTGCCGCTGGCCGCGCTGGTGTTCTTCGGTCGCGGCGACCGCAACGAGCTGTGGCCGCTGATCGGCGTCGGCGCGCTGGTGGTGGTGGCGCTGTGGCGTTATTTCACCTACCGCTACGGCATCGGCAGCAATGCCGTGGTGGTGCGAAGCGGTCTGTTCAACCGCAGCCTGCGGGTGATCCCGTTCGTGCGGATCCAGAATGTGGCCCTGCACCAGACCGTGTTGCACCGATTGTTCGGCGTCGCCGAAGTGCGCATGGAATCGGCCGGCAGCAAGGAGCCGGAAGCGCAGATGCGCGTGCTCAAGCTCGACGACGCGCTGGCGCTGGAAGCCCTGGTGCGCCGGCGCGGCGCGGCCGTCGCCGAAGGCCAGGCCGAGGACAGCGCCGACGTGCTGCTGCGGCTGCCGCCGGCCGAAGTGCTGCGCCTGGGCCTGGTCTCCAACGGCGGCCTGGTCCTGATCGGCGCCGCCCTGGCCGGCCTGTCGCAGTACACCCCCGATTTCAACGCGCGCGTTCCCGGACGCATCGGCAGCCAGGCGACGCGCTGGCTGTCCGGCCATGTCGAGGCCTATCACCTCGACGCGATCGGCGTGGCTCTGATCGCGATGGCCCTGATCGCGCTGATCGCCGGCCTGCTCAAGCTGCTGTCGATCGTGCTGGCGCTGCTGCGCTACTACGGCTTCGAACTCAGCGAACACGGCCGCCGCCTGACCGCCGAACGCGGCCTGCTCGGGCGCTGGCGCACCACCGTGCCGCGCCGGCGCATCCAGGCCTGGACGCTCGAGGAAGGCCTGATGCACCGCTTGCTCAAGCGCCGTGGCCTGAGCGTGGACACGGTCGGCGCCGAAGCCAACGAAGACGGCCGTTCGCTGAAGGAGCTCGCGCCGATCGCGACGCCGCAGGCTTGCGATGCCTTGATCGAACGCTTGCTGCCGCGCGCCGACTGGGATCGCCTGGAATGGCGCGCCCTGCCGGATGCGGCCTGGTGGCGGCTGTTTCTGCCCGACGTGCCGTGGACCTTGCTCGCGGTGTTCTCGCTGTATTGGCAGGTCGGCGCCTGGAGCGCACTCGCCCTGCTGTGGCTGCCGTGGGCGGCGTTCAAGGCGCAGCGGCGCACCCGACGCATCGGTTACGCGTTCGGCGAGGTCTTGATCGCGGTGCGCGAAGGCTGGTGGCGGCGTTCCTGGCGCTTCGCCGAACTCGACAAGCTGCAGGCCTTGCAGCTCACCCGTTCGCCGCTGGACCGCAGCTGCGGCACCGCGACCCTGTGGCTCGACACCGCCGGCGCCGGCGCCCTGGCGCCGCCGCTGCGGATCCGCTTCCTGCCCGAAGACGAGGCCCGGCAAATTTACGCCCGGCTCGCGGCGATCCTTTCGCAACGCCCGCTGCGCTGGTGAGGCGCAGCGCTCAGGCGCCGCGCCCCCAGTAACCCAGTTCGCGGCGGATCTGCAGGCCGCGCAGCAGCGACGACCACGGCTTGCGCTGCAGACGGCCGAGACGGCCGGCGAGCAGGTCCTCGGTCGCGGCGATCACGCGCTGCGAGGAGCGCCCGTCGCGATAGGGATGGATCGCATCGGCATAGGCGTCGATCGCCGCCTGCAACTCCGGGCTCGGCGCGAACGCCTGCTCGAGTTTCGCCGCCAGCGCCGCCGGATCGTCGAAATCGATCATGTGCGGCTTCGGCGCGCGGTTGCGGAAGGTCACCACCGGCTTGCGCTGGACGACGAACTCCGACACCACCGAGGTCGTGTCGGCGACCAGCACGTCGGCCGCGCGTTGCGCCGAGATCAGGTCTTCGGTCTCGACGAAGGTCGCGTTCGCGCCGGCCAGCGCGCGATAACGCTCGAACAGCTCCGGCGCGCACTTGGGATGCAGGGTCAACAGCCAATAGCGCTCGCCCGTGGCGATCTGCGCGGCGATCGCCTCCAGCAGGTGCGGCGCGGCGCTGAGGCGCTCGGTGAAGGTCGAGGCGAACAACACGGTCTGGCGGCGGCCGGCGAGACGGCGCCATTTCGCCGCGCCGCCGTCGTCGTCGCCGAACAAGGGATCGAGCTTGGGCCAGCCGGTCTCGACCACGGCGAAATGCCCGGCTTGCGCGGCCAGGGCGCGGAACGGCGCGGTCGTCGCCGGGCCTTGCGTGCAATACAGGTCGAACAGGCCGCGCACGCGGAAATGGCCGCGCGCGTCTTCGCGTTTCTCGACGTTGAAGCCATGGAACAACTGCACCTTGGCGCCGGCGACGAACGGCGGCACCCAGTTCGCGGCGCTGAACACCGCGCGCGGCTTCAGCGCGACCGCGGCGCGCAGGCCTTCGCGCCCGGGCGCGAGCATGCGCACCGGCGCCGGCAGCGTCGAAGCCGCGGCGCCGTCGGCGAACCAGGCGTAGGCGGTGTGCCCGGCCGCATGCAGCGCATCGGCCAGCGGCCGCAGGATCGGCAAGGCGTAACGCTCGGTCGCGAACAGCAGGTAATCGGACATGGCGGTGGAGTCGGGGCGGGGGGCGGGGCGAGAAGTGAGTTTAGAGGAGTGAGCAGTGAGTGAGAGCCCCAGCCGCCGCGGCTCCCGCTTTCACTCGCTCCTCACTCCTCCAAACTCGCTACTGGCTCTATGCTGTCGATCCAGCCGCCCGGACCGCCGCCATCGACATGCACTCGCCCGTCGCCGAACGACCGCGCCTGTCGGCCTGCATCATCGCGTTCAACGAAGCCGACCGTATCGGCGACTGCATCGCCTCGCTGGCGTTCTGCGACGAAATCGTCGTGGTCGATTCCTATTCCACCGACGCCACCGCGGCGATCGCGCAGGCCGCCGGCGCGCGCGTGCTGCAACGCGCCTTCGACGGTTTCCGCAGCCAGAAGCATTACGCGGTGGAACAGGCCGCGCACGACTGGGTGCTGTGCCTGGACGCCGACGAGCGCGTCGACGCGCGGCTGCGCGCTTCGATCGAGGCGGCGCGCGCGCGCGGTTTCGACGACGCCGCCGGCTACCGCTTCGCGCGCCTGTCGGAGTATTTCGGCAAGTTCCTGCGCCACGGCAACGCCTATCCGGACCGGGTCCTGCGCCTGTTCGACCGCCGCCGCGGCGGCTGGCGCGGCCAGCGCGAGATCCACGAAGCGGCCAGCGTCGACGGCGCCGTGGCGACGCTCGCCGGCGACCTGATCCACTACCCCTACCGCTCGCTCGAACAGCAACTCAGCAAGACCGAGCGCTATGCGCGGATGATGGCCGAGCACGAGCATGCGCGCGGCAAGCGCGCGAGCCTGAGCAAACTGGTGCTGGCGCCGGCATGGCGGTTCTGGCGCGGCTACGTGCTGCGCGCCGGCTTCCTCGACGGCTGGCACGGCCTGGTCTACGCCTATGTGCGCGCCAATTACGTACGCCAGAAGACCATCATGCTGTGGATGCTCGAACGCGGCCAAGCGCTGACCACGCCGCCGCGCCAGGACGACGACGGCACGCCGCGCGCCTGAGCGCGGCTCGCTTACGGTCCGCCGTCGTCGCTGCGCGCCTCGCGCAGGCTGAAGCCGTACAACAGGCCGACCGCCACCGCATAGAACGACGCGACCAGTTGGTGCGCGAACATCGACTGGGTCAGGCCGCTGGCGATGTAGACCAGCACCAGCACGAATCCGCCGAGCGCGCTGCTGCGCGAGCGCCCGGCCGGCAGCGCGCGCAACCGCCGGGCGAACAGCACCAGGGGCAATAGATACACCGCCAGGATCGCGAGCAGGCCCGGCAGGCCCATGGTCGCGGCCCACTCGGGCACGTCGCTGTGGGCATGGCTGAGCCGGCAGAAACCGACCCGTGCCGCCGGCGGACGGCATTCCGGCAAGGCGCTCACGGCGCGGCCGAAACTGCCGACGCCGATGCCGTCGAGCGGATGCTCGACGAAGGTCTGCCCGGCCAGGGACAACAGACTCAGGCGCGCGCCGAGCGAGGAGGCGCTGTCGCCCTCGCGGAGCCGGTGGACGTCCGAGCGCAGTTCCTCGATGCGGGTCTGCTCGGCCAGCGGGCCGATCCACAACGCCGCGACCGCGCCCAACGCCAAGGTCGCCAGCACCGCCCACGAGACCCGGCGCGCGCGGCCGCCGCTGACCAGCAAACCGATCAACAGCACGATCAACACGCCCGGCCAGGTGCCGCGGCTGCCGCTCAGGGCGACGGTCACCACGCCGAGCGCGCAGGCCGTGGTGGTCCACAGCAACTCGCCGGAAGGCCGGCAGAACACCGCCAGCACGATCAGGGCGATCACCGCTTCGGCGTAGACGATGGCGTTCGCGGTCCAGCCGGCGGCGCGGTCCATGCCGGTGCCGACCTGATAGACCGCCACCGCGAAGGCGCCGGCCAGGCCGACCAGGGCGCCGGCCCACAGCCAGCGCCGCGACGGCCGGTAGGCATAGGCCATCAGGGCGAAGAATGGCAGGGTCAGCAGGCGCAGGCGGTTGTCGGCCTCGCGCCAGCGCACGTCGTGGAGAAAGGTCGAAACCGCCACGATCACCGCCACCGCGACCGCCATCAGCAGCAGCGGGCGCAACGCGCCGCCGATCTCGCGGTAACCCTGGGCGATCCGGCCCGGCGCCATCAGGAACGCGGCCAGCGCCAGCGCGGTGAACGGCAGCAGCCCCCACGGCGTGGAGATCAACAGCGCCGGCAGGCAGAACAGGGCGATCTCGAACGTGCGGCGGGCCAGGGCCAAGCGGCGCGGTTCGCCCGCGAGGGCCTCGGGGCGGAAAGAAACGTCGGGTACTTGCGGTTGGGGCACGGATCAGTCCGTATCGTCTTCATGTGGCCGCAGCGGCGGTGCGGCGGGACAGGTTTCGCGCGCAGCGTACGGCACCAGCCACCAGATGCGGCGATTGGAGCGTCCGCCTATTTCGGCGCGGTTGCGGTCCACGCAGGCCGGCAGCGCCGGATCCTGCACCAACAACCAGCGCGTCCGCGGCGCCTGGGCTTGCCAGGCCAGGCCTTGTTTCAATTGTTCCGGCCACCGCATCTTGAAGCCGAAGGTCGTGGTGCGCGACTGCGCCTGCAACAGATTCTGCTCTTTCCAGGCGACCAGGCCGAGCTCGGCCTCGGGGCCGATGCGCGCGGCGACCTTGCTCATCACCCCGCGCGCCGACGAGGAATCGTTGAGCACCGGCGCGACCAGCACGCCGTTCAATACCCACAGCCCGCACAGGGTCGCGGCCATGCCGAGGATGGGCCGGCGCGGCCCGGCCCACAGCAGGGCGGCCAGGCCCCAGCAAGCGATCGCCAACACACCCGCGGCGAGTCCGCGCGCGCCGTCGGTGAAATCGCGCTCGGCGATCAGCTTGCGCTCGAAACCCGGGTTGCCGAACCACATCGACAAGCCCACGCCGAGCAAGGCCAGGACGATCAGCGCGGCGAAGGCGAAGCCGATCCGGCGCGGCCAGGCCCGGCGCAGGATGCCCGGCAACAGCGGCGCGAACATCAGGCAGGCCATCGGCAACGCCGGCAGGATGTAGACGTCGCGTTTGCCCTGCGGGATCGAGAAGAACACGATCACCAGCAGCCACCAGACCAGCGGCAGCACATAGCGTGGATCGAGCCGGGCCAGGCGCCGGCGCCACGCCGGCAACGCCCAGGGCAAGGCGAACATCAACGGCAGCCACATCGAGAACATCACCCCGAAGTGATACCCGACCGGTTTGTGGTGGTCCCAGGATCTGGAGTAGCGCACCGCGGTCTGGCGCAGCAGCAAGTCGTCGAGATAACCGCGGTAGGCGGGATCGGGATGGGTCAAGACCACCGCCGCCATCGGCGCGATCCACAACGCGACCGCGAACGCGAACGCGAGCGGCCCGAGCCAGAAGTAGCCGCGGCCGATGCCGGCGCGCACCGGCATCTCGACCCAGGCCAGGGCGCGATGCGCCGCACCGCCCGGCGCCAGCGCGGCACGCAACGGCCGCAGCGCCGCCGCGAGCGCCAGCGGCGCCAGCATCAACAGGGCGAGCGCGCCGACGCCCTTGGTGATGGTGCCCATGCCGGCGGCGAACCACCCCAGCACCCACCAGCGCCAGGACGGGCCGGTCAGCAGATGCCGCAACAGACCGTAGTTGGCCAAGGTGATCCAGAACACCACCAGCGGATCGATCTGCGCCTTCTTCGACTGATAGACGAAGTGCACGGTCAGCAGCAGCGCCCAGCCGGCGTAATAACCGACCCGCGGCGTCCACAGGCGCCGGCCGAGATCGACCACGCACCACAAGGTGCCCAGCGCGGCGAGCAGCGAAGGCAGCAGGAAGGCGACGCGCCACTGGCCGGTGGCCAGATAGGCCAGCGCCTGCATCCACATGAAAAACGGCGGCTTGTCCGAATACAACTCGCCGCCGCGATGCGGGAACAGCCATTGGCCGCTCTCGACCATCTGCATGGCGACCAGGGCGAAACGCGGTTCGTCGGCGGGCCAGGGATCGCGCAGGCCCAGACCGGCCCCAAGCACCAGCCAGGCGACTATCCAGAACAACCAGGCAGGGTGGGAACGGGCGCTTTTGAACATGCGCGGGCCTTTGAACGTGCGCAGATCATAAGCGGCGGCCCGCATCGGGTGGAAAGGCCGGCCCTTGAATCTGGGCCTGCGCTCACCCTTGCCCTCACTCTTGCGCCCTCACTCTTGGGCTCAAGCCTCGCGGCGCAGACGGGCGTAGAAGAAGCCGTCGCCGCCGCCCTCGCCCGGCAGCCGCTGGCGGCCGACCTCGCGGTCGTGGCCGAACTGCGCCGGCAAGGCCTCGGCGCGCGCATCGGCGGTGCGCGCCAGGAACTCGCGCACTTGGCGCTCGTTCTCTTCGGTCAGGATCGAGCAGGTCGCATACAACAGCACGCCGCCCGGGGCGACGGTCTGCCAAAGCGCATCGAGCAGGCGCGCCTGCAGCAGCATCAAGGCGGCGATGTCGGATTCGCGCCGGTGCAGGACCACGTCGGGCTGGCGGCGGACGATGCCGGTCGCCGAACACGGCGCATCCAGCAGCACCGCATCGAAGGGCGTGCCGTCCCACCAGGCCTGCAGGTCGGCGGCGTCGGCCACGCGCAGTTCGGCGCGCTCGGCCAGGCCCAGACGGACCAGGCCGCTGCGCACCCGTTGCAGGCGCGCCGCATCGACGTCGAGCGCGGTCAGGCGCAGGGCTGCGTCGCGTTCGAGCAGATGCGCGCTCTTGCCGCCGGGCGCGGCACAGGCATCGAGCACGCGCGTACCGGGTGCGGCCGCGATCGCATCGGCGACCAATTGCGCGGAAGCATCCTGGATCGACACCGCGCCGTCGGCGAACCCGGGCAGCGAGGCGATCGCCGCCGAGCCTTGCAGACGCAGCGCATCGGGCAGTCCGTCGACCACCTCGGCTTCGATACCGGCCTCGACGAGCCGTTCGCGATAAGCCTCGCGGGTGCCGCGGCGCGCATTGACGCGCAACCACATCGACGCCGGCACCGCGCTTTCGGCCAGGATCGCGTCGTAGTGTTCGGGCCAGTCGCGGCGCAGACGCCCGCGCAACCAACTCGGCCAGTGCGAATGCCTGGGGTCGACCGCCGGCAGGCCTTCGCGCTGGGCGCGACGCAGCAGCGCATTGACCATGCCGGCCTGGTGCGGATAGCCGAGGCCGCGCGCGGCCTCGACGGTGGAATCGAGTGCGGCGTGCGCCGGCAGTTGCAACGGATCGAGCTGGGCCAGGCCGACGTACAGCAGCGCGCGCAATTCACCGTCGCGACGGGTCAGCGGCCGCGCCATCCAGGCGGCGAGCGCGCCCTCGTAGCGCAGCGGCTGGCGCAACACGGCGAAGCAGATCGCCTCGACCAGGGCGCGGTCGCGCGGGTCGGGCAAGCCCGGCAGCGCAGTCGCGAGCTCGGCCTTGAGCGAACGCCCGCGGTGCATCACCGCGTCGAGCACGCGCGCGGCGATCGCGCGCGGCCGGCTGCCGCCGTGCAGGCTGGCGTTGTGCATGCCGCCATGCGGGCCGTCGGAACCGGTGCGCCGGTCGGACATGCTCAGCGGGCGACGGCGAGGTCGCGCCGGCCGTTCAAATAATCCGCGGCGGTGATCGCCTTGCCGCCGTCGCGTTGCAGCACGCGGATGCGCAAGGCGCCTTCGCCGCAAGCGATGTCGATGCCCTCGCGCCCGGCCAGCAAGACCGTGCCGGGCTCGGCGTCATGCGCCAACGGCAGCGCGATCGCGCCGTGCACGCGCACGCGTTCGCCGGCGATCGTCGCATCGGCCATCGGCCAGGGATTGAAGGCGCGCACCTTGTTCGCCAAGGCCGGCGCCGGCTGCGCCCAATCCAGGCGCGCCTCGGCCTTGTCGAGCTTGTGCGCATAGCTCACGCCTTGTTGCGGCTGCGGCTGCGCGACCGGGCGCATGCCGGCGCGCAACAGGCCCAGACCGTCGGCCAGCACCTGCGCGCCGAGCGCGGCCAGGCGATCGTGCAACTGCCCGCCGGTCTCGGCCTCGCCGATCGCCAGCGATTGCGACAGCAGCACCGGGCCGGTGTCCAGGCCCTTTTCCATCTGCATCAGGCACACGCCGCTGTCGCGGTCGCCGGCCTCGATCGCGCGCTGGATCGGCGCGGCGCCGCGCCAGCGCGGCAACAACGAGGCATGCACGTTCCAGCAACCGTAGGTCGGGATGTCGAGCACCGACTGCGGCAGGATCAGGCCGTAGGCCACCACCACCATCAGGTCGGGCTGCAGTTCGCGCAGCGCCTCGCGCGCAGCGGCGTTCTTGAAATTCTCGGGCTGCATCACCGGCAGGCCGCGCAACAAGGCTTCGCGCTTGACCGGCGACAGCGCCAGCTCGCGTCCGCGCCCGGCAGGACGATCGGGCTGGGTGTAGACGGCGACGACCTCGTTGCGCTGCGCGGCGGCGCGCAGGCTCGGTACGGCGAAGTCGGGGGTACCGGCGAATACGATGCGCATAGGTTCGGGAATGAGATCGAGTGGGGGCGTCGGCGCGCATCATCGCGCCTGGACCAACGCTGCAAGCACAAGCCTACAGAAACGAACAACGGGAGCCGGAAACCCGCGCGCGCCACACGGCGCCGCGCCGATTCCCCGCTCCCGTCGCGAGAGCCGGCCTCAGGCCGACTGGCGGCGCTGCTTGGCGAGCTTCTTGCGCACCATCTCGCGCTTGAGCGGCGAGAGGTAGTCGACGAACAGCTTGCCGTCGAGGTGATCCATCTCGTGCTGGATGCAGACCGCGAGCAGGCCGTCGGTGCTGAGTTCGAACACCGCGCCGTCGCGGCCGATCGCCTTGACGGTGATCTCGTTGGCGCGGGTCACGTCGGCGAAGATGCCGGGCACCGACAGGCAGCCTTCCTGGTAGACCTGCTCGCCGGATTTGGCGACGATCTCCGGGTTGACGAACACCAGCGGCTGATTCTTTTCTTCCGATACGTCGATGACCATGAAGCGCTGGTGCACGTCGACCTGGCTCGCGGCCAGGCCGATGCCGGGGCATTCGTACATGGTCTCGAACATGTCGTCGAGCAGCTTCTGGAACTGCGGCGAGGTCACGTGCGCGGCTTCGACCGGCACGGCCTTCGTCCGCAGACGGGGATCGGGGAATTCGAGGATTGGGAGCAGGGGCATGGCGTCGAAAATGGGGGCGTGGGTCACATACGCAAGCTTTGGTTGCATTGTAACCCCGTTATAGGCTGCAAAGGCCTGCTAACGTTCGCACCTTCTGGGCTATAGTCCGGGTGCCCGCAGAGGGCAAACCTGGAAGGGGAATCAGGTAGATGGCCGCCATGTTTAAACCGATCCGCGCGGTTCTCGCCGCCGCGTTGCTGACTGTTGCCACGTACGCCATTGCGGCGGAACTGCGTGGCGACCACCCCGACACCTACGTGGTGAAACGGGGCGACACCCTGTGGGACATCTCGGCTCGCTTCCTGAAGCGGCCGTGGCTGTGGCCGGAAATCTGGCAGGCCAACCCGCAGATCAAGAACCCGCACCTGATCTATCCGGGCGACGTGATCTCGCTGGCCTACCTCGACCGCGTCGCGGCCCAGGTCAAGCCGGGTCCGCGCCAGGAGGCCCCGATCAGCGGCATCCCGCTGTCGGACATCGAGCCGTTCCTGAAGAACCTTCGGGTCGTCGACGAGTTCGAGCAGATGCCCTACGTGGTCGGTCTTGAAGAAGACCGCCTGCGCGTCACCCAGGGCCAGGTCGCCTACATCAAGAACCTGCCGAACCAGACCCCGGGCACGCGTTACGCCGTGGTCCGCCCGACCCAGCGCTATACCCGCCTGGATCGCGTGGCCTGCTGCGACATCATGCGCGCCGCCGACCTGGACTTCCGCGGTCGCCGCACGGTCGACTTCGAGGCCATCTGGACCGACGTGGTCGTGCCGGACAAGGGCCGCGAGCTGCTCGGCTACGAGCTGATGCAGGTCTCGACCGGCACCGTCAGCCGCGGCGCCGAGAACGGGATGGAGGCCAGCACCCTGGTCATCGACGACACCGGCCGCGAGATCCGCGTCGGCGACCGTCTGATCCCGGTCGAAGCCCAGCCTTACGACCTGCAGTTCTTCCCGCACCCGCCCAAGGCCCAGTTCGACTACGGTCGCGCCCAGGTCCTGGCCGTGGCCGACCTGGTCAAGCACGGCGGCCCGCGCGACGTGATCGCCCTGTCGGTCGGTGCCCGCGACGGCGTCGACAACGGCACGGTGTTCTCGACCTGGCGGGTCGGCACCCGCGCCGTCGACCGGGTCAAGGTCGGTCCGGACCGCGATCCGACCCTGGTCGGCAAGGCCTCGCGCGTGCGCCTGCCGGACGAGTTCTCCGGTCACGTGATGGTCTTCCGCACCTTCGACAAGGTCAGCTACGGCCTGATCATGGACGGCGTGCGCCAGACCAAGGTCGGCTACGAGCTCAAGCATCCCGACTCGGCCTATTGATCGGTTTGTTTAATCACTGAGGAAAGGCCTGCGGGCTTTTCCTACAGCGATCCACGACGGCGCCTTCGGGCGCCGTCGTCGTTTGCAGGCTAGGCTGGTGCATGCCTTCGCCCCAGATCCAGTTGTCCGACGACGACCTCCACGCCCTGTTGACCCTCATCGCCGCAGGCGGCGCCAGCGCCTCCCGGCGGCAACTGCTCGAGCTCCACCCCAGTCCGGCTGCCGCCCTGGCGGCGGGGACCGGCCAGTGGCAGGCCGCCGGGCTCACCCCCAAACAGATCGACGCCCTGCGCGCCCCGGACGAGGAAGCCCTGACGCGGGCGCTCGACTGGCTGCACGCCCCGCGCCATCACCTGGTCGGCTGGCACGACCCCGACTACCCCGGCCTGCTGCGGCGCGCGCCGAATCCGCCGCTGGCGCTGTTCGTCGCCGGCGAACCCGCCCTGCTCTGGCATCCGGCCGTGGCCGTGGTCGGCAGCCGCTCGCCGACTCCGGCCGGGCGCGACAACGCCACCGACTTCGCCCGCGCCCTGGCGCGCTCGGGGCTCGCAGTCGCCAGCGGCCTGGCGGCCGGGGTCGACACCGCCGCCCACCGCGCCGCACTCGACGCCGGCGGGGTCACCCTGGCCGTGCTCGGCACCGGCCCCGACATCGCCTATCCGCGCAACAACGCCGACCTGCATGCGCGCATCGCCGCCGAAGGCGCGTTGATCAGCGAGCACCTGCCGGGCACCCAGGCCAAGCCCGAACACTTCCCGAGCCGCAACCGCATCCTCGCCGGGCTCAGCCTCGGCACCCTGGTGATCGAGGCGGCCGAACGCTCCGGCGCCCTGATCACCGCGCGCCTGGCCAGCGAATGCGGGCGCGACGTGTTCGCCGTGCCCGGATCGATCCACAACCCGCTCGCGCGCGGCTGCCATCGCCTAATCCGCGAGGGCGCCGGCCTGGTCGAGAGCGCGGGTGAAGTCGCCGCCGCCCTGGCCCCGCTCGCGGCCGAGTTGGCCGACGACTTGCGCCGTCGCCTGGGCATCCCCATCTCTGCCAGCCACGCGGCCGTCATGGAGGGCGATCACGATGGCGACGACCCGGCTTACGGAGTTAACGGCCGCCCGGATTTCGCAGATCCCGACTACCAGTCCTTGTGGGACGCCCTGGGCCACGACCCAACCGGTATGGATCAACTCGTCGAACGGACTGGATTGACGACCGCGGAACTGTCCTCCATGCTGCTGGTCATGGAGCTTGAGGGTCGCGTCGCGGCGCAGCACGGCCGTTACTTCCGCAACCGCTGAACCACGCCATCGCCGAGCGGTCCGACTGAGGCAAGTCGGCCGTCCGACGGTCAATCAGCAACTCCTACTCACCGCGCCGCATGCGGCGCAGGCCGAGGGAAATGAAAGAGAGCATCCTGGACGTCCTGCTGTACCTTTTCGAGCATTACTTCACCGACGATGCGGACCTTGTCCGCGACCGCGATTCGCTCCGCAGCGGCCCTTTGTTCGACGAATTGGGCCAGGCCGGGTTCAGCCCCGCCGAAATCAACAAAGCCTTCGAGTGGCTCGATGCGCTGGCCTTGCAGCGGCCGGCCGTCAGCCCGCCGCGCACCGGCGGTCCGACCCGGGTCTATTTCGGTCCCGAACTCGACAAGCTCGACGTCGAATGCCGCGGCTTCCTGCTGTTCCTGGAACAGCACGGCATCCTCGACGCCGGCCAGCGCGAGCTCGTGCTCGACCGCGCCATGGCGCTGGACCAGGACGAACTCGACCTGGACGACCTGAAATGGGTCGTGCTGATGGTTCTGTTCAACCAGCCCGGCTCCGAGGCGGCCTACGCCTGGATGGAAACCCAGATGTTCGCCGACGAACCCGAGCCGGTGCACTGACACCGGCATCGCGTCGCCGCACCGGCGACGCCCCCAAGCCGCGGCCCTGCTGCGGCGCGAGCCGGCATCGCCGCTCGCGACTCCCGATCGCTATCGCCGATCGCCAGGCCGATAAGCCGGCCGGCATGCTAGTTTCTTGCGTCCACCGCGCGCCTGGGGCGGCCGCGGGGGCATAGCCATGTCCGGCCGACGGCACCCTTGCGGAGCCCGACTGCGCCGGCGGCTCACTCACAAGGACGATCGCGAGATCAGGGGGACAGCATGACCAATTGGTATTACCACGACGCAGCCCAGGGCCGTGTCGGTCCGATCGACGCCGACGCCGTGCGCGGCCACTACCGCGAGGGCCGCATCCATCGCGACACCTTGCTGTGGCGCGAAGGCCTGCGCGAATGGCAGCCGCTCGAGCGCCTGTCGGGCGAACTCGGCCTGGACGATGACCTGCTGTCTTCGGCGCCGCGTCCGGTAGCGCCGCCGCCATTACCGCCGCAGACCCCGACCGCGTCGGGTCCGCCGCCGTACTCCACGCGCTCGGCACACTCGGCCAACCCGGCCGACGCCGCCGCCGCGCACTTCAACCAGCGCCAGGCGCCGCCGCCGCGGCGCGGCCTGTCGGGCTGCGCGATCGTCGCGATCGTGCTGGCCGTGGTCGCGATCCCGATGGTCGGCATCCTCGCCGCGATCGCCTTGCCGGCGTATCAGGACTACACGGTGCGGGCCAAGGTCACCGAAGCCATCAACGGCTCGGGCCAGTACAAGCTCCAGGTCGCCGAGTACGTGGCCGCCAACGAGGAATGCCCGGGCAACGACAGCAAGGGTTTCCAGCCCGCGGTCGCTTACGCCGGCCCGCGCGTGGCTTCGGTCAAGTTCGGCGAACTCGAGGGCTGCGGCATCGAAATCGAGCTACGCGGCATCGGCAGCAAGGCCGACGGCCAGAAGATCTGGCTGGAACTCGACCCCTCCAGCGGCGAGTGGACCTGCAGCTCGGAGATCGAAGACCGCCTGCTGCCGCAGAGCTGCCGCGGCTGAAGCACCCGGGCGGCGATGCCGGCATCGCCGCCCGACCCAGTAGAACCGCCCCTAGACAGGACCAAGATTCGCGATGAGCCAGTGGTACTACAGCGACAACGAGCGCAACCAGCACGGGCCGCTCGACGGCGCCGACATGGCCGCACGTCACCGCAGCGGCGAGCTGGGCCCCGACACCCTGGTCTGGCGCGACGGCTTGGCGCAGTGGCGTCCCTGGCGCGAACTCGCCCATGAACTGGTCGCCGAGCCCGGCTTCGCGGCCGAGCCCGAGCGGCCGCAGCAAGCCCAACCCGGCGCAGCGGCGGTTACAGCCGACAGCCCAGTCGCCGATCCCCAGGCCCACGCCGCGGCCAGCGTGAGCGCCGCGCCGGCGACGGCCGCGACCGCCCCTGCGGCGCCTGCCGCACCGGCCTACGACGGCAGCGGCGCAGCGGCCGAATCCGATTCGCCCTATGCCGCGCCGCGCGCCGGCGTCGCCGACGACACCACCGTCGTCCACGGCTTCGAGGTCGTCCATGTCGGCTTCTGGAAGCGCCTGGCCGCCTACATGATCGACTCGCTGCTGGTCGGCATCGCCTACTACGCGGTCAGCATGGTCCTGACCGTCGGTTTGATCGGGTTCGGCATGTCGTCGGCCTCGGGGCTGTCCTCGGCGACCTGGCTGGAGAACCCCGGCGTCGCCATCGCGGTGCTGATGGGCGTGGTCTACACCTGCATCGGCCTGATCAGCGCGGCCTATTACGTCGGCTTCGAGTCCTCGTCGATGCAGGCCACGCTCGGCAAGCTCGCGGTCGGGATCAAGGTCGTCGATGCCGAAGGCCGCCGCCTGACCCGGATGCGCGCGCTCGGCCGCTGGGCGTCGAGCCTGCTGTCCTACCTGAGCCTGTGCGTCGGCTTCCTGATGATCGCCTTCACCGACCGCAAGCGCGGCCTGCACGACATCCTGGCCAAGACCCAGGTGGTCGATCGCTGGGCCTACACCGGGCGTCCGGAGATGCAGCGCCGCGATCTGGGGCCGGTCGCGATCGTGGTGCTCGTACTGGGCGGCCTGCTATGGCTACTCTATGTCGGCGTCGTGCTCGCGATGGCGTTGCTACCGATGTTCGGGAACTGAGCCGCAACGCTCTGTAAGCTGAACAGGCTGTACGCCATCACGCCCTCTTCAAGTGTTTCAGTGCCAATTTATTGGCGTTTCCGGCAGGCCGCGCTTGACAGCTGCGGCCGGCTCATGATTCCACTAGAAAAAGGAAACCTGAACGCCCGCAGCCGAACGCTGCGGGCGTCGCCTTCTTAACCCCTGCCTCACGAGGCACCGCTGCCGTGCAGCGCCCGCACCGGGCCTGCGGAGTACCCATGGCCAAGAACCTCCTCATCGTCGAGTCGCCCGCCAAGGCCAAGACGATCAACAAGTACCTCGGCAAGGACTTCACCGTCCTGGCCTCCTACGGCCATGTCCGCGACCTGGTGCCCAAAGAGGGCGCGGTCGATCCCGACAACCACTTCGCGATGGACTACGCCGTCATCGAGAAGAACGAGAAACACGTAGACGCGATCGCCAAGGCCGCCAAGAGCGCCGACAACCTGTTCCTGGCGACCGACCCGGATCGCGAGGGCGAGGCGATCAGCTGGCACATCGGCGAGATCCTGCGCGAGCGCGGCCTGCTCGAAGGCAAGCCGCTGCAGCGCGTGGTGTTCACCGAAATCACTCCGCGCGCGATCAAGGAGGCGATGAGCCACCCGCGCGCCATCGCCAGCGACCTGGTCGATGCGCAGCAGGCGCGTCGCGCGCTCGACTATCTGGTCGGCTTCAACCTCTCGCCGGTGCTGTGGCGTAAGGTCCAGCGCGGGCTGTCGGCCGGCCGCGTGCAATCGCCGGCGCTGCGCATGATCGTCGAGCGCGAGGAAGAGATCGAAGCCTTCGTCGCCCGCGAGTACTGGAGCATCGAGGCCGAGTGCGCGCATCCGCAGCAGTCGTTCACCGCCAAGCTCAATAAATTCGACGGCAAGAAGTTCGAGCAGTTCACCATCACCGATGGCGAAACCGCCGAAAGCGCGCGTAAGCGGATCGTCGCCGCCGCCAACGGCGCCCTGCACGTCACCGACGTCACCAGCAAGGAACGCAAGCGCCGCCCGGCCGCGCCGTTCACCACCTCGACCCTGCAGCAGGAAGCCTCGCGCAAGCTCGGCTTCACCACCTCGCGCACCATGCGCGTGGCGCAGAAGCTGTACGAGGGCATGGCGCTCGGCGACGAGGGCACGGTCGGCCTGATCAGCTACATGCGTACCGACTCGGTCAGCCTGTCGCAGGAGGCCGTCGCCGAGATCCGCGACGTGATCGCCCGCGACTTCGGCACCAAGGCCCTGCCGGACAAGCCGAACACCTACCAGACCAAGTCCAAGAACGCGCAGGAAGCGCACGAAGCGATCCGCCCGACCTCGGCGCTGCGCACGCCATCGCAGGTCTCGCGCTTCCTCGACGACGACGGCCGCCGCCTGTACGAACTGATCTGGAAGCGCGCCGTGGCCTCGCAGATGGTACCGGCCACGCTCAACACGGTCAGCGTCGATCTCGCCGCCGGCTCCGAGCACAGCTTCCGCGCCTCCGGCACGACCGTGATCGATCCGGGCTTCCTCGCCGTGTACGAGGAAGGCAAGGACGCCAAGGCCGCCGAGGACGAGGACGAAGGCCGCAAGCTGCCGCTGATGAAGACCGGCGACCGCATCCCGCTCGACCGCATCCACGCCGACCAGCACTTCACCGAGCCGCCGCCGCGCTTCTCGGAAGCCTCGCTGGTCAAGACGCTCGAGGAATACGGCATCGGCCGCCCCTCGACCTACGCCTCGATCATCCAGACCCTGCTGTTCCGCAAGTACGTCGAACTCGACAGCCGCCGCTTCCGTCCGACCGACGTCGGCCGCGCGGTGTCGAAGTTCCTGTCCGGCCACTTCACTCAGTACGTCGACTACGACTTCACCGCCAAGCTCGAGGACGAGCTCGATGCGGTGTCGCGCGGCGAGGAAGAGTGGGTGCCGTTGATGGAGCGCTTCTGGGGGCCGTTCAAGAAGCTCGTCGAAGAGAAGAAGGAATCGGTCGACCGCAGCGAAGCCACCGGCGCGCGCGAACTCGGCACCGACCCCAAGAGCGGCAAACCGGTCAGCGTGCGCCTGGGCCGTTACGGGCCGTACGCGCAGATCGGCACCGCCGAGGACGAGGACAAGCCGACCTTCGCGTCCCTGCGTCCCGGCCAGAGCATGCACACGATCTCGCTGGAGGAATCGCTCGAACTGTTCAAGCTGCCGCGCAAGCTCGGCCTGGACAAGGACGAGGAAGTCAGCGTCGGCGTCGGCCGCTTCGGCCCCTTCGCCAAGCGCGGCAGCGTGTACGCCTCGCTGAAGAAGGAAGACGACCCCTACACGATCGACCTGGCGCGCGCGGTGTTCCTGATCGAAGAGAAGGAAGAGATCGCCCGCAACCGCATCATCAAGGAGTTCGAGGGCAGCGACATCCAGGTCCTCAACGGCCGCTTCGGCCCCTACATCAGCGACGGCAAGCTCAACGGCCGCATCCCGAAGGATCGCGAGCCGGCCTCGCTGACCCTGGAGGAAGTGGTCAAGCTGATGGAAGAAACCGGCAAGCCGATGCGCGGCCGCTTCGGCAAGAAGGGCGCGGCGAAGAAGGAACCGGCCAAGAAGGCGGCCAAGAAGACCGCCGCGGCCAAGAAAGCGGTCGCCGAGAAGGCGCCGGCCGAGAAAGCCGTGAAGAAGGCCGCGACCAAGAAAGCGCCGGCCAAGAAAGCGGCGAAGAAAGCCGTCAAGAAGGTCGCCAAGAAGACCGCGACCAAGAAGGCGGCCAAGAAAGTCGTGAAGAAAGCGGTCGCCTGAGGCGACCGCACGGCGTGACGGAAAGCTCGCTTTCGGGCTTTCCGCCGCCGTTCCATGCGCCGGCGTCTCCTCGCATGGCGACCGCACGCACAGATTCGCGCCGAAGCGCCGTCTAGGATCGTGCGCATTCAAGACGCGATCGAAATCGCGCTGATCGATGGACGACCGAAGTTGTTGGGGGGTGTCTTTCACCTATCCCGACGACAGGAGTCGCCATGAACCGCATTGCCCGCACCTCTCTCCTCGTATCCGGCGCCGCCTTGTGCGCAGCGCTGTCGCCCGTGTCCGCCGTCTGGGCGCACGGCACCTTCGTCAATCCGCAAAGCCGGATCTACAAGTGCTATCTCGGCAATAAAGAGAACCCGGCCGACCCGGCCTGCCGCGCCGCCTGGGCGGTCGCCGGACCGCAGCTGTTCTACGACTGGAACGGCATCAACCAGGCCAACGCCAACAGCAACCACCAGGCGGTGGTGCCCAACGGCAAGCTGTGCAGCGGCGGCAACCCGACCTTCCGCGGCCTCGACGTGCTGCGCAGCGACTGGCAGACCACCACGCTGCGTTCCGGCGCCAGCCACACCTTCACCTTCTATGCGACCGCACCGCACGCGACCAAGGAATGGACGTTCTATGTCACGCCGCAGGGCTGGAACCCGAGCACCGCGCTGCAGTGGAGCAGCATGCAGCAGTTCTGCAAGAGCGCGAAGGTGCCGCTGTCGAGCGGCAACAACTACCACATCACCTGCACCCTGCCGAACCGCACCGGCCGCCACGTGATCTACAACACCTGGCAGCGCTCGGACTCGACCGAAGCTTTCTACACCTGCATGGACGTCAACTTCAGCAACGCGCTGGCCGAGCGCAACTCGGCCTGGCGCGATGCCGGCAACCTCAACGTCGCCAACGACTATCCGGTCGGCACCACGGTCACCTTGCGCGTGTTCAACGCCGACGGTTCCGACGCCGAGAAGGTCGAGACCGTGCTGCGCGCCGGCGAGACCTCGGTGATCGACTGGCCGCGCCGGGTCGGCGACGAGGTCAACGCGCGTTCGCGTTTCGCCCGCATCGGCGAGAAGCGCGGCGCCGAGCTGATCCAGGCCAAGTCCGGCAGCGCCGGCAACCACGTCTGGCTGACCGGCAACCGCTCTTACGCCTTCGACGTGCGCCTGCCCGAGTCGGCCCAACCCTACGCCGACGAACACGCCCACCACGGCCACTGATCCGTCCGCTCGAACGGACGGAAGCTTTGCGGTCGTCGTGGCTTGAACGGCCCGGCCGGCTGCGAGGCCGCTCCCTGGAGCGGCCTCGCGCGTGCATGCGACACTCGCGGTTGCCACCGCCCGGAGCCGTCATGCCCGCCCCTGCCCTGTCCATCGCCGATGCCGCCGCCGCGCTCGCACGCGGTGGCGTCGTGGTGTACCCGACCGAAGCGGTCTGGGGCATCGGTTGCGATCCGCGCGACGAAGCCGCGGTGCATCGCCTGCTGACGATCAAGCGGCGGCCGGTCGACAAGGGGGTGATCCTGATCGCCGCGTCGATCGCCCAACTCGATGCCTGGGTCGACTGGGACGCCCTGCCGGCGCCGCGCCGCGAAGCCGTGCTCGCCAGTTGGCCGGGGCCGCATACCTGGGCGGTGCCGGCGACCGCGGCGCTGCCGTCGTGGATCAGCGGAGCCCATCGCAGCGTCGCGGTGCGGGTGACCGCGCACCCGCAGGCGCGTGCCCTGTGCGAGGCCTTCGGCCACGCCCTGGTCTCGACCAGCGCCAACCTCGCCGGCCATCCGCCGGCGTTCCGCCGCGGCGAACTCGACCCGGCCCTGCTCGCGCTCAGCGACGGCGTCTGCGAGGGCGAGACCGGCGGCCTGGCCGCGCCGACCGCGATCCGGGTGGCGCTCAGCGGCGAGGTCGTGCGGGGCTGAACATGCGCAGCTGACCGTGCACGGCTGAACTGGCACCGGCCCGTGCCCCGGCCGCGTCCCGCTCCGCTGCCGAACGCCTCGCCATCGGGTACTCACCACACGCCAGCTCGGCCGCGGATTCGACTTTCCCGTAACGCAGCGGAAGCGCAAGATGCGCGCATGTCCCGTGCCCGCCGCCTCCGCCTCGTACCGGCCGCGCTCTTGTCCAGCGTGCTCGCCGCCTGGCTGTGCGGCGGCGCGCTGTCCGGCAGCGCCCATGCCGCCGAGGTATTGATCTACCGCTGCACCGACGAGCGCGGCCACATCAGCCTGCGCGATACGCCGTGCACCGGCGGCCAGCGTCAGCAGACGATGACCATGATGCGGCCGGTCGACCCGCCGCCGCGCCCGCTCGACACCGCCGTCGCCGCACCGGCGCCGGTCGCCTCCGAACGCCGGCCGCAGCGCTTGATCGTGCACACGCCGCAGCCGATGTACGAATGCGTCCGCCCGGACGGCAGCAGCTACACCAGCAACAACGGCGACGGCAATCCGCGCATGATGCCGATCGTCGACCTGGGCTACGGCGTGCCGGTCTATAACAACCGCACCTCGCTCGGCGGCCGCATCGGTGCGCCGACCCCGCGCCTGGGCGATCCGAGCGCGCGCATCGCCATCGCCGGCCGCCACGGCAACGTCGCCTACGCCGGCACCGCGCGCTCCGGCGGGTATTATTCCGGCGGCTACGATTACGGTTACGGCGTCTACTACGGCAGCCAGCTGGTGCGCGACGAATGCCAGCAACTGCCGCAGCAAGAAGTCTGCAGCCGTCTGCGCGACCGTCGTTACGAAGGCGACCGCCGCTACAACAGCGCGCTGCAGAGCGAGCGCGCCCAGATCACCCAAGAACAGCGCGGCATCGATGCGCGCCTGAACGCCGATTGCGGAGCTTACTGATGCGTGTGTGGTGGTGCTTGTCCGTCCTGTTGCTGGCCTGCGCCGGCGTTTCCGCCCAGCCCGGCAAGGTCGTGATCTACCGCTGCACCGACGCCCTCGGCCAGTTGACCGTGCAGAACAACACGCCGTGCCCGAAAGGCAGCACGCAGGACAAGCGCGTGATCGATTCGGCGCCGTCGAGCGCGGCGCCGCCGTTGTTCATCACCTCGCCGGTGCCGCCGATCGCACCGGCCAACGCCCCGCCGCCGCACCCGCCGGTGTCCTCGCAACTGCCTTCGGTCAGCCGGCCGCCGCCGGCCAAGCCGGCCGCCCCCAAAATCGCCGACGGCGACCGCCTGCCGCCGCCGGTGCTGTTCGAATGCCGCACCTACGATAACGGCCGCTACCTCAGCGACGACGGCCGTCCGCCGCAGCGCTGTGCGGCGCTACAGACCACCGGCCTGGGCACCACCGCCTCCGGCGCCGGCGTGGCCTGCCAGATGGTCGACGACCAATGCCAGCGCCTGCCCGACGAAGCGCTGTGCGAAAACTGGAAGCAGCGCCTGCGCGAAGCCGAATCGGCTTTGCGTTTCGGTCGCAGCGACAGCCGCGACGCCTCCGCCGCCGAAGTCGCGCGCATCCAGCGCATCGTCACCGAGAGCACCTGCGGCCGCTGAGCCGCGCCGGCCGAGCTGCGCCGGCATCGCCCGATCGCCGACACAGCGCACATAAACGCGATCGGATCTGTCCGGCCGCGCACCGCAGGCGCGTTCCTATAGCTGGAGCCGCCGCAGCGAGGACGGCCCCGCCTCGTCGAGGGACACGACGCGCTGGACCACGGTGGACGACGCCAAGCACGGGCCGGCATCCCACTCGAACGGACATGCGAACTCGTTCGCGCGCTCGGCCATCGACACGCCGAGTGCGCCGAGCGCACCCACGCGTCGATCGCAGCCTCTTTGGCGCAAGCGTCGTACGCGATCGCCCGCCGCGGCCAGGCCCTGGCCGCCGCACGCATGCCGCTAGTCCACATCAGCAATCGCCGAGGCATCGGCGCGCCATCGCGCGCCACCCACGGCCCGAAGCCCGCCGCCGCGGCGACGGACACGCGGCGTCCTGCGCCTTCGCCGGCACGGGCCCGCGCCCGTGTCACCGCGACGGCGACAGGAGACGGCAGATGGCAACCAGGAAAGGCACCGCCGGCGATAAAGCCAAGCCGGCCAAACAAGGCGAATTCCGCGGCGGCGGCACCGTGCGCACCGCGTTGATCCGCGGCGAGACCTTCCGCGCGAAGGCCGTGCAGTACGTCGAAATCGACGGCATGGCGATGTTCGAAGGCGACATCGTGCTCGGCACGGTCGAGGAGGTCGAACGCATCTCGGACATGCTGCGCTCCGAATCCACTTCGGGCGTGGCGATGGCCGTGGCGATCAGCGGCTCGCAGTTCCGCTGGCCCGGCTGCAGGATCCCCTACACCATCGACCCGGCGTTGCCCAACACGGCTCGCGTCACCGATGCGATCGCGCATTGGGAAGCCAAGACGCGCTTCCGCTTCATCCTGCGCACCACCGAAGCCGATTACGTGACCTTCCGCCCCGGCAGCGGCTGCTCGGCCCAGGTCGGCCGGCGCGGCGGCCAGCAATTCGTCAACCTCGCCAGCAGTTGCAGCCTCGGCAACACCATCCACGAGATCGGCCACGTCGTCGGCCTGTGGCACGAGCAGAGCCGCGAGGACCGCGATTCGTTCGTGAGCATCCAGTGGGCCAACATCACCGCCGGCTACGAGCACAATTTCAACCAGCACATCAGCGACGGCGACGACATCGGCAGCTACGACTACGGCTCGATCATGCATTACCCGCGCAACGCGTTCTCGTCCAACGGCAAGGACACCATCGTGCCGATCGGCGCGGTGCCGCCGGGCACGGTGATCGGCCAGCGCAGCAGCCTGTCGGCCGGCGACATCGCCGCGGTCAATTCGTTCTGCCCGCTGACCACGATCAAGGAATCGCCCACCGACACGCTCAAGGAACGCATCAAGGAAGCGGTGCGCGACAAGCTCAGCGACACCCTCAAGGAAATCCGCAAGGACATCATCACCGACACGATCAAGGAGCAGGTCACCGACACGCGCAAGGAAGGCATCTTCGACCCGGGGCCGACCATCGCCGAAAACCTGACCCTGCCGGGACGTCCGCCGCTGCTGGTCAATCCGGCCGCGCGCGGCGCCTTGCCGTTCGCGATGGCGACCTCGGCCGGCGACGTCGGCGACGAGAACGCCGACACCGTGGCCGCGCTCGATGCCCAGTTGCAGCAGCTCGCCGAAGAACTCGCCCGCGCCGACATGGCCCGGGCCGCGCTGCAGTCGCAATACGACGAAACCGCCGCGGTACTCGCCCAACTGGCCCAATCCGGCGCCGGCGGCGGCAACGGCTGACCGGGAGAGCGTGCCGTGATCCTGCTGATTTCGCACCAAGCCGATGCCCATGCCCGTTGCGTGCTCGACCATCTGCAGGCGATGGAGCGACCGGCATTGCTGTTCGATCTGGCCGAGTTTCCGGATCGCGCCACGCTCTCGATCGATTACGCCGACGGCGCGCGTCCGCGCATCGACTATGCGCGCGCCGGCGGCGAACGCCATGCGCTCGACGAGGTGGGCTCGGTGTGGTGGCGCCGGCCGCAGGCGCCCGACCTGTCTTCGGTCACCGATGCGCAGGCGCACCTGTTCACCGCCAACGAATGGAACGAGGCGCTCAACGGCCTGTGGCGTCTGCTCGGCGACGCGCGCTGGATGAACGAGCCCGGCCGCGACGATGCCGCCTCGCGCAAGGCCGCGCAGTTGCGCATCGCCGCCGAACTCGGCTTCAAGGTGCCGCGCACCCTGATCAGTTCCGACCCGCAGCGCGTGCGCGAGTTCGTGCACGCGCTGGGGCCCGGCGCGACCGTGCACAAGACCTTCTCGTGCACCCATGCGGTGTGGCGCGAGACGCGCCTGCTCGGCGAGGACGACCTCGCCCACCTGGACACGGTCAGGCTGGCGCCGGTGATCTTCCAGGAGTTCGTGCCGGCCGCGGCCGACATCCGCGTCACCGCGGTCGGCGGGCGCTTGTTCCCGGCCGAGATCAAGCTCGACCCGGTGCCGGGTTCGATCGATTTCCGTCCCAACCTCGGCGCGGCGACGGTGCGCGAGCACGCGCTGCCGTTGCCGCTGCGGCAACGGCTGCTGGCGCTGATGCAACGGCTGGGCCTGGAGTACGGCGCGATCGACCTGCGCCTCACCCCGCAGGGCGAGTACTACTTCTTCGAGATCAACACCGCCGGCGAATTCCTCTTCATCGAACAGCGCACCGGGCAGCCGATCGGGCGCGCGGTGGCCGAATGGCTGGCCGGAGCTCAGTCGATGCGGCTGACGACCAGGGTCATCTCGGCGGAGGCGGTGCGCAGCGGGTAGGCACGGGTGGTGATGTAGTCGCCGACGGTGACTCGGCGGTCGCCGTCGCGATCGACGTGGACCCAAAAGGTGGCTTCGTCGGCGCTGGTATCGATCTCGATGCTCAGCGGCACGGCCTTGGCGTGCTCGGGCACGACCGCCTGCCATTCCTGCAGGGTGCGCGCCGGTGCGTCCTCGAACGAGGTGTCGCGCAACTGCACCCGCACGGGGCTGCCGGCCGGAAGTTCGGCCCCGTCGGCAGCGACGATGGTCAGCGAAACGCGCATGCCCGAAGTATACGCCCGCCGCTCATGCGCAACTGCCAAACCGCGCCCAGCAACGGGGCGCGGGCAGGCTCGCCCGGCCGCATCTTTCGGCGCGACCGGCGCCGCCGGGTTCAGAAACCGTAACGCTGGAAGCCGCCGTCCACCGCGATGCATTCGCCGGTGATGTAGCCCGCCGCCGGCAGGCACAGGAAGGCGACCGCGGCGGCCACTTCCTCGGCTTCGCCGATCCGGCCCAGCGGCGTGCGCAGCAGCACCTCGTCGAGATAATCCGGATCGGCGAGCTTGTCGGAGGTGCGGCGGGTGCGGATGTACCACGGCGCGACCGCGTTGACGCGGATGCCGTCCTCGGCCCATTCGACCGCGAGGTTGCGGGTCATCTGGTGCATCGCCGCCTTGCTCATGCCGTAGGGCGCGCCGGTGCGCACGTGCAGGTTGCCCGACACGCTGCCGATGTTGACGATGCTCGACGAGGCGTGGCGGGTCAGCAGGGCGTGCGCATAGCGCGACAGCTCGAAGGCCGAGAACAGGTTGATCTCGAAGATCTGCCGCCACTCGTCCTCGGTGTAGTCGTTGGTCGGCTTGCTGCGGTTGCCGCCGGCGTTGTTGACCAGGATGTGCAGGCCTTCGCCGAAATCCTCGACCCAGTCGAGCAGCTCGCGACGCTGCTCGTCGTCGGCGACGTCGGCGACGAAGCCTTGCACCTCGCGTTCGGGAAAGTCCTCGAGCAGCTCGGCCCGCGCCGATTCCAGCGCCGCGGCGTCGCGCGCCGCCAGCAGCACGTCGGCGCCGAAACCGAGCAGTTCGCGGGCGATCGCGCGGCCGATCCCGGCGCTGCCGCCGGTCACCAGCGCGAGCTGTCCGTCCAATCGCCAACGTTTCGGGTCCATGCCGTCCTCCAACCAGTCTCGGATCGACGCGCGAGCTGCGCGACGGGCGTAGCATAACGGCGTTCGCCGACCCAGGACGCCCGCCATGACGCCTCACCGGATCGTACCGATAGCCTTATCCCTGGCGACCGCCGCGCTGCTGTGCGCGCTGGCGGCCTGCTCCAAGCCGCAACCGCCGGACAAGGAGCGTCCGGTCGAACCGCAGGCGACGCAGCTGCGCGATGCGATCCAGCAACCGATCGAACAGGCGAAGTCGACCGAGGCCGCGGTCGACGAAGCCGCGCAGCAGCAGCGCGCGGCGATCGAAGCCGCCGGCGGCTGAGCCGGCGCCGGGCGCAAAAAAAACGGGCCGCGATGCGGCCCGTTTGGTTGACTCGGCGAGCGGGGCGAACCCGGCTCAGAGCTCGCAGAAGCAGTAGGCCAGCGCCTTGATCGGCACGCCGCTGGTCGGCTTGACCGAGCTTTGCAGGAAGCGCAGGTCGGCGGCCGCCTGCGGCATCGCCTCGCTCAGCAGACCACGGGCGAAATCGGACTGGCCGAGCAACGCCGCACCGGCGCGGCTCTGGGCGAAGCCGGCGAAGAAACGCTCGAATGGGGTCGGCATCTTCTCGACGTAACGCACGCGGTAGTCCTCGACCTTGCCGAGCTTGGCGCGGGCGGCGACGTCGGCGATCGCTTCGGGCAGGCCGCCGAGGGCATCGACCAAACCGCGCTCCTTGGCTTGCGCGCCGCTCCAGACGCGGCCGCGCGCAACCGCATCGATGTCGGCGACCGGGCGCTTGCGCGCCGTGGCGACGCGACCGGTGAAATCGGCATAGCCCTTGTCGATGACGTTCTGGATCACCGCGCCGACTTCCGGCGACAGCGGACGGGTGATGTCGAAGGCGCCGGCCAGGCGGGTGGTGCCGACGCCGTCGGTGTGCACGCCGATCTTCTCGAGCGCGCGCGGCACGGTCGGGATCATGCCGAAGATGCCGATCGAACCGGTGATGGTCGAGGGATCGGCGTAGATCTTGTCGGCGTTCATCGAGATCCAGTAACCGCCGGAAGCGGCCAGGTCGCCCATCGACACCACCACCGGCTTGCCGGCCGCCTTGAGGGCGACGATCTCGCGGCGGATCTGCTCGGAGGCGAACACCTCGCCGCCGGGCGAATCCACCCGCAGCACCAGCGCCTTGACGTGATCGTCGTCGCGCGCCTCGCGCAGCAGGGCCGCGGTGGAGACGCCGCCGATCGTGCCCGGCGGCTGCTCGCCGCCGGAGATCTCGCCTTCGGCGACGACGATGGCGACCTGCGGACGGGTGTCGGCCGGATTGACCACGCGGTCGAGGCCGGCGACATAGGCCTCGAACGAAATCTGACGGAAGCCGCCGTCGGCGTCTTCGTCGGCGACGCCGCGCTTGGTCAGCAGGGTGTCGACTTCCTCGCGCGTCTTCAGGCCGTCGACCAGCTTCTGCTGCACCGCGTACTTGCCCAGGTCGCCCTTGACCGCGGCCAGGCGCTGCGGCAATTCGTCGATGCCGGCGGCGAGCTGGGCCGGATCGAGCTTGCGCGCCTTGGCGACGTCGCCGAGGTAGCGCGACCACAGATCGTTCATCCAGAACAGGTCGGCGGTCTTGGACTCTTCCGAGGCGGCGTCGAGGATGTAGGGTTCGGCGGCCGACTTGAACTCGCCGACGCGGAACAGGTGCACGTCGACGCCGAGCTTGTCCTGCAGGCCTTCGCGGTAGTACTGGCGATAGCGGCCGAGACCTTCGATCAGCAGCCCGCCCATCGGGTCGAGGAAGACCTCGTTGGCCTGCGCCGCGATCAGGTACTGCTTCTGGTCCATGCTCTCGGAGAAGGCGATGACTTCCTTCTTGCTCGCCTTCAGGCGCGCGACCGCTTCGGACAGCTCGCGCATCGAGGCCATGCCCGAGGTCTGCAGCTTGTCCAGGCGCAGCACGACGCGCTCGATGCGCTTGTCGTCCTTGGCCGCGTCCAGCGCGCGCAACAGGTCGCGCAGCTGCACTTCCTCGTTCTTGTCGCCGAAGATGCGGCCGAGCGCGCGCGAGGCCGGGTCGCTGCTGTATTGCTCGACCAGCGCGCCTTCCGGCGCGATCACCAGGGTGGTGCGATCCAGCAGAGGCTGTGCCCGACCGCCGAAGACCACGGCCAGCAGAAAGAAGAACAGGAAACCGAAGAACGCCAGGTTGAAGATCAACCGGCGGGTGAAGTTCATCGTGTCCCAGGCGCCGACGAAGAAACGGGCCAAGGGGCCGCGACGCGGGGCGGTATCGTTCATTGCACAGGCTCCATGTGTACAGGCGCAGACTAACCCGGCGCGGTGCCGGGTTTCATCCGCCATTCGTAACGCAGATTTTCAAGCGGTAATGGGCTTTTAGCGCAGCCGTCGTTCAGGCTTCGCGGGTGCAACCGGTCTCGCGCGGATCGACCTCGTGCGGCGACTCCTCGGCCATGCGCCGGGCCAGGCGCTCGGGCTCGCTCGAGCGCATGAAGCGCGTGCACAGCAGCACCGAGGCCACGGTCAGGCCGGCGATCAGGCCGATCCACATGCCCTTCGGGCCCCAGCCCAGGCCCAGGCCGAGGCCGGCGCCGACCGGCATGCCGACGCCCCAATAGGCCAGCGCGGCCAGGATCATCGGCCTGCGGGTGTCCTTGAGCCCGCGCAGCGCGCCGGCCGACAGCACCTGGATGCCGTCGGGGAACTGGAACGCGGCGGCGTACAGCAGCAGCGAGGCGGCCAGGGTCGCGACCGCGGCGTCGGCGGTGTAGAAGCTCACCAGCAGATCGTTGGCGGTCAGCAGCAGGATGCCCGAAAGCAACTGGGTGCCGACCACGATCGCATAGCCGGCGAACGCCGCGTTGCGCACGCCGTGGTAGTCGCGCCGGCCCAGGGAATGGCCGACCCGCACCGTGGTCGCCTCGGCCAGGCCCATCGGCACCATGAAGCACAGCGCCGACAGGTTGATCGCGATCTGATGCGCCGACGCCGGCACTTCGCCGAGGCGGCCGATCAACAGGGCGGTGACGATGAACAGACTGCCCTCCATCAACACCGTCACCCCGATCGGCAGGCCGGTCGCGAGCAGGCCGCGGATGGTCGGCCAATGCGGCGGGTCGAAGCGCTCGAACAGGCGCAGGTCGGCGAAGCGCCTGGCCTTGCGCAGCACCAGGAAGAAGCCGATCGCCTGCACCCACAGCATCGCCGCCGAGGCGATGCCGAGCCCGCCCGCGCCCATTTCCGGCAGGCCGAACTTGCCGAAGGTCAGCACGTAGCCCAGCGGCAGCAGGATCAACAGGCCGCCGGCGCTGAGCAACATCGTCGGCAGAGTCCAGTGCAGGCCCTCGCTGAGATAGCGCATGCAGAAGAACAGGGTCAGCGCCGGCACGCCCCAGCGGATGCCGTGCAGGAAGTCGCGCGCGCCGGGAATGATCTCCGCCGCGATCCCCATCGCCGCCAGCGCGTGCGGGATCAGGGTCAGGAACGCAAACAAAAACACGCTCAACAGCACCGCCATCCACAATGCCTGGCGGAACAAGCCACCGATTTCGCCGCGGCGGCCGGCGCCTTCGAGCTGCGATACCGAGGGCGGCACCGACAGCAGGGTGCCGATCGGCACCATCATCGGCAGCCACCACAAGGCGGTGCCGATGGTGACCGAGGCCAGGGTGGTGGTGCTGTGGTGGCCGGCGAGGGTGTTGTCGACGAAGCCGATCAGGCCGGTGGAAACGTGGCCGGCGACGAGCGGCGCGGCCAGGACGACGGTAGTACGGATCTCCCCGGCCAGACCGGCGCGGGAGATGGAAGGAGATGACGCAGACATGGGAGAGGACCAACAGCACGACTGCGGCCGCGCATCCGGTCTAGGGCGCTGGCGCCGGGTCGCGGCGGACGGCTATCTTACCCGCTCGAAAGTGAAGGCCGGGGAGCCTGATCGATTCCAGATGACCGACTCTTCATCTTCGGCCGCCGGCGGCCATGGCGACCTGACTCATTGCGAGAACTGCCAGACCTTGTTGCAGGGGCATTACTGCCATGTCTGCAGCCAGTCGGTGGTCAACCCGATCCGCCACGCCGGCCACGCCCTGGAAGAGGTGTTCGAGTCGTTCTGGCACCTCGACGGGCGCATTTTCCGCACTTTGCGCGATCTGCTGTCTCCGGGCCGGGTCGCCCGCAACTACATCGGCGGCCATCGCGTTCGCTATGTCGCGCCGCTGCGCCTGTTCGTGATCGTCTCGGTGCTGACCTTCTTCGTCGCCCAGTTCGCGATCCACATCGACGAGGGCACCCAGGGCTTCGACGTGCACACCATGCAGAACACCACGGTGCGCCTGGGCAACAGCAAGAAGCAGATCAAGAACGCCGACAGCATCGTCGAGGTCGAAGCGCTGCGCGCGCGCACGGTCAAGGAACTGCAGGCGGCCAGCCAGGCGGTGCCGGCCGAGGCGCGCAACGCTATCGACACTTCGATCAACACGATCAACCGCCAGGCCGACAAGCGCATCGAAAAGCTGCGCATCGACCAGGGCCTGGACGCGAAGCAGGTCGCCGAGCAGAAAGCGGCCGGCGTGCGCGACGCGTTCGTGCCCAAGAGCGGCACCCTCGAAGCGGCCAAGACCCTGGCCGAGGTCGAACGGGTGCGCGACGAGCGCATCGCGCCGCTGCAGGCCGGACTGGCCAAGCTGGCGCCGAAATCCACCGCGGCGATCGAGCAGGCCAACAAGATCCGCCTGGTCAACGCCGAAGCCGGCTGCCGCGCCGCCCAGTTGCAACAACTGCATGCGCTGGCCAGCGAAGGCCCGGTCGCGCGCAAGTCCGATCCGGAGCGCTACGGCGAGACCGATTGCGAAGACATCGGCGACCCGCTGTCGTTCAACGGCAAGGCCTGGAACGCGCAGACCAATCCGCTGATCGTGAGCTGGTGGCCGAAGGCCGCCAACGACTGGCTCAACAAACAGGTCGGCCGCGGCGAAGCCAACATCAAGCGCCTGCGCAAGGAACCCTGGCGCTATGTGCACACGCTGATCAGCGCGGTGCCGACCGCCCTGTTCCTGATGGTGCCGCTGTTCGCGCTGTTGCTGAAGATCGCCTACCTGGGCTCGGGGCGCGGCTATCTCGAACACCTGGCGGTCGCGCTCTACAGCCACGTCTACCTGTGCCTGTCGATCCTGGCGATGTTCGTCTTGATGCTGCTCGGCGGCGCGATTACTCCGCACTGGCCGGGCTTCGTCTGGATCGGCGGCTGGGGCATCGGCCTGCTGTGGGCGTGGATGCCGATCTATCTGCTGATCATGCAAAAGCGCGTATACGGCAACGGTTGGCTGGTGACCCTGCTGCGCTACAGCGTGATCGGCACGCTGTATTTCTTCCTGCTGACCTTCGCCGCGATGATCCTG
Source organism: Lysobacter antibioticus (assembly GCF_000731095.1). Taxonomy (GTDB): domain Bacteria; phylum Pseudomonadota; class Gammaproteobacteria; order Xanthomonadales; family Xanthomonadaceae; genus Lysobacter; species Lysobacter antibioticus_B. The sequence continues at coordinate 5,315 of NZ_JMTZ01000032.1, read as the reverse complement.
GCGGTGGCCGCCGTGGTGCGGATGTGAGCGCGCATTCCGCCGGCGAGGTGGTCTACGAGGTCACGCTCGACCTCGACGGCGCCATCGCCGACGAGTATCTGCAGTGGCTGCGCGCGCACATCGCCGAGATCTGCGCCCTGCCCGGCTTTCTCGGCGCCGACTTGCACGAAACCCTGGAACCCTCTGCGCCGGACGGCCGCGTCGGCTTGTGCGTGCAGTACCGCCTGCGCGACCGGGCCGCGCTCGAAGACTACCTGCGCGAACATGCGCCACGGCTGCGCGCCGACGGCATGGCGCGCTTCGGCGGCCGCTTCAACGCCTCGCGCCGAGTGCTGCGGACGCTGCAGCGCTGACTCGCGGGCGGCTTGCGCGGTAGCACTGATGTTGCGGCGACGACGGCGCGACGCTCAGGCCATCGCCGTCTTCGCCCCGACCACCGCCGTCGGCGCGTAATGCCGCATTTCCTCGATCGCGCCGATGTAGCCGCGGATCGCGGCGAGAAAGTCGCGGAACTCCGGACTGCCGCGGAAGCCCTGCAGATGGCCCTCGGCGCTGTCCCACTCGATCCGCAGCAGATAACGATGCGGTTCGTCGAGGCAACGCGAGAGCTCGTAGGCCAGGCAATGCTTTGATGCGTCCAGCACGAGAGCGGCGCGCGCGTAATCGCGCTCGAAGGCCGCGCAGGCGTCGGGTTCGAGGGTGTAGCGGATGTATTCGACGATCATGCGTGCAGGCCTGGCGGAGGGTCGCGCCGACGCTAGCAGGCCGCGGCGACGGCGGATGTAACAAGGCTTGCCACCGCCACCGCCGTCACAAGGCTCAGCGCTGCAGTTCTTCGCTGAGCCACGCGCCGCGGTTCGGCGCCGGGGTCGCGAGCAGCCCGCTGCGCAGGCGTTGGCGGTCGTGCGGCGGCGTGCGCTGGACCAGCACCGCCAGGTCCTTGCGTTGCATCGGCGTCATCGCGCGCAAGGCCTCGCGCATGGCGCCGTGCTGGGCTTCGGGCATCTGCGCCAGCAAGGGCTGCAGGGCCGGGTAGTCGGCGCCGAGCGCAGGCCCGAGCAACCAACCGCGGCGATCGCTGCGGTCGATGGCGTCGAACTGCGCGCGCAAGGCCTGCTGCTGGTCGGGCGGCAGGGCCGCGTAGCGTGCCGCCGCGGCCTGGGTCTGGGCGCGTTCCTCGGCGCTCAAGACCTGCCAGGCCAGATAGCGTTCGCGGCGCTCGCCGCGTTGCTGCACGCTCAGGGCATCCCACTGCGCCGCACGATGGTTGAAGTCGCGGCGTTGATCCGGGCTCCAGCCGGCCCAGCGCTTGGCGTTTTCCTGCAGCCGCGCCTGTACCGACGGCGGCAGGCGCTGCAGGATCTCGCCGAGATCGGGCGGCAGGGCCGCGGCCGGGGTCAGCGCCGCAACCGCAGCCAGGGCCAGGCCGCATACCCAACGGCGCGGGGAATCACTGCGGCGCATCGCTGCTCTCCAGGCCTTCGCTTTCGGGGGCGTCGGTTTCCGAACCCGGCGCCGGCGCGCCGGCGGGGGCGTCGCTGGCCACCGGCGCGTCGGCCGGAGCCGGCGCCAGCAGCGGGATGGTGCCGGCGTCGCGCGCGGCGAGCCAGCTGTGGAAGTCGACCTCGGCCGCGGCGGCCTGGCCGTCCGGGTCGGCGAGCAAGGCGAAATCGCGGTGAGCGATCAGCCCGGCCTCGTGGCTGTAGCGCTGGGCGGGCGCGGCGGCCTCCGGCAAGGGGCTGACCCGCACCCCGTCGGGGCCGCCGAGCCAGCCGCCGGCGAACCCGCCGAACGGCCAGAAGGTCGCCGCGAACGCCAGCACGCACAGCACCAGCAGGCTCCACAACAGCGGCATCAGCCAGCGCGGACGCGAGCGCGGCGCGGCCTCGGCACGGGCCCCGACGGTGGCGGTTACCGCCACACCCTGCAGGGCCGCTTCGCGTACCTGACCGAGACGGGCCAGGCGCTCGGCCGGCAGGGTCTTGATGCGGCGGTGCACCTGCTCGCGCAGTTGCTGCCAGGCCTGCGGATCGGCGCGGCCGTCGGCATGACGCGGCAGGGCGCGTTGCAGGGCCAGGCGATAGGTCGCCGGGGCGACGCCGAGCACCGCGGCGGCCTCGCCCTCGCCGAGCCCGGCGGCCAGACGCAGCAACAGGGCGGCACGCGGGCCGCTGCCGAGGTCGGCGAGACGGTCGGTGGCCTCGACCGCGATCGCGACCGGGGTGCGGTGGCGCAGGCCGGGCTGGGTCAGCAGCAGCGCCCAGAACCGGGTCGGCCAGTCGCTGAGCGAGGCGTCGGCAGCGACCTGGCGGAAACCGGCCATCGCCGAAGCCAGCGCGGCGTCGCCGGCGGCGGCATCGCCTGCCTGCAATTCGGCCAGCACGGCGCCGCGCCGTTCGACGCCCCGAAGGAAGGCCGAGAGGGCTGCCGGAGCGTTTTGCCGGGGGGCGGTAGAGCTGGGGGACGGGGGTCTGGAACTCATCGGAACGACTTCACCATACGCTCCATCATAGCGAGGCTGGCGGCGTGCAAAACCGCTTGACAAAGCGCCGACGCGCGCCAGCGCGAAGCAGGACGCGGCCTGCGATCAAAAGTGGTTGTGCACAGCAGTAATGGAAACGTCATCAAGCCTCGGTTTGCCGGCGGCGAGAACCGCATGACAGCCATGTTTCACGGCTAAGGCTCTGATAAATATATAAATAACCGCGTTGGCACTTTTTTCACCAACCTAACCCGAGGGCTTATTTCAACGCTCTCGCGCATCGCTGCCGACCCGCCATGCACAGATTTATCCACAGCCCGTGTGGATAAGGGGGATTTCCCTTGGTATACCGCAAGTTACGTGATTAATGTCACGTAATAGCGAGCTATGGCCTGCAACTCCTTCGGCTGCCGCCGATCGTTCCCGGTCGCTAGACTGGCGTCATGCCCGAGGCCCTGTTTCCACCGCCGTCGACTGTCTGGCGCGTCGCCCTGCCGCTGCCGTTGCCGCGGCTGTTCGACTATCTGCCGCCTGCGAGCCAGGCCGACGGCGACGCCGCGGTCGGCCACCGGGTGCGGGTACCGTTCGGCCGCCGCGAGTTGGTCGGGGTGGTCGCCGAAGTCGGCGCGCCCGAGTACGAGACCGACCCGGCCGCGCTCAAGACCGCCCTGGGCCGGATCGATGCCGACCCGCTGCTGCACGGCGAGCTGTTCGACTCGCTGCGCTGGCTGGCCCGCTACACCCATGCCCCGCTCGGCGAGGTCCTGGCGACCGCCCTGCCCGGGCCGCTGCGCCATGGCGAGCCGCTGCCCGACACCCATGCCTGGGCCTGGTGTCTGACCGAGGCCGGCCGCACCGGCCGCGAAGGCCTGCGCGCCGGCCGCCCGCGCCGCCTCGCCGACCTGCTGCAGGACGGCCCCCAGGACGAAGACCGTCTCGACGAGGCCCTGGACGAGTGGCGCAGCGCCGCGCGCGCCCTGGCCAAGCGCGATCTGGCCGAGCGCATCGCCGTCCCGGCCAGCGCGCGTGCGCCGGCGCCGCGCCCGGGGCCGGCGCTCAACGAGGAACAGCAGGACGCCGTCGACACGGTGTTGGCCGCCGACGGCTTCGTGCCCTTCCTGCTCGACGGCGTCACCGGCAGCGGCAAGACCGAGGTCTACCTGCACGCGATCGCCGACTGCCTGGCGCGCGGCAAGCAGGCCCTGGTGCTGGTGCCGGAGATCGGCCTGACCCCGCAGACCCTGGCGCGGTTCCGCGCCCGCCTCGGCGTGCCGATCCACGCCCTGCACTCGGGCCTGTCCGACGGCGAACGCGCCCGCACCTGGGCCGCGTTCGCGCGCGGCGAAGCGCGGGTCGCGGTCGGCACCCGCTCGGCGGTGTTCCTGCCGCTGCTGCAGCCGGGCCTGATCGTGATCGACGAGGAACACGACGGCAGCTTCAAGCAGCAGGACGGCATCCGTTATCACGCCCGCGACTTCGCCCTGGTCCGGGCCAAGGCCCTGAACATACCGATCCTGCTCGGCAGCGCCACGCCCTCGCTGGAGTCGCTGCGCAACGTCCAGGCCGGGCGCTACGGCCATCTGCGCCTGCAACGCCGCGCCGGCCAGGCGCAGGCGCCGCAGGTGCGGGTGGTCGACGTGCGCAAGCGCCCGATCGAGGCCGGCCTGTCGCCGGAATTGGTCGACGCCATCGCCCAAGCGCTCCACGCCGGCGGCCAGGTGTTGGTGTTCAAGAACCGGCGCGGCTATGCGCCGGTGCTGTTGTGCCACGACTGCGGTTGGACCGCGCACTGCCCGCGTTGCAGCACCCCGCTCAAAGGCACGCCGATGACCGTGCACGGCGGCGGCCGGCGCCTGCAATGCCACCACTGCGGTACGCGCCGGCCCGCACCGAACGCCTGCCCCGACTGCGGCGGCCTGGCCCTGCAATCGCAGGGCGCCGGCACCGAACGCATCGAAGAGTCCCTGAGCGCGCGCTTCCCCGATTACCCCGTGCGCCGCATCGACCGCGGCACCACTCAGCGCCGCGACGCGCTCGAACAGCATTTGGCCGAGTTCGGCACCGCGCCCGGCATCCTGGTCGGCACGCAGATGCTCGCCAAGGGCCACGACCTGCCGAACCTGACCCTGGTCGCGGTGGTCGGCATCGACGAAGGCTTGTTCAGCGCCGACTTCCGCGCGCCGGAAAAACTCGCCCAACTATTGATCCAGGTGGCCGGCCGCGCCGGCCGCGCCGACAAACTCGGGCAAGTGCTGTTGCAGACTCACCATCCCGAGCATCCGCTGCTGCATACGCTGTTGACCGGCGGCTATGCCGCGTTCGCCGAAACCGAGCTCGCGCAACGCGAAGCCGCCGATTTTCCGCCGTTCGCGCACATGGCCCTGCTGCGCGCCGAAGCGCAGGAGGTCGACGTCGCCAATGCGTTCCTGGGCAAGGCACGGCGCGAGATCGATGCCTTCGCCGACCCGCGCCGGCGCCCCGCACCGGGACAGCGCCCCGCCCTGGAGATCAACGGCCCCTTGCCGGCGCCGATGCCGCGCCGCGCCGGTTACCAACGCGCGCAGCTGATCCTGACCGCGCTGGAGCGGCGCCATCTGCACGCCGCGCTCGACGCCGCCCTGCCGGCGATCTACGCCTGCCCGGAAGCGCGCAAGGTGCGCTGGTCTTTGGACGTCGATCCGATCGATTTGTACTGAGCCGCGCGTGTGCCCCCTTTGAAAAGGGGCTGTGGAGTTGCCGTTACCGTTGCCGTTGCCGTGATTTTGATCTGCTTTGCGGCTTTACCGGTCAAGTGGAGACCCGGAGGGCGGCGCACAGGACGTGCGCCGTTTTC
>NZ_JMTZ01000031.1 GCF_000731095.1 Lysobacter antibioticus | reverse complement strand
CATACGGGACATCCTTGTCCCGATGAAAAACGGCCCGCATCCATGCGGGCCGCCCTTCGGGTCTACGGTTGACCGGCAAAGCGACAAAGCAAAAAGCGGCAGAGCGGCAGAGCGGCAGAGCGGCAGAGCGGCAGAGCGGCAAAGAAAATCACAGCCCCTCTGCCGACGACAGAAGGACATGCAAAGTCGGGAAGGATTAGGGCGAGGGGCCGCAGGCAGCAGCCCCACCCCATCAACGCTCCAGAATCGCCACCACGCCCATCCCACCGGCGGTGCAGATCGAAATCAGGCAGCGGCCGCCGCCGCGCTGTTTGAGCTCCTTGGCGGCCGTGGCGACCACGCGCGCACCGGTCGCGGCGAACGGGTGACCCGCCGCCAGCGAGGAACCGTTGGGGTTAATCTTGGCCGGGTCGATCCGGCCCAGCGGCGCGTCCAGGCCGAGGCGGGTCTTGCAGTAGTCCTCGCTCTCCCAGGCGCGCAGGGTGCACAGCACCTGGGCGGCGAAGGCTTCGTGGATCTCGTAGAAGTCGAAATCCTGCAGGTTCAGGCCGTTGCGCTTGAGCATCTCCGGCACGGCCACGGTCGGGGCCATCAGCAGGCCCTCGCCGTGAACGAAATCGACCGCGGCGACCTGCGCGTCGCGCAGGTAGCACAGCACTTCGTGGTTATGCGCCTGCGCCCACTCTTCCGACGCCAGCAGACAGGCCGCCGCACCATCGGTCAGCGGCGTGGAATTCGCTGCGGTCAGAGTGCCGCGGCCGGAGGTCTTGTCGAACGCCGGCTTCAGGGTCGCGAGCTTTTCCAGGCTGCTGTCGGCGCGCAGGTTATTGTCGCGCGACACGCCGCGGAAGCTCACCACCAGGTCTTCGAAGAAGCCGCGCTCGTAGGCGGCGGCGAGCTTCTGGTGCGAGGACAACGCCCACTCGTCCTGCGAATCGCGCGAGATGTTCCACTGCTTGGCCATGTCCTCGCAGTGCTCGCCCATGCTCTTGCCGGTGCGCGGCTCGGCCACGCCGGGGAACTCGGGCTTGAGCTCGCGCAGGCTGAAGCCCTTGAACGCGGCCAGCTTTTCCTTGGTGCTGCGCGCGCGCGCGGCTTCCAGCAGACGCCGGCGCAGGCTCTTGCCATAGACGATCGGCACGTCCGAGGTGGTGTCGGAACCGCCGCCGATGCCGACGTCGATCTGCCCCAGGGCGATCTTGTTGGCGACGGTGATGATCGAGTCCAGCGAGGTGCCGCAGGCGCGCTGCAGGGTGATGCCGGGGGTCAGCGGCGACAGCCCCGACGACAGCGCCGCCTCGCGACCGAGGTTCCAGTCGCTGCTGTGCTTGATGACCGCGCCCATCGCCACTTCGCCGAGCTGCTGCCCGTGCAAGCCGAACTTTTCGACCAACGCGCCGAGGGTGCGCACCGACATGCCGAGGTTGCCGACATCCGCATAGGCGGTGTTCTGGCGGCAGAACGGAATACGCACGCCACCGAGCACGGCGACGGGACGGTTTTGACGCATCGGTACACCTCACAGGGAGTTTCGAACCGACCCGCCGCAGCGGAGCGGGCATAATGGCGCCCAGTGTAGCGCTGCACACGCGCTCTACCAAACGCCAGCGTATCCTCGGTGATCATGACCTCAGCCAGCTCTCCCGCCAGCGCTCCGTCCGCGCCCCTGCACGTCCTCGGCGCTCTCGCGCTGGAGCTCAAGGGCGACGCCGCGGTCGACCGCAATGCCCTGCCGCTCCAGGATGCCGGGGCGCTGTCGGAGAAGATCGCGCGCGACCTGGCTACGTTCGCCGCCGAAGCCGGCGGCCTGGACCTGATCACTGTCGGCGCGCACTACGACCCGGTCGAACTGCTGCGCCCGGGCTGGCCCTTGCACCGCGAACTCGACCAACTGGCCGCCAACGCGCCACGCGACCGCGCCGCTGCCTCGGCCGCGCGGGTGATCGCCTTCGGCGCCCACGACGAACGCCTGCCCGGCGCCCTGGCGCCCTCGCCCGACTTCGCCGGCGGTCCGCTGCGGCTGGTGCCGTTCGTCCTCAGCGGCGAGGCCGACGTCGTCGCCCGCGTCGGCGAGATCCTCGAATCCAGCCTGCTCGAGCGCGGCATGGCCGGCGCCGGCACCGCGCTGGCGGCGCAGGCCGCGTTCGGCCTGCAGGTCGAGCACGCCCGCTACCTGACCGTGCACGACCTGGCCGCGATGATGGCCATGCAGTACGAACACGCCGGCCTCGGCCCGCTGTGGCCGCTGCTCGAAACCGCCCTACTCCAGCCCGACGGCGAGGAATGGCTGGACGCCCGTCCGGAACCGCTGATCCACTACAGCGAAGGCGAGGCGCGCATCGCCCTGTTCTCGCCGACCGCCTGGCATGCGCGCTATGCGCCCGAAGCGCCGTGCAACACCGACGAATGCCGCGACAAGCTCAATCGCCGCTATCAGCATTTCGAAGCGCGGCTGCGGCAGATCTCGGCCGTACTGGGCGCCCACGCGGTGCCGGTGACGTTCGTGCATTGCGACGGCGAGAGCGAAGCCAACCAGCTTTGAACCACGGATAGCCGCATCCGTTGTTGCCCCCTTTGAAAAGGGGGCGAACGGCCGCGCAGCGGACGTGGGGGACTGCTCTTGCTCCAAGTGCGGCCGCGAGAAGACCGCGGCACGGATGCAGCGCCTCACCGCCGCACGAAGAGCAAATCCCCCCTGCCCCCCTTCTTCAAAGGGGGGAGCGAATCGGTGGTCGCGCAAAGCAGCGCGGGGCGGTTCGACGGCATCGCCATCGGCGCTGGGGAGGGCGATGACTACCACACCGCCACCAGGACAGACCTGCCGTTACCGACGCAGCTTTCGCTGTTGCCCCCTTTGCGAAGGGGGCGAACGGCCGCGCAGCGGACGTGGGGGATTTGCTCTTGCTGCACGAACGCAGGCAAACAGGCCCCACGCTCAACACCGCATCAGGTGTGCTGTTCGTAGATGTCGTAGCCCGCATCGACCATGCCCATCGCCGCATAGGTCTGCTGGGCATTGGCATTGGCGCGTTCGACATACAGGCGCAGGCCGACCACGCCCGGGGTCGCCTGGGCGAGCGCGGCGACGTGGCTGTGCAAAGCGTTATAGACGCCCTGGCGGCGATGCTCCTGGGCCACGTAGACGCTCTGGATCCACCACCAGTCGCCGTTGCGCCAGTCGCTCCACTCGTGGGTCAGCATCAGGGTGCCGGCCGGCACCGCGATGGTTTCGTGGCCGCCGACATCGGCTTCGCGCATGGCAATGAAGTAGCGCGCCTTGGCCGCGTCGGCCAGGCCGTTGGCGACCCCGGCGTGCACGGTATCCGGATCGAGGCGCTTGTGCTCGGTCTCCCAGGCCATCGCGATCATCCACTCGGCGATGAGGTCGCGGTCGGTCGGAACGGCATCGCGGATACGCAGGCGGGTCATGACGGAGCTTCGCAAGGGCAGAGCGCACAGGATAAAGCGACGGCGCCCACCTGGGGCGCCATGCTTCGCCTTCGCGGCGCTGGGGTCAGCGCAGGATCTTGATTACGCCGCAGGCCAGGCGCGCGCCGGCATTGCCGGCCGGCTGGCTGCGGTAGTCGTCGGCCGAGGCGTGCACGATGACCGCGCGGCCGCCGACATCGTTCATGGCGCCGCCGCCGAGGGTCACGCCGCTGGCATGCACGTCGACCTTGGCCACGCCTTCGGCATCGGCGACGATGTTGTTCATGTCGCCGGCATGGTGGGGACCGTGATCGACCTGCCCGTGCGGCTGGCCGACCGGATTGAAGTGGCCGCCGGCGCTGCTGGCATCGGCCGCGCTGCAGTCGCCTTTCTCGTGGACGTGGATCGCATGCGAGCTGTTCGGCGTGAGGCCGCCGATCTCGCCGGTGAAATGCACGCCGTCGCCCATCGGCCGCAACGCCAGCTTGCCGCTGACCAGGCTGCCCGAGGCCGAAGCGAGGATGACCTGCCCGGCCTGCGCCGTGGACACCGGCTTGGGGCCCACGGGCTTGGGCGGCGTCGGCCGCGTCGTCTGTCCGCCGCAGGCGGCGAGCGCGAGCACGGCGGTGGCGATGGATACGCTGCGAAGGATCGGGTTCATGCGGGACTCCTGTCGTCGGCGCCGGCGACGGCGCACGGTAGAAGGTGATTCGACGCTAGCCCGGTGCAGGTTCAGCGCGAGTGAAACGCGCCGCCGCACCGCCGGCATCGCAGGGGGCATGAGCGATTATGGGCATGAATATCGCGCGGGCGCGGCCCGCGATCGCATTCCGCCAACCACGGCATGTTCGTGCGCACGCAAGCGCGACGCATCGCCGCCTTGCAGGCCCGACACCGTCTGGAACGGAAGCGAAAACCCGGTCACTCAACCGCCGCGACGCCCGGGCCCCAGTTTGCGCGTCAAGGTATTGCGCCCCAGGCCGAGCCGCGTCGCCGCTTCGGTGCGCCGCCCGCCGGTGTGTTCGAGCGCGGCTTCCAGCAAGGCGCGGTCGAAACGCTCGCGCGCATCGGCGTGCAGGTTGGCGCGGCCTTCGGCGAGTTGCGCGCGCGCCCAACTCGACAACTGCGCCTCCCATTCGGTAGCGCTGGCGGCCGTCTGCGTCGACGCACCGAGCACGTCGTCCATGTCCTGCCGGGTGATGGTCTCGCCGGGCGCCAAGGCCGCCAAGCGCCAGCACACGTTCTCGAGCTCGCGCACATTGCCGGGCCAGTCGTGCGCCATCAAGCGCTCCAACGCCGGCTTGGACAGCCGCTTGGCCGGCGCGGCGAAACGTACCGCCGCCGACGCCAGGAAGCGCTCGGCCAGTTGCGGCACGTCGGCGCGACGCTCGCGCAAGGGCGGCAAGCGCAGCCGCACCACGTCGAGGCGGTGCAACAGGTCAGCACGGAAGCGCCCCTGTGCGACCAAGGTCTCCAAGTCCTGATGCGTCGCTGCGATCACCCGCACGTCGACGCGGATCAGCTCGCGCCCGCCGACACGGAAGAATTCGCCCTCGGCCAGCACGCGCAGCAAGCGCGTCTGCAAGGGCAAGGGCATATCGCCGATTTCGTCGAGAAACAGACTGCCGCCATGGGCCTGCTCGAAGCGTCCGACATGGCGGCGCTGCGCACCGGTGAAAGCGCCGGCCTCGTGGCCGAACAACTCGCTTTCGAGCAACTCGGCCGGGATCGCCGCGGTGTTGAGCGCGACGAACGGCCGCGCCGCACGCGGCGACTCGCGGTGCAGCGCGCGCGCGACCAATTCCTTGCCGGTGCCGGTCTCGCCGGTGATCAGCACCGACAACGGTGCCTGGGCCAGGCGGCCGATCGCGCGGAACAAGGTCAGCATCGCCGGCGTGTCGCCGATCAGGCTGTCGTCGGCAGCGCCGTCGGCGACCACGCTGGCCTGCTCCTGCGGCTCGCTCGCCGCCAGCGTGCGCGCGGCCAGGGCCACCGCATCGTCGAGGTCGAAGGGCTTGGACAGGAATTCCTGGGCGCCGCCGCGAAACGCACCGGCGGTGCTGGCGACATCGGTGTAGGCGCTCATTACCACCACCGGCAACGACGGCGCGCGCGCCTTGAGCTTCTCCAGCAACACCAGGCCGCCGTCGCCGGGCATGCGCACATCGGTGAACAACAGATCGGGCACGCCGCGTTGTTCCAATGCATCGAGCGCATCGCCGGCGTTCTCGAACCCGTCCACGTCGTAGCCGGCCTGGCGCAAGGCCGTCGACAGGACGAAGCGGACCGAACGATCGTCGTCGACGACCCAGATGCGTGCAGCGCTCATGTCGCCTCCTCTTCGGCTTCGATCTGCATCGGCAACAACAGCGTGAATACGGTATGGCCCGGGCGCGAACGGTAGGCCAGCGAACCGCGGTGCTCGCGCGAGACCTGCTGGGCCAGCGCCAGGCCCAGGCCGCTGCCTTCGGCGCGGCCCGACACCAGCGGCAGGAACAACTGCTCGGCCAGTTCGTCGGGCACGCCGTGGCCGTCGTCGATGATTTCCAGGCGCAGCGCGATCGGATGCACGGTGTCGGCGATGCGCACCCCGCGTTCGATGCGGGTGCGCAGATTGACGTGGGTCGCCTTGGCCTCGATCGCGTTGCGCACCAGGTTCCACACCGCCTGCATCAGGCGGTCGGCATCGCCGGCGAACTCGGGCAGGCTGGGGTCGTAGTCGCGCACCAACCGCACCGCCCAGCCGGCATCGGCTTCGGCCAGGCGCAGCACGCGTTCGAGCACGGCATGGATGTTGAGCAAGGCATGCGGCCGCGGCGGCGCCGGGGTCAGCAAGCGGTCGACCAGTTCGGTCAGGCGTTCGACTTCGCTGTCGATCAGCTCGATCAACTCGCGCGATTCGCTGTCTTCGGCCCGGCGCGCCAGCAATTGCGAAGCGCCTTTGAGCCCGGCCAGAGGATTGCGCAGTTCGTGCGCCAGCCCCTTCAACGAGGCCGACAGCGCCGACGGCAGCAGCAGCGCCGGGTCGTCGCCCGGAAACTCATCGACCGGGTGCGCCTCGAGCAGCCAGCCGCCGTCGTCGCGACGGCTCAGCCACAGGTCGGCGAAGCGATCCTCGCCGTCGGCATAACGCAGGCGCATGCGCCGCATCCGCAGCGGCGCCTCGTCGCCGCCCTGACGGGTCAGGGCCAGGGCCAAACGGCCGTCGCCGGCATCCAGCCCGGCCAGGGTCCAGCCCAGCAGGCGCCGCGCCCCGATCCCGAACCAGCGCGAGAACGCGGTATTGCAGCCGACGATCGCCCCGGCCGCGTCGCTCCAGGCCATCGGCGTGGTCAGGCTGTCGAGGCTGAGGTCCGGCGCGGGCAGGGGATCAGAGGGCATTGCACCATACTAGTGCAAAGCAGCGGCGCCGTCGGCAAGAGCCCCGATAAGCGTAGCGAGGCAGGCCCATTCCGGTGCAGCCGCGTTCGGGGCATGGCCCGATTGGCCGCTTGCTCCGGCCCGCCCCGTTAACCCGCACGAAGCCGTGCTGCCTGCCTGTTGGAAACGTTGGGGAGCGTTTATCCGGGGCGACGAAGGCCGAGCTACCGCGCGAGGACACCGCTGATACGCGCGGCGACAAGGTTCAGATCCGACTCCGTCAGCCGCCGCGCTCGCGCGCAACGCGTCGAGCGCTTTGCCTCGCCCTGCCATCACCCAGAAGGACACGACCATGAGCTATCCGGATTGCCAGTACTCGCACGTCACCTGGGTCCGAAAGGACAGCGCGGCCTTCAAGGCGCTCAGCGAAGGCTTGAAGAATCCGCACACCGCACCCGGCGCGGTGACGACCTTCCTCGCCAACATGACCGCAGCGCACGAGGCGTTCAAGGAGGGGCTGCGGCCGCACGCGGACATGATGGCTCTGCTGCGGGCTTACCAGGACGCGACCGGCATCATCTCGACCCGGGAATTCACTCTGCCCGAGGTCCCCGGCAACCCCAACGACCCCGACGACCCGATCAACAAATTCGCCACCGACATGATCGAAGGCATCGCCGGCGCGGCGTCGACCGAAATCGGCATCGGCATCAGCCTGTACACCCTGGTACTGGACCTGATCGAAATTTTCGACATCAAGCTGCATCTGCAAGGCGTGCTGTTCAACACCGCAGCCACCGACCTGGAGAACATCGAGTTCCGCTTCGGCCCGAACGGCCTGCCCAACATGCTGCCGCTGTCGGCGACGATCCCGGCGGCCAAGTCGATCATGAACCCGGTCGACAAGAAGAACTACGACTGCGTCGGTTTCACCGTGTTCGGCGGCGTGGGCTATCAATCGCTGGAAGGCTTCTACATCGCGGTGACCACGCAGCGCAAGAACGACGATCCGCCGCCCATGTACTGCCAGTACTACGCCCAGGACCGGGGCATCGCGCCCGGTATCGACGACCGCAATCACGCGCCGCTGCGCGAGGTGTTCTATGAGGGCAAGGTCACCGGGGTGATGGTGGACCAGATCTCCAACCCGAACGGGGTCGTGGCGATCGTTTACGGCTGAAGGCGCGGTAGGTGGCCGGCTTTGCGGCGGAACTGGCACACTCCGATGCGCCTCCGCCGCGCTGGACCGAGCCATGGCCGACCACCCCAATGTCTCTGCCGAGATCGTCGCCCGACTCTCTTCGATCTGCCTCGGCCTGCCCGAGGCCCATGAAGAGCGGGCCTGGGTCGGCACACGCTGGATGATCGGCAAGAAGAACTTCGCCCACGTGCTGACGATCGCCGCAGCTTGGCCGCCGGCCTATGTGCAGGCCGCGGGCACGCAAGGGCCGGCGACGCTGCTGACCTTCCGTTTGCCGTTGCCGCGCGCCGATGCGCCGCGCTTCAAACGTGCGCCGTTCTTCCGGCCGGTATGGTTTCCCAACATCGTCGGCATGATCCTCGACGGCGCCACCGATTGGGACGAAGTCGCCGACCTGCTGACCGAAAGTTATTGCGTGCTGGCGCCGAAGAAGCTGGCGGCGCTGGTCGACCGATCGACGGATTGAAGCTTGCGCAAGCGATGGCGACTGCCGTAACGAAGAACGGGCGAGGCTCTCGCCCCGCCCGTCGCTTCGATGTCGCACCCAGGTGTCGCGCTTATGGCGCCACCACGTCCCAGTCCATCACGTACCACCACCAGTTGTTCTGCACGTTGAGGTGCCGGCCGACGAAATTCGGCACCTTGCCGAGCCAGTACAGATGCCAGCCTCGGTCGGCCGCGCGGTAGCCGTCCGGGAAGGTGCAACGCGGGCCTCCCCACTTGGTGCAGTTGTTGAGCGTGGTCGCACCGGGGCTCAGGTTCGGATAGTTCTCCCAGTCGTCGCAGGTGTTGTACTCGTAATGGCCGTTGGTGAAGTCGTAACCCCAACGGTTGCCCGGATCGTATTGCGGAGTGTTGAGGCTGCCGTGGATGTTGCCGCAAGCCGCGGTGGTGGCATCGAAGCCGCGTGCGGTGAAGCGTTCGAGCAGGTTGGCATCGGGCGGGAACATCGCCGGCGGCGGCGCCGGCGGACTGTTCGCCCAACGGCCGAAGCGATGCCTCATGGTGCCTTCGACGCGATGCCCCATGTCTTCCAGCATCCGCTCCGGCTCGCGCTCGTAGTTGAAGCCCATGATGTTGAGCTTGACCTGGCAAGTGGTGAGTTCGACGGGAATCGGATCGCCGTTGGTCGGGAACGCACCGGGGCCGGCCATATTGGCTTCGAAGTAGCCGAAGTACGGCCCGCCCCACAGCCACAGCTCGTCGATCTCGCCGGCATTGGCCTTCTCGCACACGCCGTACTGGCGCAGCACGCTGACGTAGTCGAAGTCGTTCTCCAGCGGGCAGGTGTCGGGCTCGTCGGCCAGACACCCCAGATAGGTAGCTTCGTCATAGATCGGGTTCTGCGTGCGCGGCGTGAACGCATCGACGAATACGTGCTCGGCGATGGAGTACTGCACCACTTGGCTGCTGGCCTGTTCGAGGAACTGGATGTACTGCTGCTCCAGCACCCGCGGGTCGTACCAGCCTTTCGCCTGGCTCAGGCGCTGATGGTTCATGCTCCGGATGGTCGGATTGAATTCGATCACCATGACCCGCTTATGGATCGGCTCGTCGACGCGCGGGTCGCTGGAGCGGCCGACGCCATCGAAGAGCGAGGAAACGTCTTCCCAAGTGTTCCAGTTCGGCTCGGTGCGCCGGTAGACCAGGTCGCCGCGGGTCAGGAACTGGCGCAGCTTGCCGTCGCTGTAGAGCGCAACGTGGAAGGCGGTGATGGTCGACTCGGAACCGCCGACACCCGAGAACACCGAGGTGATCTCTTCCCACGCCGGCCAGCCGCCGCTCGCGGTCTGGGTGCGGCGGAACACCTGACCGCCGCGCACCACGAACTGACGCTGCAGGCCATCGGCGTACACCGCCACCGAGAACGAGCTGATCGGCGCGCTGCCCGTGCCCGGGAACGCCGCGTCGATGTTTTCCCAGGCGCCCCACTGGTCGACGCCGGTCTGGATGCGCCGGTAGACATGGCCGCCGCGGGTCAGGAACTGCCGGTGCAGGCCGTCGCGGTACAGCTCGACGTCGAACGCGGTGATCTCGCCGATGCCCTGCCGAACGGTATTGAAGGCCGCGGTGATGTTCTCCCAGGTGTTCCAGTTGGGTTCGGTGCGCTTGTAGACGCGGCCGTTCTTGACCAGGTACTGGCGCTGCAGGCCGTCGGAATAGACGGTCGGGCTGAACGAGGCAAGCGTGTTGGTGCGGCCTTGCACGACCGACGCCGGGCCGGCTGCGGTCGCTGCCGTAGCAGGTATTGCGGTCGCGGCGAAAGCGAGCGACAGCGCGCCGATCGCGGTCGACAGCAGCGGCAGGCGCCGCCCCGGTTTGCGATGGAAGATGAGTTGCATGGTGAAACTCCTGATGGAAGGCAGCGGTGTTCGATGCGAATGCGTTGCCGTTGCGTCGTCGCAGTCCGTTACGACCCGATACCTGAGCGAGGGATGCCACGTGGGTGGCATACAGGGGTACGAGAGGAGGCTGCGGAACCTGACATGGCGGTTGTCGCCCGACCCACCGCCGCATCGGGACGGCGCGGTCTCGCCCGCCGCACTTCCACCGGGCGCGGTCCGGCCGCACCTGCGCCGGGTGGGAATGGCGCAAGGGATAGACCCGGCAGGCGTACGCTTGCAGCGGGGTCAGCGGGGCATCCGGACGACGATGCCGAATCGAGCGTCCGGTGCACCCGGGCGCCTCGCCCTCACACGCCGCAGCGCTGGCCCCAGTCGCGGCTGATGCGGGTACGCCATGGGCGCATGGTGCCGGCGGCGGCACGCGCCACTACGAAGGCCTCGCGGTTGCCGCTCGACGCATCGAGCCGGCATTGCGCATAGGCCAGTGCCAGAGCGTGGAAACGCCCGCTGGCGCGCTCGTTGAGCGAACCCGAGCGCAACGCGCTACCGTCGGCGTGGACGATCGGTCGCAGCGCCTTCACCGCACCGCGCAGCGCGGCATCCATTGCGCTTTTGTCGGCGGCGACATGATCGGCCTGTGCAATCAGCGAGAGCGCCCCCAGCCCGGTGCGGGAATAGCGCATCGGGCTGGCAGGCGGCAGCATCGCATCGTCGATACGCGCGACCTCGGCCAGCAGCTTCTGCGCCGCCGCCGGCCGCCGCTCGATTACTTCGAGCAAGGCCTGCACGAACAAGGCGTGGGCGAGGAACGAATCGGTCGCGCCGAAATGCGCACGCGACTCTTCGAGCGCGGTAGCCATCAGGGTTCGCGCTTCGCCCAACCGCGCCTGATCGATCAAGGCGACGGCAAGGACGCGGCGCAGTATGAGACCGTCGGCCTGGTCGCGGATGCCGCAGGGGCCGATCATGGCCAGCGCGCGGCGCAGACGCCGTTCGGCATCGGCCGGACGACCCTCGTCGATATCGAGCATGGCCAGGTTGCCTAGCCCGGCGTAGTGCGAACGACAGGCCAAACTGCGCTGCAGCGAATGCTCGGTCAAGCGCAGCACCTGCTCGTAGGCGTCGCGTATCGTCGCGGCGTCTTCGCGCTCGCCGGCCAGGTTGGCGCGCCACAGTTGCAGGCTGGTCCGCAGGTCGGGATCGCGCGGCGCGATGCGCGCGGCCAGCGCAATGGCTTGATCCAATTCGCGCTGCGCTTCTTCCGGCCGTTGCAGATGGTGCAGATACCCGGCCCTGAGCAACCGGGTCTTGGCCAGGGTTTCCCGATCCGCCTGCGGATGCGCCTGCCACAACGCGATGGCCGCCGCCGCGGCCCGGTCGGCATCCCGGTCGCGGCCCAGATAAGCCGATGCGCGCGCATTCGCGGCCAACAACGAGGCACGCACCAGCGGGTCGCGCTTACGATCGGCCAGCAACTCGTCGAGGCTGGCCGCCATCAGGGCCCGCGCCGAGACTTCGCCGCTGGTGGTCTCGCGTGGCCGCGCCTGTTTGAACAGATCCACGAAGTACTCGGCGGTCGCTTCGGCCTGGCCGCGCTGCGCCTCGGCCTTGGCCTGCGCCGCGGTGGCCTCGTCGCGAGCGACGCGGGTACGTTGCAGTTCGTCGCCGAGCCGGGCGAAGTGATAGAAGGCCATGCCGCTGGCCAGGACCAGCGCCGCCGCCGCAGTGGTCAAGGCCGGCCAGTGCCGCTGCGCCGCGCGCCGCCACCGATAGGCACGGTCGTCGCCGCGCGCGTGCACCGGGCGCTTCTCCAACCAGCGGTGCAGGTCGTCGGCCAGGGCCGCGGCGCTGCGATAGCGCTGCGGCGGCGCCTGCGCGGTCGCTTGGGCCACGATGCAGTCGAGATCGCCGCGCAAGCGCGCCAGCAACCGTTCCGGCGTGGTCGCCCGCTCGTGCGCGATCCGCTGCGCCGCCGTGGCATCCCGCCTGCACAGCGCCTCGTAGGCAGCCGCGAGCCGCGTCGGCGCCTGCCCGAGCGCCGGCAGATCGTCGGACAGCAACACCCGCAGCAGCATGCCCAGTTGATAGACATCGGTCGCGGTGGTGACCGCGCGGCCCTCGCGCTGCTCCGGCGCGGCCCAGGCCGGCGTCATCGCCAGGGTCTGGGTCTGGGCTGGGTCCTGGTTGGGATCGGCCTCGTCGAGCCATTTGGCGATACCGAAGTCGAGCAGCTTGGCCTGGCCGGCCTCGTCGACCAGCACGTTCGCCGGCTTGAGGTCGCGATGCACGATCAAGGCGCGGTGGGCGAAGTCGACCGCCGCGCAAACCTGCTGCATGAGTTCGACCCGATGCTCGATCGTCGCCGCGCGCGCCGCGCACCAGCGGGTGATCGGTTCGCCGCGAACGAGCTCCATCGCGAACCACGGCTGACCGGCCTCGGTGACGCCACCGTCGTACAACTGGGCGATGCCCGTGTGCTGCAGCCGTGCCAGCGCCTGCCGTTCGCGTAGGAAACGTTCGGTCGACGGCGCCGCCCCCAGCGGCGCAAAACCGCTCCAGATGCGTTTCAGCGCGACCTCGCGCTCGTACGCGCCGTCGCAGCGCGCGGCGCGGAACACCTCGCCCATGCCGCCACGGCCGATCCGCTCGAGCAATCGGTAGGCCCCGATCTGCAATCCCGTCGCGTCGCCTTGCGGCGATGCCGCACCCGGATCGAAACCGGTCTGCGACTCCTCGACCTGCGCCAGCAGCGCCCGCACCCGCGCCTGCAGCGCCTCGTCGCCTGCACAGGCCTGCCCGAGCAAGCGCTCGCGTTCCGCGGGAGAAGCGTCGAGCACTCCACGGAACAACTGCAGGGCGCGGCGTTCGAACGACGATTCGTTGTAGGTCATGCGGAAGCTCTGGCTTGGGTCGCAGAAGACAACGCGAAGCGCCGCCTCAACCTGCCATCACTCGGACAGACGGTCGCGCAGCCAGGCGCGGGCCGCGGCCCAGTCGCGATAGACCGTGCGCTCCTCGACCTCGAGCAAACGCGCGACTTCGGCCACGCTGAGCCCGGTGAAATAGCGCAGTTCGACGACCTTGGCCATGCGCTCATCGAGCCTGGCCAACTCGTCCAAGGCCGCGTCGAGCTCCGGCAGCACAGTGCACTCCGGGATCGGCAGATCGAGCGCACAGGCGAAATCGTCGCGCTTCCAGGCGCCACCGTGCTTGTCGCACGCTGCGCGCCTGGCGCGGTCGACCAACAACTGCCGCATGATCCGCGCCGCGGTATTGAACAGGTGCGCGCGGCTGCCCAGGCACTGCGGTCGATCGCTGCCGAGTAGGCGCACGAACACATCGTTGACCAACGCCGTCGGCTGCAACGTGTCGTGACCGCGATGGCCATACAGCTCGCGTCGCGCGATCCCGCGCAGATCGGCATAGACCAAGGGCAGCAAAGCATCGAGCGCCGTGGCATCGCCCGCCCCCCAACGCTGCAATAGCGCCGTTACTTCGGCACCGGCCGCTTCCGATCCGAGCGCCGGTCCGCCAAGCGCCGATCCGTCATCGGCCGATGGCTGCTGCAACACCGACGTTTCTGCCAAAGGCCCGCTCACCGCCGCAGCCCGCGGCGATTCCAATAGCTCCAAACCCGCCATATCCGAGATCCGTCTCCAGTTCTGCCCCATTCGATTAACGCGGTCCGCGGCAGGATGCGGACGCCGGTGCGAGGGCATATACCGTCCTGCCTGCAGCGCGGTACCGACGCATGGCGTCAACCAACCCGCGCCGGCTCCAGCAGCAAACGCATGCACACCGCCGAGGCCGGGCACAGCGAGCGGAATTCCGCGCTGCGCTGGAGGCCGGCCGGGGCGGCGGCCCGGTCGATGACGGTGTAGCCGCGGCGGGCGAAGAAGGCTTCGGCGGTCTGGGTCAGCAGCACCAGCTGTCGCAAGCCGCGCGCGCGCGCATCGGCTTCCAGCGACGAAGCCAGGGCGTGGCCGATGCCGCGATGGCGGGCCCGCGGCTCGACCGCGAGGGAGCGCAGCAGGCCGGCCTCGTCAAAGACCTCGATACCGACCACGCCGAGCATCGCCTGGTCTTCGTCGACCGCGACGCGGAACTCGATCGCTGCGCTGGCCAGATCGTCGACCGGCAGGCCGCTGTCGAGCAACAAGGTGCGCACGGCGGCGGTTTCGTCGGCGGCGAGCGGGCGTATGGCGGGCGTCATCGTGGTTTCCGGGTGGGCGGAGGTTCGAACATATCTTGACCGATCAGCCTGCGAGGCTACGACACCCGGCGCCCATCGGCATCGATTACGACTTCGCCGTCTTCCTTGCTGAAAGGCCGGGTAATCGGCGGCAGCAGGTCGAGCACGAGTTCGGACGGACGGCACAGGCGCACGCCGAGCGGGCTGACCACGAACGGACGATTGATCAGGATCGGATCGCGCAGCATCGCTTCGATCAGGGCATCGTCCGACAGCGTCGTATCGTCGAGGCCGCGCTCGACATAGGGCGCGACGTTCTGGCGCATGGCCTCGCGGACGCTGAGGCCGGCCGCGGCGATCAGTTCGACCAGGGCCGCTCGCGACGGCGGGTCCTGCAGGTACTCGATCACGGTCGGCTCGATCCCGGCGTGGCGGATCAAGGCCAGGGTATTGCGCGAGGTGCCGCAGGCGGGGTTGTGGTAGATGGTGATGTCCATGGCTCAGCTCTCGTTGGAGGCGCAGGCACTGCCGCAGCACGCCGACGGCGTGCGCGCAGCGGCGCTGGGGTGGATTGCGGTGTTCGTATCGGCTTCGGCCTCGTTCGCAGCCTCAGTCGCGGCATCGTTCGCGGCGCCGTCCGCAGCGGCGCTCCCAGGCAGCGCTACCGCGCCGGAAGCCACCGCCAGCGTTTGCGCGGCGAGATCGCCCTTGCGTTCGCTGTAGCGGCTGCTGAGGTAGTCGCTGCGATCCCGCACCAGCAGGGTGAACTTGAACAGCTCTTCCATCACGTCGACGATGCGATCGTAATACGGCGAGGGTTTCATCCGCCCCTGTTCGTCGAACTCCTGCCAGGCCTTCGGCACCGAGGATTGGTTCGGGATGGTGATCATGCGCATCCAGCGGCCGAGCACGCGCAGCGCGTTGACCACGTTGAACGATTGCGAGCCGCCGCAGACCTGCATGACCGCGAGGGTGCGGCCCTGGGTCGGGCGCACGCTGCCCTCTTCCAGCGGCAGCCAGTCGATCTGGTTCTTGAACACCGCGGTCGGGCTGCCGTGGCGCTCCGGGCTGACCCAGACCTGGCCCTCGGACCACAGCGACCACTCGCGCAGTTGCCGCACCTTGGGGTGGTCGGCGCTCACGCTGTCGAGGATCGGCAGATCGTGCGGGTCGAACACCCTGGTCTCGGCGCCGAAGTGGCGCAGGATGCGCTCGGCTTCCAGCGCGGCCTTGCGGCTGAACGATTGCGGGCGCAGCGAGCCGTACAGGATCAGGATCCGCGGCGGGTGGGTCGCGCCGGTGAGCGCGAGTTTGCCGAGGTCGGGCAGGTCCAGGGCGGCACTGACGAGGTTGGGTAGGTGGGTCATGGCGGCTCGGCTTGAGGTCGGTTGTTGTTTCTACTATTCTGGAATTATGGAAATCAATCAAGCCACCACCGCCCTCGCCGCCCTGGGCCAGTCCACCCGCCTGGCGATCTTCCGTTTGCTGGTCGAGGCCGGCCCGGCCGGGCGCATGGCCGGCGAGATCGCCGAGGCCCTGGCGCTGCCGGGCGCGACCCTGTCCTTCCACCTCAAGGAACTCAGCGCCGCCGGCCTGGTCCAGGGCGAGTCGCAGGGCCGCTACATCTGCTACCGGGCCGACTTCGGCGCCATGAACGGCCTGATCGAGTTCCTGACCCGCAACTGCTGCGGCGGCCAGCCGCAGCAGTGCGCGCCGGCCAGCTGCGATCCGCAGGCCGACAGCTGCACCAGCCCCAAGCAGGCGCAGGAATGAGCGCGGCCGCGCAAGCCGCCGCGCCGACCCTGTTGTCCAAGCGCATGGGCGCGTTCGAGCGCCACCTGACCTGGTGGGTGCTGGCCTGCATCGTCGCCGGCACCGCGCTCGGCTACGCCCTGCCGGACCTGTTCGCGACCCTCGGCGAGGCCGAGGTCGCCAAGGTCAACCTGCCGGTGGCGGCGCTGATCTGGCTGATGATCGTGCCGATGCTGCTGAAGATCGACTTCGCCGCGATGGCGCAGGTGCGGCGGCAATGGCGCGGCATCGGCGTGACTCTGTTCGTGAACTGGGCGGTCAAACCGTTCTCGATGGCGCTGCTGGCGTGGCTCTTCATCCGCCACGCTTTCGCCGACCGCCTGCCGGTCGAGCAACTCGATTCCTACGTCGCCGGCCTGATCCTGCTCGCAGCCGCACCGTGCACGGCGATGGTGTTCGTGTGGAGCAACCTGTGCGACGGCGACCCGGAGTTCACCCTGAGCCAGGTCGCGCTCAACGATCTGATCATGGTGGTCGCGTTCGCGCCGATCGTCGGCCTGCTGCTGGGGCTGTCGTCGATCGTGGTGCCGTGGTCGACCCTGCTGCTGTCGGTCGGGCTGTACATCGTCGCGCCGGTGGCGATCGCAGTGTTGCTGCGCAAGGCGGTGCTGCGCCGTGGCGGCGATGCGGCTTTGCAGAAGCTGCTGCATCGTCTCGGGCCGTTGTCGCTGGCCGCCTTGTTGCTGATGCTGGTGCTGCTGTTCGGTTTCCAGGGCCGGCAGATCGTGGCCCAGCCGGCGATCATCGCGATGCTGGCGGTGCCGATCCTGATCCAGGTCTATTTCACTTCGGGCCTGTCGTATCTGCTCAATCGGAAGTTGGGCGTGGCGCACAGCGTCGCCGGCCCGTCGGCGCTGATCGGCGCAAGCAATTTCTTCGAACTGGCGGTGGCTGCCGCGGTCGGCCTGTTCGGCGTGCACTCCGGCGCCGCGCTGGCGACGGTGGTCGGCGTGCTGGTGGAAGTGCCGGTGATGTTGTCGGTGGTGCGGATCGTCAACGCCAGCAAGGGCTGGTACGAAGCGCGCGCCTGAGCGAAAAAGCAGCGAATAAAGAATCGGCGCGCCCGGGCCGACGGCCGCGGGCGCGCATCGCCGGGCTCAGGCGGCGCGACGCCGGGCGAGCTCGGATTCGAACGCGGCGCGGGCCGCGCCGGAAATCATCCGCGCACGCGTCCACGCCGCTTCCGCCGCACAGGCGGCCTGCGACCAGGACAGCGTCGATCCGGAACAGATCTGCTGATAACGCGCTTCCAGCTCGGGCACCACGTCGTCGAAGACCAGGCCCGGATTCTCGATCTGCGCGGTGATGCCGAGATAGATCGCCGGTGCGTAATCCTCGAACCGGGTGCCATCGCGATAGAACGCCGCATGACGATAGTTCAACGCCCAGTAACTCAAGGGCAGAGTCGTAGCGTCCGCGGAAAGTTTCGTACTCATGGTGCAAGGCTCCGGTCAGGACGAAGCCCCCTGTGCGCGGCACCATAATCGATGCGGCGGCGAAGTTTATGACCGTTCGTTCATAGACTTGCCGAAGGCCTTAGTCGCTCACGCTCGGGTTGTGATCGCCCACACGATTCAACATCGCGTTAACGCCGGCGATGGAATGCTGAGCGTGAACTGCAACGCCGAGCTGCCCACCGCACAGGCCGATCGCAGCGCCGCGCATGCACGAAGGCGGACCACCCAAAACGAACAAGCAAGACCAGCAAGACAGACCGACCATCGGTTCGCGGAGCTCGCCATGTGGGACCCCGACAAATACCTCGACTTCGCCGATCTGCGCGGCCGGCCGTTCTTCGACCTGATCGAACGCGTGCGCGCCGAGCACCCACGCCGCGTGGTCGACTTGGGCTGCGGCCCGGGCAATCTGACCCGTGCCTTGGCCGCACGCTGGCCCAGGGCCGCGCTCGAAGCCAGCGACAACTCGCCGGAGATGGTGCAGGCGGCGCAAGCCGCCGGCGTCGCCGCCGAATTGCGCGACGTGCGCGACTGGGTGCCGCGGCCCGACACCGACGTGGTGGTCTCGAACGCAGTGCTGCAATGGGTGCCCGAACATCGTGAGTTGCTGCGACGTTGGGCGCGTCAACTGCCGGGCGGCGCGTGGTTGGCGATCCAGGTGCCGGGCAACTTCGATGCGCCCTCGCACGCTTTGGTGCGCGAGCTGGCGGCCAGCGCGTCGTGGGCGCCGCTGCTGGGCTCGGTGGAGCTGCGCGAAGGCGGCGCGGTCGATGCGCCGCGCGCCTACGCCGAATTGCTGGCGACGCAGGACTGCGAAGTCGATGCCTGGGAAACCACCTACGTGCAGCGCTTGTCCGGCCCGGATGCAGTGCTGGAATGGATCAGCGGCACGGCCTTGCGACCGATCCAGGCCGCGCTTAATGGCGCCGATTGGCAACGCTTCCGCAGCGAGCTCGCGCCGCGGCTCGACCGCGCCTATCCGCCGCGCAGCGACGGCACCACCTGGTTCGAGTTCCGCCGCATCTTCGTCGTCGCGCGCACCGCGCAGCGCTGACGTCGTTGCAGGCGCCCGCCTGAATTCGGCCGATGGAAAATCGTCCCGCGGCCATCCTTGCCGCGGGACGCGGGGTTGGCCTATAGAGCTCGGCCGCCAAATTTGTGGGTGTACTGCAGAAAGACCTGGCGGCCGACGGCATCGAACCAGGACACGTCGTAATACGGATAGCTGCTGTAGGTCGCATCCTTCGGCGGCAGCTTGTCGAACAGATTGGTCACCGCCAGCGACAATTGGGCGTGGTCGCTGAAGCGGTAGCGCAGCGAAGCGTTGTAGCGATAAGTCGCGCCGATCCAGGCGCTGGCATCGCCGCCGGGCTCGTAGACCTCGTTGTAGGAATCCCCGCTCGGCAATCGGCCCAGGCGTTCGCCGTGCACGGTCGCCGACCAGCGCTCCTTTTCCCAGCTCACGCTGGCGCTGGCCTTGGTGCGCGGGATGTCGAAACCGCTGTTGACCGCGAACTGGTCTTCGACGCGGTCGCCGGCGTACTGCTGGCTTTCGTGCTCGCGCACCCAGGTGTAGCTGGCGCCGAGGCGAAAGGTGCCCAGGCCGGTGTCGAGGCGGTAATGGGTGCTGAAATCGACGCCACTGGTGCGTTCGCTGGCGATGTTGATCGGGTTGACGTAGACGCCGTAGAGCTTGCCTTCGCCGGAGCGCCGGATCCGTGCCAAAGCATCGGCGCAGGTCGGCGAGCCGGAATCGACCGCGCTGCCGTCGGCGCGCGTGCCGAGGCGGCAACCGGCTTCGTCGCGCAGCACGTCGTCGATACGCAGGTCCTGGACCTGGTCGCGCAGATCGATGTCGAAGTAGTCGACGGAGAAATCCAGATTCGGACGCGGCGACCAGACCACGCCGGCGGTCCACGAGGTGCTGGTTTCCGGTTCCAGCTTGCGGTTGCCGCTGCGGGTGACGACCAGGCCTTCGTCGGCGTACGAGCAATCGTTGAGGTCGCTGTCGGGCTCTTCGCTGCGGCAACGGTAATAATCGATCCCGCTCGATTCCTGATTGCCTTCGCCGGCGAACACGTAATGCAGGTCCGGCGCGCGGAACGCGGTGCCGTAGGAGCCGCGCAGCAGCAGGGAGTCGAGCGGCCGCCATTCCAGGCCGGCACTGTAGGTGAACTTGTCGATGTCGTGGCCGCCGTAGCGGTATTGGTCGTAGCGGCCGGCGACGCTGAGGTTCAAGCGCTCGTGCAAGGGCAGGCGCAACTCGCCCGCCGCAGCCCAGCGGTCGCGGCTGCCGCGGCCGTCCGAATCGCGCCAGCTGTAGTAGTGATAGCCGGTGGCGAGCGGGTCGGGGCGCAGGTCGTAGCTTTGGTTGCCGAGTTCGAGCGTGCCGGCGAAGCCGACCGCACCGGCCGGCAGGGCGAACAGCTCGGTATTGGTCAGGGTCAGCGACAGCGCGTCGGTGCGCGACTTCGGCCGATAGGTCGAACGCGCGCCGATGGCGTCGTACTCCTGCCGGCTCAGCGGCCGGTACAGGCGCTCGGGGTCGGCGTCGAAGATCGCGAAGCCGTCGTCGTCGACGCCGAGCTGCGGCCCGAGGAACAGATCGTTGGCCCGGGACGCGACGATCTGCGGCCAACCGATCGTCGATTGGTACTGCGAATGGCTCAGCGCGGCTTCCCAGTCCCAGGCCTCGCCGAAGCGGCCTTTGAAGCCGGTGGCCAAGCTGAAAGTACGCTGCCGGTTGCGGATCATGCCGCGGTCCAGGCCGCCCATTTCCTCGGGCGAAAACTGCCGCTGCCAATACTCGACCTGGTCGGTGGCGCGGTTGTGGAAATAGCCGGCCTCGTTGCCGTCGGGGGCCTGGTAGCTCCATTCGGTGACGTCGCGGTACATCGACAGTTCGTGATAACCCAACTGCACATCGGCGAACCATTCGCTGGCGTCGCCGAAGGCGTAGCTCAACGAGGCGTAGGCATTGAGGCCTTCGCGCTTGTTGATCATGGTGCCGTAGCCGATCGACTCGTCGCTGCCGCAGTAGTAGCCGTCCTCGCCGTCCGGCCCCCAGCCGGAACGCGAGGCGCGGTAGGTGGTGCCGCCGTTGAGCGAGGCCAAGGGGCCGCAGGCGGCGCCGGGATCGAGGTATTCGTCGTCCCAGTTGGTGCGCAGGAAGGCGCGTCGCGCGGCGCGCATGCGCGCGGTCGGCGCATCCCGGGTCGAGTCCTGGATCGAGCGCTCGTAGGCCCACAACGGGTTCTGCACCTGCAGCTCGAAACCGTAGACCGCGTCGAAGCGATCGTTGCCGTAGCCGCTGGAGACGCTGAGGTTGAACGACTCGCCGCCACCGCGCGTCGTGTCGCCGAGGCGGAAGTCGACGGTGGTGCCGTCGGCGCGCTTTTTGAGGATGAAATTGACCACGCCGGAGATCGCATCCGAGCCGTAGATCGCCGAGGCGCTGCCGGTCAGGATCTCGATCCGGTCGACCATGCCGAGCGGAATATTCGAGATGTCGGTGAAGTTGCTGCGGCCCTTGAACGGCATCGGAAAGTCGGCGATGCGGCGGCCGTTGACCAGCACCAGGGTGTGGTTCGGACCGAGCCCGCGCAGGTCGACCTGCTGCGCGCCCGGCGAGAAGTCGGCGGCGCTGGCCGACTGTTGGCTCTGGGTCTCGCCGCCGTTCTGGGTCATCGCCCGCAGCACGTCGGGCACGGTGGTGAAGCCGTTGGCCTTGATCTCCTGCGCGGTCATCACCGTGATCGGCGCCGGGCCTTCGATCTGGCTGCGCGGAATGCGCGAGCCGGTGACCTGCACGCCCTCCAGCTCGGTCGTCGACGGCGGCGATGCTTCGACGATGTCGGCGCCGCTCCCCTTCGGCGCCAGCGAGGTTTTCTTGCGCGGCTTCGGCGGCGTCGGATCCTTGACGATCACCATCGCCCCCGACGCATCGCGCCGCGCCACATGACCGCTGCCGAGCAGCAGGCGGTCGAGCGCGGCCTCGGCCGACATCGCGCCCTGCACCCCCCGAGTACGCAACCCCTTGAGACGATCGGCGCGGTAGACGAACTGCACCCCCGACTGCCTCGCCAGCACATCCAGCGCCGACACCAGCTCCCCCGCCGGAATATCGATCGCCTCCCGCTTCGCCGCGACTTGCGCCTGGGCGGACAACGCGGCCGAACAGGCCAGACTCAACCACCACACACGCGCACTTCGCGACATCGGGTTCCCCTCCCCATCGGCGCCTTGCAGCGCCCATCGGGATATCAGGACGAACGAAGCCGGCAAATCCCGCACGCGCTGCGGCCTGCCGACGCGGAGCCGGCTAGCGGCTGTGCAGGACGATGCGGTCCGGGTGGTGCTCGACGCGGACCGGCGTGACCTGTTCGAGCAGGCGCACGAACACTTCGGTGTTGGACCAGCGGAAGTTGCCGCCGACCCGCAGCTCGCCCGCGGCGGCATCGCCAATGACGATCTTGCGGGCGTTATAGCGGTTGAATTCGGCCGCGGCTGCGCTCAACGGCGTGTCGCGGAACACCAGATAGCCGCGACGCCAATCGACCTGGCGCTCGGCGTCCTCGACCGAACCGATGCGCACCAACACGCCGCTGCGGCTGGCGAAGGCGGTGCTGCCAGCCGGCAATACGCTGGTCGGCTGGCGACGGCCGCCGACCGGCTCGGATTCGAGCCGCACCGTGCCTTCGGTGACGACCACGCGCAGGTCGGCGCCCTCACGGCGCACCGAGAAGCGGGTGCCGACCGCGATCACCCGACGGCCGCCGGCCACCACCGCAAACGGCCGCCGCGCGTCCTTGGCGACATCGAAGAAGGCCTCGCCCTGCTGCAGTTCGACATGACGCTCGCTGCGCGACAAGGCCACCTCGATGCGGCTGTCGCTGCTCAGTGTGGCCTGCGAGCCGTCGGCCAGGGCGACGTCGCTGAGGTCGCCCATCGCGGTGCGGTAGGAAGCCTGTTCGACCACGGCCTGACGCTGCCAACCCCAGAACGAGGCGACGCCCAACAACGCCAGCATCGCGACGCCCGCATAACGCAGGCCACGGCCGCCGCGCGCGACCGAGCGGCGCGGCGCGAACACCAGCGCGGCGGCGTCGTGACCGGTCGATGCCGGCGCCGGCGGTTCCGGCATCGACTCGGCGCGCGGCGCCTGCAGATCGAAGCTCGAATGCAGCCATTGCCCACGCGCCGGCACGCCGTCCGAAGCGGCCCCGGCGCCGAGCGCCTTGAGCCGGTCGCTCTGTGCCCAGGCCGCGTCCAGACGCAGGAACGCGACTCGGTGCGCGGTCGAGGCCGCAAGCCAGGCGTCGAACTCGGCCTGTTCCAGCGCCGACCAATCGCCCCCCTCGCGCCTGGCTAACCACTGCGCTGCGTCGCGCTCAATCTGTCTGCTGCTTGCCATGTTCCGTTTCCTTGTCGGCCTGCGGCTTGCGCGGCAAGTCCGCACGCGAGGGTTCGCCGCCGTAGAAATACTCGGCGATCAGACGCACCCCCTTGGCCATCTGTTTCTCCACGGTCTTCTCGCTGATGCCCAGACGCTCGGCCACTTCCTTCTGCGACAACTCGTCGACCCGGCGCAGCCACACCACCTCGCGGCAGCGATCGGGCAGACGGTCGAAGGCTTCGGCGAGACGCTTGAGGATCTGCCGCGCGCCGAGCCGGCGCTCCGGACAGACCTCGTCTATCAAGACGTTCAAAGCCTCGAAATCACCCACCGGCTCGATCGACACCACCTTGCCGCGGCGCAGGCGGTCGGTCATAAGGTGCCGCGCGGTCGCGAACAGGAACGACTTGGGCTGGGTCGGCAAGGCCTTGCCGGCAGCCTCGTACACGCGGACGTAGACCTCCTGGCGCAGGTCGTGAAGGTCGTCGCGATGCGGCCAATAACGCCGCAGCACGTGCACCAGCGCCTCTTCGTGCACGAGGATCTCGCGGGCGAACCAAGCGTCGAGGGCAGCGTTCATGCGCCGACCTTAGCCGATTCCGACGTCCATTCCGTAGCGGCCGCGGCAGCCGATCGGCGGATTGCGCGCGCGGGCGCGAATTTGCGAACGGACATGGGGGAAAGCCGGCGCTGGTTCGTCTTGGCCCTTCATACCCAGCCGGAGTCGAACGATGCGCCTGTGGTCCCGCCGGTCCGTGTTGGCTCGAACGCTGTGCCAAGGCGTGCTCGGCGCTGTCCTGGCCGTTGGCTGCACCAGCGCATTGGCCGCGGACACCACCGAGTCGCGCCGCGACGGCTATCGCTACTACGCGATCGGCGACCTCGCCGCGCCGCGGCCGGCGCCGACCCGCGCCGGGGCGATGCTGGTCGGTGGCGGCGATTGGCCCTACCCGGCGTTCCGCTGGATGATCGAGCGCGCCGGCCACGGCCGCATCGTGATCCTGCGCGCCTCCGGCAGCACCGAGGCGCAGGACGAGTTCTTCCGGGACATCGGCGGCATCACCGCCGCGCAGACCCTGGTGTTCGAGGATCGCCGCGCCGCCAGCGACCCGCAGGTGCTGGAGATCGTGCGCCAGGCCGACGGCATCTTCCTCGCCGGCGGCGATCAGTCCAACTACGTGCGCTATTGGAAAGGCACGCCGCTCAATCGCGCGCTGGATGCGCACGTGCGCGCCGGCAAGCCGATCGGCGGCACCAGCGCGGGGCTGGCGATTCTCGGCGCACACGCCTACGGCGCCATGGACGGCGGCAGCCTGACCTCAAAGGACGCCTTGCGCGACCCGGCCGGACCGGCGCTGACCTTGGTCGATGACTTCCTGCATCTGCCCTATCTCGAACGCGTGCTCACCGACAGCCATTTCGGCAAGCGCGAGCGGCTTGGCCGCCTGATCGCGATGCTGGCGCGGCTGGCGCAGGAACAAGGCCGCGACGACCTGGTCGGCATCGGCGTCGACGAGTACACCGCGCTGTGCATCGACGGCGACGGCATCGGCCGCGTCTTCAGCGGCGACGGCGGGCACGCCTGGCTGGTGGGTCCGCAGCCGGCGGCCGAGGTCTATGCCGCGGGCAAGCCGCTCAGTGTGCGCGCGGTGCCGGTGCTCGGCGTCGGCGGCGACAGCGTGCTGCACCTGGCGGATTTTCGCGTCGAGCGCCCGGCCTTCTCCGCGCTTTATGATGTCGAAGCGGGGCGCCTGGTCGGGCGCGATGAGAACGCAAGGCCCCCGCCGCCGCCCTGATCACTCTCGCCCCTCGCCGGGGCTGTCCGGAGCCGAACATGCCAACTGCCCTGCGTCATCATTGTTTCGCCTGGCTGCTGCTCGGCTCGGCGACGCTCGCCCACGCCGCCGACGCACCGCCGGCGAACAAAAAGGCGACGAAACCGGTGCTGGTGATCCACGGCGGCGCCGGCGTCGAACGCGCCGGCCTGACCCCGGCCGACGAAACCGCCGCACGCGCCGCGCTCGACCAGGCCCTGCGCGCCGGTCATGCGCAGCTGAAGGCCGGCAAGCCCGCGCTGGACGCCGTCACCGCCGCGATCACCGTGCTCGAGGACGCGCCGATGTTCAACGCCGGGCGCGGCGCGGTGTTCAATCACGACGGCCAGAACGAACTCGACTCGGCGGTAATGGACGGCGCCAGCCTGCGCGCCGGTGCGATCGCCGGCGTGCACCGGGTCAAGAACCCGATCCTGCTGGCGCGCACGGTGATGGAGAAATCCAAGCACGTGATGATGGTCGGCGACGGCGCCGAAGCCTTCGCCCGCGAACAGGGCGTGACGCTGGTCGATCCGTCCTATTTCCGCACCGAGAAGCGCTGGCAGCAGTTGCAGAAGGCGCTCAAGGAAGAGGCCTCGGGCAAGGCCCACGCCGATGTCGAAACCGCCAAGCACTTCGGCACGGTCGGCGCGGTCGCGCTCGATGCCGACGGCCGCCTCGCCGCAGGCACCTCGACCGGCGGCATGACCAACAAGCGCTACGGCCGCGTCGGCGATTCGCCGATCATCGGCGCAGGCACCTATGCGAACGCGCGCTGTGCGGTGTCCGGCACCGGCTGGGGCGAGTACTACATCCGCGCGGTGGCCGCCTACGACATCTGCGCGCGCGTGCAGTACGCCGGGCAGAGCATCGGCGAGGCCGCCAAGGCGGTGATCAACGAGGCGATCCCGAAGGCCGGCGGCGACGGCGGCGCGATCGCGCTCGGCGCCGACGGCCGTTTCGCCCTGCCCCTCAACACCGAAGGCATGTACCGCGGCTGGATCGGCGCCGACGGCGTGCCGCACGTGGCGATCTACCAGGACGAAGCCCTGGCGGAACCCGCCGACACGCCCTGATCGCAGCAGTACGGTTCGACCGGCCGCGACGGCCGCAACGGCCGTCGCGATTCGCTCACAGGCGTCAGCGCGCGGCGATGCGCAAGCGGTTGACCATGGCCTGCAGCTGATCCGGCGGCATGTCGTTGATCGCCTTGATGGTCTCTTCCGGCGTCATCGGCTTGCCGGTGCCCAGGCCGTCGCGCTTGCCGTATTCCATCATCAGCGGCACCACCGGGATCGACTGGTAGTGCTCGTCCTCGCCGAGATCGCCCATGATCCGCGCCGCATCGGCGTCGAAGCCGGCGTTCTGCAGGAACTCCTGCGAGCCCTTGATCTTGGCGTCCTTGTCGCGGCCGTCGGCCAGGGCCGACTGGCCGAACACCGACACGCCGATCATCACCGCGCCGACGATGGCGCCGACCGGGCCGCTCGACAAGGTCATGACCACCGTGCCGGTCGCACCCAATCCGTACAACGCCGCCTCGGCTTCCTTGTACGGGCGGTCGGACAGCAGGGCGTCGGCCATTTTGGCGATGTCGCCGGTCGCCGACAGCAGGCCCAGCGCGCGGTTCCAGTTTTCGAAGCGCACGCCGGCGCGGGCGTGGCTGTCGGCCAGCGCCGAATCGGCGTCGATCGGAATGCTGCCCGGACGGTGCATCAGATCGCGCACGTCCTTGGCCAAGCCCGCGGCATCGGCGAAGGCGCCGACCGCGTTGGCCCAGCCCGGGTCGCTGATCAGGTCGCTGCTCGATTTGGCGAAGGCCAGGCCGGCCGCGGCCACGCCGAGCGAACGGAAGGTCACGCCGGCGGGCTGATTGGCGTTGAAGCCGTCGATACCGCTCAATGCCTGGTTGAACTGCTTGAGTTGGGCCTCCATCGCCGCGGTGTCGCCCGCCGGCACGCTGGTCAAGCCTTCGAGCGCGCGGATCGCTTCGCGGTATTGCTCGGAATCCTTGCCGAGCAGGCTGGCATAGCGCGTGCTCAGCGATTCGAGCTGGGTCTTGGCGTTGGCGATGCTGGCAGGGTCGGAGGAATCGAGGTCGGAAAAGACCTTCAACGCCGCCTGCTGGATGCCGTCGTTGGCCAGGCGCTTGAGGTACTCGGCGCCTTCCTTCGACACCTTGGTGACATCGAACAGCTTGGTCGCCGCATCGGCCTCGGCGCCGATCAGGAAATCGCGGTCGCGCGCGGCGGCCAGGCCGAAGGCCTGCAGCACCGAGTCGTTGTTGGCGACCGCCTGCATTTCCTTGCCGAGGTCCGGATAAGTCGCCTTAAGGTCCTCGGGCAATGCGTTCAAGCCGCCCAGGGTGTCCTTGAGCACGTTCGCGTTCGCGGTCAGGCGTTCTTCGAGGCCGTGGAATTTCTCCAGCCAACCCGGATCGGTCTTGCCCTTGCCGGCCAGGTATTTGTCGACCGCCTGCGAGATCGCTTCCGGCGGCAGGCCTTCGGAGTACTTCAACAGGCGACCGAGCTCGCCCATCATCGACTGGTATTCCTTCAGGTCGGCGTCGATCTTGCCTTGCAGCAACTCGGCGCCGTGGCTGATGCCGCGCAGGAACACGCCGGCCTGTTCGTTCAAGCCCTGATTCTTGAGTTGCTGGGCCATCTCCAGCGCGAGCGCCGGGCTGGCGCCGTCGCGGATCGCGTTGGAGATGTTCTCCGAGAACGGCACCCACTGCCCGCGCAGCGCTTCGGGCTTGGCCAGGTACATGCTGGCGATGTCGGCACGCATGCGCTTGCCGTCCTCGCCGTTACCGAGCGCGCCGACCACGCGCGCCATGTCGGCATAGGAACTGCCGCCGAACTTCTCGCCGGCGTACATCGGCTTGACCTGGACGATGCGCATCACCGTGTCGAGGTTCTGCGTCACCACCGCATTGGCGAGTTCGGGCGGCAGGCCGTCGACCAGTTCGGCCAGGCGCTTGGCCGCCTCGTTGGCCGGCACGCGCTGCTCGCGCGGGTCGTCGCTGCTGAAATTCGCATACGGCGCCGCCACGTAGGGCTCGACCTTGTCGTTGAGCAAGCGGCCCAGCTCGGGGCTGGTCGACAAGCGCGCTTGCGCTTCCGGCGACATCGACGCCCATTGCGACTTCAGGATCGACATGACCGATTTGGCATCGCCGCCGCCGGACACCATCAGCGCGAATTCGACTTCATGGTCGATGCTGATGTCCTTGACCGTGGCCTTGATGCTCGCCTGCGCCGCCGGGTCGTCG
Organism: Lysobacter antibioticus; assembly: GCF_000731095.1. Lineage (GTDB taxonomy): Bacteria > Pseudomonadota > Gammaproteobacteria > Xanthomonadales > Xanthomonadaceae > Lysobacter > Lysobacter antibioticus_B. Next base: position 12,005 of record NZ_JMTZ01000031.1, on the reverse strand, counting down.
GCGTGGCGCGCGGCGATGCTGTCGCCATAGGAGGCGATCGCCTTGGTGTCGTAGATCGCGCCGGTCGGGCGCGCGTCGAACTCGACCTGGAAACGCGCCTTCATCTCGGCCTGGATCGCCGACTTCAACTCGGCCTGGGTCTGCGGCGTGGACTGCTGGGCGTCGGCCTTGAGCGCGGCGTCGACGCGCTGCGCTTCCGGCGACAGCGTCGGCTTGTCGGCCTGGGCCGGCGCGGCGGCATGGACCACCGGATCGGCCTCGCCGTCGTGCGCGGGCGGCAACTGCAACGGCGTGTCCGGGTACAGCGCCTCCCAGTTCAACACCTGCGGGTTGGCGTCCTTGAGACTCTGTTCGTAGACCTCCTGCGGCACCGTGCCTCGGTGTTGCGCGGCGATGTCGGGCAAGGTCTCGTGGCGCTGGACCACGTGCACCGGCGCGGCCGGTTGGGTCGCGAGCTGCTGCACCGCGCGCGAAACGGAATCGAGGAAGTTGATGAAGCTCATGGCGTGGTCCGCTCGGATTCGGGCGAAAGTCGTTTGGCGGGGACCGTAGCACCGGTGCGGCGGCGGCGAACGCTAGGGCGGTCCCTAGGCCGCTGGCGGCCATGCCGCTGGCACCGGCACGGCGCAGCGCGGCGCGCTCCGGGCAGAGCGATGCGATGAGATGCGATGGGGGTGCGATGATTGGCGCCATGCCCGCCGCCCCGGACCATCGCAGCCGCGTCACCGCCTCGCCCTGGGCCGGCTTGTACGGCCCCCAGATCGACAGCGCGCGCGAGTTCGGCCGCCATTGGCACGCAACCTACGGCCTCGGCCTGCTCGAACGCGGCGCGCAGAGTTCGGCGAGCGGACGCGGCCAGGTCGACGCCCGCGCCGGCGACCTGATCACGACCAACCCCGGCGAAGTGCACGACGGCCGTCCGCTCGGCGGCGCACGGCGCTGGCGCATGCTCTACCTCGATCCGCAGCTGATGCATTCGATGAGCGCGCCCTGCGTTGCGCCGTCGCTGGCGTCGGCAGGCTCGCTGGAGCTGGTCCGCCCGGTCATCCGCGACGCCCGATTGCAGGGCTTGCTGTTGCGCTTGTTCGCCCGTCTCGACCGCTGGAACCAGGGCCAGGCCCACGACGACGACGGCCTGGCCTGCGAAGAAGCCCTGGTGCAGGTCTGCGCGCAATTGCTCGAACGCCACAGCACCCAGGCGCCGGCGCCGGCAGTGTCGGCCGACCTCGCCCAGGTGCGCGAACGGCTCGCCGACGACCCGCAGCGGGCGCCAAGCCTGGACGAACTGGCGGCCCCGTTCGGGCTGACCAAGTACCAACTGCTGCGCCGCTTCCAGCGCGCCTACGGTCTGCCGCCGCACGCTTGGCTGGTCCAGCAGCGGGTCGAGCGCGCCCGCGACCTGATCCGGCGCGGCCGCAGCCTGACCGATGCCGCAGCCGACAGCGGCTTCGCCGACCAGAGCCATATGACGCGTGCGTTCGCGCGCCAGTTCGGTTTCACCCCGGGCGCCTGGCAGCGGGCGGCAGCGGCTCGCCGGCCGCGCAACGACGGCGCCGCACCGCCGCAATAAGCTTCAAGACGCGCGGTCGAGGCCGCACGAGACTGCCGTCTCCGTCCTCGATGCCGCCGCCATGACTTCCAACTACGTCCACGGTTATCACCCGCGCGAACACGCACGCCTGCAGGATCAGGCCGGCACCCTCGCCGACCTGCTGCACGCCGACACCGTCTATCCGCCCGGCAGCCGCGTGCTCGAAGTCGGCTGCGGCGTCGGTGCCCAAACGCTGACCCTGGCCCGACGCAGCCCGGGAACACAGTTCACCTCGATCGACCGTTCCGCCGAGTCGGTCGATGAAGCGCGCCGGCGCGCCAACGCGGCCGGCCTCGACAACGTCGAGTTCCTGCAGGCCGATCTGTTCGAGCTGCCGTTCGCGGACGGCAGCTTCGATCACGTGTTCGTCTGCTTCGTGCTCGAACACCTGGCGCGTCCGCTCGCGGCCCTGGCCTTGCTCGACCGCGTGCTCAAGCCCGGCGGCACGATCACGGTGATCGAAGGCGACCACGGCACGATCTGCTTCCACCCCGACAGCGCCGCCGCACGCGCGACGATCGATTGCCAGGTCGAACTGCAACGCCGCGCCGGCGGCAACGCCCTGATCGGTCGCAGCCTGTATCCGCTGCTGGTCGCGGTCGGCTTCGACCGGGTCGCGGTGTCGCCGCGCATGGTCTATGCCGATGCCGGCCGTCCCGCGCTCGTCGACGGGTTCACCGACAAGACCTTCTGCGCGATGGTCGAAGGCGTGCGCGATGCCGCGATCGCCGCCGGGCTCAGCACGCCGGCCGCGTTCGACGCCGGCCTCGCCGACCTGCGCCGCACCACCCGCGCCGACGGCACTTTCTGCTACAGCTTCTTCAAGGGCGTGGCGGAGAAATGGCGGCGCGCCTGAGCGCGATCAGGCCAGCTCGGCGACGAGGGTCTCGACCTCGGCCAGCCATTGCGCGCGCTGCTCGGCGCTGCTGCCCGATACCGGCCCGACCATCCGCCTGATCACGCTGTCCACCCCGCACAACCCGAACACGCAGTGCTTCCAGATCGCCTCGAGCGGATCGCCGAATACCGCCGCCTCTCGCTCCGGCGGCGTGTTCGAGGTATTGACGACAATGGCGTGGCGCGCTCGCAGCAGACCGACCGGCACGCCCTCGTAGGACACGCCCGGCGGATAGCCATAGGCGGTGCCAAGCCGGAACACCCGGTCGATCCAGCCCTTGAGGATCGCCGGCGGCTGGCCCCACCAGTTCGGATGGAACACCAGGATCAGGTCGGCCTGCGCGAGTTCGGCGCAATGCTGTTCGACCAGGGCATCGGCCGATGCGGTGTTGGCGCTTTCGCCCGTGGGCTGGACCGGATCGAAACCCTCCGCATTGAGATCGTGAAACGCGATTTCGTAACCGCGTACGGCAAGCGTGCGCTGCGCGAGCTGGGCCATGGCGTGGCTCAAGCTGAGCGGATCGGGGTTGGCGACGATGATCGAAGCGAGCATGCGGAAGGCCGGAAAGTGAAAGCGGAGACGAGGCGAGACAGTACGGCGCTCACGCCGACCACCGTGCCGAGCTTGGGACGCTAATGGACGATTCGCGATCAGGCAATGGCCGCAGCGAATGTACGCGATCGCCTGGGCAAAGAGGCCGGCCTCGGGGCTTACTTGCGTGTGCGCGGCGCCTTCGCCGCGGCCTTGCGTGCCGGCACGCGCGCCGCCTTGGCCGTCACGCGGGCGACGACGGCGGCGCTGTTGAGCTCGCGCAGCGCATCCTTGCCGACCCAGCGCGGCGCGGCGTCTTCCGAGGCGGCTAAGCGTTTCGCCGCGGCGAGCGCTGCGGCGTGCAGCACGGCATTGCGTTTGCCGATCGAACGCAGGGCCCAGTTGACGGCTTTCTTGACGAAGTTGCGTTCGTCGCCGGCACCCGCCTCGATGAGTTCCAGCCCATGCAGGAAGGCTTGGTCCGGGGCGGCTTTGTCGTGCACGGTCTTGCTGGCCAGCAGTGCGAACGCCGCGCGCTTGAGGTATTCGTCGCGACGCCCGGCCCATTGCCCGATCTTGCGCCAGGCGTGCGGGCTGCGATCGAACAAGGCGAAGCAGACGGTGTCGCACACCGCCCAGTTGTCGAATTGGCGGCCCCAGCGATCCATCTGCGCGGCGCTGACTTGGGCCGGGTCGTCGAGGTAGGACGCGAGCAAGCGCGCCTCGTACCAGCCGCTGCCCCACAAGGCCTCGGCGAGTTCGCGGTCGCGGCCGAGGCGTTTGGCGATGCCCTGGATCGAGGCCATCGGCACGCCGAAGGCGCGCTCGGTGGGGATCGCGTAGCGCGCCAAACCATCGCGATGGCTCGTGCTGGCGGCGGCGCGCAGTTGCGCCAGCGCATCGCCCAAGCGTTCGGCGAGCGGCGGTGGCGATGCGGCCGGAGCCTCCCGCGTGGAAGCCGCCTGTTTGGAAGCCGCCCGCTTGCTCGCGGACGGCGTGCGGGTCGCCTTGGCAACGGCCTGAGTGGCGGCAGTGCGGGCCATGTCCTTACCCTCGCGAAGACGGCGACGCCAATGTACTCATCGGCGCCGCCGTCCGCCATGTCCCGACGCTTGCGATCAGACCCGCCGCATCAGACCTCGGTCGAGCCGGTCTCGGTCTCGCTCTTGGCCGGCGCCGGACGCAGCAGGCTCAGGGCGATGGCAGCGCCGATGATCGCGGCGACGCCGAGCAGCGAGACCAGGATCGGCACCTTGTACACGTCGATCAACAGCATCTTGGTGCCGATGAACACCAGCACCAGGGCCAGGCCGTAGGGCAGCAGATGGAAGCGGTCGGCCATGCCCTGCAACAGGAAGAACATCGCGCGCAGGCCGAGCACGGCGAACACGTTCGAGGTCAGCACGATGAAGGGGTCTTCGGTGATCGCGAAGATCGCCGGGATCGAGTCGACGGCGAAAATCACGTCGGTGACGCCGATCAACACGATCACCACGAACAGCGGCGTGTACCAGCGCTGGCCATCGCGCTGGATCGAGATCGCCGCGCCGTGGTAGCCGTCGGTCAAGCGCAGATGGCTGCGCATCCATTTCAGCAAGGGGTTGCTGTCGAGGTCGGGCGCCTTGCCGGCGGCCAACAGCATCTTGATGCCGGTCACCACCAGGAACACGCCGAACACGTACAGGATCCAGTGGAACTTCGCCAACAACAGGGCGCCGGCGAAGATCAGGATCGCGCGCAACGCGATCGCGCCGAGCACGCCGATCACCAGCACCCGCTGGCGTTGCTCCTCGGGCATGGCGAAGTAGGAGAACAGCATCAGGAACACGAAGATGTTGTCGACCGCGAGCGATTTCTCGACCAAGTAGCCGGTCAGGAACTCCAGGCCGATGCGGTTGCCGATCTCGGCGCCGGACTGCTGGGTCACCCACCACCACAGGCCGGCGTTGAACGCCAGCGCCAGGCCGATCCAGCCGACGCTCCACCAGGCGGCCTCCTTGAAGGTCACCTTGTGCGGCCCGCCGTGGCGCATCAGCACCAGATCGACGAGCAAGGCGACGACGACGAAGGCGACGAACGCCCCCCAGAGCATCGGACTTCCGATGGTTTGCATGTGGTTCTCCCGGAGATGAAAAGCTGACGGCAAACTGCGCGACCGCAGCCGCGAGGCGTCATTCATCCGGAAGGAATCGGGGAGGATGGGCGCTTCGCCGCTGGCGGCGAAGGTCTTGCCCGCGTACGGCCGGATCGATCGATCCAAGGTCCGGACGCCTGTCGCACCGGGGCGGTAAGCCCGTAATGACGATACGACAGCGGGAGCTACTCCCCTTCTGGCGCGCACCTTAGCACGGGTGCGGCTGAATTTCAGTTCAGGTTACCGGGGCGCCTGGGCCCGGGCTTTCAGGGCAGGAGCGGCGCGAACCGCGACCAACCGCAGCAGCCGAATACCACGCAAGCATCCGAAGCGGCATAGTCCCGGCCGACTTCAGGCATCCGGCATCCGGCATCCGCCCACCACGCTTACGTACATCGCTTTGGTCTGTCGCGGCTTGTGACCGGAGGAAATCCCCGGGACGCCGCTCCTACCCTCGAGCGACGATCAACGCGGGCTGCGATACACAGCCACGCTCGCCAGGCGCGGCGTGTCATAAGCATGCTCGATGCTCACGCGCAGGCGATGGGTGCGCACGGGGTCGAAGCGCTCCAGGCGCTTGTAGCCGATGGTCGTGCCCCAGGCGAACGGCTGCCAGACGCCATCGCGCCAGTGTTCGACGCGATGGTTGGCGATGTGCTGACCGTGAACGATCGCTTCCTGCAGGCACAACAGATCGAATTCGATCTCGCGTTCGAGTTCGAACTCGATCCAGCCGCTGCGCGCATCGGCCGTCGATGCCCAATACGAGTCCGCCTCGCCGTCGAGCACGTGCGCGGGCGCATGGCCGTCGGCGCTCGCGCTCGCATGCAGCCGCGCCCCGGCGAGCAGATTGCCGCCGGCGAACAGGGCCTGTCGTCGTTGTCCGAATGCGGCCAGGTTGGCGACGTCGGTGGCGTGGAAACGGCCTTCGCGGGTCGGCGGCACATTGAGCAGCAACTTGCTGTTACGCCCGACCGAGCTGAAATACAAGTCGATCAGCTGTTGCGCGTTGCGTACCTTCGCGTCTTCGGCCGCATGCCAGAACCAACCCGGGCGGATCGAAACGTCGGTTTCGCCGGGGCGCCAGACCGAACCGTAAGGGTCGCCCTGCTGCAGGGCTTCGCCGACCCATGGGCGGTCGAAGCCGGCATAGGGCACGCGCGCCGGGTCGACCGAAGCCCAGCAGGTACTGCCGGCGACGCCGCGTTCGTTGCCGATCCAACGCACGTCGGGGCCCGCATCGGAAAACACGATCGCATCGGCTTGCAACTCGCGCACGGTGCGATGGATGCGCGGCCAGTCGTAGGCCTGGCGTTTGCCGTTCGGGCCTTCGCCGTTGGCGCCGTCGAACCAGACTTCGACCACCGGGCCGTAGTTGCTCAACAGCTCGGTCAGCTGTGCGATGTAGAAGTCGTCGTAGGCCTGCCCGCTGCCGTAGCGCGGTTCGTGCCGGTCCCAGGGCGACAGATAGAACCCCACGCCGAGGCCTTCGGCGCGACAGGCATCGACGAACTCGCGGACCACGTCGCCGCGGCCGTCGCGCCACGGGCTATTGCGCACGCTGTGCGCGGTGGTCGCGGTCGGCCACAGGCAGAAACCGTCGTGATGCTTGGCGGTCAGGATCAGGCTGCGGAAACCGCCGGCCTTGGCCGCGCGCGCCCACTGCCCGGCGTCGAGTTGCGTCGGCGCGAACACCTGCGGGTCTTCGTCGCCCTCGCCCCATTCGCGATCGGTGAAGGTGTTGACGGTGAAATGCACGAACAGCGCCAGCTCTTCGCGTTGCCAGGCCAATTGCTGCGGCGTGGGCCGCGGCCGCGACAAGGTTTCGCGTTGTGCGCTCGACGTTGCCGGGTGCGCAGAAACCGTCGGCGCGGCGCCCAATGCCACGGCGCCGGCACCGCCGGCGATCAGGAAACGACGTCGATCCATGGAACTCCTCGCGTTGCGGCCGCGACCGATGCGGTCTACGGCGGTATTCGATGATCCGAGTCTAGTCGCAGTGGCGCGTCGCTCACAGGCGTGCGCGGATGAATCCGCATGCGTACTCGAATCCACGCACATGCTTATGCGATGTCTGGACAGACATTGGAATTTTTTGGAGATTCGCACCTGCGTCAAAAACCTTATCGCTTTCGCGATGACGGCGGCCGATCGACGACGCACAACGGTTGACCGCATCGGCATCGGTCTGTTCCGATGCCTGCGGTTCGTCACCGCCGGAGCAATAGCATGTCGTGTACGCGTCGCCCCCAGCATCGTTCGCCCCATCGAGCGTCCCTCACCGCCGCGTTGCTTGGCGCCTTGTGGGCGACGGCCGGCAGCGCAATAGCGGCGACGCCGGCCGCTGACGCGCCCGCACCGGTGGTGACGGCGCCGAGCGAGAGCCAGGCCACGTTCGATGCGCGCATGCGCTGGTGGCGCGAGGCGCGCTTCGGCATGTTCGTGCACTGGGGCCTGTACTCGGGCGCGGCCGGGCGCTGGAACGGCGAGCCGATCAAGGGCTCGGCCGAATGGATCCAGCGCAATGCGCACGTGCCGACCGACGAGTACGCACGGCAGATGTTGCCGCTGTTCAAGCCCAAGCCCGGCTTCGCCCGCGAATGGGCGAAGCTGGCCAAGAACGCCGGCGCGAAGTATCTGGTGTTCACCAGCAAGCACCACGAAGGCTTCGCCCTGCACGACAGCGCGGTCACGCGCTTCGATGCGAAAGACGCGGTCGACCGCGATCTGGTCCGCGAGATCGTCGACGCCGCGCGCGCCGAAGGCCTCAAGGTGGGCCTGTATCACTCGGTGATCGACTGGCATCACCCGGCCTACCCGTATCGCGATTTCGCCCGCCTCGAACACCCGCTGCCGCATCCGCTCGAGAAAGCCACCGACCGGGACGATCCCGACTACGCCCGACGCGCGAACCTCAAGGCCTATCAGGATTTCCTGCAGGCGCAGGTGCGCGAGCTGGTCGAGCACTACGGCCCGATCGACGTGCTGTGGTGGGACTATTCCAATCCCGGCGCCGAAGGCGAAACCTGGCGTGCCGGCGAGTTGATGACGATGGTGCGCGCCGCGCAACCCGCCATCGTCATGAACAATCGCTTGTATCGCTCGCTCGGCTACGACGATCCGCAAGGCAGCCTGCGCTGGTTCGATCGCGCGCACGGCGACTTCACCACGCCCGAGCAGGCGATCCCGGCGCAGGGCATGGCCGGTGTCGACTGGGAAGCCTGCATGACCATGAACGGCACCTGGGGCTATAGCGCGCTCGACGACCAGTGGAAATCGACGCGCGAGCTGGTCCGCAACCTCGTCGACACCGCCAGCAAGGGCGGCAACTTCCTGCTCAACATCGGGCCGGAGGCCGACGGCAGCGTGCCCAAGGCCAGCGCGACCCGGCTCGAACAGATCGGCGCCTGGCTGCGCCGCAACGGCGAATCGGTATACGCCACCCAGGCCAGCCCGCTCGACGCGGTCGCCTGGGGGCGCATCACCGCGAAACCCGACCGCATGTATCTGCACGTGTTCGAACGCCCTGCCGACGGCCGCTTGCGCCTGGACGTCGACGGTGCCCGTCGCGCACGTCTGCTCGACGGCGGCGCGGCATTGACGACGCGGCGCGAAGGCCGGCAACTGATCGTCGAGTTGCCCAAGCAGTTGCCCGACGCGATCGACACCGTGATCGAGCTGGTTCCGACAGAATCCTGAGGCCGCCGATTGCGACGAAGTTGTGCCGTTTTGTGCGCGCGGCCCGGTCTGCCTGACGCTGTGGGCCAACGCGGGTGCCGCTGTTGGCGTGCATCTGCCGTAGTGGGTCAGATTGTTGATGGCCGCACATCGGCAGTCACAGATTCGACGAGACGTACATCAATAAATCGCCTTGATATTCAAATCTTTACGCGTTTTTTCCATCACACGGCGTTGACGTAAGCCCCTCGTAAATAGCAAGGACGTCAGGGGGCGTCATCAATGAAAAATATCGAAGTTTTCAGCATTGCCACTGCGCGCATCTGTGCAGCGGCGCTAGAACAGCATCCCGTCGTAGCCCGCTTCAACGCCGAGGAATCGGCGCGACATATCCCAGGCCTGGACCCGGCCAATCGCGAAGACATGGCTGCCGCGGTATTGGCTTGCGGCGCCACGTTCGAATGGTTGCTCGACGAAGGCTATCTGCGCAGCAACGCCTGCGTGAAAGAGTCCTTGAACGGTGTGGCCTTCGTCCACATGGCCTTGCGCTATCGCCTGACCGAGAAAGGTTTCGCGGTGCTCGGCGCGCAGGCGCATTCCACCGACGAGAGCAAGACCATCGGCGAGCGTCTGGTCGCCGCGGTCAAACTCGGCGGCGCGGACCGGATCAAGGAATCGGTCAAGCTCATGATCGGCGCCGGCGTCGGATCGCGCACGCTGTTGCAGGCGATAGGCTGACCCGCAACACGCATCGACCCGTATTCGATCTGCCGCAACGCGAATCTCCGTTGCCGTCGCCGGCAACGGCATCGTCCGGTGTCCAGCGCCCGCAGGCTCGCTGCGGGCGTTGGAAGCTGGTTCGTCGCGACGGCATCGTGCGCCACCCATCGCAGCGGCCGACGAAGCGATCGTCGGCCGCTCAAACGCCGCTTCGGAGCGCCGGCTCAGGGCGTCGTGTAGCTCAGCAATAGCTGCGGCGCGTTCGCGCCTTCGCGCGAGGACCAGTCGACGCCGTCGGTGACGCCGGAGGCCGCCACCAGGATCACGCCGTTGTTGGCGACCGTGCCCGCGGCCCAGTTCTTCACCAACTGGAGGCCGGCGGCGTTGAGGGTCACGTACTGCGCGCCGGTCGCACTCGGGGTGACCGAACCGAGCTTGGTGCCGAGCGTGGCTCCGCTGTAGGTCGCGTTGCTTTCGCTCCAGCTCGTCGTGACCTGGTACAGGTCGTAGACGCCGGTCGCGCGATCGCTGACCTGCAGCTTCACCTGCGCCGAGACCAGGTTCAGACCCGCGGCGCTCGTGACGTTCCAGCCCATCAGACCGCGCAATTGCTGGCCGCCGTCGCTGCCGTCGGCATACAGTACCGCGGTATTGACGCGGCTGCCGCCGGATTTGACGGTGACGTCGCGCACCGCATTGAGGGTCAGCGACTGCGAGGGATTGCCGCCCTTGTTGCAGGTGCCGGTGAAATGATCGGTATAGCTGCTGCCGGCGCGCGGCACGAAGTCGCCGGTGTAGCCGGTCGCGGTCAGGGTCAGCTTGAGCACGCCGTGGGTGTTGTCGTTGCTCGCTTCCAGCGAGGCATGGCTGCCGTCGATGTCGTAGAACGCGCGCCCGCCTGTGCCGATCAGGATCTGGCGGATGCCGTCGCTGGCCGCGGCCTGGCTCGGATTCATCTTGCCGTAGCGCTGGTAGTTGTGGTCGTGGCCCACCAGGACCAGATCGGCTTTGGCCGCATACAGCGCATCCCAGAACGGCTTGACCTGGCTGTAGCCACTATAGCTGCCCCGGCTCACCAGCGGGTGATGGAAATACGCCGCGGTGCAGGGCTTGGTATTGGCGGCAAGATCGTTCTTGAGCCAGGTGATCTGGGTCGACGACACCGTGCCGCCGGTCATCGTGTTCAAGGCGATGAAGTGCCAGTCGCCCACATCCCAGCTGTAATAGCCCTTGCTGCGATTACCGGCCGGACCATCGGCGTTGCCGACACCATTGAAGTAATCGAAGTAACCGCTGGCGCCACTGGTGTAGTACTCGTGGTTGCCCGGCGAGGGGCTGGTCAATGCCTTGAAGCGGCCCCAGGTCGGTGCGTAGCGGTTGTTGAATTCGCTCAACGTGCCGCTGTCGTAGGCGTTGTCGCCCGCAGTGAACACCGCGGTCGGGTTGATCGAAACGATCAGATCGGACGTGCCCTTGCACGCGGTGCCGCTGGTGTCGCAGATGTCGCCGGCGCCGGCCACGACCACGCTCGCCAGTTCCAGCGCCGTCGAGCTGTATTCATAGCGGTCGAGCTGGAAGGCGCTGTCGGGCTGGCTGAAATACGGCTTGATGTCGACGCAGTCGCCACGCAGGGCGCGGGTGTGGAAGCTGCGGTCGTTCCAGTGCTTGCCTTCGAACACTAAGCGGTCGCCGCCGCTGCTGGTCAGCACCAGCGAGTCGTAGCCGCCCAGGTTGAGTTGCTTGAACCCCAGGCGCATCCACTTGGCGCCGCTTTCGCAGACGCGGTCGAGCGCAGCGGCCTTGGCCAGCGGCGTCGCCTTGGGCGCCGGCACCGGCTTGCTGAAGGTGTCGTCCTCGGACAGCTGCAGCGTGCGCTGGCTGGCCGATGCGGGCGCGAGAACGGCGGCGATCAACAACGAGGCGATCGCGCCCTGGGCGGGCAGGCCCTTGAGCATGGGGTTCACTGGCTGTCTCCGTAACGGTGATGGCGGGCGGGTAAGGGTCCGGGCGGACCACGAACGTTGCGGAGTGTGGCCGCTAAACGACTACACGATTGCGACGGATTCCCCGCCCGTTGCGGGGCCACGTGCGGCTGCCGTCACAGATCGATGTCTGGCCGACGGGCGGTCGCCGAAATCGGTGAAAACAATGTGTTTTCCGTAGGTATTCGGCGGGTGCCGCTGGCATGGGGCGTCGGCCGCCGCGAGCTCTGCAACTGCTCCGAAGTAGCCTGCGAATCCTTACCTCCTGTAGGAGCGACGTGAGTCGCGACCAAGGGACGAGTAGAGGCCATGGCGCAAATGACGCCCATCGAAGCGGCGCACTTTCGCGGGGGTAGGAGCGGCGCAAGCCCCGACCGCGTTCCTTCCGCGATTTACGTGAGCTGCGGCGCTGAACTGCCGTTGCCGTTGCCGTTGCCGTTGCCGTTGCCGTTGCCGAGATTTTGATCTGCT
>NZ_JMTZ01000030.1 GCF_000731095.1 Lysobacter antibioticus | reverse complement strand
AAGGCAGGGGGAACGGAATGTCCGTGCCCGCGTGCTGCCCCCTGTAGGAGCGACGTAAGTCGCGACCGCGACATCGCGGTTGCGTCGTTGCTGCGGCTGCGTGTCGCGGCTTGCGCCGCTCCTACCCTGGTGTGGTGCGGCGATCTTGGGTCGCGACTTACGTCGCTCCTACACAGGCGAGGGAGTACGCGGAAACGAAAAATCCCGGCCGGGGCCGGGATTTTTATTTGTCGCATGCAACAAGGGCTGGTGCGGTTTCGGTGGGCAGTTTCGAATAATTTCGATTCCCGATTCCCGATTCCCGATTCCCGATTCCCGACTCCCAGCCTTACAGCGCGTAACCGAACTGCTGGCGGAACTGTTCGGCGAATTCTTCGTAGTCGAAGCGCTGGTTCTGGGTGCCGGGGTGCTCGACCTTCAGGGCGCCCATCAGGTTGCTCATGCGGCCGATGGTCAGCCAGTCGTAGCCCTTCTCGATGCCGAAGATCAGGCCGGCGCGGAACGCATCGCCGCAGCCGGTCGGGTCGGTCACGCGGCGCTCGTGCGCCGGCGGAACGTCGTAGCTCTTCTCCGGCGTGTGGATCTGCGAACCGTGCGGGCCGCGCGTGGTGATGTAGGCCTTGACCCGGGAAACGATGTCTTTTTCGCTCCATCCGGTGCGTTCCTGCAGCAGGTTGGACTCGTAGTCGTTGACGGTTACGTAGTCGGCCTGCTCGATGAAGTGACGCAGTTCTTCGCCGTTGAACAACGGCATCGCCTGGCCGGGATCGAAGATGAAGGGGATGTTGGCTTCGGCGAATTCGGTCGCGTTCTGCAACATGCCTTCGCGGCCGTCGGGGCTGACGATGCCGAAGCTCACGTCCTTCACGTCGCGCACGTGGTTCTCGTAGGAACGCATCATCGCGCCGGGGTGGAAGGCGGTGATCTGGTTGTTGTCGTGATCGGTGGTGATGAACGCCTGCGGCGTGAACAGCTCCGGGATTTCCTTGACGTGGTCGAGGCGGATCTTCTGATCGACGAACCACTCGCGATACGGACCGAAGTCCTGGCCGACGGTGGCCATCGGAATCGGATCGCCGCCGAGCAGCTTGAGGTTGTAGGCGATGTTGCCCGCGCAACCGCCGAACTCGCGGCGCATGCGCGGCACCAGGAACGACACATTCAAGATATGAACCTTGTCCGGCAGGATGTGGTTCTTGAACTGGTCCGGAAACACCATGATGGTGTCGTAAGCCAGTGAGCCGCAGATCAGCGCAGACATGTTCACCCCAATAAGAAATAGAAAAGCGCGGCGGTCCATCACCGGCCGGCGGCGTAGGGTAGCGGCTGAGACCTCTCGCGGCCAGTTCCTAATGTGCTTTGCCGGGCTTGCGACCCACTCGATCGGTGACCCGGGTCCGGGGTCGGGCAGGGTGCGGATCGGGCCTCGACCGGGTCGGTCCGGGGTGGCCGGCAGGGTCCGCCGGCACCCCGACCCAGGGTTATCCCCAGGGTATCCACCGCCGCTCCTGAACGGCCCAGTTCGCTCGAAACCGTTGATTTTCCTTGCTCGCAGGGGGGGCGGTTGCTAGGCTAACGCCCCCACTCCGCCCCTACTTTTGACGGCCCAATCCCCCGATGTTCAAGAAGTTTCGCGGCATGTTCTCCAATGACCTGTCCATCGACCTGGGCACGGCCAACACACTTATTTATGTGCGCGGGCAAGGGATTGTCCTGAACGAGCCGTCCGTGGTCGCAGTGCGCCAGGACCGGCTGATCGGCGGAAACCGGACGGTGGCGGCGGTCGGCGGCGAGGCCAAGCAGATGCTCGGCCGCACCCCGGGGCACATCACCACGATCCGGCCGATGAAGGACGGCGTCATCGCCGACTTCACCTACACCGAAGAAATGCTCAAGCATTTCATCCGCAAGGTGCACAAATCGCGCTTCCTGCGCCCGAGCCCGCGCGTGCTGGTCTGCGTGCCCTGCGGCTCGACCCAGGTCGAGCGCCGCGCGATCAAGGAATCGGCCGAAGAGGCCGGCGCCCGCGAGGTCTACCTGATCGAGGAACCGATGGCCGCGGCGATCGGCGCCGGCATGCCGGTGACCGAAGCGCGCGGCTCGATGGTGGTCGACGTGGGCGGCGGCACCACCGAAGTGGCGGTGATCGCGCTCAACGGCATCGTCTACTCGGCCTCGGTCCGGATCGGCGGCGACCGCTTCGACGAGGCGATCATCAACTACGTGCGCCGCACCTACGGCACCCTGATCGGCGAAGCCACCGCCGAGCGCATCAAGCTCGAGATCGGCTGCGCCTACCCGCAGGAACGCGCCACCACCATCGAGGTCTCCGGCCGCAACCTCGCCGAGGGCGTGCCGAAGATGATCAAGATCAACTCCAACGAAGTGCTGGAAGCGCTGCGCGAGCCGCTGGCCGGCATCGTTTCGGCGATCCGCCTGGCGCTGGAGCAGACCCCGCCGGAACTGTGCGCCGACGTCGCCGAGCGCGGCATCGTCCTGACCGGCGGCGGCGCGCTGCTGCGCGACCTGGACCGCCTGATCAGCGAGGAAACCGGCCTGCACGTGCAGGTCGCCGACGATCCGCTGACCTGCGTCGCCCGTGGCGGCGGCCGTGCCCTGGAGCTGGTCGACATGCACGGCAACGAGTTCTTCGCGCCTGAGTAAGCCGGGAGTCGGGAATGGGGATTCGGGAATCGTCGAAAGCCGTTTCGTCGTGGTCCCGGTTTCCCTCTCGCCCACGCGGTCCGCAAACTGAAGTAAGGTTTCGTGCGCGGCGCCCGATGGTCGCCGCGTCGCGCTTTTCCGATCCCCCACTCTCCATTGCCCATTTCCGGCTCTAATGCCCCCTTACGCCGGTCCACCCACCGCAGCCCGTAGCGGCGAAGTCGCCGACACGCTGCGCCTGTTGGCGTACCTGGCTCTGGCGGTCGTGCTGATCGTGCTCGATCATCGCGGCGGTTGGCTCAACCAGGCACGCAAGCAGACCGCGCTGTTCGTGGCGCCGCTGTGGGCGGTCGCCGGATGGCCCGGGCGCCTGGTCGAGCGCGTCAGCGACGACGCCGGCACCATGAGCCAGCTCACCGACGAAAACCGCCGCCTGCGCAACGAAGCCCTGGTCAACCAGGCGCGCATGGCACGGTTGCAATCGGTCGCCGCCGACAACCAGCGCCTGCGCGGCCTGCTCGAAGCGGCCGAGCGCGGCAACCTGGACGTGGTCCTGGCGCCGATTCTCGATATCGACCTCGACCCCACCCGCCAGCGCCTGGTGCTCGACGCCGGCAGCCGCGAGCGGGTCCGGGTGGGCCAGAGCGTGATCGACGCCGGCGGCCTGCTCGGCCAGATCACCGGCATTACCCCTTTGCACGCCAGCGTGCTGCTGATCACCGACGCCTCGCATGCGGTGCCGGTCGCGGTGGCGCGCAACGGCGTGCGTCTGGTCGTTTACGGCGAAGGCCGCAGCGACAGCCTGACCCTGCGCAGCGTGCCGCTGTCGAGCGACGTCCGGGTCGGCGACGTACTGGTGACTTCGGGCCTGGGCGGACGCTTCCCGTCGGGCTTCCCGGTCGGCACCATCACTGCGCTGCGTCCCGACGACAGCCGCGCCTTCCTGGTCGGCGAGGTGCGCCCGGCCGCCCAGCTCGATCGCGGCCGCGAAGTGCTGGTGCTGCTGTCGTTGCCGCCGCCGCCGGCCGACACCACGCAATTCGACACGCAGCCGGCGATGGCGCCGGGTTCTGCTGCCGCTACCGCGCCTGCGACCGCCAGCGGCGCTGCGGCGACGCCGAACACGGCGGCCGTGCCTGCGGTCGCAAACGCCCGCGCTGGCGGCAATGGCGCCGGCCGCAACGCCACCCTCACGACGCCTGCCGCCTCGGCCGTCCGAGCGCCGGCCCAGGCGCCCGTCGCACGCGACCGCATCCCGGCCGCGCCCAAGTCCACCGCCCCGTCCGCGCCTGCCGCCGGAGACGATCGATGACCCGCGCCCGCCACCATTGGGTGTTGCCGGTCAGCCTGATCGCGGCGCTGACCTTGAGCCTGTTGCCGTTGCCGCAGTTCCTGCTGCCCTTGCGGCCGTACTGGCTCGGTCTGGTCCTGGCTTATTGGGTGATCGAAGACCCAGACCGGGTCGGCCTGGGCTTCGCCTTCCTGGTCGGCCTGGCCGGCGACCTGGTCTCGGACGGCCTGCTCGGCGAACAGGCCCTGCGCCTGGTGGTCATGGCCTTCATCCTGCAGCGCTTCCGCGCCCGCCTGCGGTTCTTCCCGCTGTCGCAGCAAGCGCTCGCGGTCGGCGGCCTGATGCTCAACGACCGCATCGTCACCTCGGCGATCCATGTGGTCCTGCGCGAGCCGGCGTTGCCGTCGACGTTCTGGCTGTCGCCGCTGGCCGGCATGCTGCTGTGGCCGCTGATTTTCCTGTTGCTCGACGCGCTGCGTCTGGGCAGCTGGCGGAGGCGCTGAGATGGGCCCGCGCCGCAGCCCGATCAAGAAACGCGTCCTCAAGAACGCCGCGGCCGAGGCGGACCAGTTCCGCGCCCGCGCCGCGATCGCCTTCGCCTTCGTCCTGCTCGGGGTGATCGGCCTGGGATTCTGGTACTTCCGCCTGCAGGTCTGGCAGCACGACGACTACGCCATGCGTTCGGAGGCCAACCGGGTCAAGCTGCGGCCGGTGGTGCCGGGGCGCGGGCTGATCTACGACCGCCAAGGCCGCATCCTCGCCGACAACGTGCCGGCGTTCCGCATCGAGGTCACCCCCAGCGAAGCCGGCGACAGCAAGGACTGGCTGCCGCAACTGGCCCAGGTCGTTGCGCTGACCCCCGAAGAGATCGCCCGCTTCGAGAGCGAGCGCAAGGCCACGCGCGGCTTCAAGCCGATCGTGCTGAAGATGCGGGTCAGCGACGAAGAGGTCGCCGCGTTCGCGGTCGACCGCTGGCGCTTCCCCGGCGTCGAGCTGGTGTCCTACCTCAACCGCCGCTATCCCTACGGTTCGCTGTTCGCGCACGTGATCGGTTACGTCGGGCGCATCGACACCAAGGACGAGGAGGCGATGGGCCAGAACGCCGGCGTGCTGACCCACACCGGCAAGACCGGCCTGGAGCGTTTCTACGACGAGCAGTTGCGCGGCCAGATCGGCTACGAGCAGATCGAGACCAACGTCGACGGCCGGCCGATCCGCCAGGTCGGCTACGTCCCGGCCAAGCCCGGCGCCGACCTGCGCCTGAGCATCGACATGGACCTGCAGCAGGCCATGATCACCGCGTTCGGCGACATGGACGGTTCGGCGGTCGCGGTCGATCCACGCACCGGCGAGGTGCTGGCGATGGTCAGCCTGCCGAGTTACGACACCAATCTGTTCGTCAACGGCATTTCCTCGGCCGACTACAAGGCGCTGTCGGGCAATCCGTCGCGGCCGCAGTTCAACCGCAACGTGCTCGGCGGCGGCCCGCCGGGTTCGACCATGAAGCCTTTCGTCGCCCTGGCCGGCCTCGACAGCGGCCTGCGCCGCGCCGAAGACCGCACCCTGTCGACCGGCGAGTTCCACATCCCCGGGCAGAAGCGCGGCTATCGCGATTCGCACGGCGGCGGCCACGGCTGGGTCGACCTGCGCGAGTCCATCGCCCAGTCGGTCAACACCTACTACTACAAGCTCGCGCTGGAGATGGGCATCGCCCGTTTCGACCAGTACATGACGCGCTATGGCTTCGGTCAGAAGACCGGCATCGACCTGGCCGGCGAGAACATCGGCATCCTGCCGTCGCCGCAGTGGAAGGCCAAGCGCAGCAAGGAAGGCTGGTACCCGGGCGAAACCGTCATCGCCGGCATCGGCCAGGGCTATTGGGTGGTGACCGCGCTGCAACTCGCGCGCGGCACCGCCGCGATCGCCAACGGCGGCCATCTGCAGCAACTGCACCTGGTGCGTGAAAGCCGCACCGGCTACGAAGCGCCGTGGCTGCCCAAGCAAGTCGCCGCGCCGACCTTGATCACCGACAACCCCGCGCACCTGCGTGCGGTGCAGGAAGGCATGGTCTCGACCATCCACGGCGGGCGCGGCACGGCGAAGGTGATGGCGCGCGGCGCGCCCTACCGCATGGCCGGCAAGACCGGCACCGCGCAGAAGATCAGCCGCAAGGGCAACGTCAGCATGAATCCGCATTCGCTGCCGCTGCATCTGCGCCATCAGGCCTTGTTCGTGGGTTATGCGCCGGCCGAGAACCCGACCATCGCGGTGGCGGTGGTGGTCGAGCACGGCGGTTACGGCGGCAGCACCGCCGCGCCGATCGCGCGCAAGATCTTCGACGCCTGGTTGCTCGGCAAGATGCCCGAGCCCCTGCCGGGCAAGAACGAGCCGCCGGCGGTGCCGAAACTGGCCGCGGCCGACGCCAACAAGGCCGACGAGGCTGCGCCCGCGCAGAGCGAACCCAGGATCGTGCCGGTCGCCGTCAACGGCGCCTGGGCCGAGAGCGTGGCCGCGGCGAATGCCGTGGTCGCCGCGCAACCGGGCCGTGCGCCGCAGGCGCTCGAACGCCGGCCGCTGCTGCGCCCGCAATTGCCGGGCGCCGAAGCGCCGGCCGATGCCGTGCCGAGCGATGCCGCCGACGACGCCTCCGGCGAACCCGAGGACGAGCCCGTCGCACCCGAGCCCGTGCCGACCGTCGCGCCGGCGGCGGAGCCGCGCCGATGAAAGTGATCCTGCGTTACCTGTGGGACCTGCTGCAGCGCTTCACCCGCACCCTCGACCTGATGATGTTGGCCGCCTTGCTGGCGCTGATGGCGATCGGCCTGGCGGTGCTGTACAGCGCCGGCGAACACTCCATGCGCATGGTGATCGCGCAGGGTTCGCGCTTCGGCGTCGGCCTGCTGGCGATGTGGGGGCTGTCGCGCATGCCGCCGTCGCAGCTGCGCAACTGGACCCCGTTGGTCTACGCGCTGTCGATGATTCCCTTGCTGCTAGTGCTCATCGTCGGCACCGGCAAACACGGCCGGCACTGGATCGACCTGAAGGTGTTTTATTTCCAGCCGGCCGAGCTGCTAAAGCTGAGCCTGCCGATGATGGTCGCCTGGTACCTCAATCGCGAGGCCTTGCCGCCGAAGCTCAAGACCGTGCTGATCGCCGCGGTGTTGATCGGCGCGCCGACCGCCTTGATCCTGCTTCAGCCCGACTTCGGTACCGCGATGCTGGTCGGCATCAGCGGCGCCTTCGCCCTGTACCTGGCCGGCCTGCCGTGGTGGTGGTTCGGCGCCGCGTTCGGCGCCGTCGCCGCGACCGCGCCGGTGGCCTGGTTCTGGCTGCTGCGGCCGTATCAGAAAGACCGCATCCTGACCTTCCTCAACCCCGAAACCGACCCGCTCGGCACCGGCTGGAACATCATCCAGTCGAAGATCGCGATCGGCGCCGGCGGCATGACCGGCAAGGGCTGGCTGCAAGGCTCGCAGTCGCACCTCAACTACCTGCCCGAACACACCACCGACTTCATTTTCGCCGTGCTCAGCGAAGAGTTCGGCTGGGTCGGCGTGATCGTGGTGCTGGCCTTATACCTGTTCGTGGTCGGCCGCTGCCTGTGGATCGCCGCCGACGCCCGCGACGGCTACTCGCGATTGATCGCAGGCGCCTTGGGCCTGGCTTTCTTCGTCTACGTCATCGTCAACGGCGGCATGATCTCCGGCCTGTTGCCGGTGGTCGGCGTGCCGATGCCGCTGCTCAGTTACGGCGGTACTTCGGCGGTGTCCTTGCTGGCGGGCCTCGGCGTGGTGATGGCGGTGCGCGCGCACCGGCCGGTGCACGGCGGGCGTTGAGTTCGACGGGGTGCGCCGGCGTCTGATCGCGCGCGCGTAGCGGAACGGTTCCGAGCTGGGCTGAGCATTTCTTTCTCGCAGGAGGCGGCATGAAAGGATTCGCGATCGTTCCTTCCGTACCCTTGGTACTTCTATTGCTCGTCATTGCGGCCTTACCGCAGGCGCTCGCCGGCGAAAGCGGAAGGCGCGTCGCGGCGCGTAGCTACCTGAAACTGCCGGAGGGCGGAAAGTCGGCGACGCGACCCTACGTGTGGGAGCGCAAGGTCGGCGCCAAGCACCTCGTAGTGCTTGGTACCAGGCACCTCAGTAATCCGCACTCGCCAATGTACGGCGACATCGAAGCCGTGTTCGAGCGTGTCCGCCCGCAGCTGGTGCTGCACGAAAGCCAAATCCCCGACGACCTCAAGACCATGTCGAAGGATGCGGCGATAGCGCGTGGCGCCGATCTTGGCTTCATCGCCTATCTGGCGCACCGGCGCGGTGTCCCGATCCGCAGCGGCGATGCATCGGTAAGGGAAGAGATCGCGGCATTGCTGGCCCACCACAGCGCCGAAGAAATTCTCGTATTCATGGTGGCGCAGCGCCTGATAGGAACCCGCCGCAATCCGGACCTCAATGCGTCCGCGGCCCAATACGCGGCCTTCTACACCGACTATCTGGTTGCAAACGGTCTGCCGAAGCGCGAGGGCTCGGACCGATGGTCAGGCTTTCTGCACGAATATCGACGCCTGGTCGGCCAGCCTTTGACGAGCAAGGGCTGGAACCCGGACCTGGCCAGCCCGATTCATGACAACGGTCGGCTCAGCGAATTGGCGCGCAGTACCAATGCCGTGAGGGATCGTCGCCTGATCGCTTCCATCGAACGGGCGATGCGCGAGCACGACCGCGTCTTGGTGGTGTTCGGGGCTTGGCATGTGCTCGCGGTGGAACCGATTCTGGATTCGGAGTTCGGGCGATAAGCCCAGACCGCCGAGCGGACCGGCGTTCTCGCCGGCAACGCTGCCGCTGCTGCAGTCGCGTCCCCGGAAGAACGATCAGACGTCGCCCCGTTCCTTGTGGAATTTGTCGATCTTCTCGACCTTGAACCAAAGCGCCTCGCCGTGATCGACGGCGGTCGAGGTGGTGACGACGATTTCGTTATCGGCCCGGAAGGTGTTCATGACGTAGCCGTCGTCTTCCTCGTCGACGATCGGCGTGCCCAGGGCGGCCGCGGTCCGGGCCCGGTTGAATTCGAAGCTCAACTCGTACGGCAGCACGCCGGCGAACTTGTCGTTCTGGCCGTTCTGGTGGCGGTTGTAGAAATGGATGCCGCTGAGGATCCAATAGCCGTCGTCGCGCGGCTCTCCGATCTCTTCCCGGTAGAGGCTCGCCACGGTGAAGATCAGCGCGAGGCCGAGGTCGTCGAAGTCGAGGTACTGGACGACGTCCGGGCCTTGCGGCCGCTCGATCATGCCGACCTCGGTGAGGTAGCGGGCCAGGCTGGCCTGGGCGGAAGAGTGTCCGAGAAGATCGACGAGTCGGTTGCCATCAATCATGCGCTTGCTTCCTCGGTGGGTAGCGGCAGGTCTTGGCTCGAACGCGCGGCAGCTGAACGACGTCGCTGTCGATTCAAAGTCTAGGCCAGTTTCGGTCGCTGAAATAGCTGGCCGGCCAGTCTCGATGAGATGGCGTCCTGCGCTGTCCGGATCTTCAACGAAGATCCGTGGAGCGATGGCGGATGGCGGATGCCGGGGCAGGGAGGCAGTGCAGCGGGCGTTTGGCGATTGGCGGGGGCGATGGCTGGCATCTCGCTTGGACGAACTTCGGTAGCGAAGCCGCTAAACTGCCGGGTTCGTTGTGTCGGCAAGTTCGATGATCATCAGGACTGACAAAGCAGCATTTCGTAGCAAGGCGGAGCGGACTGCCTGGTATCACGTTGCGCTGGGCGTCGGGGTATCGCTGGCCGCGCTGTGGGGCTGGCGAGCGTCGCTGGAGCCGATGCCGACTCATTTCGAGTATCTGACGGGCGTGATCTCCAATACGGAGGTGCATCGCAACAGCATCGAGTTTTTCGTCGCCGGGCGCGAATTCGACTACACGAGCATCCTGCCGAAGGCGGCGCTTGCGCGCAGCCTGCTCAAACCAGGCAATACGGCAACGGTCGGTTTTTCGCCGGCCGACCCCTCCGGGGTCTGGGCCCTCACCGTCAACGAGCAGATAGTCGTGCAGCCGCAAGCGGCCCATCAGGCGCGCTTGAGCAACGGAAGGATCGCTTTCTGGCTGTTCGTCGTATTCTCGGCCGGCACCGGCATTCTTGGCTGGCGTTTCGTCAGGCAGTCCAGGTGATCTGCCTGATCGGGCGGAGTCCGGCTTCGCTGGTTCCCAGTCCGATCCGTTAGCGAAGCGAACCGCAGACATGCCGAGCGATGCATCCGATGGATAGAGAAGAAGAGGCCCACCGCAGCGTTTTCCGCGGAACCGTGAACCGCGGCGATCTGTTCTGGCTGCCACCGGACCCGTCGAGAGGTTCGGTGCCCGGCGTCGCGCATCCGCACGTGGTGGTGCAGGACGATCTGTTCAACCATTCGCGCATCAGCACCGTGGTCGTGTGCGCGCTCAGCTCCAACATCGGGCGTATCAGCGAGCCCGGCAACGTGTTGCTCGAACCCGGCGAGGGCGGCCTGCTCAAGCAGAGCGTGGTGATCGTTTCGCAGGTGTCGTCGATCTACAAGACGCGATTGGGCGAGCGGATCGGGGCGTTGTCCGAGGAGCGCGTGGCCCAGGTGCTGGCGGGGATGCGGTTCCTGCAGGCGTCGTTCTTCAATCGGGGTTGATGCCGGCGGCGATCGTGTCCGCTGTGGGTACGAGCCTGAGCGATCTGCCGCGTACTGCGCTCAAGCGCCGGCGGTCGTCGTGGCCGCGGGTTCCGCCAGCAACGCGCGTACGCTCGGCGTCCTGGCCCGGGCCGTCGCGCACGGCTTCGATCACATCGGATGTTTGAGTGCGCGCATCACCATGCGCAGATCCGGGTATCGTTTTTGATGCCTGTTTTCGTGGACCATCGCATGTCGTCCATCTGGCTTCCCTCCAGCGGCACTCTGCGCTACAGCCCGCCATTGGGCCGCGGTGGCCACACCCGCTGCGACGGCGGCAGCACCTTGTGGTGGCTGATCGTGGACGGCGACCCCGAGCTCGGCCGCTACCTGCGCCAGCAGTTCTGGATCGGCCATCGCCGCACGCGCAGCCTGCAGGCGCCGTTGTGGGGGACGCATGTCTCGGTGGTGCGCGGCGAAACGCCGCCGAAACCGGCGGCGTGGAAACGCTTGGACGGGGCGACGATAGCCTTCGACTACGACCCGTATCCACAAGAAACACAGGGCTATGTCTGGTGCGAGGTGCGCTGTCCCGCGCTGCTCGACCTGCGCGAGGAACTCGGCCTGCCGCGCGAGTCGCAACCGGCCTTGCACCTCACCATCGGCAACGCCTTGCTCGGATGAGCCGCGCCGAGACGACAGTCTCGACGAGCGCTATTCATGTTGAGCATGACGGTGCGGGCGGCGCCGTCGCCTCGCGCCGCCCGCTTCCGATTCGACAACCTGACATGAATAAAATCGGTTAAGTCCCGCAAACCCAAGGTTTTTTGCCCCGCTTTCGCGTGCTAACCTCGCCGCGATGACCCGACGCCAAACTGCCCGTCGCGCCTTGTTTTGCGCACTCATGATCGCCCTGGCTGCCTGCGCCACGCAGACGCCGCCGATCCCGACGTCTACCCTCGCGGCCGCCCCGGCACCGAAACCGCCGGCCCCGGTCGCCGCGCCGACGCCCGTCGTCGGCACGCCCGCGCTGCCCGAGCCGGTCAAGCCGATGCCGCTGGCGCAGGCGCGCGCCGAGTTCGTGCGCGATACCGCCAGCCGCTACGGCGTCGATCCGGTCTACATCGAATCGGTGCTGGCCAAGGCGCAGATCCGCGAGGGCATCGTCGCGGCGATGTCGCGCCCGGCCGAGGCCAAACCGTGGCGGGACTACCGCCCGATCTTCATCACCCAGGCCCGCATCGACGGCGGCCAGGCCTTCCTGGCCGAGCACCGCGCCCAGTTGGCGCGGGTCGAGGCCGCGACCGGCGTGCCGGCCGAGATCATCGTCTCGATCATCGGCGTGGAAACCAGCTTCGGCAAAAACACCGGCAAGTACTCGGTGGTCGATGCGCTCTACACCCTGGCGTTCGCCTATCCGCGCAGCGGCGACCCGGCCAAGGCCGACCGCGAGAACCGCCGCGAGGCCTTCTTCCGCGGCGAGCTGGCGCAGTTGTTCGCGCTCGGCAAGGAAGAGCAGATCGACATCACCACCCTGATCGGCAGCTACGCCGGGGCGATGGGCTGGGGTCAGTTCATGCCGTCCAGCTATCGCGAGTTCGCGGTCGACGGCAACGCCGACGGCAAGCGCAATCTGTTCACCGACCTGGACGACGTGTTCTTCTCGGTCGCCAACTACTTCGTCAAGAAGGGCGGCTGGGTGCGCGGCGGGCCGGTGACGGTGCGCGCCAACCGCGACGCGACCGCGCAGGATTTCGTACCCGAGAGCATGGACCCGGTGTATTCGCTCAGCGACCTGGCCGCGCGCGGCTATCGTCCGCTGGGCACGGTGGCGCCGACCGAGACCGCGACGCTGCTGAACCTCGACGGCGTCAACGGTCCCGAGTATTGGCTCGGTTTCCGCAACTTCTACGCGATCACCCGCTACAACATCTCCAAGCACTACGCGATGGCGGTGTACCAGCTGGCCGAGGCGATCGCCGGACGGGAGAATCCCTTGGCCACCGATATCGCCACTCCGCCCGCCGTGCTGGCCCAGCCCGCCGCTCCGGCAGGCAACGCCGCTGCCGGCAAGGCCCCCGCAGCCAACGCTCCTGCGGCCAATGCGGTGCATGCATGGACAGGCGGGGCATGAGCGGGCCGGGCACGAAGCGGCTGCCGATCGCGATGATCGGGCGACTGGCCGCCGCCGTCCTGCCGCTGGCCCTGGCCGCCTGCGCCAGCGCACCGAAGAAAGGCTCCTCCGAGGCCTTGGCCCTGCCGGAGCGCGATCGCGTCCACGCCAGCGGCCTGCCGTCGGCGCAGTCGCACGGCGGCCGCAAGAAGTCGCCGTACGCGCCGGCCCAGGAAGACCTGAGCAAGCGCGGCAACTACAAGGCCGGCGGCCTGTACGCGCCGGGCGTGTCCGACACCACGCCGACCTATATCCCCGACGTCGACGCGATTCCCGAGCCCGAGGTCGTCGCCGAGGCGCGCTCGCAGTTCGGCAACCGTTCGCCGTACAAGGTGCTCGGCAAGAGCTACAAGGTGCTCGATTCGCACGAGGACTATCTCGAGCGCGGCACGGCCTCTTACTACGGCCAGAAATTCCACGGCCGGCGCACCTCCAACCTGGAGGTGTACGACATGTACGCCTTCACCGCCGCGCACAAGTCGTTGCCGCTGCCGAGCTTCGCCCGCGTCACCAACCTCGACAACGGCAAGTCGGTGACCGTGCGCGTCAACGACCGCGGCCCGTTCCACGACGGCCGCGTGATCGACCTCAGCTACGCCGCCGCGGTCAAGCTCGGCATCACCCAGCGCGGCACCGGCCGGGTCGAGGTGCGCGCGCTGCACCCGGGCGATGCCGCGCCGCCGGTCTACGCCAGCGCCGCCAACAACCCGCCGCCGGCCGCGGCCAAGCCGAGCTCGCCGTCGGCGATCGACCGGCTGGTCTCAGCCATGCCGATCGCCAGCGCCAATGCCGGCGAACTGCCGCCGGGCGTGCGCATCGCCACCGGCAAGCCGGCCACGCTCGCCAGCGCGCCCGCCAGCGCCGCGGTCAAGACCACGGTCGCGACCGGCAAGCCCGCCGCATCCGCTGTCGCAGCCAAGCCGGCGACCACCGTCGCCGCGGCCAAGCCGTCCGCCGCTTCCGGCGGCAAGTTGCTGCCGGGCAACGACTACCGCTTCGACATGATGCAGAACGGCAAGTCGATGACGGCCGACGAGTTCGACACCTGGATGAAGTCGCGCCAGGTCCGGGTCGCCACCGGCAAGGGCGCCGACATCGCCCCGCCGAAGCCGCTGACCCGGGCCGAGCAACGCGCCATGGCCAAGCAGCAGAAAGAGCAGGCCCGTGCCCTGACCGCCGCGCAAAAGGCGGCCAAGAAGGCCGGCAAGCTGCCGCCCGCGACCGCCGTCGCCGCCGCGTCCGCGGCCACTTTGCCGGCGCCCGCCGCCGCGCCGCCGCCGCCGAGCCCGTCCAAGGCCGCGGCCGTGGTCGCCGCCGCGGTCGAAGGCAACGCCGCCCCCAGCGGCAGCGACGTGACCCTGCAGGTCGCCAGTTTCTCGGCCCGCAGCAATGCCGACCGGGCCCTGTCGATGCTGCGTGGGGCCGGCATCGGCGCCGCCCGCCTGCTCGACGGCAACGCCTCCAACGGCCAGAAAGTCTGGCGCTTGCGGGTCGGCCCGCTGCAGGCCTCGGCCGCGCCGGAACTTGCGGCGCGTATCGTCGGTCTGGGGTTCGGACAGCCGCAGCGCGTGCGCGATTGATCGATTCATGCCGCCCCCGGCGCCGCCGGCGGCTGCAGCGACCGCGCATCTGAGGCAGGATGCACGGTTTCGCGGAACCGGAAGGATCGTCTGGTTCCGGCAATTTCAGCGGCGGGCGCCAGGACGGCCGCGCCGGAGACCACCCAACACCTTGACCGGCGCAGCGCCGGCTCCCGGAGTAGTTCAACGATGAAAGTCCGCTTCACCCCGCGCGCCGCCGCCTTCGCCGCGCTGACCTCGGCCTTCCTGGTCACCACCGCCGTCGGCGCCGCCTCGGCCTGGGCGCAGACGCCCGCCGCCGCGACCGCCGCGCCGGCTGCCGCGCGACCGGCCAGCGACGCCTTGCCGGTGCCGCCGCCGCCGGCGATCCAGGGCACCGCCTGGGTGCTCATGGATGCCGCCAGCGGCAACATCCTGGCCAGCAAGGACGCCGACGTCCGGGTCGAGCCGGCCAGCATCACCAAGGTCATGACCAGTTATGTGATTGCCGCCGAAATGGCCGGCGGCAAGGTCAAGGACACCGACCAGGTGATGATGACCGAGAACGCCTGGCGCAAGGGCGGCGCGGCCACCGACGGCAGCTACTCCGGCTTCGAAGTCAACAAGACCGCGGCGCTGGTCGACATGGAAAAGGGCATGGTGGTGCAGTCCGGCAACGACGCCGCGATCGCCCTGGCCGAACACGTCGCCGGCAGCGAAGACGCCTTCGCCGCGCTGATGAACCAGTACGCCGCGCGCATCGGCCTGAAGGGCTCGCACTTCGTCAATCCGCACGGCCTGTCGGATCCGAACCATTACTCGACCGCGCACGACCTGGCCTTGCTCGGCCGCGCCCTGATTCACGATTTCCCGGTCGCGTACTCGTACAACAAGATCAAGGAACTCAAGGTCGGGCCGATCACCCAGCCCAACCGCAACCTGCTGCTGTGGCGCGATTCCACGGTCGACGGCATCAAGACCGGTCACCATTCCAAGGCCGGTTACTGCCTGATGGCCTCGGCCCAGCGCGGCGACCAGCGCCTGATCTCGGTGGTGATGGGCTCGACCTCCGAAGCCCAGCGCGCGACCGACAGCCAGGCGCTGCTCAACTGGGGCTTCCGTTTCTACGAAACCCACAAGCTTTACGACACCGGCAAGGTGATCGCCAAGCAGAAGGTCTGGAAGGGCCAGGCCGACGAGGTGCAGTTCGGCGTCGCCGAGCCGATGCTGGTCAGCGTGCCGCGCGGCAAGTACGCCCAGCTCAAGCCGAGTATCGACGTGCCCAAGACGCTGGTCGCGCCGATCAAGAAGGGCCAGGCCCTCGGCACGGTCAAGGTCATGCTCGACGGCAAGGTCGTCGCCCAGCGGCCGCTGGTCGCCATCGCCGCGGTCGAGGAAGGCGGTTTCTTCAAGCGCCTGTGGGACGAGTTCTGGATGTGGTGGGAGTCGGAGTGACCGATCGCTTCCAGCGATCCCGCACGAGTTGAAACGACGAGCCGGCATTGCCGGCTCGTCGCGTTTGGGGCCTGGTGCTGCGACGCGCGGTTGCGCCGATCACGGGATCCTGTTCATCGACATCGCCACGTCGGTGGCGCGCGAATACTCGGCGTAATCGACGTAGAGCTGATTGATCACGCGGCCGCTGGCGTTCTCGCGGGGCAGGGCGGCCATCGCCGCGCCCAGGTTGCGGTTGGCCTCCTTCGACAGCAGCCACACGCCGGTCGGCGGCGTCAGCGTCCACGACAACAGGAACTGATCGCAGGGCAGTTCGGGGCGGTCGACGCAGGTGCCGTCGTAGGCCTGGAACTTGGCGATCTGGTCGGTGCTCATGGTGTCGTAGCTGGTCGTGTTCGAGTACTTGTCGTACATGCGCAGATCGCCGAGCTCGGCCGTGGGCGAGTCGGAATCGCGATACACCCAGATGCCGGCGGCGGGGATGTCGACGGGATAGTCCTCGTCGCAGACGACCAGGACCACGCCGGACTGGCGCAGGTACTCGCCCAGCGGGATATCCGACAGGCGTGCGCCCTGCGGGAGGTTCTGGAACAGCCAGCGGCCGAGCTTGTCCTGCAGCATCTCGACGAGTTGCTCGTAGATCCCGTCGGTGAACTTGGCGTAGTGCGAGAACTTCAGGATGACCAGCTCGCGGTTGCCTTCGTTCATGAAGCGCCTGACGTCGTCGACGATTTCCGCCAAGGCCGGCCCGGTGATCGGTCCGTGGCTGACGTAGAGCGCGCTGCCGTCCCACTTGGGCCGCAGGTCGAAGTAGCGGATGCCGTTGCTGAGCTGTTGGTACAGATCGAGGTTCTGGGTCTTGCCGAGCGACATCAGCAGGCCGTGCTGGTACATGCCGGCGTCGTGCGAGGCGCCGGTGGTCAGCCACGGCAGGGTGAGATCGCCGAGCACGCGCAGATTGTCCTGCATCCAGCGCGAGCGGTCGGCGACGCGCGAGGTCGACGCCCACAACGCATTGAAGTTTTCCGATTGGTGCACCTGGATCGCCATGCCGCCGTTGCAGGCGACGCTGGGCCGGGCGCCGTCGTCGAAGTACACCGCTTCGCCGGCCCAGTCGATGCTCTTGCCGCGGATCCTGCCGAACCGCTGCAGCACGGTCTTCTCGTCGGTGTTTTCGTAGACGACGATGACCTCGCCTTCCGGGGTCAGCGCGACCGAGGCGTGGCTGCCGGCGCCATAGAGAGTCGGTGGCCCCCAGCTGATTCCGTTGAGGCCGAGTTTGCCGACGCGGTAGTGCAGATCGGAGTCCGAGGTGTTGCCGCGCACCATCACCACGTCGTTCTGGGCGTTGATCGCGATGCCGGGCTGGATGCCGGCATCCAGATAGGTATTGCCCTGCCAGACGATCGAGTCGGTGTCCTCGTCCAGCCGGCCCAGGTTGCACCAGATCTTGGCGTTCCAGGACGATTCGTGAACCTCGACGATGGCCTGCCGGTTCATCGCCACGCAGGGGGCTTCGCCGCTGGCGTATTTGACGCTCTCGCCGAAGACGATGCCGTCCTCGTCCCATACGCCGATGCGGCAATACAGGTCCGATCCGCCGGCCGCGCGATGCACCTCGACCATGACCCGGCCCTCGATGGCGATGCCCGGCTCGGCGCCTTCGCCGAACGCCACGCTGTCGTCCCATTCGATCGCCATCTGCCTGAGCCGGCCGCTGCAATAGTTCAGGCCGTTGGCGTCGGCCGATTCGTGGACTTCGATGATGCGACCGTCGCGGCCCAAGGCGACACGGGCATGGATGCCTTTTTCGTACTCGAGACCGAGGCCAAAGAACACGTTCTTCATGAGCAATCTTCCTGCGAACATAGCGGGTGACGTCGAGGCGAGTCGTCCGGCCCTCGCCACACGGGATCGCGTGCACCGGCCCATGCCGGTGCGGCACCGTGTTAAGCGTTTCGCAGGGGGATTTGTGAAGACGGGCGGGGCCGCGAGGTCGCGGCCCGCGCGGTCTCGAGCGTTAGGCATCGGTGCGCGCTGGGGCGCCACGGAGGCGGCGCCGCAGGATCGAAAGCTATCGCTTGGCGAGCGGCAGCTTGGCGATGATCGCGCTGCGGAACTTCGTCGCCAAGGCGTGGAAGCCGGCTTCGCTGGGATGCATTTCGTCGAACCACTGGCTTTCGGCGGACAGCGTGCCGCGCAGGTCGACGTAATCGAAGCGCCCGGCGAAGCGCGCATCGTGCTTGAGCTCGCGCAGCACGTGCTTCTCGAAGCCGTCGATGAGCATGCGTCCGAAGCGCCGGCGCTCGTCCGGGGTCTTGGCCGGGTCGGCATGGACGATGGCGTTGATGTGCGGCCCGATCCAGGGCCCGACGCTCTTCTTGAGCAGCGCGGCGACGCCGATATTGCCCGGCGTCAGCGCACCGGGCCGCCCGACCAGCTGCGGATAGTCGTAGCTATGGGCGAGGATCGGCGCATTCGGCCGGGCCGCCAGCGCCGCCTGCACGAACAGCGCATAGGCCTGGCGGACCTTCTCGTATTTGCCGGTGTCGAGCACGCGCTGGAACGCGGCTTCGGCGGAGAGATTCTGTTGGCCGGCGAAGGTGCGCTTGAGAAACTGGTCGACGAAATCGTTGCCGCCGGCGCTGAGCAGGATCAGGTCGAACTCGAATCTGCCGTACCAGCCGATGATGTCCTCGATGTTCTCGGGCACGAACATCGAGCGCTTGGGATGGTCCTCGTTGCGCGAGGCGTGGTCGCCGCTGTGCTCGGCGCGGAAGAACAGGCCGCCCTGGCCGAGCAGCGGTATGCCGCGCTCCTCGTCCTCCGGGGCCGGCGAGACGATCCAGTCGAGCAGGTTCATCGCCAGAGGCGTGGAGAACCACGAATCGCCTTCACAGAAGATCACCGGCGTGCGTTCCAACAGACGAGCGCGCTTGAGCGAGGTGTAAAGACTGCGGAACTGGCCCCGCAAGGGCAGGGCGACGGATTGGCTGGCGGGCATGGCGCGTCCTTCCTGATTTTTTCGACTGCAATTGCTTTGATAACCCACTCGACACTCATCGGGTGAGAACGACGGCGCGCGCGATTCGCGGTCATTGTCCACGGTTCGGCCGGGCTCGGAATCCCTGTTCAGTTCATCATCGCCGACACGCGGCTGCGTTGCGGCTAGGGCATCGCCAGCGACAGCCGCTCGCGCCAACGCCGCTTCTCGATCGTGCGCACGTTCGGCTCGTGCGCCAGGCGATCCAGGTAAGCCATCAGCCGCAGCAACTCGTCATCGCTCTCGTCCTCGCCCAGGTACTCGCGTACGCAGACCAGGTTGCCGTAGTTATAGGCGTGCTTGCTCGCGGTGTCGTCGATGGCCAGCATGCGTTCGAGGCGATAGCCGTCGCGCTTGAGCTTCTTCAGCCGTTTGCGGTTGAGGTATTCGCCGGTGGTCCAGTCGCGGCTGATCGAGCAGCGTTCGCTCGACCAGACGAAGCGCAGCGACTGCGGCGGGAACAAGGCCGCGACGACCGCTTCGGCATAAAAGCGCCCGGACGACGTCCACACGCCGACGTCGAAGTTCGCCAGGGCATACGCGATGAAGCGCTCGGCGTGCGGACGCCGATAGACGTGGTAGCTCAGTGCGCGAAAATCCGCGGCGCGATCGAGTTCGACTTCGCTGGCATGGACCAGGGTTTCGTCGAGATCGAGGACCAGGAGCAGGCGATCGGTCGAGGCTTCCTGCGTGGCGTGAGGCGCTGGCATGTCGTGTCGTGAATCCGTTCGGGGGCAGGGCCGCATCGCGGGGACGAGGGGAGCGAGCGGCTGCGGAGCAGTAGCGGGCCATGCACTGTCGTTGCAGCGGCCTTGCTGAATTTGGCAGCCCGGATGGCGCCACAGCAAGGTGGACGCATGGGTTTCCATGCGGGCCACCTCGCATCGCCAGGCCCGATTCAGGCCGCGCCAGCCGTTCCACCCCCGGCACGCCGCCGTCCCATCCCTGCGCTTGGGTTGCCCCGCCAGCGGACCCATAATGGCGCCCATGGACATTCATTCCGACAACCCCGACCACGGCTTCCAGTTTCCCGGCTCGTTCGAGCTCAGCGCGATGGGAGCGGCCGACGCCGGCCTGGAGCGCGAACTGCCGCAGCTGTTGTTCCAGGCCGGGATCAGCGTGGAAACCGAAACCATCCAGTGGAAGCATTCCTCGACCGGCAAATACGTGTCGGTACGGTTGAGCTTTCGCGCCGAGAATCGCGAGCAGTACGACCTGGCCCATCAGGTCCTGCGCGAGCATCCGGAAGTGAAGTGGACGCTGTAATCGACGCCGTCGCCGCCGTGCTCGGCGGCGTAGGCGCGCCGCCGCGCGCACAGTTGCGCGACCTCGGCCGCCAGCCCTACGAACCGGTCTGGCGCGCGATGCAGGCCTTCACCGACGCCCGCGACGCCGACACCCCCGACGAACTGTGGCTGGTCGAGCACGAGCCGGTGTTCACCCTCGGCCAGGCCGGCAAGGACGAACACGTGCTGATGCCGGGCGATATCCCGGTGATCCACGTAGATCGCGGCGGCCAGGTGACCTATCACGGCCCCGGCCAGATCGTGCTGTACCCGCTGTTGGACCTGCGCCGCCTCAAGGTGGGCGTACGCGAGTACGTCGACCGCATCGAGCAGGCGGTGATCGACACCCTGGCCGAGTGGAACATCGAGGGCGCCCGCCGCGACGGCGCCCCCGGCGTCTACGTGGCCGGGGCCAAGGTCATGGCCCTGGGCATCCGGGTCCGCCGCGGCTGCACCTTCCACGGCCTGGCCTTCAATATCGCCATGGACCTGGAGCCGTATCGGCGCATCAATCCCTGTGGTTACCAGGGGTTGCAGGTGACCTCGGTGGTAGACTTGGGCGGCCCCTCGGGCCTGGATCAGGTCAAGCCGGTGCTGGTCGCGCAGCTTGCGCGCCAGTTCGGACTGACCGTCGAGGATGCGGCGCCGTTGAGCTTTTGATTTCCGCAGGGCGGATGAGGGCGCGCCTATCCGCCAGCCGCCGCGACTCGCGGTAGCCATGCCCTCGCCCCAGCCTTCTCTCGCTCGCGGGCGAGGGATTCAACAGCCAAGAGTCGAAGCAACGTCATGACCAACCCCGTCTCCAAGTCCATCCCGCTCACCGTCGTCAGCGGCGGCGCGCCCGAGGCGCTCGTGCCGGCGGTGCTGGAGTCGACCACCATGACGCCCGGCGCCAAGCAGATCGGCAGCGACAAGATCAGCCGCTCGCCGGTGCAGTTCGCCGACGTGCCGGCGCTGCGCAAGCCCTCGTGGATCCGGGTGCGTATCCCCTCGGGCAATTCGGTCGCCCAGCTCAAGGCGAAGCTGCGCGAGAACCGCCTGGTCACTGTCTGCGAAGAAGCCAGCTGCCCGAACATCCACGAGTGCTTCAGCCACGGCACTGCGACCTTCATGATCCTCGGCGAGGTCTGCACGCGCCGCTGCTCGTTCTGCGACGTCGCCCACGGCCGGCCGAAGCCGCCGGATGCGAGCGAGCCGGCCAACCTGGCGCGCACCGTCGCCGACATGGGCCTGAAATACGTGGTCATCACCAGCGTCGACCGCGACGACCTGCGCGACGGCGGCGCCCAGCATTTCGTCGACTGCATCGCCGCGGTCCGCAGCGAGAGCCCGCGCACCAAGATCGAGATCCTCACGCCCGACTTCCGCGGCAAGGGCCGCATGGAGCGCGCGCTGGACATCCTCGACACCAATCCGCCGGACGTGTTCAACCACAACGTCGAGACGGTGCCGGACCTGTACACCAATGTCCGCCCCGGCGCCGACTACCAGTGGTCGCTGACCCTGCTGCAGAAGTTCAAGGCCCAGCATCCGCAGGTCGCGACCAAGTCCGGGATCATGCTCGGCCTCGGCGAGACCATGGAGCAGGTGCAGTCGACCCTGCGCGACTTGCGCGCGCACGACGTCGACATGATCACCATCGGCCAGTACCTGCAGCCGACCGCGCACCACCACCCGGTGCTGCGTTACTGGACCCCGGAAGAGTTCAAGGAACTCGAGGTCTACGGTCTGTCGCTGGGCTTCACCCACGTCGCTTCGGGCCCGCTGGTGCGTTCCTCGTACCATGCCGACCGCCAGGCGATCGAAGCCGGCTTCGCCGAGACCTCGAACGACTGGACCGACCGCGCCGCGGTCTGATCCTTCCCGGCTCGCCCGAGCCGCATGGCAGCCGCAGGGCCGCCTCGAACGCCGGCCCGCGCAAAGCCGGCCGGCCGACATCGCCGGCGGCTGGTATCCGGTCGCAGCGACCGGCGCCGTTGCTTCGCGCAAGGCTGCTCCAGTGGCACGGTCTCGTCCCGCCGCGACGGCCGGGACGGCCCGACATGAACGCCGAAACAGGCGTTTGCCGGCCGCGATAACGACTCGCTAACGCCGATCACGCTCAAACTGAACCGCTTTCACGCCGGTAACGCTTAATCGCGCGTTGCGGACGTGACAGGGCCGGCAACTTTCGGCACTGTGGTCTTGTCCAAAGCCGCTACATCCTAGATATCGGCCCTCTTGGCCGAGAAGACTTCGCGATGACCCTCAAGAACAAGCGTGCCGTTACCCTGCTAGCAGGCTTCCTGCTGACCGCTCCGCTGGCGCTGCTGGCGCGGCCCGACGCAGTCAGCGCTCCCAAGGCGTCCACGGCATTGCCGAGCGCGCCGACCGCGGACCAGACCACGGCGGCGAAACTCGTCTACGGTTTGTTGTCCGACAGCCGCTACGCCTACCGGCCGCGCGCGCTCGACGATGCGCTGTCGGCCGATATGTACAAGCGCTATCTCGAATCGCTGGACGGCGGCAAGCAGTTCTTCAGCGCCGTCGACATCGCCCGCTTCGACGCCAGCAAGAACAAGCTCGACGACGCGATCAAGAGCGGCGACCTGTCGCCGGCCTACGCGATCTTCGCCACCTACAAGCAGCGCGTCGACGAACGCGTCGCCTACGCGCGCGGCCTGCTCAAGCAGCCCGCCGGTTTCGAGTTCACCGGCAACGACCGCTACGACTACGACCGCAAGGACGCGCCCTGGGTCGCCGACACCGCCGCGCTCGATGCGCTGTGGAAGCAGTCGGTGCGCAACGACTGGCTGCGCCTGAAGCTGGCCGGCAAGAAGCCCGAAGACATCGCCAAGACCCTCGACAAGCGCTACGCCAACATGGCCAAGGGCATCGCCGAGCTCAAGGGCGAAGACGTCTTCCAGACCTTCGTCAACAGCTACGCCAACGCGATCGATCCGCATACCGATTACCTGACGCCGAAGTCGGCCGACAACTTCAACATGACCATGTCGTTGTCGCTCGACGGCATCGGCGCGCAACTGCAGAAGCAGGACGACGTGGTCGCGATCCGCGAAGTGATCCCGGGCGGCCCGGCCGCGCGCAGCAACCTGCTCAAGGCCGGCGACCGCATCGTCGGCGTGGGCCAGGGCGACAGCGGTGCGATGGAAGACGTGATCGGCTGGCGCATCGACGATGTGGTCGCCAAGATCCGCGGCGCCAAGGGCACCAAGGTGCGCCTGGACGTGGTGCCGGCCGAGTCGGGCCTGGACAGCAAGCCCAACCGCATCGTGCTGGTGCGCGACAAGGTGCGCCTGGAAGACCAGGCCGCCAAGTCCGAGGTCATCGACATCCCCGCCGCCGGCGACGCACCGGCCAAGCGCATCGGCGTGATCAAGCTGCCGGGCTTCTACCAGGACTTCGAAGGCCGCCGCAAGAACGCCAACGACTACGCCTCGGCCACCCGCGACGTCGCCAAGCTGCTGACCAAGCTGCGCGGCGACAAGGTCGACGGCGTGGTCCTCGACCTGCGCAACAACGGCGGCGGTTCGCTCAACGAAGCGATCGAACTCACCGGTCTGTTCATCGACCGCGGCCCGGTGGTGCAGGTGCGCGAATCCGGCGGCCGCGTCAGCGTCGAAGGCGACAGCGACACCGGCATCGCCTGGGAAGGCCCGCTCGCGGTGTTGATCAACCGCGGCTCGGCTTCGGCCTCGGAGATCTTCGCCGGCGCGATCCAGGACTACGGCCGTGGCCTGGTCATCGGCGAGACCACCTTCGGCAAGGGCACGGTGCAGAACCTGGTCGATCTCGACCGCTGGCCGGCCAACGAAGGTCCGCGCTTCGGCCAGGTCAAGCTGACCATCGCCCAATTCTTCCGCGTCAGCGGCGGCTCGACCCAGAACAAGGGCGTGGTGCCCGACCTGGCGTTCCCGGTGTCGGTCGACGCCACCGAGTACGGCGAGAGCACCTACGACAACGCCCTGCCGTGGACCAAGATCGCCGCCGTGCCGCACACCAGCTACGGCAACTTCGCACCGCTGCTGCCCAAGCTGGAGACGCTGCACAGCAGCCGTATCGCCGGCGACAAGGAGTTCCAGTGGTGGTCGCAGGACGTCGCTCAGTTCCGCGAAGAGCGCGCCAAGAAGTGGATCTCGCTCAACGAGGCCGAGCGCCGCGCCGAGCGCGACCGCGACGACGCCAAGCGTAAGCAGCGCCAGGCCGAACGCAAGCAACTGGGCCTGGAGCTCGATCCGCTGGCCGACGACGCCAACGACGACGGCCTGGCCGCCGCCGAGCGCGATATCGCCAAGGATGCGGCGCGCGAGAAGCTGGCCGAGAAGCGTCCGGACCCGCTGTTGCGCGAGTCGGCTTCGATCCTGGCCGACGCGGTGCGCCTGCTCAACAACGACCGCCAGCTGTCGGCGCAGGTATTGCCGACCGCGACCATGCCGGGGCACTGGGCCGACTGAGCCGGGTTCCGCATCGCGAAACGAAAAGCGCGCCCGTGTGGCGCGCTTTTTCTTTGTGTCGCGGGTAAAGCGATAGCCCCCGAAGCTGAAGGGCAGGAGCGGCGTCTCAGCGGGATTTCCTTCGCTCACGTGCCGCGACCGCGTAGCGACCGTCTCGTCTCGCCGCGCCAGGCCGGGTCATCGGCTGCTTCTTCCGCCCCGATGAACCACGGCCGAAAATCCGACCCGGCGCCGCGCAAGATCCGGATAGCGAGGCCGCGGCACGAGGCCTAGTCTGTCGGCTATGAACAGCAAACCCCACAACGACAAGCTCGAACAGGCCCGCGCGCTGCTCGATGGCGGCGAGCCTTCCCTGACCGAACTGGCCGAGACCGTCGGCCTCAGCCCCTCGCACCTGCAGCGGCGTTTCAGCGCGCGCTTCGGCCTGAGCCCGGCCGAGTACCTGGCGCAACGCAAGCTCGGCAGCCTGCGTTCGGCGTTGCGCGAAGGCCACGACGTCAGCGCCGCCTTGTACGACGCCGGCTACGGCTCGCCGTCGCGGGTCTACGAAAGCGGCGCGGCCAAGCTCGGCATGACCCCGGGGCGTTACCGCGCCGGCGGCGCCGGCGAGCAGATCCGCTGGAGCC
Organism: Lysobacter antibioticus; assembly: GCF_000731095.1. GTDB lineage: Bacteria > Pseudomonadota > Gammaproteobacteria > Xanthomonadales > Xanthomonadaceae > Lysobacter > Lysobacter antibioticus_B. Next base: position 95,467 of record NZ_JMTZ01000030.1, on the reverse strand, counting down.
TGGCGCCGACCGCGATCGGCACCGCCCTGGTTGCCACCACCGCGCGCGGCATCTGCATGGTCGAGCTCGGCGACGACCCGCAGGCGCTGGAGGCCAAATTGCGCAGCGAGTTCCCGCAGGCGCTGTTGGAGCGCGTCGATGCCGGCCGCGACGAATTCCTGGCCCCGCGTTTGCGCGCGGTCGCCGATACCCTGGGCGGGCAGGGCCATGCCGTGCCGCTGGACCTGATCGGCACCGCCTTCCAGAAGAAGGTCTGGGACGCGCTGATGAAGATTCCGGCCGGGCAGACCCGCAGCTATGCGCAGATCGCCGAACAGGTCGGTGCGCCGCGTGGCGCGCGCGCGGTGGCGCAGGCTTGCGCCAACAACCGCGTCGCCGTGGTCGTGCCCTGCCACCGCGTGGTGCGCGGCGACGGTTCGCTCGGCGGCTACCGCTGGGGCCTGCCGCTCAAGGAGCGCCTGCTGCAGCGCGAGCGGGCGGCCTGAGAAGCGGGAATCGGGAATGGGGAGTCGGGAATCGTAAAAAGCGATTGCCGAGCTCGTGCCTCTACGATTCCCGACTCCCCATTCCCGATTCCCGCCCAGCGGCGCCGCCGCTGGGCTCAGCCCCTCCGCTTGCGTGCGGCCCGCGGCGCATCGCGCGTCGGTAGTTCCAGGCCGTGCTTGACCACGTCGAACACCAGGTGGGTGTCGTAGCGCTTGATGTTGCCTTCGTCGAGGAACAGGCGGTCGACCACCTGGCGGCAGTGCGAGACCCCGGTCGTGGCCAGGATCACCAGGTAATCCCACTCGCCGGCCAGGGTGTAGCACTGCTGGACCTCGGGCGCGGCGCGCACGCGGGCGTGGAAGGCCGCATGGCGTTCGGCCGACTCGCGCTCCATCGTGACCCAGACCGCGGCCAGGGTGCTGCCGAGCGACAGCGGGTCGAGCACCGCCACCTGGCGCATCAGGCCTTCCTGGCGGTAGCGGGTCATGCGCCGCTGTACCGCGCTCGGCGACAGCCCGATGGCGTCGCCGAGCTCGCTCAGGGTCGCCGAAGCGTCGCGCTGCAGCAGTTCGAGCAGCTTGTGGTCGAACTCGTCCAAAACCAGGGGTGGGGTGCTCATGCAAGATTTTTGCGTTGATGCGGGCAAATATTCAACCGCAATTTGACTGACATCGATACGCTATTCACGATCCCGTCGCATGAGGAATTTTTATGTGCGGGATCGCTCCCCCGACCTATTCGATACGGACGCCCCCGGGATGTCCCGGTACGTGATGCAAGCCGCTATGCCCGAGCAGGTCGGCGAGATTCTCGCGCTGATCCGCGAACACGGCCCCAATCCCTGGAATTTCCTGCCCGACGTCGAGCTCGCCGCACATCTGTCGGCGATCCGGCGAGGAAGAACGCAGGCGGTCGTCGCTTTGCACGACGGAGAAATCGTGGCCGTCGTCACATTTGAGCCGAGCGATGCCTTTCATCGCTACCAGCCGTCCGGTCGCGAGATCGAATGGCAGGGTCATGTCGGCGAAGTCGTAGTGCACCGCGGTCATCGCGGACAAGGACTCGGCACTCGATTGTTGAAGGCGGCGGTCTCGCGCCTGTTGCAAATGGGTTTGATCGAGATCTACGTCGAGCGCCACGAGGAAAACCAAGGTTCGGCCGGAATGATGCGCAAGGCCGGCTTCGTGGTGATCGACGTATTCGACGATCCGCGTCGCCGCGACGTAGGCAGCCGCAGGACGGCGGTGTCGCGTTACGGGCCGCATCCCTGATCGAAGGCGGCGCGATCGTCGAGATCGCGACGCCGGTGTTTTCGCTCCTCGCCGTTTCGACCCGAATGCACGTCACCACCGGCCGACCCGCGTCGTCCGTCCCTCCGCTGTTGCTCTTCCCCCGGAATCCGCGTCATGAGCGCCGTTTCACCGACCGCTGAACGACTGGCCCCTGGCGCCCTCGCGGTCGCCTTCGCTTTGGGGTCGGTCTATGTGCTGTGGGGATCGACCTACCTGGCGATCCGTTTCGCCCTCGAAAGCTATCCGCCGTTCCTGCTCGGCGCCGGCCGCATGTTCCTCGCCGGCGCGATCATGTATGCGGTCTTGCGTTGGCGCGGCGTCGCCCCGCCGAGCCGCAAGCAGTGGCGCACCCTATGGCTGCTGTCGATCTGGATGGTGCTGTTGTCCAACGGTTTGGTGAACCTGGCCGAGACCGAGGTCGATTCCGGCTTGGCCGCGATCGCGGTCGCCTCGATGCCGTTGTTCGCCGGCGTGTTCGCCATGTTGCGCGGGCGCCATCCCTCGAAGATCGAGTGGATCGGCCTGGCGATCGGTTTCCTCGGGGTGATCTGGCTCAACGCCGGCAGCAAGCTGTCGGCCTCGATCCTCGGCTTGGTGTGCCTGACCGTCGCGCCGATCGCCTGGGCCTGGGGTTCGATCTGGAGCCGCGACCAGGACCTGCCGTCGCCGTTCATGGCCGCGAGCGCGCAGATGCTGACCGGCAGCATCTGGATGCTCGGTGCCGCGGTCGTGACCGGCGAGCGCATCACCGCGATGCCGACCTGGGCCGCCACCGGCGCGATGCTGTACCTGGTCGTCGCCGGTTCGATCTTCGGTTTCACCGCTTACATCTGGCTGCTGCACCACGTGCGCCCGGCGCTGGCGACCAGCTACGCCTACGTCAACCCGCCGATCGCGGTGCTGTTCGGCGCCTTGCTCGCCGGCGAACGTTTCACCTCGCACGACCTCGGCGCCATGGCGGTGATCCTGGTCGGCGTCGTCATCATCACCCTGGCCCGCGCCCGCGCGGCCAAGCCGGCCGTGCCCAAGCTCGTGGAAAGCAGAATCGACGCGATCGATGCGATCGAGCCCGGCGCACCGGCGGAAAAGGAAACACGCGCATGAATGCTGCCACCGACCGCCGCGGACTGTGGATCGCGGTCGCCTCGTTCGTCCTGTGGGGCCTGATGCCGCTGTACTGGCATCTGCTCAAGGCGGTGCCGTCGCTGCAGATCGTCGCCCATCGCGTCGTCTGGAGCACCTTGCTGGTCGCCGCCTGGCTCGGCTGGACCTTGGGCCGGCATTGGCTGCGCGAGGTCCTGCGCCAGCCGCGCAAGGCCGCCATGCTCGGCGTCAGCGGCGCCTTAATCGCCTTCAACTGGGGCCTCTACATCTGGGCGGTCAACGCCGGGCATGTGATCGAGACCAGCCTGGGGTATTTCATCGGCCCGCTGGTCAGCGTGATGCTCGGCGTGGTCTTCCTCGGCGAGCGCCTGCGCACGGCGCAGTGGATCGCAATCGCCTTCGCCTTCGCCGGCGTGGCCTGGCTGACCTTCGAGTACGGCCGGCCGCCGCTGATCGCCATCGGCCTGGCGGTGTCGTTCGCCTTGTACGGATTGATCCGCAAGCTGGTCGCGGTCGAGGCGGTGACCGGCCTCGGCGTCGAGAACGTCTATCTGTTCTTGCCGGCGCTGGCCCTGATGTTCTGGGGCGAAACCCACGGGCAAGGCAGCTTCATCGGCGGCTGGGGGCTCGGTACCGCGCTGCTGCTGGTGGTCGCCGGTGCGCTGACCGCGCTGCCGCTGATCGGCTTCGCCTATGCGGTGCGGCGCGTGTCGCTGACCGCGATCGGCCTGCTGCAGTACGTCGCCCCGACCCTGCAGTTCCTGATCGGCGTGCTGATCCTGCGCGAACCGTTCAACGCCGAGCGCGCGATCGGTTTCGTCATCATCTGGGTCGGTCTGATGATCTTCGCCGGCGAGGGCGTGCTGCGCTCGCGGCGGGTGGGGGTCGCTGCAACAGCTTGAGATGTGCGAGGCGATCCCAGTTCGCTGGATGCGGGCAGTCTCTTCAGCGACAGCGCCTTGCGAAGCCGACAGTGCACACATCGCCCTCCCTCGCTTCTGAGTCGCGAGCAACCCACGGACAGCGCCGCCGCCGTGCGCCCGCTCTCAGCCGATCAAACCCTCCGAGAACGCCTTCGCCAGTACGTACGCCGTCACTATTGCGGTTGCGAGCAGGCCGCGGCCGAGCGCGCCTTCATGCCAGCGCCGTTGGCGCGTGCGCTGGCGAACCTGCTGGCGGCGCTGCGAAACCGTCGCGAGCGCGGCGGCCTCTTGCTGCGCCTGCAGACGTCGCGCGAAGTCGGGCGCGGCGGCCGTCGCATCGCCGTTGGCATCGATCAGCGCAGGCGTAAACGCAGGCGCATTCGCCTGGTGCGTCGATGCGAGGGCCGGAGCGCGCGCGAGCAGGTACTCGGCGACCTCGGCATCGTCCATCTGCGGTTCCCAGTCGTCGACGAACGGCGCCGGCACCCGCCGGCGCAGCGACAAGGCCGTCGTATAGGCGGTGTCGACCGGCATTCGATAGCGATCGAGAAACAGCAGCACTGGTGCGTAGCGCCGCGCCGAGGCGCCGTCGAAGGAAAGCAGATCCTGTTGCCAGGCCGGCAGCCGGGCGAGGTAGCGGCCGGGCGCGCTCAGGCAGACCTGCAGGCCTTCGCGCGGCACCTCGAACCGGTCGTCGCGATAGCGCCGCAATCCGACTACGTCGTGCCAGACGATCAGGCCGAAATCGGGGCAATGGATGCCGGCGGCGTCGATGCGCAACTCGAGCTCGGCCCGGTTGATACGCCGCAGCACGAACGCACTGCCCGCCAGCAGCGCCGCGAGCGCGCCGAGCATTGCCGATGCGCCGTAATGGCCGGGGCCCCAGGCTACCCAGGCGAGCAGAGCCGTCGCCGCACTCGCCCCGGTCAGCCACCACAAGGTCGTGCGTGGATGATGGGCGATACCGCGCACCGAACCAGTGCCCAGTGCCTCGCGGGTCGAACGGTGCAGGTGATCGTCTTCGCGACGGTCGATGCGATATACCGCAACGACGCTGGCGCAGAGGCCGGCCAGGCATGCCAGCAACAGCGCCAGAGTGAGCCAGGGCGGGTGCTGCGGCGACAGGCCTTGCTCGTTGAAGGCGAGCGGCAGGGCGATCGCGCCGAGCACGATGCTGAGGACACGGTAAAAACGTCGGCGGATCGTTGCGTTCATTACGGCTCGGCTTCCATGCGCCGGCGCCTACGCTAGCGCACCGGTCAATCCGGCAAAAGCGGCGGGCCCATCGTCGCCGAGGGGCCCGCCGTGCGATCCCTCACAGTGCGCGCAGGGCCGAAGTCACCGGCAGGTTGGCGGCGCGCAACGCCGGGAACAGGCCGCCGACGAAGCCGATCGCCAGCGCCCACTTCAGGCCGCTCCACAGCAGTTCGCCGGTGACGCGGAAATCGAAGGTCAGCTGGCCGACGCCGCCGGCGATGGTCGAGGCGGTGTAGCCGTTGAAGATCAGCCACGCCAAGGCGCCGCCGATCACTCCGCCGAGCAAGGCCAGCAACATCGTTTCCAGCATCACCGCCACCACCACCGGCACGCCGCGGAAGCCGATCGCGCGCAGGGTCGCGATCTCGCGCGCCCGCGTCGCCACGGTGGCGAACATGGTGTTGAGCGCGCCGAACACGGCGCCGATCGCCATGATCGAGCCGACCACGATGCCGATCACCCGGATCACCTTGGTCATGGTTTCGGATTGCTTGGCGAAGTATTCGGCGGTGGTCGTGGTGTCGACCTGCAAGCGCGGATCGCCGGCCAGGGCCGCCTTGAAGCTCTTGAACTGTTTGGCGTCGCTGAGCTTGGCGATGACCGAATTGCGCGAAGCGCCGCGGCGGTAGGTCGAGGCGACCATTTCCGCATCGGCCCACAGCTCCGAATCCATCGCGTCGCCGGAACGGAACACGCCGACCACGGTCCACAGTTCGCTGCCGAGACGGATCTGCTTGCCGACCTGCATGCCGGTGAACTGGCGCACCGCGCCGCTGCCGACCACGACTTCGCGTTTGCCGGATTCGAACTTGCGGCCTTCCACGATCTTCAGCTGCGGGCGCACGTCGAAGGCGCGGTCGCCGACGCCGCGCAACTGCACGCTGCCGTCCTCGTCGGGCGCACCGCCCTTGATCGGCAGGTTCGCCGCGACCACCGTCTCGGCCGAAGCCAGCGGGCGGCCGTCGGCGCTGCGGGCGATGCCCGGCGCCTGCGCGATGACGTTGATGCTGTCCAGGCTGAGGGTAGACATCACCTCGGCCGCCGACGCACCGCGCAGCACGATGACGCTGTCGTCGCTGCCGGTGCGGCGCAGCGTCTGCTGATAGCCCTCGGCCATCGACAACATCGCGATCAGCACCGCAGTGACGCCGGCGATGCCGATCACGACGACGGAAGACGAACCCAAACGTTGCGTTAGCGTGCTGATGCCGATTTTCGCTACCGCTATGGCCTGACGGCCTCGCTCGAACAACACCAGCCACAGTAGGAACACGAGGGCGATCGCAGCTAACACGAGATTGGCGAACATGCTGTTGTAGCGCAGCACGAACAGGATTGCCGCCGTGCCCGCCAGGAAAGAGGCGATACGTATCGGATAACGGGCCAATTGCCGCACAAATCCGGAGCCATTGCGCCATTTGCGAAAACTTTCCGCCGCTTCGGGAGCGAGGATGTTCCACAAGGCGGCGATGACGATGTAGATGGCCGGATAGACCAGTCCATGGGTGTTTAACGCGCCTTTGGTCAGCTTCACCGACATCTGGTCGATCGCGAACGGCGGTGCGAATAGGGCCAGGCCGACCAGCGAGCAGACGAGCCAGCGCATGGCCCGAAGCGCGAAGCGCATGAGGAAGCGCAAGAATCTGTTGATCATTTCAGTAGTCTCCTCAGCGTCCGGCCAATGCATCGACGATGTTCAGGCGCATCGCCCGGATCGCCGGCAAGGCGCCGACCAGCAGGCCGATGGCGATCATCAGGCCAAGGCCCAGCGACCAACTGTTGAGGCCGATCGGCGGCACGCTGATCGCGCCGCCGCTGGCGGTGCTGACGATCGGGCCGAGCACGCCGGCGATGGCCACGCCGACGACGCCGCCGATCAACATCAGCAGCACCGATTCGGCCAACACCAGCCACAGCACGCTGTGGCTGGAAAAGCCGATCGTCTTCAACACCGCCAGCTCGGAGGTGCGCTCGCGCACCGCCTGGGCCATGGTGTTGCCGGTCAGCAGAACCAAGGTGAAGAACACCGCGCCCATGATCGAACCGACGATCAGGCCGATGTCGGCCATCTGCTTCATCCAGCTGGCCGAGGCTGCGGCTTCGGTCTGGGTCTTGGACTCGTGATCGGAGTTGGCCGAGATCGCGTCGATGGCCTTGGCGATACGGTCGGCCTGGTTGACGTCCTTGACCTCGGTGACGTACCAGCCGACCTGGCCGGTGTTGTACGGCGTGGAATCGTCGAAGTACTTCCAGTGCAGCAGGATCATCTGGTCGAACCAGGCCCCGGATTTCTTGTCGGTGGCCGAGATCACCCCGGAGATGTCGAAGATCCAGTTCTTGCTGCCGTCGCGATTCGGGAAGATCGTCGATTGCAGCGGCAGTTTTTGCCCGACCTTCCAGTTGAAGCGCTTCATCAGGCCTTCGCCGACCAGCACGCCGGTGCGGGTGGCCTCGAAGGCTTTGCGCTGCGCCTTGTCGACGGCGATTTCCGGATACAGGTCGAGGTAGTTCGGCGCCACCGCGAAGCTGAAGATCTGGTTGTGCGGGTCCTGGTAGGCGCCGCCGAACCAGTTCGCGTACGACACCTGGCTGACGCCCGGCACCAGCCCGATGCGGTCGTTGAGCGACATCGGCAGCGGTTGGATGAAGGACAGGCGCGAGCCGGTCTGCAGGCGCTTGGCGCCGTTGGCGCTGTTGCCGGCTTGCTCGAAACTCTCGCGCACGCCGTCGAGCAGGCCGAACAGCAGGAACGCGGCGATGATCGACAGCAGGGTCAGCAGCGTGCGCGTCTTGCGACGCATCAGCTCCGCCCAGATCAGATGGAAATATTTCATGAGGGCCGCTCCCGGCTCAGGCCGCGTGCGACTGCTGCTCGACCAGGGTGCCCTTGTCGAGATGCAGGGTGTGGGTGGCATATTCGGCCGCCTTCGGATCGTGGGTCACCATCACGATGGTCTTGCCGTGTTCGCGGTTGAGCAGCTGCAGCAGATTGAGGATCTCCTCGGCCGCATGCCGGTCGAGGTCGCCGGTCGGTTCGTCGCAGATCAGCAAGGTCGGGTCGGAGACGATCGCGCGTGCGATCGCCACGCGCTGCTGCTGGCCGCCGGACAGTTCGTTCGGGCGGTGCTTGCCGCGGTCGGCCAGGCCGACCAGGGTCAGGGCGATCTCGGCGTTGCGCTTGCGCTGGGCGCCGTTGAGCGGGGTCAGCAGCAACGGCAATTCGACGTTCTTCTGCGCGCTCAAGGCCGGCATCAGGTTGTAGAACTGGAACACGAAGCCGACGTGGCGGCTGCGCCACTGCGACAGCTGGCCGGAGCTCATGCGGTCGATGCGCTCGCCTTCGATCGAGATCTCGCCGCCGCTGGGGTTGTCGAGGCCGCCGATCAGATTGAGCAAGGTGGTCTTGCCCGAACCCGACGGTCCCATCAGGGCGACGAAATCGCCCTTGGCGATGTCCAGGTTGATGCCGTGCAGCACTTCGACCTTTTCCGGGCCGCGCTGATAGGTCTTGGTGAGGTTGTTGATCGAAACCAGGGTGTCCATCTTCGACTTCCTCGAACGTGGATCGGTGAAGGAGCGAGGGCGCCGGAGGCGGCGCCGCTCGCGGATTTGGCAGGCGGATTCGGCAGGCGAGCGGCTCGCGCTCGCTCAGTCTTTGCTATCCGACGAACCGGGGGCGTCGTTTTCGACACGCACCGGGCCGCCGTCGGCGAGCGAATCCGGCGGGGCGAGCACGACGGTCTCGCCGCCGCTCAGGCCCTGGGTCACTTCCTGGTCTTCGCCGAGCTTGCGGCCCAGGGTCACCGCGGTCTGCGCGACCTTGCCGTCGGCGACGACGAACACGTTGTCCTTGCCGTCGCGTTGGACGATGGCCGCGGCCGGCACCATCGCGCTGGGTTTGCGCGCGACGGCCTGGGCCGGCTTGGCCGCCTCCAGGAAGCTCACCCGCACGCCCATGTCCGGGACGATGCGCGGGTCGCGGTTCTTGATCGCCACGCGCACCTTGACCGTGGCCTTGCCGCGGTCGGCGGTCGGGATGATCGCGATCACCTCGGCCGGGATCTTCCAATCGGGGTAGGCGTTGAGCACGGCCTCGACCGGCATCTTGGGCTGCACGCGGCCGATGAAGGCTTCGCCGACGTCGACCTCGATCTCCAGCGAATCCATGTCGACGATGGTGCCGATGCCGGTGCGGGTGAAGCCGCCGCCGGCCGACAGCGGCGATACGATTTCGCCGGGCTGGGCGGCCTTGGCGGTGACCACGCCGGAGAACGGCGCGCGCACGATGGTGTTGTCGACGCCGATGTCGGCGATGCGCAAGCCGTCACCGGAGACCTTGACGTTGCGCTGCGCGGTCAGCAGTTGCGCACGCAGTGCATCGCGCGTGGCCACGGCCTGGTCGTATTGCGACTTGGACACGAGCTGCTGGCCGGCGAGCGTCGCCAGGCGCCTGGCGTTGGCTTCGGCCTCGGTGAGCTGCGCCTGCACGCGCGCGGTCTCGCTCTGCGCCGCGCCGAGCTGGGCGGCGCTGAGCTCGCGCTGGGCGTTGGCGTCGATCGGGTCGAGCGTCGCCATGATCTGGCCTTCCTCGACGCGCTGGCCTTCCTCGATCATGACCTCGCGGACCTTGCCGGTGATCTTGGCCGAGACCGTGGCCATGCGCCGCGCGACCACATAGCCGGAGGCATCGAGCACCGAGGCGCCGGCGCCGTTGCCGCCGCCGATCGCGGTGACCGTGGCGGTTTCCACGCGGGGGCCGCCGTTGCGGCCGAACATCGCCCAGGCGGCGATGCCGAGTACGACGAGAATCAGCACGGCGATGCCGATGAACAGGCCACGACCCGGGCCGGAGCGCTCGGGCGGACGATTGCGGTCGATGCGGAGCTCTTTCAGCAGATCAGCGGATGCACTCATGGTCACAACCAAGACGCCAGATATTGGCTAGTGTGACTGCGGTAGCCCTTGCGCGCCAACGTGCAGAAAGTCAGTTTTTGTCAGCGCCGGTGTCGGCGGTTTTTCATGACAAACGTCATGGTTTCACGCTCTTTGCGCGCGGCGATACACGACTTCCGCGCCAATTCGCGGGCGCCATCCGTTTTGTGCAGGGCTTGCGGATTCGCGCCGGGACGAGCGCTGCGTGCGAGGTTGCGGTGTGTGTGCGGTCCCTGGCCAAGCAACTGGATGCGGCGGGACGCCCCCGCCGCATTGCCGGGCGGTCAGCGCGCCGAGCGCGCCTTGAGCATGGCGTAAGCCGCGCGCAGGCCCTGGGCCTCGCCGCCGGCCGGGCGACCGGGGCGGTCGGCGTCGTTCCAGCTGTAAACGTCCAGATGCGCCCAGGGCAGCTCGGCCGGGACGAAACGCTCGAGGTACAACGCGGCCGTCACCGAGCCGGCCATCTTCGACGGGCCGCCGTTGGCGAGGTCGGCGATGTGGCTGGTCAGGTAACGCAGGTAGGGGCGCCACAACGGCATGCGCCACAGCGGGTCGCGCTGCTGGATGCCGGCATCGAGCCATTCGGCCGCGAGTTCGTCGCGATTGGCGAACAGCGCCGGCAGGTCCGGGCCGAGCGCGATGCGCGCCGCGCCGGTCAGGGTGGCGAAATCCAGCAGCAGCTCCGGCGCTTGCTCGCCGGCATAGGTGAGGGCGTCGCACAGGATCACCCGGCCTTCGGCGTCGGTGTTGTCGATCTCGACGCTGACGCCCTGGCGCGTAGCGATGACTTCGCCGGGGCGGAACGCGTCCGGGCCGACCGCGTTCTCGACCGCCGGCACCAGCAGGGTGATCCGCAGCGGCAGCTTGCGCGCCATGATCAACTCGGCCAGGGCGATCGCGTGCGCCGCGCCGCCCATGTCCTTCTTCATCCAGCGCATGCCTTCGGCGGGCTTGAGGTCGAGGCCGCCGGTGTCGAAGCACACGCCCTTGCCGACCAGGGCGATGTGCGGATGCGCCGGGTTACCCCAGCGCAGTGCGATCAGCCGCGGCGCGCGGTGCGAGGCGCGGCCGACCGCGTGGATCGCCGGGAAGTTCTGCGCGATCAGCTCGTCGCCGGTTACGACCTCGATGTCGGCGCCGTGGCGCGCGGCGATCTCGCGCGCGATCGCTTCCAGCTCGGCCGGGCCCATGTGCTCGGTCGGGGTGTTGATCAGGTCGCGCACGCGCCAGCTCGCGGCGACCAGGTCGAAGATTTCGTTGCCGCCTTCCGGGGGCGCGTCGACCAGCAGCTGCGCCGGCGCGCGCGGCGGCGCCTTGTAGCGGCTGAAGCGATAGCTGCCGATGCCCCAACCCAGGCGCAGTGCGTCCAGGGTGGCGGCGTCGTGCTGGCCTTCGATGCGCCAGGTGCGCGCCGGCAGCGCGAATGGCGCATGGCCGTAGGAATACGGATCGAGCGGATCGCCGACCCCGAGCACGCCGGCGGCGATGCGGCCGTCGCCGCCCGGAACCACCACGGTGCTGCCGGGCGTGCCGTCGAAGCCTTGCGCGTCGAGCCAGGCCACGGCCGAATCGGCCAGCGTTTCGCGCCAGGTCTTGAGCGAGGCGCGGCTGACCAGGACCAGCGGCAGGGCGTCGCTGGCGTCGTCGGTGAAACCCAGGGGCAAAGTCATGCGGCAGCGGTATCCGTGCGATGCGCCGTGTCCAGCCAGTCGGCCAGGGCGGCAAGGGTGGTGAATTCGAGATCGGGGCGCAGTTCGGCGTGCGGCCATTGCCGGCCTTCGCGGTTGATCCAGCAGGTGCGCAGGCCGGCGCGGGCGCCGCCGACGATGTCCATCTCGATGTCGTCGCCGACATGCAGCACCTGCGCCGGCTCGACTTCGAGGCGGCTGCAGGCGGCGTGGAAGATGCTGGCGTCGGGCTTGGCGCGGCCGTGCTCGCGCGCGCCAAGCTGGAAGCGGAACAGCGGCATCAGGCCGATGCGTTGCAGGTCGGCGTTGCCATTGCTCAACGCGGCCAGCGGCACGCGTGCGGCCAGGCGCGCGAGTGCTTCCTCGCTGTCGGCGTAGTGCTCGACCTCGCAGCGCGCGGCGAAGAACACGTCGAAGGCCGGCGCGACCAGGGCGAGGTCTTCGCCGGTCTCGCGCAGCATGTGCTCCAGAGTCAGGCGGCGCTGCTGGGTGAAATCGTGGGCCAGGTCAGGGCGCTCGGCGGCGATGCGGTCGCGCAGCTCGCGCATGGCTTCGATCGGGAAACGCTCGGCGGCGCGCGGCGCGTGCTGGCGCAGCCAGGCGTCGAGGACGCTTTCGGCCCGGATCATGACCGGGCCGATCGGCCAGATGGTGTCGTCGAGGTCGAGGGTGATGGCGCGTACGGGAAAGCTCATGGCGGCATTTTAGCGCGCCGCGGTCCGGGGTTTGGGCGATGCCGCGCAGGAAACGCCGACAGGGGTGGGCGGATCGGGGCGGGATAATGTGCTGCACGAGGCCGCGGACGGGCGGCTGCCGTCGTGCTGCGGTATTCAGGAACGTACGCCAAGGCCGGCCCTGGCGGAGCGGCGCGCGGATCGCCGTCGCGTCACTCCAGCAGCTTCGACCAGCCTTCCATGCCCTCGATGCGCGCCAGCACCAGTTTCACGCAGACCAGCATAGGCACGGCGAGCAGCAGGCCGATGATGCCCCACAGCCAGCCGAAGAACATCAGCGCCAGGATCAGCACCAGCGGCGACAGGCGCATGCTGCGGCCGAGCACGATCGGGGTGACCGCCTGCGACTCGATCGCGTGCAGCAGCAGATAGACGCCGGCCGGCAAGAGCGACGGCAGCAATTCGTCGAACGCCACCAGGCCGGTCATCAGCATGATCAGCATGCCGATCAGCGGGCCGACGAAGGGGGCGAAGTTGAGGATCGCCGCCATCGTGCCCCACAGCAACGACTCCTGCAGCGGCACCCCGAGCGCGTACAGCGCGCCGGCCAGGGCCAGGCCGAGACCGCTGTTGATCAGGGTGATGGTGAGCACGTAGCGCGAGATCTCGTGCTCGATCGAATGCAGGATGTCGATGGTCAGTCTTTTCTGCTGCGGCCCCGGCAGCAGCGCGATCGCGTTGCGTTGCAGGGACTCGCCATAAACCATGAAGAAGAAGGTCAGCAGCACCACTGCCAGCACCTGGGCGATGTATTTCGGCGTCGAGGTCAGCGCGCGGTAGGGATCGTTGAGTTCGGTCTTGATCACCTGCACCGGCTTGCTGGTGCTTTCGCCGCCGGCGGCGCGCGCGATGTTCTGCGCGGCGCGATTGGCTTCCTGCATCGGCTTGGTCATCTCGCGCAGTTTCGGCGCCAGTTGTTTCATCTCGCGCGGCACCTGGCGCACCCACTCGCTGGCCGGCTCGACCAGTTGCAGGGCGAGCACGCCGGAAATCGCCAGTCCGCCGACGATCACCGCCACCGCGCCGATCACGCGCGGCAGATAGAGCTTCTGCAGCAGGCGCAGGATCGGGTTGCCGACCAGGGCGAAGAAGGCCGCCAACAGGATCGGCAGGATCAGTTCCTGGGCGGCCCACAGGGTGAAGCCGACCGCGAGCACGGCGAGTACGTACAGCGGCACCGGCGCCTTCGGGCGCGTCGCTGCGGCGGGTGTCGCCGCTGCGGCGGGTTCGGGCTCGGGCGCGCTATCGCCCGGCGGAGGTTCGGCCGAATCCGGCTCGATGGGCGCGGCAGGCGGTTGCGGTGCGGAGGTGCTCAAGGCTCGATCGATTCGGTGCGGTCGTTGCGCGCACTGTGCGCCGTCGTCCGCGGCGGCGCCACTGTCGTCAGCCCGGGCGCGACCGCGCCGCTGGCTTCGGCGACGGCCTCGGCGTTGTCGGCGGCGTGTCCGGCCTGGCCGGCGGCATGCCCGGCCTCACCGGCGGCCCTGGCTGCCTGGTCGGCCGCGCTCTGTGCGCTGCTGCCGGCGAACAGGCCCGACAGCATGGTGACGATCTGCATCAGGTTGCTGCTCTTGGCCGCGATCTTGGCCGGCTCGGCGCGCCCCATCAAAAAGCCGCTGACCAGGCCGGCGACGACGATCCGCCCGGGCGTCCAGGCCTCGTGCCAACGCGCCTTGAGCAAGGCCTTGCGTTCGAGCGCCTGCTCGTAGCGGCCTTCGAGCAGGTGTTCGCGTTTGTGCACGCGTCGTTGCAGTCGTTCGAACCGGCTCATGGCGCCTTCCCGTCGTCCTTGCCGTGATAGCGGGCCGCGTGACCGGCGTCGGCGGCCAGATGCGCCTGCAGTTCCTCGTCGTCGAGGTCGCCCATCCCCAGGCGCCGCAATTGGCGCCGGGTGGCGTGCAGGCGGGTGAACTCGAAGTAATGCAGCGCCTGCCAGACCCCGACTGCGGTCACCACCAGGCTCAAACCGGCCGCGGCCAACATCGAGGCCAACCACGACCAGCCCAGCACGCCCTGCAGCAGCGCGATCAGCGCCGCCATCAACAGCAGCCAGGACGAGGCGCCGAACACGATCGCCACGCTGACCCAGAGCAAGGCGCGGCCGAGCGCGCTGCGGGCGAGGGCGAAGTCGGCGATCAACAGACCGCGCAGGGCGCGGCCGGTGTCGATCGCCGCCGACAGACCTTCGCGGCCGGCGTCGCGGATCTCGCGGTACGAGTCCTCGATCGACGGCCCCCGGCCCCGCCCGGCAGCGTCGGGGCTGTCGTCGCCGCCCGAAGCGGAGTCCGGACCGCTGCGGCTGGGGTCGCTCACGCTTACTTGTCGCTGCCGCGGGCGAGCTTGGCGATGATGAAGCCGGCCGCGAAGGCGACGCCGAACGAAGCCAGCGGCCGTTCGCGCACGAGTTCGGCGGCGCTTTCGATCAGGTCGCGGCCCTTGTCCATGAGTGCGTCGACCTGCTCGCGCGCGGCGCCGCCGGCATGTTCGGCGGCGGCGATGCCGGCCAGCGCGCTGTCGGCGAGGTCGGACTTCACATTGGCCTTGCCGAGCTTGAGCTCCTCGCCCGCGACGCCGGCGGCGCTGCGGATGGCTTCGCCTGCGTCGCTGGCGGCCTGCTTGAGGTGGGTGCCGGCCTGGCCGAGGTTGGTCTTGATGGCGTCGGTCGAAGTGGGGGTCATCGTGGTGTTCCTCCGTGCTGCATGGATGAACCGCTGAACGAGTCCAGGGTTCGAGCGGGCCGTCGACGTGCCGGGCGGTCCCGGCCCTCGGCGGCATTGATCGGATCGCGCCGCGGTGCGACGCGCATTCATGCCGATGGCAACGGCGCAGGATGCCCCGCGACGTTACTGCATCTGCAGATCGCCGCGACGATTGCCGCGCACGATTCGCAATACCAACTGTGCCGGAGCCCGCGTGAAGCTCGCGCGGAAACCCGGAAGATCGTCGAACTGACCGCTGGTGGCGGCCACGATGACGTCATCCTTGCGCAGATCGTTCTTTTCGGCGCGGCTGCCGCGGGCCACGCTTTCGACCACCACCCCGGAGAAACCGGACTGGCGCAGGCGTTCGGGCAGCTCGGCGAAGGTCGCGCCGCCCAGGCGCGGATCGAGTTCGGCGCCGGCGAGCGCCTTGGCCTGTTCGCGCAGGCTTGCGGTGAGCTGCAGCGGCTGGCCGTCGCGCAGCACTTCCAAGGCGATCTTGCTGCCGATCGCCTGCAGGCCTTCGAAATTGCGCAAGGCGTCGCGGCCGTCGACGCGCTGGCCGTTGGCGGTCAGGATGACGTCGCCGGGCTTGAGGCCCGCCGCGGCCGCGGCGCTGCCGGCGAACACGCGCGAGACCAGAGCGCCGCGCGGTTCGCCGAGCTTGAGGCCGGCGGCGAGCTGCGGGGTCACGTCCTGCGATTCCAGGCCGAGGCTGCCGCGGCGCACGACGCCGTTGTTGGCGATCAGCTGGTCCTTGATGTTGCGCGCCAGGTTGGCCGGGATCGCGAAGCCCAGGCCGATGTTGCCGGCCATGCTGCCTTGCGGGTTGAAGCTGGCGGTGTTGATGCCGATCAGCTCGCCGTTGAGGTTGACCAGCGCGCCGCCCGAATTGCCCGGGTTGATCGAGGCGTCGGTCTGGATGAAGTTCTGGTAGCCCAGGCCGCGCAGGCCGCTGCGGCCGACCGCCGAGACGATGCCCGAGGTCACGGTCTGGCCGATGCCGAAGGGGTTGCCGACCGCGACCACGAAATCGCCGACCCGCAGCGCGTCCGAGTCGGCCAGGCTGATCGCGCTGAGGTTCTGCGCCGGCACCCGCATCAGGGCGATGTCGGTGTCGGGGTCGGAACCGACGAAGTCGGCCTTGATGGTGCGGCCGTCGGCCAAGGTCACCGAGACCTCGTCGGCGCCTTCGATGACGTGATGGTTGGTCAGCACGTAGCCGTTCTTGGCGTCGATGATCACGCCCGAGCCCAGCGATTCGTTGATCCGCTCCTGTGGGATGTTCGGGAACATGCGGCGGAAGAACGGGTCGTTGGCGAAGGGGTTGCGGATGCGCACGGTCTGTTTGGTGTGCACGCTGACCACCGCCGGGGTGACCCGCTGCAGCATCGGCGCCAGCGACGGCACCGGCTGGCCGCCGACCGAGGCCGGCAACGCGCCCGCGGTCGGCAGCGGCAGGGCCGCGGCGGCCGGCGACGCCTGGGCCGGCGTTTGCAGCCCCTCGCGGATCGCGGTGGCGGCGAAGCCGCCGAAGGCGGCGGCGAGGGCAAGGGTCAGCAGGGTCGGCAAGGGGCGCATCGAGTCGCTGTTCCGGTCAACGGTGGAAGGGAAAGAGGGCAGAACCCAGATCGTGGCGCTGCCGCGGGCGATCAAGCCCGCGCGCCGGCAGGGGGCGCCGGCAGGAGCTTGGACCGCGTCGGAGCGATCTTGTTCAGTGTCGCGGCCAGTGTCGGAGAATGCGAATAAATAGCCGATGAAGTACCCGCGCGTATCGTGTCGCCACGGCGTCCGCGCGGACGCCGCACCGGGTCGCGCCGAAATTGGAATGCGTGACCGCGCCAACACCGACAAAGCGTGATAGCCATCAAAAAGCCGTTGACTTCCAGAAACACCGGGCGTAGCTTGAAGTCTCTGCGGCGCCACAACATCTAGTGGTCGGCTTCGTGGAAGGAGCCCAAGCATAGGGGTTCAGCTTGGGTCGGTCGGTGCGTAGCCTTGATAGCGAGCGGGCGCATGACGGGAACAGGCGCGAACCGCAAAGACCAGCCAAATACCGCACGTGGCGCGTAATCAACGCGAACGCGTGCGTCGCCGTCGGCGGGGGGCGGGCGGCGGCTCCGACACCCGGTTCCGGCCTGCCGGCGCCAGGCGGCAATAACCGCTACATCCCGCAACACGCTGTACACGCGCGACTCGATAGATACATGGATCAGCTGACGGCAGTAGAGCGAACGCAACGCCCCGGTTACCGATTCGACCCAGGTCTCGACGAAGACCCGTTCCACCCGCAACACGCACCACCTCAGACAGACACCGGCTTTAGATAAACCCCGGTTACCACGTACAAAAAGAAACCACCGATGGCGGGCGCAACCGAACGGCCCGCCGTCAAGATTCAGGAGACGAAACAGGCATGAGCACGGTGCGCCTCGAGGCGGTCAAGAACGCGGTGGCAGATAAAGACATCGCCCTGCAACCCGCGTCCCAGGATATCTGGGACAAGAAATACCGCCTCAAGACCAAGAGCGGCGAAGCGGTCGATAGCGATATCGACGCCACCTACCAGCGCGTCGCGCGCGCCCTGGCCGACGCCGAGCCCAGCGCCGAGAAGCAACAGTACTGGTACGAGCGTTTCGTCTGGGCGCTGCGCCGCGGCGCCATCCCGGCCGGCCGCATCACCTCCAACGCCGGCGCGCTGGAGCACAAGCCCGCCACCTCGACGATCAACTGCACCGTCTCGGGCACCATCGAAGACTCGATGGACGGCATCCTCGAGAAGGTCCACGAAGCCGGCCTGACCCTCAAGGCGGGCTGCGGCATCGGCTACGAATTCAGCACCCTGCGTCCGCGCGGCGCCTTCGTCGCCGGCGCCGGCGCCTATACCTCCGGTCCGATGTCCTTCATGGATATCTACGACAAGATGTGTTTCACCGTGTCCTCGGCCGGCGGCCGCCGCGGTGCGCAGATGGGCACCTTCGACGTCAGCCACCCGGACGTGAAGGACTTCATCCGCGCCAAGCGCGAAGACGGCCGCCTGCGCCAGTTCAACCTGTCGCTGCTGATCACCGACGGCTTCATGGAGGCGGTCAAGACCGACGCCGACTGGCCGCTGGTGTTCCCGGTCAACATCAAGGAACAGGGCGACGTCGACCTGGAAGACCCGAACCAGGTCGTCTGGCGCGACTGGCCGACTACCCGCAACTACGTGGTCCGCGAGGACGGCCTGGTCGCGTGCAAGATCTACGGCCACATCCGCGCGCGCCACCTGTGGGACATGATCATGGTCTCGACGTACGACTACGCCGAGCCCGGGTTCATCCTGATCGACCGCGTCAACGAGATGAACAACAACTGGTGGTGCGAGACCATCCGCGCGACCAACCCCTGCGGCGAGCAACCGCTGCCGCCGTACGGCGCCTGCCTGCTGGGCTCGGTCAATCTGACCAAATTCGTCCGCAACGCCTTCACCGACCGGGCCGAGTTCGATTGGGAGGAATACAAGGAAGTCGTGCGCGTGTTCACCCGCATGCTCGACAACGTGGTCGAGGTCAACGGCCTGCCGCTGGAACAGCAGCGCGCCGAGATCATGCGCAAGCGCCGCCACGGCATGGGCTTCCTCGGCCTGGGCAGCACCGTGACCATGCTGTGCATGAAGTACGGTTCGGCCGAGTCCTGCGAGTTCACCGACCGCATCGCCCGCGAAATGGCCGTGGCCGGTTGGGAAATGGGCCTGGCCCTGTCCAAGGAGAAGGGCCCGGCCCCGATCATGGAAGAGCGCTTCGCCGTCACCGCCGAGATGCTGCGCAAGCGCCCGGAGATGAAGGCCGACGGCTGGAAGATCGGCCAGGAGATCCCGGGCAAGGTCCTGCACGCCAAGTACTCGCGCTATATGCAGCGGGTGGCCGGTGTGGCCCCGGAGCTGGTCGAGGAACTGGCCGACATCGGCGCCCGCTTCACCCACCACAGCTCGATCGCCCCGACCGGCACCATTTCCCTGTCGCTGGCCAACAACGCCTCCAACGGCATCGAGCCCTCGTTCGCCCACCACTACAGCCGCAACGTCATCCGCGAAGGCAAGAAGTCCAAGGAAAAGGTCGACGTCTATTCCTTCGAGCTGCTGGCCTACCGCGAGCTGATCAACGCCAAGGCGATGCCGTTCAGCGAGGAAGCCGAGGCCAAGCTGCCCGACTACTTCATTTCCGCCGACGACATCACCCCGAAGGAGCACGTCGACGTCCAGGCGGCCGCGCAGAAGTGGGTCGACAGCTCGATTTCCAAGACCGCGAACGTCCCCACGGACTACCCGTACGAGGACTTCAAGGACATCTACCGCTACGCCCACGAGCAGGGCCTCAAGGGCTGCACCACCTTCCGCTTCAACCCGGCCGCCTTCCAGGGCGTGCTGGTCAAGGAAGCCGACCTGGAAAACACCACCTACCGCTTCGAGCTCGAAGACGGCAGCGTGCTGGAGGTCAAGGGCAACGAGCAGATCGAGTACGACGGCGAGATGCACACCGCCGCGAACCTGTTCGACGCGCTCAAGGAAGGCTATTACGGCAAGTTCTGATCGGCGCACTTGAGCGCCCGCCCGGTCCGCCGGGCGCGCGCGGCAAGTCAGTACGATCACGCAGTACGGGCACGGCGGCCGTTACGCCGGACGCGGAATTCAGGCCGATTCCGCGTTCATCCGCCAGGTTTCGCCGCGACGGCCTCGGGCGCTGAAGACCGACCCCTGTCTACGCCCGCGCAGCAGGTATAGCATCGCTCCGGCAAGACCCCGATTACACGTACCGCGTACGTACCGCCCATTAGAAAAAACGCCCACGAGGAGGGCACCATGAGCAACGGTAATGGAGTGACGGCGACCCTGACCCAGGCCGCCGAGAACGTCAAAGAAACGGCGTCCAACATCGGCAGCGCCATCGCCAACCGCGCCGAGGAAGCCGTGGCTTCGGTCAAGAAGACCGCGACCAAGGCCCGCAAGGCCGCCAAGAAGGCCGTCGGTACGGCCAAGAAGAAGCTCGCGACCGCCAGCGCCAAGGCGAAGAAGGAAGCGACCGCGCTGAAGGCCAAGGCCACCGGCAAGAAGCCGGCCAAGAAGGCTGCGAAGAAGGCCGCCAAGAAAGCGACCAAGAAAGCCACGGCCAAGAAAGCCGTGAAGAAGGCCGCGAAGAAGGCGACCAAGGCGGTCAAGAAGGTAGCGAAGAAGGCGGCCAAGGCCGTCAAGAAGGCGACCGCCAAGAAGGCTCCGGCGAAGAAGGCCGCGGCCAAGAAGGCGCCCGCCAAGAAAGCTGCAGTGAAGAAGGCCGCCAAGAAGGCTGCGGTAAAGAAGACCGCGAAGAAGGCGCCGGCGAAGAAGGCCGCCAAGAAAGCCGCGAAGAAGCGTTGATCGATAGGCGCCTCGCGTTTCCGCCCTCTCCCGCGTCGCGGGAGAGGGTCGGGGCGACGGCCGCCGGCCGGAACCGTCCGGTCCCCTGAGGTATCCGCGTCACCCGTTCAGCGCCACCACACAAGAACAAGCACGAAGCACCAGGAGTCGGGCCCATGGCCGTCAAGATCGAAAAGAAAATCAAGGGCTACAGCGTCGTCAGCCTGGAAGACAAGACCAAGGAAGCCGCGAAGGCCTCCGCAGCCAGCGCCGCCGCGGCCGCCAAGGCCGACGAACTGCCGGTCGCCGACGTCATCCAGATGCACGAGCGCATCGAGCGCCCCGAGATCCTGATCGGCTCCACCTACAAGATCAAATCGCCGCTGTTCGAGCACGCCTTGTACGTCACCATCAACGACATCGTCCTCAACGCCGGCACCGAGCACGAGTCGCGCCGTCCCTTCGAGATCTTCATCAACTCGAAGAACATGGACCACTTCCAGTGGATCGTCGCGCTGACCCGCATCATGTCCGCCGTGTTCCGCAAGGGCGGCGACGTGACCTTCCTGGTCGACGAAATGAAGGCCGTGTTCGACCCCCGCGGCGGTTATTTCAAGGCCGGCGGCGTCTACATGCCGTCTCTGGTCGCCGAGATGGGCGCCATCGTCGAGGACCACCTCAAGTCGATCGGCATGATCCACGACCCGGAAATGAGCGACGCCCAGCGCGCCCTCATCGCCGAAAAGCGCGCCGCCTACGAGCAGCGCGGCTCAAAAAAAAACTCTGACGTAACCCCGGCCGCCGCATCCGCGGCCGTCGAGTCGCGCAGCGAAGACGTCGCCGTGACCGGCGAAGGCGCCTCCTTCCCGCCGACCGCGACCCTGTGCCACAAGTGCAGCACCAAGGCCCTGGTCCTGATGGACGGCTGCGCGACCTGCTTGAATTGCGGGTATTCGAAGTGCGGGTGAGGGTGGCCTGGCTCGCGACGAAGTGCATCTGATATGCGCGAGCCTTAAGCCGCTGTGGGGACCCAGAAGTCGCTAATACGGTTGCCTAGAAGTTGCCAGTACCTGTGGGGCTCTCCGGAGCCCCACTCTTTTTTGACGAACTGCTTCTGCCTAAAGCGGACTACGGTGGCTACGAAAGATTGGGTTCAGTGCACCCAAGCGTTGGGTGGTCGCTGTCTCCGGAACGTCTCAACGACGGAGACTTGCCTGGGGCACACTTAGCAACGGGGTATCCAGTGAATGTCGCGCAGAGCCTGGAGCCAGTTCGGCATCGCATACATAAGCATGTTCTGAACCGGGAAACAGGGGCAGTAAAAGGGCAGTGCGACTACGGGAACGGACCGTCAATGCGAGAGATCAATCCACACCGCGCTGCACGGCTACTTGCGCGATAGCCGTAATCAAACACGGATACCTTTGGCAAGCAGCGCCGCCTCGCAGCCGCCTGCAATATCTTGCGCACTCGTCACACCGCCGCTGTACGGCAGGCGGCGGTGTATGAGTCGAGCCAAGAATGGATTCAATCGCAGTCAACAAGGAGAGTCAGCAGTGATCAGCGACACGATGAAGATATCGTTTGGCATCGCCATCAGCGCCATCAGCGCACTTGCAACACCCGCACAGGCCGCCTCGCTGGACCCGACGTTCGGTTCGGCAGGCATCACCTCCGCGGCATTCGGCAACTACGGCGCTGCCGCCCGGGTGGTCATCCAGCCGGACGGACGGATCGTCACCGCCGGCCAGACCGCCCTCGGCGAGTTCGCACTCGCGCGTTATACGACCAGTGGCGCGCTGGATACGAGCTTCAACGGCACCGGCAAGGTCACCACCACGCCATCGGGCAGTTGCTCGGGACAGGCGCGCGCACTCGCCCTGCAGGCGGACGGCAAGATCGTCGTCGCAGGCACCTCGTGCCCGAACTTCACCTCCACCCGCAACTTCACCGTTTATCGCTACAACACGGACGGTTCGCTGGACACCACTTTCGGCAGCTCGGGCAAGGCGACCGTCAATTTCTACGCGGGCGCTTCGGAAGCCAACGCCGTTGCCGTACAGGGCAGCTCGATCTGGGTTGCGGGCTATGCCGGTTCCGGCTTTGCGCTGGCGCGTCTTACCAGCGGCGGGACCTTGGATTACAGCTTCGGCAGCGGTTCCGGCACCGTCACCTCGACGGTGGGTACCAGCTCTGCCTTCGCCAACAGCCTGGTCGTCCAGGCGGATGGCAAACCCGTGTTGGCCGGCTACGCGTCGAGCGGCGGCACCGTCTTCGCGTTGACGCGGTACACCACGAATGGCGCGCTGGACACCACGTTCGGCACCGGCGGTAAAGTCCTGACCAATGTGGACGGCACTTCCACCGGCAACTCCGCCATCGCCACTTCGCTGGCGATTCAAAGCGATGGCAACATCGTCGCTGCTGGTTACGCGAAAAGCACGAGCGCCGGCTACTACCGATTTGCTGCCGTTCGTTACACGAGCACCGGCGCGCTGGACAGCTACTTTGGATCCGGCACCGGCAAGGTCCTTACCGCTATCGGCAGCGGCGATGCGATCGGCAGCGATGTCGCCATCGACGCCAACGGGGGAATCATTGTCGGCGGCTACTCCAAGGCGGGCAGCTACCGCCAGTTGACCTTGAATCGTTACGACCAGTACGGCAACCAGGACACCGGCTTCGGGCCCGTCGCCACCAGCGTCGGCAGCGCGAATGCCGCTGTTCAAGGGCTCGCCCTGCAAGGCGACGGCAAAATCGTAGTAGCGGGCTATGGCAACTCGCCAGCGACCTTCGTCGTTGCGCGCTATCAGTAAACTGCCGCTCGAAATCGCCGGCTTCGACGGCAGCATCAGGAACAGCCCCTCTCGCCCGATGCGGAGGAGGGGCTTCTGGGAAAGCCCATAGCTGTGGATGGCCCCTGTAGGCGCTAATTGGGCGCACGGCCGTTGTTGGTAACCAGATGGGGCTCTATGGAGCCCCATTTCCTTTTCCGGCACACGGCTTGCGGCCGAGAGCAGCTTCGCAAGCCCCGGTTTGTCCCGCCATGTCGAAGGCATCATTCGGCAACCGAAGTAGATTCCGGATTGCTCAGATCCCCATAGGCTGGAGCGTGGCTAAGGCGTACCGCAGAACCGACGGTGCCTGTCTTCCTAGCCGCCTCATTGCCGGGTGAGAGAAGCGGGTGCGTCGGTCCAGCGACGTATCATGGCCGTTACGCAGCGGGGCATTGGCCAACCAGGGCCGCCCACGACCCTGAGTGGACATAATGCGAAATCTCGTATTCCCTCCAGCAATGATCCTCTCGACGCTAGTTCGCTCCCTGGAAATCGACCCGGCCTCGCATCCCCGGGGACAGCCGCATATCAGCTCGGCCAGCGGCCTGACGATCGTGGGCGATTGGTTCTACATCGTCGCCGACGACGAGCATCACCTGGTCGCGTTGCGAAGCGCCGATGTAGAGGCCGGAGCGTTGCGGATGTTGCCGCTGCTGGACGCGCCGCTGCCGACGGATCCCGCGGAGCGGAAGCGCCATAAGAGAGACCTGGAGGCGCTCTTCCATGTGCCGGGGGACAAGGGTCGTGCGCCGATGTTGATTGCCTGGGGCTCCGGTTCGCGCGCGCAACGCGACTTCGCCTATGTCGTCGGCCTTGCCGCGAGCGGTAGCGTTGAGGGCGCCGTGCGAGCGGTTTCCCTGGCGCGACTGCATGAGGTGCTGCGCCGTCATGTCGGAGAGTTGAACATCGAGGCCGGGCTCGTGCAGGGCGACGACTTGTGCTTGTTCAGCCGGGCGAACCGGAGCGCGCCGGTGAACGGATGTTTTCGCCTCGACCTGGGCCTGGTGATCGATTTTCTACTGACCGATGAGGGCGCGGCAGAGGTGCCGCCGGTGCGTTTCGCCGAACTCGATCTGGGCCGGATAGGCGAGGTGCCTATCGGCATTACCGATGCGACTCCTCTCAAGGACGGCGGCTGGTTGCTCAGCGCCGTGGCGGAAAATACCTCGAATGCCTACGACGACGGTCGATGCGCCGGGGCGGTGTTGGTAGCCTGCGACCCGAGCGGCAAGGTGGCGTGGACGGGCCAGTTGGACGGCGGCTTCAAGGTGGAGGGAATCGCTTTCGATGAACAAGGCAGGCTCTGGCTGACGACCGATGCCGACGACCCCGGCGTGCCATCAGGACTCCGCCGTCTGCGATGGCCTCCGCCCGGGTACCATCCGCAGGCGCGGTAGCCGTCGATCGACGAGGTCGCAGGCGTCTGGCAGGATCGCGCTATCCGTGGCTCGATTTGGACACGAGGTGCAATGGAATGATCAAGGTAGTCCTGACCACGCTCTTCTACCTCGCCAGCTGTGCCGTCCTGTTTGCGGCGCATACGATCGCTACCGACGTACTGGCCAGCTATACCTCGGCCTATCCAGCCTCTCTGGGAGGTCATACGCCCGCGTTCTCGGTCACGACCGTCTCGCTGATGCAGAACAGCGCGCTGTTGTGCTTCGGCGCGCTGCTGGTGTCTGCCGCGCTGGCGCTATCGACAGTGCTTCGCGCCAAGTCGCCCGAGTCCAAGCTGTACTGGGTTTCGTCGCTCGCCATCGTCAACTACCACGTCGGCTTTTTCCTGCTCGGGGCCGTGGCGGTCGGGTTCTTTCTGTTGCCGAAGCTTGCCAATAGCGTCTGATGGATCAGTGTTGATGCCGTGGCGGCGCACCAGTCGCAGATTCATGGTGCAGCCCGCTGCTGGCGTGGTCATACGGCGAATTTCGAACTGCCGGCGCCCCGCACCGAAACAGTCACAAACGCCGGAGACTGCCGCGAGGTAGCCTGTCCCCATGGATTCCCTGATCGCCGCCTCCGCACGCGCACTCGCCGCCGGCGATGCGCTAGGTGCGCTCAAGCGGGTCGCGCTGCGCGACGATCCGCCGGCCTTGGCCTTGCGCGGCATCGCCATGGCTCAGCTCGGGGATCATCCGCGCGCCCGCGAGCTGTTGCGGCGTGCGGTGCGCGGTTTCGGCAGTCACGAGGAATTGGCGCGGGCGCGTTGCGTCGTGGCCGAGGCCGAGGTGGCGTTGGCGATGCGCGATCTCGGCGGTTCGCCGCGGGCCTTGACCGCCGCGGCAGCGACCTTGGAGGCGCGGGCCGATCGCGCCAATGCGCTGCAGGCGTGGTTGATCGCGGCGCGCCGCCTGTTGTTGCTCGGTCGGCTCGATGAGGCCGCGGCTGCGTTGGCGAAGCTCGATGCGCAGCCTTTGCCGGCGTCGCTTGTGGCGATGGCAGAGCTGACTTCCGCCGAGTTGTCGCTGCGTTCGTTGCATACCGAGGTCGCGCGCGCGGCGCTCGATCGCGCGCAGGCGGCCGCAGCTCGCGCCGGCGTGCCGGCGTTGTCGGCCGAGGTGGCCGAGGCGCGGCGGGCGCTCGACCGTCCCGCCGCCCGCGCGGCGGGCGCTCGACCGTCCCGCCGCCCGCCGGCTTTCCGCCGATGGCGAGCAGGCGCTGCGCCTCGACGAAGTGGCCGCGCTGATGGATTCGGATGCGATGGTGGTCGACGCTTGCCGCCGCGGCATACACGCCGGCGGGTCGTGGCAAGCGTTGACGCGGCGGCCGGTGTTGTTCGCCTTGGCGCTCGCACTCGCCGAGGCCTGGCCGGGCGATGTCGAGCGGGAAGTCCTGATCGAGCGTGCATTCCGCACGCGCCGTCCCGACGAGACCCACCGCGCGCGGCTGCGTGTCGAGATCGGCCGCTTGCGTTCGCTGATCGGCCGCTTCGCGCAGATCGAGGCGAGCGCGCGCGGCTTCGTCCTCAAGCCGCATGAGGGGCGCGCCGTCGTCGTGCTGGCGCCGCCGATCGACGGCGAGCAGGCCTCGCTGGTGGCGCTGCTTTCCGATGGCGCGGCCTGGTCGACTTCGGCCCTGTCGCTGGCGCTGGGCGCCAGTCAGCGCACCGTCCAGCGTGCGCTGGCCGAGCTCGAAGCCGCCGGACGGGTGCGTTCGATCGGCCGCGCGCGGGCGCAACGTTGGTTGGCGCCGCCCTTGGCGGGATTCACGACGATCTTGTTACTCCCGGCCGCGCTGCCGATTGAATAGAGTCGTTTCCAGGCGCCGACCCGACTTGCGCCACGAGGAGCCAGCGATGAGCAGCAACGCAAACAAACCCGGCAGCCGCCCGGCCACCACGCGTGCAGCGCAGGTCGTGCGCGAGTACGGGCCGTTCGGCGGCACCGAGCGGGTAGGCGGCGTGACCTACGACGGCCGCCGGGTATGGGCCGCGACCGGGGCCAAGTTGGTCGCTTTCGACCCGGCCAGCGGCGAGCCCATGGATTCGCTCGACGTCGCCTGCGATGCAGGCACGGCCTTCGATGGCACCTACCTGTACCAGATCGCCGAGGCCCGCATCGACAAGATCGAGCCCGCCACCGGCAAGGTCGTCGCCTCGATTCCGGCGCCGGGCAACGGCGGCGATTCCGGGCTCACCTGGGCCGAGGGCAGCCTGTGGGTGGGCCAGTACCGCGATCGCAAGATCCACCAGGTCGACCCGCAAACCGGTGCGGTGATTCGTTCGATCGAGTCCAATCGCTTCGTCACCGGCGTGACCTGGGTCGACGGCGAGCTGTGGCATGCCACCTGGGAAGGCGACGACAGCGAGCTTCGTCGCATCGACCCTGCCGATGGCACGGTGCTGGAGTGCCTGGAGCTGCCGCCGGGCGTCAACGTCAGCGGGCTCGAATCCGATGGCGCGGACCTGTTCTATTGCGGCGGCGGAGGCAGCGGAAAAGTCCGCGCCGTGCGACGTCCGGGACGCGCCGCGGCCTGATCGCAGGCCGCTCGTCCGCCGTCGCGACAGGCGGCGGACAGCGAAGCGACATCGCTCGCTTGGCCTGTCTCGAGCACGGGGCAGCGTCCGAGCTCTTCAGCCGACGCCGAAGCGAAGCTTGCCGACGAACTCAGCGCACAGGCCGAACACGCCTGTGCCGATGGATGCGTTCGCCTCGACGATCGAGTACCCGCAACCGCCACGCCTCGCGGAGTGAGCGGTGCATCGATCGAAATCCACGCCATTTCAACATCATTCGGCTCATCGAGCCTGGGAGCACGCCATGAACACCGTCACTGCCGAATTGAATGCCCTCCATCACCCCGTCGTATCCAGGGATCGCTGGACGGCCGAACGCATGAAGTTGCTAGCGCGCGAGAAAGAACTGACGCGCCTCGGCGACGAGATCGCCGGCGCGCGACGCGCGCTGCCCTGGGTGCGCGTCGACAAGGACTATGTCTTCGATACCTTGCAAGGCCCGCGCAGCCTCGCCGAACTGTTCGACGGCCGCCGTCAGTTGTTGGTGCAGCACTTCATGTTCGCGCCGGGTTGGGAGCAGGGCTGCAAGAGCTGTTCCTACATGGCCGACCATAACGACGGCGCCAACCCGCACCTGGCGCAACGCGACGTCAGCCTGGTGGTCGTCTCGCGCGCGCCGCTGGCCGATATCGAACGCTTCCGTCAGCGCATGGGCTGGAAATTTTCCTGGGTGTCGTCGCACGGCAACGATTTCAATCATGACTTCGGCGTCAGCTTCACCGCCGAGGAAGTCGCAAGCGGCGAGGTGCCCTACAACTACACCGTGCAAGCGTTCCCGCACGTGGAAGCGCCCGGCGTCAGCGTGTTCTACAAGGACGAGGCGGGCGAGGTCTTCCATACCTACTCGCGGTTCGGGCGCGGCGTGGAGGTGATGATGGGCGCCTATCCGCTGATCGATCTCACGCCCAAGGGCCGCAACGAAGAGGCGTTGAGCTATCCGATGGAATGGGTACGGCACCACGACCGCTACGAGCCTGCATCCGCGGCAACGCCGACGGCCGCGCCCGGTTCGTGCTGCCGGACGCACGACTGAACCCGCCGGACTGAGCCCGCCGATCTGGTTTCGAGGAAGGCGTCATGGCGAGTCTGTGGCCGTGGATGGTGGTCGCCGGGCTCGGCGCCCTGCACGGGTTGAGCCCGGCGACCGGTTGGATGTTCGCCGCCGCTTGCGGCGTGCGCGACAGGACCCAGGTCTGGCGCGCGCTGTTGCCGATCGCGATCGGCCACGCGCTGTCGATCGCGATCGTGGCCTGTGCGTTCGCGCAGGGGCTGAAGATGGAACGTGCGCAAGTCCAGGGCGTCGCCGGCGCCCTGCTGCTGTGCGTGGCCTCGTACCGGTGGCTGCGCGGCGCCCGACAGCGCGCGCCGCGCGACGTGCGTGTTGGTGGCGCCGGCATCGCGCTCTGGTCGTTCCTGATGGCGACCATGCACGGCAGCGGCTTGATGCTGGTGCCGGCCTTGGTGCCGATGTGTTTGTCCGGCAGTCCGGCGCGTGAGATCACCGCCTCGGGTTCGATGATTCTTGCGCTCGCCGCCGTCGCGGCGCACATGGCCGCGACCCTGGCCACCACCGGCGTCATCGCCGCTGCGGTGTCGCGCGGCATTGCCGCGCAGGCCCATCGTCTGAGCGGAGCGGCGGCCAGCCGGGCCTGGTCCGCAGTCCTGGCCATCACCGGCGTGCTGTTGATCGTGTTGCGCTGATTCGGGCATACGCGCTGCAGCTTTCCCGGCAACTGCTGCGCAGCGCTGATTTCACAACGCGACGGCCTCTGCGTTTCTACCGAGCGAGCCCGTGCCGTCGCGCGACTCCGTATTCCAATCCCACAACGATGGGACGGTGCGACGGCGGCCGCTTCGGACCGCTGCGCACCGTGAGAGCGATGTGCCCTGTGCGGCATCCGGTTTCGATCGCCGATTCCACGACCCGACAGGTAGCCATCATGAGCAGAATCATCTACACCGGTGCGCCGAACTATCCGCGCTGGAGCACCAACCAGCCGATTTTTCTCGGCGCGCAGTACCAGGCCGGACCGGTAGCGGTCCGCCAGATCGCCAACTTCGGCGCATCGGCGGTGGCCGCGATCCTCGGACCCGATCTGATCATGCCAGGGCAGCAGGGCAACAACGTGCCGACCGCCGGCGGTGCGCCGTGGGATCAGTTATTGGCCGGCGGGCCGCCGCTGACCTTCACCCAGGACAACGTCAACACCTGGATCCGCGGGCACATGATCAACGGGCGTTGGGGCGGCCCGGGCAATACCTGGCAGAACCTGGTGCCGCTCACGACCGGGGCGAACGCCAACCACGCGACGGTCGAGGCCTATATGGACGCCTTCCTCGCCGCGAGCTACGCCTACGAGACCGGCGGTCAACGCGACGCCTGGTACGGCCTCTACTACTGCGTGCAAAGCTCGGTGAATCCGTTCTCGGATGCGACCACGACCAACAACCAGAACCTGTATTCCTATGCGCCCGAGTTCATCCGCATCCTTTGGCGCGCGGTGAGGATTCTGAAACCGGTCAACGTATCGACCGCGACGGCCGCGGCGAACATCGGTGCTTATCCGATGAATGCTGTGGCGGCTTTCCCGGCGGGTTTCGCGGTGCCGCCGCTGCCGAACGCGATGAACGGCACGGCGACGCTGCCTCCCGGCAATGCCGCCGGCGGCGCGGTGCTTGGCGCGGTGCCGGGCAACTTCCCCGCCGCGCAAGGGAACGGTTTCGACGGCGGCATCGAAGTCCACCAGAACTGAGTCGGTCGGCGTGCGAGGGCGGCGGCCACTCCGCTTTCCTGCGAAGGCGATCTCGTGAACGCAAAGCGCAGCCGAATCAGGACATCGCGTCCGATGCGGTGCGTATCCGGGCAGGCCATCGCCTCGCGATGGCCTTGCGTCCATCTGCAAGGGGCTTGAAGCGATCTGCGCTGCGGACAGTCGCCCAGCGTGGGAGTAACGTGTCGGTTGCGTATCCGGGTCCGATGCCCCGGGGCCATGACCGACAGGAAGCCCTCATGAGCAGGATCGTCTACACCGGTGCGCCCAACAACCCGCGTTGGAGCACCAACCAGCCCATCTTCGTCGCGACGCAATATCGGACCGGGCCGGTCGCGATCCGCCAAGCCGCGACTTTCGGCGCCACGTCGGCCACGGCCGTGCTCGGCCCCGATCTGATCATGCCCGGGCAGCAGGGCAACAACGTGCCGACCGCGGGCGGAGCGCCCTGGGACCAGTTGCTGGCCGGCGGGCCGCCGCTGACGTTTACCCAGGACAACCTCAACACCTGGATCCGCGCGCACATGCTCAACGGGCGCTGGGGCGGTGCCGGCAATAGTTGGCAGAACCTCGTGCCGCTGACTGCGCTGGCGCACTCGAATAAGGCGAGCGTCGAAGCCTATATGGACGCCTTTCTTGCCGCGAGTTATCACTACGAAATCGGCGGCCAGCGCGACGCCTGGTACTGCCTCTATTGCTGCGTGCAGAGCTCGGCGAATCCGTTCTCGGATGCGGCTACGACCAACACGCAGAACCTGTATTCCTACGCGCCCCAATTCATTCGCATCCTCTGGCGCGCGGTGAGAATTTTGAAACCGGTCAACGTATCGACCGCGACGGCCGCAGCGAATCTCGGTACTTACCTGATGAGCGCGGTCGCGGCCTTTCCGGCGGGTTTCGTGGTGCCGTCACTGCCGAGCGCGATGAACGGCAAGGCGGCGCTGCCGCCGGGCAAGGTCGCCGGTGGTGCCGTGCTCGGCGCGCTCCCGGGCAACGTCCCGCCCGCGCAAGCGAACGGCTTCGATGGCGAGATCGAGATCCACCAGGCCTGAGCGAGTACGGTCGTCCGCGTAGACAGCGCCGCTGCAGCCCCTGCGTGGCGGTAATGACTCGGGCGGTGCGTTGTGTTGCAAAGGCTCCGCAACAACGATAGCGGAAACAAGCCGCGCACCGCGCGGGGCATCAAGGCGCGACTGGAATGCCCGCCCCTGGGTCAGATCCGGCCGGGCTTGGCCCGCGCCCGTTTCACTTCTTCTTTTTCTTCTTCGCCTTCGCCTTGCCTTTAGCCTTGGCCTTCTTCTGCGCTGCCTGTTTGGCGCGCACGCTTTCGATCTCCGCCGGCAGCTCGCGCTGCAGCAGGGAGAGAAACTCCGTTACCGGCTTGCTGTCGATCGGCTTGCCGTCCAGCGTGGTCGCGGTGACCCGGGTGGTGGTGCGCTTGATCGTGTCCGACAACAGCACCGACTTGGTCAGCGCCATGAACGCGACCCCGCGATAACGCAGGCTGTAGAGATCCATGATCTGCGCCCGGCCTTCGTACTCGACGCCGTGCGTGCGTACCGCGATCTGGCCGAGCGCGTTCCAGGTGTCGAGCTTGTCGGCCTCGATCAGGAACTCGCCGGGCGTGACGCTCGGCGGCAGCGGCGCTTCGATCGGCAGGGTCTTCTCGGGTGTGCGTTCATTCGGACCGGTGCGGCATCCGCCGAGCAGCAGCGCGAGCAGGCACAGGCAGGCGAGTTTTCTGGTCACGGCGTGGCATCCATCGAAGCAGACATCTGGTTTGCGCCTCCGTCAGTGAACGCAGGCCGAAGGCGGGCGGCGGCGCCTCCGGCGGGAAGCGAGGCGGCGACGATGCGAGCCTAATCGATCGACGAGCGGCATGTTTATGGCATGCGTTCGCGAATCCGGGGCAGTCGTCCGAGAGCGGGTCCGGCATCTCCGCCGGGGCGGTCATCCGAGAGCGGGTTCGGCATCTCTGCCGGGGCAGTCATCCGAGAGCGGGTCCGGCATCTCTGCCGGCCTGGGAGCGGCTGCTATGATCCGCGCGGGGATGCGGGGGCATCGGACGCCGAATACAGGCGTAAGTCCGACCGCGACATGGCCGACCCCGGGCCGAATCTTCGAACGAGGGACTGTATGAGCAGGGACGTTCTGTTTTCCTTGATGTGGTTCGTTGCCGCGACGGCGTCGCCGTTTGCGATGGCGCAGCAGGGCGCCGAGACGGAGAGCCGATCGGCGGCTGTGGCCGCCGCCGAGGCAGCGGCCGAAGCCGCCGAAGCCGCGAGGGCCCACGCGACCGCGGCTGCCGACGCCAGCAACGTTTTGGCGTCGCGCCGCACTGTGCCGAAGTTGAACATTCGCTGGGACTGCGGCGAATGCGAGCACAACGACAAGGTGCCTCCGCTGATCGAGCAGGCCTACGTCGAACAAGCGAACGAGCGTTGGCTGAACGTATCGGAGACCGACGTGGCCGACGTCGCGATCATCGATATCCGCCAGCGCCCGCCCGGCGTGCGGGTGATGTTCGGGATCATGGCCGGCCGCGATCGGCTCGGCCTGCGCGTGCGCCATGCAGGCAAGGAGTTCGAAGTCTCCGACACCTCGTCCAACATCGTCATGGGCCTAAACCATCTGTCGGCCTCGGTCGGCAAGAGCGTGTTCGAGGAGCTGGCGGCGGCGAAGGAGAATTAATCCCGCCGCGACCCTTCCGATGATGAAGATCGGCTATCGATGAATCGAACGAACGAAGGGCTCCC
This sequence comes from Lysobacter antibioticus, assembly GCF_000731095.1. Classification (GTDB taxonomy): domain Bacteria; phylum Pseudomonadota; class Gammaproteobacteria; order Xanthomonadales; family Xanthomonadaceae; genus Lysobacter; species Lysobacter antibioticus_B. Next base: position 62,605 of record NZ_JMTZ01000030.1, on the reverse strand, counting down.
GCGGGAGCCCTTCGTTTTGCCGAGGGGCCTGCGGCACCTTGCGCGTCGTCGACTAGTCGGCGCTCGGCGCGTCGGCCGAATGCTCGACGGCCGTCCGATCAATGCCCGGTTTCGAACACGCCAGCGCCGATCAGTTCGCGCACGATGGATTCGATCGCCTGTTGGCCTTTGACCGAGTTGCCGGCTTCGTCGAGCGGCGGGGCGAAGGTGGCGATGGCGAACTTGCCGGGCGCGACCGCGACGATGCCGCCGCCGACCCCGGACTTGGCCGGCAGGCCTACGTTCCAGGTCCAGGCGCCGGTGGTTTCGTACAGGCCGGTGGTGGACATCACCGCGAGCGTCCGCTCGGCGGTGTCGGAGCCGACGATGCGCTTGCCGGTGACCGGGTTGCTGCCGCCGTTGGCCAGGGTCGCGCCCATCACCGCCAGGTCCTTAGCGGTGACGTTGATCGAGCACTGGCGGGTGTAGAGGTCGAGCGCGACTTCCGGATCGCCGTCGAGCGTGCCGTAGCCTTTCAGCAGGCGCGCGATCGCGCGGTTGTGTTCGTTGTTGCCGGCTTCGGATTCATAGACCACTTGATTGAGGCTGAGCGTGCGGCCGGCGTAGTCGTTCATCAGCTGCGAGATCGTCGCCCAGCGCGGCGCCGGTTCGGCCGGTTCGATCCAACTGTCGATGGCGATCGCGCCGGCGTTGACCAAGGGGTTCATCGCCGGCTTGGTCTGGGCGTGCGCTTCCAGCGCCAGGATGGAGTTGAACGGCATGCCGGTCTGGTTGACGCCGATCTTGTCTTCGAGCCACTGCTCGCCTTTCTTCTCGATCACCCAGGAGGCAGCGAAGGGCTTGGACACCGATTCGATGGCGAATTCGACGCCGGCGTCGCCGATCGTGTAGACCTTGCCCTGCACCGTGACCACGGCGATGCCGAACAGGCCCGAGGGCACTTCGGCCAGGGCCGGGATGTAGTCGGCGTTCTTGCCCGCGGTGTTGTCCTTGGCCGCGGCATAGGCCTTATCGACCGCGGCCTTGATCCGCGCCTGCGACGGAATATCGGTCGCCGCCTGTGCCGACCACGGCCCGATCAGCAAGGCCAGCGCGCAGACCAGCGCGGTGCGGGTACGACGGGCGCGCGGTGCGGGGCGAACGTAAGCGGTCATGCGGCTTCCTTGGGCTGAGCGATCGGAACGCGGCGACGCGGAGCCGGCGGCTCGGTCGACGCGTAGGCAGTGCGGGAGGGCGCGCCTCGCGCTTGCGGGCACGAGCCGGGGCCGCGCGGGCTGGGCACAGGGTAGACGAACCGATGGGCCATCGTGCGCGCGGGCAGGCGGCCGCGGCTGACTTGTCGTGGCGCTGCTCCGGCCCGGGCCACCGCGGCGGAGTGATCAGGGCCGGCTACCGACCCGGTTCGCCCGGTTGGAGCGATCAGGGCAAGTTCCCGATCCGGTTCGCCGGATTGGAGTGATCGGGGTAAGTTCCCGACCCGGTTCGCCGGGTCGGGGCGATGACACCCACGCTGGGGCGCGCGCTCAGGCGACCGCTGCAGCCACGGTGTCCTGCTCGGGCGTGGACAGCATTTCCTTTTCGTAGCGTTGCATCAGCCGGTACAAGCGCTCGGCGGTGTCGACGATCTGCGCATCGGTGTACGGCGGCGGCAGCGCCGGGATCGGCGTCGGGAAGCGGGCATCGGTGACCAGCAGATTGGTCAGCTCGCAGCCGTCGTGTTCGAGATCGTAAAGCTCCCATTGATCGGCTTCGACACCGCTCGGGTCCCAATAGCGCGCCAGCTTCCACTCGCCCGAGCGCACGCAACGCACATGGTTGGGCTGGCGCACCGGCCCTGGGGCGAGCTGCGGCACCGGTCCGTTGTAGGGCAGCGGGCTGCTGCCGTCGCGTACCACCTCGACCATCTCGAGGAAGGTCTTGAACTCGCGGTCGGAATGCAGCTGATGCGGGTCGAGATGGCCGCGCAGGCGTTCGGTGATCTCGTCGTCGGTGGCGAACAGGATGCCTTCGCGCGGACGGCCGTCGGGCTCCTTCGGCACGGTTTCGCGGCCGTGGATCACCGCGCTCAGGTCGACCCCGGGGAACGGCGGCACCGGGCGCGTCTCGCGCAGGGTTTCGCGGATCTTCGCGACTTCTTCCTCGCCCACACCGGCCAGGCCGAGCAGGGTCGGCACGATGTCGACGTGGCTGGTCAGCACATCGATCTGGCGCATGTCGGCCTGCGCATTGACCCGCGGCGAGTGGATCACCACCGGCACGTGCAGGGCTTCCTGATAGGCCGTATGCCATTTCTCGATCATGTAGCCGTGCGCGGCGCCGTACTCGCCATGGTCGGCCAGGAACACGACGATGGGGTTCTCGCGCTGTCCGGATTCGTCGAGCGCATCCAGCACCCGCTTGATGTGTCCGTCGACCAGGTGTTGCAGCCAGGCGTAGTACTGGACGAAGCGCAACGCTGCCTGTTCGGGGGCGCGGGTGAGCTGGAACGGAATGCCCGCGGCGAGTGCGGCGTTGACCGCGTCGAGGCCGGCCTGGTCCTGCGCGGCGAGCCCGCTCTTGGCGGCGAGGGCCAGCCCCATCTTGTAGGCGTAGTCGAACTGGCAGCTCGGCTTGTTGAGCAGCGCCTCGTCCATGCTCGGCGGCACGTTGGCATTGTCCTGCGGAAAGCCCTGCGGGTTGAGCTCGAACTGCAGGCTGCCGGCGGTCGGCGGGTTGCTGCGCGTGCCTTGCGCCGGCACCGGCAGCGGGCCGAGCGGCGGCGCGTTCGGATCGAGCCCGCGCGGCAAACCCGGATAGGTGGCGATGTCGTGCGGATTGGCGAACGAAGCGACCGCGAGCCAGGGCTTCGGATCGGTGCTCGGATCGGGCGATAGCGGATGGCTTTGATCGTGTTGCGCGAGTCTGCGGTTGTACGGCAGACCCAGTCCCTGGCCGCGCAGGAAGCCGCAGACCAGGTCGCAGAAGCCGATGTCGCGGTAGGCGCCGAGGTTGTTGATGCTGGAACCGTGCGGCTCCGGCCAGGACAACTCCCAGTCGTCGAATCCGTACTCCTGCAGGCTGTGGCCGGGCGGATTGCTGACGTGCCACTTGCCGAAGTAATGGGTCTTGTAGCCGGCGCCGCGGAACCAGTGGCCGAGCGTCGGAATGCCGTCGGCGGCGAGCCAGGGAAACGCGGCGGCATCGCCGTTCTTGAACAAACCGTCGGTCTGGGTCACGCCGGTGCGCGCGCCGTATTGTCCGGTCATCAGCGCGGTGCGGCTGGGAATGCAGGCCGAGGACGCGATGGTGTGGCGGCGCAACACCACCGAGTGCTGGCGCAGCGACCACAGCCCGGGAAAGAATTCGCGATAGGCGTTGTCGGCTTCGGGTTCGCCCTGGAAGCCCACGATCTCCTTCAGGCCCGGCGCGAAGCCGCCATCGGGGCCATAAGCGAAGCGCGGGAAGCGCAACTGGTCGACCAGAATGACGAGCAGGTTCGGCGGGCCGGGCGGGGTAGGCGGGGTAGGCGACTGGGGCATGACGTCCTCGTGGCGCTTGCGGATGGCGGGAGGGACGCCCGGGTCGGGTCGATTCGAGCGGTCGCGCGCTGCGGCGGCGACATAAGCAACAGACGCGGCTCGCGGTCCACGGCGGCCATCGCGCGCTTTATCGCCGCGGAGAGTGTGGCGACGGTCACAACACTGCCGCCTTGGCCGGCAGGTTCCATGCCGAGATACGACACGGCCTGTGCTGGCCACCCGCACAGTTTCGCTACAGCTTCGGACGCGGCGGCGGACGATCATGCGCGGCTCTCGGCCGCATCGACACGGTCGTCGCCAGGCTCGACTCGCGCAGGACGATCGATAGACTTGGCGTCCGACGCCGCGCCGGGGGGGCTGCGTCCACTCAGCGAACAGGATCATTGCGATGTCCGGAATCGAAATCGCCCGCCTGCGTAAGGCGCTGGCGGCTGCGTTGTTATTGACCCTCTGCCAGAACACGGCTCAAGCCGACGTCACGCCGACGCCGGCGGCCACCGCAACGCAGCTCAAAGCAACTGCGCCGGACACTGCCCCGGTCTGGCGGCGTTTGAACACCGAAGCGTTCGCGCGCAAGCAGGACGACATTTATTTCGTCGATCGTTCGATCGGCTGGTACGGCAACGGTAAGGGCCTGGTTTACCGGACCCGCGATGGCGGCGAGACCTGGACCCAACAGTGGGAGCAGCCCGGCACCTTCGTGCGCGCGCTCGGTTTCGTCGACGCCGACGTCGGCATTCTCGGCAACATCGGTCCGGATTCGTTCCCGGGCGCGACCGATCCCTTGCCGCTGTACCGCACCACCGACGGCGGCGCGAGCTGGGCACCGGTCGAACGCATCGACGGCCCGGCGCCGGTCGGCATCTGCGCGATCGACGTCCTGCACAGCGAATACATCAACGCCGGCGTGCTCGACCGGCGCACGACCCTGCGCGCCGGCGGCCGTGTCGGCGGGCCGGCGTTCCTGGCGACCTCGCGCGATCTCGGGCGCACCTGGACCTCGGTGGACATGAGCGCGCACACGGCGATGATCCTCGACGTCAAGTTCGTCAACGAACAAGTCGGCTTCATCGCAGGCGCCAGCCATTCCGATGTCGCCCAGTCGCATGCGCGCATTCTCAAGACCCGCGATGGCGGACGCAGCTGGCACGCGGTGTACGAGAGCCGGCGCCCGTACGAAATCACCTGGAAGATGTCGTTCCCGTCGGAGCAGGTCGGTTACGTCACCGTGCAGAACTACGACCCCGACACCGCGGTCGTGCAACGCTACGTGGCCAAGACCGTCGACGGCGGCGAGACCTGGAGCGAGCTGCCGTTGGTCGCCGATCACAAGGTCCGGGAATTCGGTGTCGGCTTCGTCGACGAACTGCATGGCTGGGTCGGCGCCACGCCGAACGGCTTCGAGACCCGCGACGGCGGCAAGACCTGGTCGCCCGGCCGCTTCGGCGCCACCAGCAACAAGTTCCGCATCGTGCGCGACGCGAAGGGCACCAGCGTGTTTGCGATCGGGCCGGAGGTCTACAAGCTCGACCTGCCTGCGGCTGCTCGCTGAGCCAGGGCAGGAGCGGCGTCCTGCTGGATTTCCTAAGGTCACAAGCCGCGACCGCGCAGTTGCCGATTGTTGCGCCTCTGGCCGCAGATCGGTGAAGCAACATCAAAATCTAAAGCTTCCGTCCGCTAAAGCGGCCGGGTTACTTTCTTTTGCTAAGCCCAAAAGAAAGGTAACCAAAGAAAAGGGCTTTCCTTGACGAAGCTCCCATGCGAGTTCGATGCGTCCGCGGGGATTTTCCGATAAGACATCCTTGTCTTATCGGAAAACGGCGCACGTCCTGTGCGCCGCCCTCCGGGTCTCTAGGCGTTCTCGCGAGCTCGGCGCTACGCCAAGCTTTACGGCACGGCAACGGCAACGGCAACGACAAATGCTTTTAGGGTAGGAGCGGCGCAAGCCGCGACCGCGCGGTGTCACGCTGCGGCGTCGGTGGCTGTGACGAAGCTCCCCTGCGAGCCCGCAGCTCGTGCCGGTATTTTTCGATAGGACCTCCCTGTCTCATCGCTGCATTCCATTTCACAGCCGGGCGCACGTCCTGTGCGCCGCCCTCCGGGTCTACGGGCGTTCTCGCGAGCTCGGCGCGACGCCAAGCCGTTTGAAGCAACGGCAGCCGCGTACCGCTTTGGGGTAGGAGCGGCGCGAGCCGCGACCGCGAACCACGGCGTGCTGTGCAAGCGATGCCGGCGAGGCGAATGCGACCGATGACGAAGCGCGTTCTCTGGTAGGGCACGCCTCCTCGCGAACACAACGCGTACAAATCTAGGTCGAGAGTCATGCCCATGCCGGCCGATCCGGCATGGGATGATGCCGGTCGCGCGACACGACGGATGCGCAGCAGCCGTCTGCGTCGCGACTTCGATCATTGCGCTCGCGTCGACCGGCTACCGCCTGTGCGAGCGCTACCGCCCATGCTTTCGACAGGACTCCCTGCGATGTTGCGACCGCTCGCCCTTTGCCTTGCGCTGTCTTCCCTGCTGGCGCTGCCGGCAACCACGCGCGCCGCGAATGCGGCCCTGGTCGATTCCTTCGATCTGGCCGTTCCGCAGGCGCCGACACCGGTGACCCAGGAAGGGCGGCAACGGCTGTATTACGAACTGCACCTGACCAGCTTCAACGAAGCGGAACTGGCGGTGGACGAGCTGCGCGTGATCGACGATGCCAGCGGCGCGGTGATCCAGCGTTTCGCCGGCAAGGATCTCAGCGACCGTTCCCGCGTCATCGGTCGCCCCGGCGCCAGCCTGGCGGCCTTGCGGCCGGGCGAGCGCGGCGTGATCTATCTCGAACTCGACGTCGGCACGCGCGCGCCGCGCAAGCTGCGGCATGCGCTGGGCTTCCGCAGGCTCGCCGCGGCGACGGCGAACTCGGTCGAAGGCGCGCGTGTCGAGGTCGGCCAGCCTGCGCCGGTATTGCTCGGGCCGCCCCTGCGCGGCGGCCCCTGGGTCGCGATCCATTCGCCGGACTGGCCGCGCGGCCATCGGCGCGTGTTCTACACGATGGACGGGCGCGCGCGGCTGCCGGGCCGGCATGCGGTCGACTGGGTGAAGGTCGACCCATCCGGGAAGACCATCATCGGCGACCCCGATCTGGTGACGAGCAACCTGGGTTACGGCGCCGAGGTGCTCGCGGTGGCCGATGCGCGAGTCGCGGCGGTGCGCGACGACGCCGTCGAGGCCGCACGCGTCTCCGCCAACCCCAAACACGATTTCGACGAAGCGCCCGGCAACTACGTGGTGCTGGCGCTGGCCGACGGCCGCCACGTCGCTTACGAACACCTGAAGCCGGGCAGCCTCAAAGTGCGCGTGGGCGATAGCGTGCGCCGCGGCCAGACCATCGCCGCGCTCGGCTTCACCGGCGATGCGACCGGGCCGCATCTGCACTTCCACGTCGCCGACGGCATCACGCCCTTGTCGTCGGAAGGCCTACCCTACGGCCTGAGCGGCTTCCGCGTGCTCGGACGCTACGAGCGCCTCGACCGGCTCGGCAAGGAGCCCTGGCAACCGCTTGCCGAAGGTTTCGTCGCCGAGCGCAAGGGCGAGCAGCCGGGCTCGAACACGGTGATCGAATTCCCGCGCTGAAGCCTGTTCGCCCGCTGCGGGCGTTATCCTGACCGGCCTCGATCCACGCCACGAAGCCAAAAGTTGGGCGCGAGGATCGATTCCCGGCGGGATCACGACGCAGGCATGTCCGAATTCACCGTAGCGCCCTTGCTGAAGACGCCGACCGTCGCGGTCTGGGACTTGTGCTGCCCCGGCACCGGCGAGCATGCGCATGCCGAGGATTGCGTGGGCGCCACCCACCTGATGTTTCCCTACCGCGGCCTGTACGTGCGCCAGGTCGGCGAGGATGCGGCGGTGGCCGAGGCCGGGCAGGTCTTGTTCTTCAATGCCGGCGAGGACGGCCGCATCGTCCATCCGGTGCCCGGCGGCGACGCCAGCCTGGCGGTGCGGGTCGACGAGGCGATGCTGCGCGAGCTGGCGCCGCCGGCTTTGTTGCGCGCAGGCGCGGCGCTGGCGTTCCGGCAGCCGCGTTTGCGCATCGATCCGCGCGCGCAGGCGCTGGTCGCGCTGCTGCGCCACAGCCTGCGCGAGAGCATCGCCGAGTCGCTGGAGGCCGAAAGCCTGGCCCTGACCCTGGTCCAGCGCTCGCTCGGGCCGCGCACTTCGCACGCGGCCGGCGCCAGTCTCGGCCGGCAGCGCCTGGTCGATCGTACCAAGCTGGTCCTCGCCAGCGATCTGTCGCGGCGCTGGGCGTTGGATGAGATCGCCGCCGAGGTCGGGGTGTCGCCGGTGTACCTGACCCAGGTGTTCAAGCAGGTCGAAGGTTTGCCGCTGTATCGCTACCAACTGCGCCTGCGCCTGGCGCGCGCGCTGGACCTGCTGGCGCAATACGACGACTTGACCCAGCTGAGCCTGGAACTGGGTTTCTCCAGCCACAGCCATTTCAGCGCGGCGTTCCAGCAGGCCTACGGCCGCAGCCCGACCGAATTCCGCCAATCGGCCCTGCAGCGCTAAGGGCTCGGCAAGCGGGTGCGGCAAATCGCTAAAGATTCTGACAGCGGCCTTCCGGCCCCCGTGGCCTACTGAACCTGCCCGGCGTTCGGGCGATTCGGAGAAGCTGTCATGACGGAAAAAACCTGCGCGGCCTGCGATTGCCCGCTCGACGAGAATTCCTACCAGGTCAAGATCGGCGGCAAGGCGGTGGAAGTCTGCTGCGACGATTGCGCACGCAAGCTCAAAGAAGCCTACGGCTCCGCCGCAGCGCCGAATCAAGGTTGATCATGGACGGCAACGTTTCCTCCCCCACCCAGGCCAGCGTGCAGACCCCGTCGGGCCGCATCGCTTACCGCGAGCAAGGCGCCGGCCCGGTCGCGCTGTTCGTCCACGGTGTGTTGCTCAACGGCCATCTGTGGCGGCACCAGCTCGCGCATTTGTCCGACCGGCGACGCTGCATCGCCGTCGACTTGTTGGCGCACGGCGATACCGAGATCGCGCCCGGCCAGGACGTGTCGGTCACCGCCAATGCGCGGATGCTCGCCGAATTCCTCGACGCCCTGGGCATCGATCGGGTCGACCTGGTCGGCAACGACAGCGGCGGCGGTATTGCGCAGATCTTCGCCGCCCTGCATCCGCAGCGCGTGCGCAGCTTCGCCCTGACCAATTGCGATACCCACGACAACTGGCCGCCGGAAGCGTTCAAGCCGTTCCTGGCGATGGCGGCCGGCGGCGGGCTCGGCGATACGCTCAACGCCATGTTGGACGACAAGAGCGTGTACCGTTCGCCGCAGGCCCTGGGCCTGGCCTATGAGGACCCGCAGTCCTTGTCGGACGAGAGCATCGAAACCTATCTGCGGCCCCTGCTGCGCAGCGAACAGCGTACCCGCGATCTGCAGCGTTTCCTCGCCGCATTCGATAATGCGCACACCCTCGCGATCGAGAGCCAGCTCAAGCGTCTGCAGGCGCCGACCTTGATCGCCTGGGGCATCGACGACGTGTTCTTCCCGACGAAGTGGTCGCAGTGGTTGGCCGATGCGATTCCCGGAACCCGCAAGCGCGTGGAGTTCGAAGGCGCGCGGATCTTCTTCCCGGAAGAGCGTTGGGCGGAGTTCAATGAGGAACTGCGCTCGCATTGGCAGGCCAGCGCCTGATCGACTCTGCATTTGATCGCCCACCATCGCGCCGAACGGCGCGGCGGCGGGCGATCGGGTCGCGCCGACGGGTTTATCTCGGCTCGACCGGGCCGAATACCAGGCGAGCGACCGCGGCGTGGATCGCATCGCGTCCGGGGCCGTCGAGCGTGGAGCCGGTCAGATAACAGGTGAGCAGGATCGGCGCGCGTTCCGGCAGCCAAATGATCGCCAGATCGTTGCTGGTGGTGTCGGCGGTGCCGGTCTTGTCGCCGACGCGCGAACCCTTCGGCACCCCGGCGCGCAGGCGCTTGTCGCCGGTGCGGTTGGCGACCAGCCAGGAGGTGAGCTGTTGCCGCGAAGCTGGCTTCAACCCGTCCTGCAGCAACAGCTTGCGCATGGTCGCGACCATCGCCAGCGGCGAGGTGGTGTCGCGCGGGTCGCCCGGGATGGCGCTGTTGAGCTCCGGCTCCTTGCGGTCCAGGCGCGTGGTCGGGTCGCCGATGCCGCGCAGGAACGCGGTCAAGCCGGCGGGGCCGCCGACCAAGGGCAACAGCAGATTCGCTGCGGTGTTGTCGCTCAGCGTCATGGTCGCCTCGCACAGCTGGGCGACGCTGGCGCTGGAACCGGCCAGCGGCTCGGTCACCGGCGAGTAGGCGATCAGGTCGCTCTTGGCGATGGGTATTTTCTTTTCCAGATCGAACTTGCCGCGTTCGACCTCGCGCAGCACCGCCGCAGCCAGCAGGAACTTGAAGGTGCTGCACATCGGGAAGCGTTCGCGGCCGCGCCAATCGAAATGCTGGCCGCTGCCGGTGTCGAGCATGCCGACGCCGAGGCGCCCGCCGCTGTTCTTTTCCAGTACGCGCAACTGCGCGCTCCAATGGCTGGTCGGCGCCGTGACCGCAGTCTTGGCGAATGCGTTCAGATGGGGGCCGAGGCCGGCGGTCAGCAGCAGGCCGCTGGCGCACTGCAGGAAGTCGCGTCGATGCATAGGGGGTCTCCTGTGGGTCACCGATTATTGGAAGCCTGATCGGTGCCGACAAACGAAGTTTTCTAAGGGCTGGTACAAGATTTTCTTGCGGCGGCGGCAGGGAGCGAGGCGGCATCGAACGATTTCGCCGATGGCCTGTGACGGAATTGCGAATATTGCGCTGCGAGGTCGATGCATGGCGGTCGCGGCTCGTGCCGCTGCTACCCCGGCGATGTGCGGGGTGGGCAGGACGTCGCCCCAAGGGCTACAGAGCGCGCTTCAGCGAGTGATGCTTGGATCGCCAGGGCCCGCGTTCGATGCCTTAGGCCTGTTCATCTGCAACCGATCGCATATCCCGCGCATCTACAGCGACTGGTACCGGAGTCTGCCGCATGAATCCTTACGCCCAGCTGATCCTCATCGCCTCGCTGACCGTCATCGTCGCCGCTCCGATCCTGTTCGGGGCGATCGGTGTGTGGCGCAGCCGTTCGGTCGCGTCCGCAGCGGCAGCGAGCGGTCCATGGCGCTGGCAGCGCACGCTTCATTCCAGCCTGTTGTACGCGTTGAGTTTCAGTCTGATCTTCTTCATCCAGGAATTGTTCCTGGTCGTGCCCAAGGCCTTGACCCCGGGATTGCGGGCGACGCTGTACCACAACAATCACAACTGGACCGGCGACAACCCGCTCGCCCACCTGTTCCAGGGCACCGGTGCCTTGGCGATCTTGTTGACTGCATTGGGCTTCGTGGCCTGGCTCAAGCTGCGCCCTCCGCGCACCGAGACCGCGCGGCTGTTCGCGATCTGGATGGCCTTCCATGGGTTTTTCCAGTCCCTGCCGCAGGTGGTGGTCGGCGCGGTCCTGCCGCAGAACGACGTCGGCATGGCCTTCGGCTATCTGCAATGGGCCGATACCACCAAGCTGGTCGCCGGCCTGATCGCGCTGGTCGTCATCGCCGCCATCGCGATCCGCTTCGCCGCGCCTTTGCTGGCGCTGGCGCGCGATCCGGCCGAGGTCGCCACGCCGGGGCGGCGCAGCGGCTTCATGTTCCGCATGGCCACCTTGCCGGCGCTGCTTGCCTTGCCGCTGATCGTGGCGATGCGAGTGCCCGGCAGCCTCGACCAGGTCGCGATCGTGCCGGTCGCCGAGTTCGTGATCGGCGTGTTCTGGTTGCAGGCCTATGCCTGGTGCGCCCAGCCACGGCGCATAGGACAGGCCGAGCCCGCGTCCTCGATCGCGGGTGTGCTGTCGCTGGTGATCGCACAGTTGCTGATCTTCCAGTTCGCGCTGCGGCCTGGCATCGCGTTCTATTGATGCAGCGGCCGCGCTTCGCCGGCTAGCCGCCGCAGGCCGGGGCCTGCGCCGCTTGCGCGCCGGCCCTGCGCATGGGCGCGAAAATGATCAGGCTCAGTGCGGCGAGCACGCACACGCCGATGCCGCCATACCACAGCACCCAACCGAAGCCGTGAACCAGGGCCTCGCGCGCCACCGTCTGCGCATCGCCCGACAGTGCCAGACCGCCCAGCGCGCCGACATCGCCGGCCGCCACGCGTCCGGCCAGGGCCCGCAGCTGCGCGCCGTCGAGCGCCGCACCCAGCATCGGGCCGTATACCGAGCGCAGATGCGCGGCGATGCCGGCGACCAGGATCAAGCCCATCAGGGCGATGTTGATCGCCAGGGTGATCAGGCGCGCGCTCATGTCGATGCCCGAGGCCATGCCGGTGCGCGACGCCGGCACCGAGGCGGTGGTGGTGTTGCTGACCGGCGTATTGGTCAGGCCCAGGCCGCAGCCGGCCAACAGCGCGCCCGGCAGCATGGTCATCCAGCTCGCCCCGTCCACCGCGCTGCCGTAGCGCATCGCGATGAAGCCCAGGCCGATCGCCAACAGCCCCAGCGGAATGATCCAGGCCGGCCGATAACGCGCCGACCAGCGCTCGGCCAGCGGCGGCATCGCCAAGGTCGGCAGCGTGTACGCCAGCAAGGCCAGGCCGGCAGTCACCGTGTCGTAGCCCAGTGCGCTCTGGAAGTAGATCGGCAGATAAATCATGAACGGCCAGAAGCTGAAGTTCATGCCGATCGAGCCCATGATCGCCCCGGAAAACTCGCGGATGCGGAACACGCCGAAATCGAACATCGGGTGCGGATGGCGCTTTTCCACCCACGCGAACGCGATCAGGCTCGATGCGGCGAACGCGAGCACGCCCAACAGGATCGGATCGGCATAGCCCGACTCCGGCGCCTGGGTGATGTAGTAAGTCAGTCCCAACACGGCCAACGACAAGGTCGACAAGCCGCCGATGTCCAACCGGTGCGACTGCGCCTCGCGCGATTCCTCCGCGCCTGCTGCGATCATCGACCAGGTCAGCAGCGCCAGCGGCGCGTGCACCAGGAACACCCAGTGCCAGTTCGACAGCGCGACGATCGCGCCACCGATGATGGGGCCGAAACCCAGGCCGAACCCGAATACGATGCCGAACACCGCGAACGCGCGGCTGCGCTCGCGGCCGTCGCGGAACTGGTGCGAGAGGATCGCGAACTGGCTGGTCAGCATCGCGCCGCCGGCCAGGCCCTGCAGAAAGCGTCCGCCGATCAACACCGGCATGCTCTCGGCGAGGCCGCACAGCAGCGAGGTCAGGCCGAACGCGATCACGCTGATCACGAACACGCGCCGCCGCCCGTAGCGATCGGCCAAGGTGCCCGCCGCCATCAACACGGTGGTGCAGGCGAGGGTGTAGGCGTTCATCACCCACTGCATGTCGCGCAGATCGCCGTGCAGTTGGCGTTCCAACGTCGGCAGGATCACCGGCACGCTGGAGATTTCCAGGCCGAACATCAGTGCGGCCAGGCTGACCGCTGCGAGGGCGAGGCGGTTCTTGGCGGATCGGGACAGGCTCATGACGGCAGACTCATTGCGGCGCGCTCGAAGGTGGATGGGGATAGACCGATCGAAGGCGAAGCGCAGCGCCGAAACGTCGGCGCGAGCGGACGCGCCGCGATGCCGCGCGGCGTCGCGTGATGGGGGCGGTGGGGTGGAGCGGTGCGGCGAGCGACGGCTTCGCGGCGAGCCAACGCGTTCGCGGGAATCGAAAGCGTTACAGCGGGCCGGCCGCCGCGACCGCCTCGCCGGATGCGATGGCGCTCATTCTGGTCGAGCCGGACTCATGAGGGAAATGATTTAATTTTGTAGAATCAATTAAAGGCCGTCATGAATCGGCCGAGCCCTGGCGGCCATGGACTTCGATCCGACCTTGCTGCGCACCTTCATCGCGGTCAACGATGCCGGCGGTTTCACCCGCGCCGCCGAACGCCTGCATCTGACTCAATCCGCGGTCAGCCATCAGATCCGGCGCCTGGAGGAGCACGTCGGCCGTGCACTGCTCCATCGCACCACCCGTCGATTGACCCTGACCGAAGACGGCGAAGACTTCCTGCGTCACGCCGAACAGATTCTGCAATCGCTCGATGCCCTGTCGCGGCGCTTCCAGCCTTCGCCGATCACCGGTGCGGTGCGTTTCGGCGTGCCGGAAAACTTCATCGGCGACCGCCTGCCCAACCTGCTGTGCCAGTTCACCCGCGCGTTCCCGAACGTGCGCATGGACGTCAGCGTGAGCATGAGCATGGACCTGCGGCAGATGGTCGATGCCGACGAACTCGATCTCGCCGTGGTCATCGCCTTGCCCGGCGACGACGCCGACACGGTGCTGCGGCGCACGCGTTTCGTCTGGGTCGCATCCGACAGCTTCGACATCGCCGCCGGCCGCTCGCTGCCGTTTGCATTCTTTCCCTCGCCGTGCATCAATCGGCAGGTCGGCGTTTCCGCGCTCGACGGCACCGCGGTCGAGTGGCATGTCATGTTCACATCGCCGAGCCAGCAAGGCTTGAACGCCGCGATCTCGGCGGGCCTGGGGATCACCGTGATGGTGGAAGACGACGTCGTGCCCGGCATGCGCATCGTCGACGGCGAATACGGCCTGCCGCCGCTGCCGCCGGCCCAGTTCGTGCTGTTGCGCCGTCCGGGCGGCTGCACGCCGGCGGTGGCCGAGTTCGGGAAGTTGGTGTTGGCGCTGCCGTAGGCGAGGCTGCGATCGCGATCGCTCGAGGGCGGGGGCTGCATTGCGAGTATCGAGTGAATCCCGCCCTTCGTAGCGTCGTCACGCTGCGCGGTCGCGGCTTACGCCGTTCCTGCAAAATGCCGGTGCGGCCCCTGTAGGAGCGGCGTAAGCCGCGACCCACGCCAAGCCGATTCCCACGCCGATTCGAGCGCTGCCGGTGCGACGCGAATCATGGCCCGCGTCGCGCTTGGTCGCCCACGGTCGCGGCTCGCGCCGCTCCTACCCGTCGGACGGCGGCCTGTCCGATCCAGGCCGCAAGATGCCCAATGGCCGATGGACCCATCACGCCCTCCTGGCTAGTATCGGCCGGACCATCCGAGGGCCCCTCCATGAAGTTGCCAATCGCCACACCGCTGGCGGTGCTCTGCGCCGCCGTCCTTTCGCTGCCGGCCATCGCCGCCAAGCCCGCCAAAGCCCCCAAGCCGCCGAAAGCGCCGACCTTCGACGCCAAGCGCCTGTCGGAAGAGGTAAAGGTGCTGTCCTCCGACGAGTTCGAAGGCCGCGGCCCGGCCACCGCCGGCGAGACCAAGACCATCGACTACGTGGTCGCCCAGCTCAAGGCGGCCGGCGTGCAGCCCGGCGGCGACCCGCAGGGCAACAAGCGCTTGTGGACCCAGGCCGTGCCGCTGCTGCGCTCGGACATCGAGGGCACGCCGAAGCTGTCGGTCACGGTGAAGAAGAAGGCCCGCGCCCTGACCCAGGGCAACGAGATCGCCGTGCGCGCCGCGCTCGACGGCTCCAAGGCCGTGGCGATCAAGAACGCGCCGCTGGTGTTCGCCGGCTATGGCGTCACCGCGCCCGAGCGCAACTGGGACGATTTCAAGAACGTCGACCTCAAGGGCAAGATCGCGGTCGTGCTGATCAACGACCCGGACTTCGAGACCGGCGAAGGCGAGTTCGGCGGCAAGGCCATGACCTACTACGGTCGCTGGACCTATAAGTTCGAGGAAGCCGCGCGCCGCGGCGCCGTCGGCCTGCTGATCGTCCATGAGACCGCGCCGGCATCCTACGGCTGGGCCACGGTCAAGAACTCCAACACCAACACCATGTTCGATGTGGTCCGCGACGAGCCCGGCAGCGCTCACCCGACCATGGAAGGCTGGATCCAGCGCGACCTCGCCGTGAGCCTGTTCAAGAGCGCCGGCCTCGACTTCGACAAACTCAAGAAGCAGGCGCAGACGCGCGACTTCAAGCCGGTCGTGCTGAAGGGCGTGACCCTGTCGGCCAACTACGCGGTGAAGAGCGAAGTCATCACCTCGCAGAACATCGTCGGCCGCGTCGACGGCAGCAAGAAGTCCGACGAGACCGTCATCTACAGCGCGCACTGGGATCACCTCGGCGTCGGCGCGCCCGACGCCAAGGGCGACACGATCTACAACGGCGCCGTCGACAACGCCACCGGCATCGCCGCGCTGATCGAACTCGGCCGCGCCTTCGCCAAGGGCAAGCGCCCGCAACGTTCGGTGGTGTTCCTCGCCGTCACCGCCGAAGAGAAGGGCCTGCTCGGTTCGGAGTACTACTCCTCCAAGCCGCTGTATCCGCTGGCCAAGACCGTCGCCGTGATCAACATGGATGCCTTCGACCCGGGCGGCGTCGCGCGCGACTTCACCACCTCCGGCAGCGCCAAGCAGGAGCTGCTGGACGAGTTGATCGCCACCGGCCAGCGTTGGAACCTCAACTACGTCACCGACCCGAAGCCCGAGGCCGGCCACTTCTTCCGCTCCGATCACTTCCCCTTCGCCAAGCGCGGCGTCCCGGCGATTTCGTTCGGCTCGGGCGAAGACAAGGTCGAGGGCGGCACCGCCGCCGGTAAGGCGGCCGAAGAGGCCTACACCCGCGACCGCTATCACCAGCCGGCCGACGAGTGGGAGGCCAGTTGGACCTTCGGCGGCATCGCCCGCGACCTGCAGATCCTCTACACCCTCGGCAACGACCTCGCCAACTCCCGGCGCTGGCCGAACTGGAGCGAGGATTCCGAGTTCCGCGGTCAGCGCGACGAGACGGCGGATCAGCGTCCGGCGAAGTAATGCCCCGGCAATAGTCGGCACTGCTCACGCAGCGCCGACGACGAAACGGTCGCGGTGGAGCCGACGCTCCCCGCGGCCGTTTTTGTTTGCGAAGTCTCGCGCGACTCGTTCGCTCGTCAGGCTCGGTCGAGCTTCGCATCGCGAAACAAGCGCAACTTTCGTTTGCTCTTGTGCGGGCTGGGGTTTCGCGGGCTGGTGCTCGATGCCGCCGATCCGGACATCTACGGGGTCGAAGCCAGGATCGACCCGGCCGAGGCCAATGCACTGCTGGCGGGATTCACGGCCCTGTCCCTGCCGATGTTCCTTCCATCCGCCCGGTTCGGCCTCGATGGTGTTCGTTACGGCATTGCCTTCGGCGATGGTTGGTGCGGCACCGAGGTCGCATGGTGGTCCGAGCCCGACGAAGCCTGGCGCCCGTTGGTGGAGGCGTATGAGCGCACGATCGCCCGCCTGGAGGCCAGGCTGCCGGCCAGCACGTTGCGGGCCAAGGCCTGAGCGGTGAAGGCAGGAGCTGGTTGCTGGCAGGTGCCGAACTGAATCAATGCTCGATTAACGTGTCGTGCCGGGGTCAGATTTTTCTGATTGCCAAGCCTCGCCAGTCGCGATAAAGGTGTTTCTCGTTGCCAACCGATGTTTCACTGGCACAACCGGTCACGGGATCTGTACCAGTCGTCCCAGCGTGGTTCGCGTGAGGACGGCGGTGCCTAGCGAAAGGACACGTATGCCGATCCAATCTTTCGACAAGGGGCATCGGAATCGCCGGTGGCCGGCAAGCGCCGTCTCCGCAATCGCGGGCGCTGTGGCGTTCCTGCTGCTTGGTTGCGCCGCGGCGGCCCCACCCACGGTGACACAGCAGAGCGGGGCGCCGAACAGCCCAACTGCGCCGAAACCCCAGCGTTACCAGCCGGGCGACGACTGCCTGGCGATCGGTGACATAGACGCGCGCGAGGAATGTTTCGCTCTGTCGGAGGACTACCGGCAGTGCGCCACCGGCGACCTACGCTGCGCCCCCTACAAGGAGATGTATGCCCTGCGTGGGGAACTGGCCAAGCTGGAGGCCGACGCCTATGCACTGGCCGATAAGACCTATGGCGGTCTGAAGATGTGGGACCGGGCTTATCTGGCCGATATGAAGCAGAGCTTCGCCGAATCCAACACGGCGTGGCGCACGTATCGCGACAGCCATTGCACCGCCGAGCAGTTCTACGCCGGCACCGCACGCAAGGACATCGGCGATCTGGCCGAAGCCTGCAGAGCGCGTCTGACCCAGGCGCGGATCAAGGAAATGAACACGCTGATTCAAGGATTGAAGCCTCTGGAGGATGGAGACCATGAGCGATGAACCGAGCCGGTATGTCTATAACCCGTTGGATCGCACCACTTTTGAAGCCATCGCGTACAACGCCATAGGCCGCGGCAGCGAGGTCAATACGCTGCCGGCCTATCGTCTGAGCCATAGCAGCGCGGCTTCGGGTTGGTCTGTCGGTCTTATGCAGTGGGACTTCGGCCAACCCGGGCGACGGGAAAAGGTGCCGGAACTGCTGGCCGGCTATCAGCAATGGGCACGCGGCGACGATGCGTTCACACCGGCCGAAATCGCTTCGCTGAGCACACGCTTGCAAGTACCGGGGCAAACTGGAAACGCCCTGAGCCGCGACGAGCAAAGCCGGTTGAACGAATACCTGCGTTCCGACCCGGGACGTGAATTCGTCAACGGGTTGGACCGCGAGCAGATCGCGTACAAGTGGGAGAGCGTCGGGCAGCCTCTTTCGCAGATTTCGTGGCTTCAGCAGCTCAATCGGACCGATCCGGGTCAGGTGGCGGAAATCGTGACGATGGCTGCCAAGCGATTCAATCAGGGCGAAGTGCGGGGACGCGAGCTGATTTCGCACTTGCGGCAGAACGAAACGACTTCGCAGGGGCTGAGCGACTGGATCGCAGACCATAGCGCCCGGGCGCCGGCCAATCGCGAAAGTGTCGTGAGTGGGCGGGATGCGGCGCTGTCGGCGGTGCGCTTGATGAATTCGTTGGAGCTGGGCGACGGCCCCCTCAGTCGGGCTTGGCGCGAGCAAGTTCACAGCCAGGGCGACGTCGGCCTGACTCAGGACTTCAACTCCAGGACGGACTCGCAGTTGCTCGATGCGATGATGCGAGACCCTGCCAGCGGCGGTCGGATCTTCGCCCAGTTCGAGGAAGGGGCGCCGGCCACGGCGGTCGCGATCGCTGGCGCGAACGAGCAGGCGCGAATGGAAATGGCCAGCGTCCGGGTCGACCGCGACGGCGTCCTGACGATGAACACCACTCAAGGTGTGGACTATTCGCTGACGCAAGACGGTTGGCAGGTGACCCATCCCCAGCCGGAGCGGCGCGCGCCGGACAGCTTGGATCACATGGAACCTGGGATGTTGCTTTTCGGCCCCGCAGGACGCGGCGCTGGCGCGGATGCCGGCGGTGCCAGGCCGGATGCACTACCGCAGGCACCGGTCGACAGCCCCGTCATCCGATCCATTCGCGATCGTTTGCCGGATGCTTTCGCCCAGCACGGCCCGGTGCCGCCGGCCCAGGACCTCGACCGCATCGCCGCCTGCCTTGCGGTCGAGTGCCGGCAGGGCGGCATCGGCAAGCCGGATCACGTCGTGGTCGGGCATCCCGCGTCCGATGGCTCGGGCCGGCACGTGTTCGCGGTCGCTGGCGCGTTGAACGACCCGGCGCATCTGCGGGCGCAGGTAACCGGACAGCAGGCGGCAATGACGCCAGTGCAGGACTCGTTGTCGAAGCTCGAGGCCTTGCAGGTCCAGCGCGGTGAGGATCAAAGCTTGGCGCAGCAGCAAGCCGAATATCAGCGCCCGCCCGCGATGAAGGTGTAGCCGCTGCTTTCTGCCGTTTCGCATCGCAGCCGATGAACGAGCGCGACATCCATCGCGCTTCAGATTCGCCGTAGCGCACGTTGCATCGGAAGCGTTCCCGCCGGCGCCCGATTCGTTCCCACATTCTTCCTCGAAACCTCGTCGCCGACTGCCTAGCGTGGTCGGGCCGGCGCGGTTGCGCGCCGATTCGGTGGTCTCGGGTTCGAACGGCGTGCGTCGTGCGCCGCTGCCGGCGCAAGCCGACCGTCGGGCCGTCGACTCGGGCGTGTCGTCCCTTTGCGTTTCGATCGGGCGCCGTTGCCGGCTTTGCTCGCCATGCGCCATCAACTCAAAGGAATGTCATGAACAAGAAAGTGCTGGTCACTGCGCTGTGCGCCCTGGTCGTGGGCCTGCCGTTGTCGTCCTGGGCGGAAGAGTCCGAACAGGAAAGCCCCAAGGAAGAATGGGAGCTGGCTGCAGCCACCGATCCGACGCCGCCGCAGGTGAAGAAATTCGCTTCGATCCTCGAAGACCTGGATCGGCGCTATCCCGACAGCGGCCAGGTCGATGTCGAGAAATTCATGGAAGCCGAAGGCGAGGGCGTGGCGCTGAGCTATTGCGCGGTGCTCGGCTTCGACGGCGCCTGCGTGATCGAAGAGAAAGAGGGCGAAGAATTCTTCGTGCCTTACGCCTCGTCCAAGACCGCCGCCAAGGGCCTGCTGCGCTGGTGGAGCTGGCTGGAGCCGCGCTTGTTCAGCGTCGGCGTGATTCCGCAGAGCAACTACTGCCCGAGCGGCTATTCCTGGTCGCAGATCCACATGGACGACGAAGACCGCCGCAACGCCAATGGCCGCGGCGGCTGGATCGGCGCGACGTCTTCGGGCGGCAACACCACCTGGCGCTTCTGCAAGGTCGACACCGTGCGCGCGCTGTCGTTCCGGCCCTTGCCGAGTACCGGCAACCAGCACGATTACGCGGTGCTCAACATGGGCGTGTTCTGCCCCTCGGGTGCGCGCCGCTACACCCGCGTGCAGGAGAACGAGATCTGGCGCAACGCCAACAGCTCCTCGGGCGTGATCTTCCCGAACTTCCGCGTCTACAACACCTGGTTCACCAGCTACTGCCACTTCGACGGCGGCGCCTCGTCCTGGCTCGGCCACATGTCGAGCTTCCCGAAACTCGGCTTCGCCTATGGCGTGTTCGGCCCGCAGTCGATGCCGAGCAAGTACGCGCTGGCGCGCGGCTGGGTCCATCAGGACGACGAGGACATCCTCAACTGGAACGGCTGGTGGTTCGGCAGCGGCGACGACGTGATGCACGGCGGCCGCAACACTTGGCGCGGTCTGGTCAAGGTCGAGTGAGTTCGGGCCGCACCGCGGCCGTCGCTGGTCTCCCCTGTAGAGCGGCGGCGGTTGCGGCGCGGTTTTGGCCGGCGTCGCGACGGGGCAGGGATGTCCCGTCGCGATGCATAGATCGGCGAGACGAGGCGTCGCTCGGCCTATCCGGGGTGGTTGCAAGCGTGGCCGCAAGCGCGCATTTTGGCGGCGTGGAAGCGGCTTTGCGCTTCCCGGCCAAGGCAGTCGAGGGGGCGGCTTATGGAAGGTGCTGGGGTCTTGCGTTGCGGTTCCGGGCTCAGCCTGTCGCGGGCCGTGGTCATCGCCGGTGTCGTCGCCGTGCATGCGGCTTTGTTGGTGTTGCTGTCCTTGCCGGTCACCGATCCCCTGCGTTCCGCAATAGGCCCCGGCGACGATGAAATCGTCACCGTTGCGATGCCGCGTATCGACCCGCCCATCATCGGCTGCGGTTTCGGCTGGCAGCGCGGGCAGGCGCGCGAGCGCGAACGCAGACTGATGACGACCCAGGGCGCGATCCGTTCGTCGGTCAGCCCCGTCCCGGCATCCGATCCGATCGTGCCGGATGTGTTCGGTCGGGTCATGACGCCCGAGACAGCCGGCATGCCCGAGTTCGCCGACACGGTGTTGCGGATATTGGCCGCGCCCGCTCCGGCCTATCCGCTGCAGGCACGACGCAACCGCCTCAGCGGCGTGGTCGAGGTCGAAGTCTTGGTCGGGGTCGACGGCAAGGCGCTGTCGGTGTCGATCGTGCACAGCAGCGGCCATCGGGTGCTCGACCTGGCCGCACGCGAGGTCGTCATGAAGCGTTGGCTGTTCGAGCCGGCGACGCGTGGCGGCGTGCCTGCGCAGGCCTTGACCCGGGTGCCGATCGAGTTCGTGCTCGAAGGTTAGCTGCCGACCATGCCGGTGCGGGTCGACTGAGCTGATTGTTCGAAGAGGGTGGCATGAAACCAATCGCGATTTTTCTGGTTTTTATCCTTGCTGGCTGCGGGGGCGGTGGAAGTGCCTGCGGGCGCTATCAAGACTGCGACTATGAGGAGAGCGCTGCTTACGAATCACGGGACATAGGGGCCGAACCGGAGGATGTCGATGCCAGCGAAGTCGAGGAGCCGGTATTCGAAAACTGCACGGAGGATTGTTCCGGTCATGAAGCTGGATTCCAGTGGGCGCAAGACAACGATGTAACCGATGCGTCGGAATGTGGGGGGGATTCAAATTCGTTCCGCGAAGGATGCGAAAGTTTTTCCGAGGAGCGTGAGGCCTTGGCCCAGGAGCGGGAGGAAGAAGCGGCGGAAGCGCGAGACGAAGAAACGTATTAGTCGATTGGCCGCCACGACAGTTTCGTCTGGCCGGTCTGGCCGATGAGGCGGACAATGGCGGGTCCTCCGTTCTCAGTCTCGCCCTCCATGGATGCCTTCACCCTCATGCGTTCGTTCCGCCGCATCGTCGAGCTCGGCGGTCTGGCCAAGGCGGCCGAGGATCTCGGCGTTTCGCCGGCCGGGCTCAGCAAGCAGTTGCGTACGCTCGAAGCGCATCTGGGCGCGGTGTTGATCCAGCGCACCACGCGGCGCATGAGCCTGACCGAGACCGGCCAGGCTTATTTCCGCGAATGCGTGCGGCTGCTCGACGAGCTCGATGCGCTCGAGGCCTCGGTGCGCCAGCAATCGCAGCAGGTCGGCGGGCGCCTGCGGGTCAACGCGCCGGTGTCGTTCGCCTTGAGCACGCTGTCGCCCCTGGTGGCGGAGTTCCTGCTGCGTTACCCCGAGTTGACCCTGGACCTGACCCTGGAGGACCGATTGCTGGACGCGGTCGGCGAAGGCTTCGACGTGTCGATCCGGCTGCGCGCACAGCTGCAGGATTCATCGCTGATCGCGCGCCAACTCGGTTCGGTCCGCCAGATGCTGTGCGCGGCGCCGTCCTACCTGGCTCAGCATCCGCCGCTGGCGTCGCCCGACGAACTGCATCGGCATTCGCTGCTGCATTACAGCCTGGCCGAGCCGCCGGGCTTATGGCCCTTGCAAGGGCCGCAGGGGCCGGTGTCGGTGCAATGGCCGGCGCGGGCGACGGTCGGCAACAGCCTGGTGTTGCGCGATCTGCTGGTCGCAGGCCTCGGCATAGGCGCCTTGCCGTCGTTCCTGGCGGCGCCGGCGTTGGCCAGCGGCGCCTTGGTCGAGGTTTTGCCCGAGTACCGGTTCGCGCCGCGCCAGGTGTTCGCCGTGTACCCGACTTCGCGCCATCTGCAACCGAAGGTGCGCGCCTTCGTCGACTTCCTGGCCGAACGCCTGCCGGCTGCGCTCGCCGCGCATTCCTGACCCGCAGCGAAAACTGTCGCAACGCCGCAGCGCTGTTTCCTTCGCCGTGGCTTGCGCATCCTGGGGCCTGTTCCGTACCTTGCCGCGCTCGCCGAGCGCCGGTCCGTCGGTGCTTCCCTTCATGCGTCGGCCACAGCGCCGGCGCGCCTCAGGAGTCGAAATGAAACTGCGTAGCCTATTGCCGCGCCTGGGCCTGTTGGCCCTCGGTGCGATCGCCGCTCTGTCCGCCCACGCCGCCGAAGGCGTCGGCATCAGCCAGTGGGGGCCGGCCGACGAGATCGGCCGGCTCAACCTGATCACGCCCGAGTCGCGCGCGGCGATCCTGTCGCGGGTCGACGGCCGCAAGGCCTATGACCTGGCCACCGACTACTACATCGGCATGCCGAGCTGGCAGGCCGCGGGCGACCCGCACTATCAGTTCTGGATGACCCACACCCCGCGCGGCACCGTGGTCGACGACCCGATGGCCGTGGGCCGCGAGATGAACCACAGGGTCAGTTACACCGGCGCGGCGTTCTCGATGTACAGCCACAGCGGCACCCACATCGACGCGCTCAACCACTTCGGCCTGGACGGCAAGATCTGGAACGGTTTCAGCGCCGACGAGCATCTGGGCGATCGCGGCTGGAAGAAGACCGGTATCGAGAAATTCCCGCCCCTGATCGCGCGCGGCGTGCTGCTCGACGTGGCCGCGGCGCAGGGGCTGCCGATGCTGCCGGAGAACTACCGCATCACACGCCAGGACCTGCAGAACGCGCTGGCCAAGCAGAAGGTCCGCCTGCAGCGCGGCGACATCGTGTTGATCCGCACCGGGCGCATGCAGCGCTTCGGCGACGCGAGCGGCTACATGGCCAACCCGCCCGGACTGGGCCTGGATGCGGCCAAGTTCCTGGTCGAGGACGGCGGGGCGATGATCGTCGGCGCCGACAACCTGAGCCTGGAGACTTTCCCCTCGGAGGTCGCCGGCGACTACATCCCGGTGCATACCTATATGTTGGCCCAGCACGGCGTGCCGATCATGGAACTGGTCGCGCTGGAAGAACTGTCGCGCGATAAGGTCTACGAGTTCGCCTTCATCGGCGGGCCGCTGAAGATCCGCGGCGGCGATGCCGCGCCGCTGCGGCCGATCGCCTTGCCGCTGCGCTGAGGGTTCAGTGGGCGGCGGCCGGCTCGTGCAGCAACAGCGCGAGCCGGTCGAGCCCGAGTCCGGTGCCGCGGATGCGTTCCTCGCGGTCCTGGTAGCCGTCGAGGAACACCACTTGTTCGGTGAAGCGCATGCGCGTGCCGGCGCCGCCGGCTTCGAACTCGACCGTCGCCAGCGAGATCGACAAGTGGCGTTCGCCGACGTGCATGTCGTAGGCATAGACGATGCGTTGCTCGGGCACGATATCGAAGAATCGGGCCTGGAACAGGTGCACGATGCCGGCGGGCGTGACGACGCGGTTGAGTTCGTTGCCGCCCGGGCGGAGGTCGAGTTCGTAGCCGGCGTTGGCCATGTCGTCGTGGCAGACGAACCAGCGGCGTTTGGCGTCCGGGTCGGACCAGGCGCGGAAAGTGCGCGCCGGCGAGGCCGGGAACTCGCGTTCGATGACGAATTGGGTGTGGACGGTCGAGCGTGGGTTCATCGCAAATCTCCTGAGCCGGATTCGCCTTCGAGCAAATAGCGGGCGAGGGCATCGAACTGACGGTTCAATTGCGCCTTGCGGGCGGCGACCCAGGCTTCGACGTCGGCCAGCGCATCGGGTGCGATGCGGTAGGTGCGCACGCGCCCGACTTTTTCCGACACCACGATGCCGCCGGATTCGAGCACCGCCAAGTGCTTGACCACCGACGGCAGCGCCATCGCCAGCGGGCGCGCGAGTTCCGACACCGAAGCCGGAATTGTTTCCGGGGTGGCTTAGTGTTGGGCGGCTTTGACCTCACGAAGACTCCTTAGGGCCGGCCGACAATTGCCCATCAGCGAATGGAAGGACCCACCGATGGATCTCATGGCAGAAGGCGGTTCCAAGCCGTCGAAGGCGTGCGTGATCGCAGCAGGTCGTATCGCGACGCTTTGCGCTGCGGCGCTCGTCGTTGCCGGCTGCGGCGCATTCGATTCACGCCTGGAGTGGGAGTCCGGTGCGTATGCGGTGTTGTGGATCGACGAGCCTTCGAACAGCAAGCTGTCGTATCGGGTTCATCCCAACACGTCGGTTCCGGTCGTCGACGCCTGCGTCTCGGCGATCGCCGACAGTCCGCAATTCATCGGAGCGAGACAGCAGCCAAGTGCGCAAGATGCGGGCGAACGTTATTTCGTCGTACGCAAACAGGAGTTCGCGAGCGGCGTCTATCCGACGCCAAGCGTAGCCGGGCCGTTGTCAGCTGCCGAGTACGACGCGCTTGCGTCCAGATTGAAGTTGCCTGCGTTCGAGTCGGTAGGCATCCCGGGCGCGTGCGATCCGAAGGATGCAACTGGTCCGCAGTAGCGCCGTATCGAAATCGACGACCACGCACTCGCAGTGTGCCCAGGCCTCGCTGCCGACAACGTTCGAATCAACAAAGCGTCGGCTCGAAGCCGTTGCGTAGAGCGCTAATTTTCAGCGTTCGCCGCTTTCCCCACCGCCGCCATCGCCCGCGATCCCGCCAGGATGATCCGCACCATCGTGCTCATCTGTTCGATGAGTTCGTGGTCTTTCTCGCGCGGCATGTCCATCGCGGTGGCGCCCATGGCGAATACCAGGCGGGTGATCGAGCGCGCGACCAGGGCCGGTTCGTGCAGGGTGATCTTGTCGATCGCGGCCAGGCGGATCAGGTCGACGCGCAGTTCTTCCTCGAAGAACGACAGCTCGCGGTCGACCGCGCGCTTGAAGGCGTCCGAGCCGACCGTGCCCTCGCGCAACAACACATGCAGCAATTTGTCGTCGGCGCGTAACTGTTCCATGAAAGCCTCGATGGAACTGCGCACGATGCTGCGCCGGGTCGCGGCGCGGTGGCGCGCCTCGCCGACGATCTTGCGCAACGACTGGCCGGCCAGGTCGATCAGGGCCACGGCGAGTTCGTCGGTGTCGCGGAACTGGCGGTAGAAGCTGTTCGGCGCGATGCCGGCCTCGCGGGCGACCTCGCGCAGGCTCAGGCTCGACACGCTGCGGTGCGGCCCGATGAGTTTGAGCGCGGCGGCGATCAGGTCCTCGCGCGAAATCGTCGCCTTGCGGCCCGGGTGCGAATCGACATCTATGTCTGAATGGAGGCGTTGGCTCACGGGGCTGGCACCAGGACGATGGCGAACATGATACTCCCGGCACGGAATTAATATACGGTTGTGCACACATCTGTGCTCATATGTGTATAGTGCCGCCATGAACGCTGCTCTTCGTCCCTCCCGCGCCCGCCCGCACAGTCGCCTCAAGCGCCTGATTGCGCCGCTGGTGGCGCCGCAAGTCTTTGATTTCTGGGCCTCTCGCTTCCATCCGACCTGGAGCTGGGAGCGTCCGCTGGCGCGCATCGTCGCCCGCGAGGCTGCTTCGGCCGACGCGGTGACCCTGTTGCTGGTGCCGAACCGGCACTGGGCCGGCTGCCGGCCCGGCCAACATTTGATGATCGGTGCGCGCATCGACGGCGCCCTGGTGTCTCGCAGCTACAGCGCGGCGCAGGCGCATCGCGCCGACGGCCGCATCGCGATCACGGTCAAGGCGATCGAAGGCGGCAAGCTCAGCCGTTACCTGCACGAGCACGCGCAGGTCGGCGACGTCCTCGAAATCGGCGCGGCCTTCGGCGAGATGACCTTGCCCGAGCGCGCCGACGGCGCATGGTTGTTCCTGGCCGCCGGCAGCGGTATCACCCCCTTGATGTCGATGGTGCGCGAGCTGGCGGCGAAGGGCATGCCGGCCGAACTGACCCTGCTGTATTGGGCGCGCCGTCGCGAAGAGCTGTGCTTCGTCGATGAGCTGCGCGCGATCGCCGCCGAGCACCCCGGCTTCCGCGTGCGCTTTCTGCTGACCCGCCAGGAACCGCTGCATGCGGACGAAGCCGCGGGCCGCATCGATGCAGCCTTGTTGTCCGGATTAGTACCCGATCTGGTCTCGCGCCAGGTCTATGCCTGCGGCCCCGGCGGTTTCGTCGACAGTGCACGCGCGCTGTCGCAGACCCAGGCGCGCTCGTTCGCGGCCGAAGCCTTCACCCCGCCGCCGCGCACGCTCGACGAAAGCGGCACCGTCGAAGTCACCCTGGCGCGCAGCGGCCGCACCCTGCAACTGCCGCGCGGCCAATCGCTGCTGACCGCGCTCGAAGCCGAAGGCCTCAAGCTCGCGTCCGGCTGCCGCATGGGCCTGTGCAACACCTGCTCCTGCGGCAAGAGCTCAGGCAGCACTCGTCATCTGCACACCGGCGACGTCCAGGACGAACCGGTTTCCGCGCTGCGTCTGTGCGTGAACAGCGCCGGCAGCGACCTCGTCCTCGATCTGTGATCCGTCCATGACCCGTACTTTCCGCAATCGCGTGTTGACCCCGCAGGAACTCGACCGCTTCGGCGAAGAGCTCGACGCGCTGCGCGCGCGCACCGTCGCCCAGATCGGCGGCGTCGACGCCGCCTACATCCGCCGTGTCGTCGCATCGGTGCGCTACACAGGGTTGTTCGGTCGGTTGTTCCTGTATGTCGGCGCCCTGGGCCTGGCACTCGGCGGCGCATTCGTGACCTGGATGATGGTGCCGGCGTGGATCCTCGGCACCTTGCTGCTGGGCCTGTCGAAAATCCTCGAAAACATGGAAGTCGGCCACAACGTCATGCACGGCCAGTACGACTGGATGCGCGACCCGCACCTGGACGGCAAGACCTACGAGTGGGACATCGTCGCCACCGGCGACAACTGGCGCAGGACCCACAACTACCAGCACCACACTTGGACTAACGTGCGCGGCATGGACGACGACATCGGCTACGGCCTGTTGCGTCTGTTCCCCGAGCAACGCTGGCGGCCGTTCTATCTCGTCCAGCCGTTCATCGCCGTGGTGTTCGCGCTGCTGTTCGAGTGGGGCGTGGCGATACAGGATCTGCGCCTGGGCCGCTGGCTGACCGGCAAGACCAAGCACAAGGCGATGTGGCGCAAGTTCGTGCCGGTCGGCCGCAAGATCGGCAAGCAGATGCTCAAGGACTACGTGTTGTTTCCGCTGCTGGCCGGTCCGTTCTTCCTGCCGGTGCTGCTCGGCAACGTGGTCGCCAACGTGATGCGCAACCTGTGGACCTATACGGTGATCTTCTGCGGGCATTTCACCCACGACGCGGAAGTGTTCCCGAAGGAATCGGTGCGCAACGAATCGCGCGGCCATTGGTATCTGCGCCAGCTGCGCGGCTCGTCGAACCTCAGCGGCGGCAAGTGGATGGACCTGATGACCGGCAACCTCAGCCATCAGATCGAACACCATTTCTACCCCGACATCCCGGCCTGGCGTTACGCCGCGATCGCGGTGGAAGTGCGCGATATCTGCGGCCGCTACGGCCAGCATTACGACACCGGCTCCTTGCCGCGTCAGTTCGGCGAAGTGGTCTGGCGCATCCTGCGCCACGCCTGGCCGAGCCGCCCGCGCGGCCGCAGGGCGCTGGTGCGGGCCGAAGCGCAGGCTTGAGGCTGCGGCTGTCGGTCGACGCGGGTTTGTTTGCTGCGGCTATGGCCGCGGGAACCGCAACGACAGCAACAGCAACGACAGCAACAGCAACAGCAACAGCAAATCCCCCGCGCCCGCTGTGCGGTCGCCGCCCCCTTCTAAAAGGGGGCTACGGCATTAGCGGGGTGAGTGGGGTGCAGCTATCGCTGGAAGAAACCAGCGCTGGACAGCAAGGCGCGAGCTTCCGCCATCTAACTTCCAGAGCGGGCCAACCCAGCGAAGTCTAAGTTCCAGAGCGATTCGACCCACCGAGGTCGCCCCCCCCTTTGAAAAAGGGGGGCAGGGGGGATTTGCTCTGCACTCCGAAACAGCGGCAACGACTCTGCCGCCGTTGCCGCCAATCAATCCCCATCAAGCCGCGCGCTTCAACCCGGCCGCCGCTTCCAGGCCGATCTCGCCCTCGAAACCGCCGCTGCTCGTTGCCGGGCGTTGGTCTTCAATGGCATGGGCGAAGATCACCGCCGGGTCGGCTTCGAGCTTGTCGTACAGACGCTGCAGGTTCGGGTAATTGCGGCGGTCGACGACGGCGTGGTACTTGGTCCAGCGCGCGATGCCGATGAAGTAGGCGTCGGCCAAGGTGCGCTGTTCGCCGAGCAGCCAGGGCTTATCGCCCAGCATCTTTTCCAGTTCGGCATGCGCGCGCTCGACCTTGGCGCGGCCGTACTCGGTCAGCGCGGCTTTGGTGGCCGGGTCCACTTCGTGTTCCAGCACATGCCACAGCGAGCTGAAGGCATTGAAGAAGGTGGTGTTGAGGAAGGCGAGCATGCGGTTGAGCTCGTCGAACCCGCGGCTGCCCTGCTCGAAGGCGATGCCGCTGGCGACGGCGCGGGCGCCGATGTGGTTGAGGATCGCCATGCTCTCGACGACCACGTCGCCGTTCGCGCTCATCAGCGAGGGCGTCTCGCCGACCGGGTTGATCGCGCGGTAGGCGCCGGTGTGGATCATCTCGGGCATTTCGACCCGGACCAGGCGATAAGGCAGGCCGGACCATTCGAGGGCGACGATGGAGCCGAACGAGCAGCCGGACGGAACGCCGTAATAAAGGATCGGGGACATGAGTTTCTCCAGTGAGGGGTAGGCCCGACTTGCGGGGTGAGCTCACTGTATTTGTGTGGACTTTGGCTGTGTAGTCGGTCAAAAGTGGACGCAAAGTCTCTGTATGTGTACTTTGCCCGCATGCTGAATCTCAACGATCTGGTCCTGTTCGCCGCCGCGGTCGAGCACGGCGGCTTCGCCGCGGCATCGCGCCGGCTCGGCGTGCCCAAGTCGACGGTCAGCAAGCGCGTCGCCGCGCTTGAAGACGAACTCGGCGTGCGCCTGATCCATCGCACTTCGCGCAGCTTCACCCTCACCGAAACCGGCCGCGCTTTTCACGAGCATGCGCATGCGGCCTTGATCGAGACCGAAGCGGCGCAAGAAGTCGTGCGCAGCCGCGTCGCCGAGCCCAGCGGCAAGGTGCGCATCACCGCCGGCGTGCCGACCGCGCAGGACTATCTGGCGCCGCATTTGCCAGCGCTTGCGCGCGCCTATCCGCGCCTGCACGTGCAGCTCGACGTCACCGACCGTTTCGTCGACCTGGTGCAAGAGGGTTACGACATCGCTGTGCGCAGCCACTTCGCGCCCTTGCCGGACTCGGGCCTGATCCAGCGCCAGGCCCTGGTCGAATCGATCGTGTTGGTCGCCGCGCCGTCGTATCTGGCCGAGTGCGGTTGGCCTGCGACGCCGCAGGAATTGGTTGCCCACGATGCGCTGTTGACCGGGCAGTCGTCGGCCACGATGTGGAATCTGTCGAATGACGACGGCGACAGTGTCCAGGTCGCGCCGATCGCGCGGATGACCGCGAACGAGAGCCGGGTGCTGTCGACCGCGGCGGT
The DNA here is from genome assembly GCF_000731095.1 of Lysobacter antibioticus. Taxonomy (GTDB): domain Bacteria; phylum Pseudomonadota; class Gammaproteobacteria; order Xanthomonadales; family Xanthomonadaceae; genus Lysobacter; species Lysobacter antibioticus_B. The sequence goes on along the minus strand of NZ_JMTZ01000030.1, from coordinate 32,286 downwards.
GGCCGGGCTCGGCATCACCTGTTTGCCGGAGCGGATGTGCCGTGCCGAGCTCGACAGCGGTCGGCTGGTGCGGGTGCTGCCGGAGTGGATTGCCGGGCGCGTCGCCACGACCTTGGTGATGCCGCACCGGCGCGGGCAACTGCCCGGGGTGCGGGCGACGGTCGAGTTCCTGATCGATTGCCTGAAAGTTTGATCGATCCGGTATCGCCGGCGTCAGTCGCGAAGCGCGGCGTCGCCTTCGCTGATCACCAACAACACCCGGCTGTCGCCATCGAGCGCATGCGCCGCGCGCAGCGTGGGATCGGCCGAGGCGCGCAACAGGCCGGCGAGTCCCGCGGCACCGGATGCGGTGCTGTCCGGGCCGCCGGCCTCGCGCAGGGCAGCGATGGCATCGCGCAACATCGATTCGTCGACGCTCAAACCGCGTGCACCGTGACGCAGCAACACCGCCAATGCCGGCGCGGAGGCGAGCCCGCACGACAGCATCTCGGCGGAGGTGTGCAGATCGCCATCGACAGTCACCGGCTCGCCGGCTTCCAATGCACGCGTCACGCACGCGGCCGAGCCGGGTTCGACGACCACGATGCGGGCCGGCGCGCACAACTGCGAGCGCAGGCCGTCGGCCATCGCCGCGGCCAAGCCGCCGACGCCGGCCTGGACGAAGGCGTGGCTCGGCGGCCCGCCGCCGCGGCCAAGCCGCCGACGCCGGCCTGGACGAAGGCGTGGCTCGGCGGCCCGCCGGCGTGGTCGGGCCACTGCCCGGCGAGCTCGCGCGTCAGCAGGCCGTAACCGTGCATGACATCGGCGACGACGGTGTCGTCGGCATCGCCACTGGTGTCGGCGATCAACACGCCTTCGCCACGCCCGGCTGCGGTTGCCGCGACGAGCACGGCATCGTCATAGCTGCCGTCTACGCGGACGACGTCGCCGCCGAGCGCTTCGATGCGCGCGGCGCGGCGTTCGTCCACTGCGATGGGCAGATAGATCCTGGCGCGGGCGCCGACGCGTTGCGCGGCCGCGGCGACGGCGAGGCCATGATTGCCGTCGCTCGCGCATATCAATTTCATCGGCGCGGGGCCCTGCCGGCAGTGCCGTTGCAAGACATCCAGCGATTCGGCGCCGGTGGCGCGGGCGAGCGCGCGCAGGCCGGCGGTCATGCCGCCGAGCGACTTGAAGTTGCCGAGCGGGCGTTCGTTCTCGGCCTTGGCGAAAACATGGGCGACGCCGCAGCGGCGCGCGAGCGCCGGCAGTTCCAGCAAGCGGGTCGGGCGGTAGTCCGGCCACAGTTGCGCCGGGTCGATCATCCAGGGGGTGGTCATGGCGCCAGTGTGGCGGCGGCCGCGCGAGGGTGCGCCGCGAATCGGGGCGATGTTTGCGGCTAAACCGCGCATGCGCATCGGTGCGCGGCGAAAACGGGCGCGCCGGCGCTCAGCCGGGGCGCGCCTTCATTCCTCGTCGTCGAGCGCGACCGGAATCGTCAGGCCGCGCTTGACCAGGCTCAAGGCGACATTAGTGGTGAAACGCTTGATGTTGGGGTTCTCGCCGACCATGCGGATCATCAGTGCGTCGTAGCTTTCGGTGTCGGGTGCGGTCACCACCAGCACGAAATCGGCCTCGCCGGTGACGTAGAAGACCTGCTGCACCTGTTCCTCGCCGGCCAGCCACCGACGCAGCTGCGCCAATAATTCCGGGCGCTCGCGCTCGACCTGCAAGGCGACGATGAAGAAAGTCGGTTTGCCGACCTGCTTGGGGTCGACCACCGCCGCCTGGCGCACGATCACGCCCTGCTCGCGCATGCGCCGCAGGCGGCGCTGGATCGCCGACGGCGACAGCGCGACCTGTTCGGCGAGTTGCTCGGCGGTCTGGCCGGCGTCCTCCTGGACCAGGTTGAGCAATTGGCGGTCGAAGCGGTCTAGTTTCATGGTCCGGGCATCTTAGTGGGCGAGTCCGCCGAAAAACCGCAAGCGGCAGTGGCCGATCGCGGCGAAAGCGCGCGGCCGCGCCGCTAGCATTTTCGCCTCATCCCGAGGCGACGTCATGGATTTTCCGAAGCTGCAACTGTTCGTCGATCGTATCTGGCCGGCCGAGATCCTGCCGGCCTTGTGCGAGTACATCGCGATTCCCTGCGAGTCGCCGGCATTCGACCCCGACTGGGACGCGAACGGCCATATGCAGCGCGCGGTCGAGCTGATGACGGGCTGGGTGCGCGAGCGCCTGCGCGAGGTGGCGGGCGCGAGCGTGGAAGCGCTGCGCCTGCCCGGGCGTACGCCGCTGATCTTCATCGACCTGCCGGCGGTCGGCAGCGCCGGCGCGCCGGTGTTGATCTACGGCCATCTCGACAAACAGCCGCCGATGGCGGGCTGGGCGATGGGGCGCAGCGCCTGGGCGCCGAGCCTCGAAGGCGATCGCCTGTATGGCCGCGGCGGCGCCGACGACGGCTATGCGATGTTCGCTGCGATCGCCGCCGTGCTCGGTTTGCGCGAGCAAGGCCTGGCGCATCCGCGCTGCATGATCCTGATTGAGGCCAGCGAGGAATCCAGCAGCATCGATCTGCCGGCGTACATCGAGCATCTCGCGCCGCGTCTGGGCGTACCGGGCCTGCTCGTCGCCTTGGACGCCGGCTGCGGCAACTACGAGCAGTTGTGGACGACGACTTCCTTGCGCGGCCAAGTCGCCGGCACCCTGAGCGTGCGCGTGCTCGACGACGGCGTGCACTCCGGCGATGCCTCCGGCATCGTGCCGTCGAGTTTCCGTATTGCGCGGCGTTTGTTGTCGCGGCTCGAAGACGCCGACAGCGGCGAGGTCATCGCTGAGTTCCAGGCCGAGATTCCGCCGGCACGCCGTGCCCAGGCCGAGACCGCGGCGGCGGCCCTGGGCGAGGGATTGGTCGAGAGCTTCCCGTTCCATCGCGACACCCGGGCGGTCAGCGAACTGCCGGCCGAGCTCGCCCTCAACCGCGCGTGGCGCGCGCAACTGGCGATCACCGGTCTCGATGGCGTGCCGACGGTGGCCCAGGCCGCGGCGGTGATGCAGCCGTTCACCGCGCTCAAGCTCAGCCTGCGCCTGCCGCCGACGTTGGATCCGGTGGCTGCAGGACGACGCCTGAAAACCTTGCTGGAAGCCGACCCGCCGTATCGCAGCGAGGTCTCGTTCGCGATCGATTTCACCAGCCCGGGCTGGCATGCGCCCGCGGTCTCGCCCTGGCTCGAAACCAGCCTGGAGCGCGCCTCGCAACTCGCCTTCGGCCGGCCCAGCGCCTTGATCGGCGGTGGTGGCGGCATTCCGTTCCTGGCCATGCTCGGCGAGCGTTACCCGCAGGTGCAGTTCGTCGTCACCGGCGTGCTCGGGCCGCAGTCCAACGCACACGGGCCGAACGAATTCCTGCACCTGCCGAGCGCGCGCCGCATCACCGCGGTGGTCGCGCAACTGCTCCACGATGCCGGCGAGCCGCGCTTACCACCAGCTTCCGCAGCGTTTGCGGCGTAACGACGCCAAGCCGGTACGTGCACGCAGTCTTTTGTGCGCGCTGTCTTTCACTCACCTGGTCATCCCGTAAAGGCCTCCTCATGCAACTGCTCTATCAGACTCACTCGCCGTACGCGCGCAAGGCCCTCGTGTTCGCCCACGAAGCCGGCCTGGCCGGGCGCATCGAGGTCGTGCACCACGAGACCAGCCCGACCCTGCGCAACGAAGCGGTGTATGCGCAGAACCCGCTCGGCAAAGTACCGGTGCTGATCCGCGCCGGCGAGCCGGCGATCTTCGATTCCGACATCATCTGCGCCTATCTCGACACCCTGCACGACGGCCGGCCGCTGATTCCCGCGCAGGGCGAGGCGCGCTGGCATGCGCTGCGCTTGCAGGCGGTCGCGCAGGGCCTGGCCGACGCCGGCATCAAGGTGCGCTGGGAAACCGTGCGCCGTCCGGAAGCCTTGCGCTATCCGGCCTTGCGCGACGGCTATACCGAGAAACTGATCGAGAGCTACGACTGGCTGGAACAGGAGCTGGACGTCGATGCACCAGTCCACGTCGGCCACATTGCCGTCGCCACCGCGCTGAGCTGGCTCGAATTCCGCGAGTTGCCGGACTTCCGCGAGGGGCGCCCGCGCCTGGTCGCCTGGTTCGATGCGTTCGAGCAGCGCACCTCGATGCGCGCCACGCCCTTGTCCGGCGACACCCACGACTGAGCACCAGCCCCCATTGCGAAGCATGGTGGCCTACACCGCGCCGCGACTGCGTTCGATCAGGTAGGCGCGGCGGTCGTCGCGCCGGACAGGGGAATGCGGATGCAGGCGGTCGGACAGGTCCGCCGAGACATCGCGCAATGCCGCGTCGGGTGCCCGCCCTGCGTAGGTTCCCTTCTGTCGACCAGATCGCGCCGCCAGGCGCCCGAGCAGGAGTGGACCATGCACAGGATCTTCGGCGGCCTGATTTCGGTGATCCTGCTCGGCGTCTACGTGCACCTCATCACCGTGGCGGTGGAGGTGGTGAACTGCGGCGGCGCCCCCAACTGCACGGTGTTCAACGACGGCATGGCCCAGGCGTTTTCGGTGATCGGCGGCCTGGTGTCGGCGCTGGTCATCGCCGAGCTCGCGATCGCCAAGCCGGGCGAGGCGCCCGGGACCCGCGTGCTCGATTCCGGCGCTTCGGTCGGCGCGGTGCGCACGGTCACCATCGTCTCGGTGGCGTTCGTGCTGGTATGGATCGGCGCGGGGCTGACCGCCTTCATGGTCGGGCTGTACCACCCGAAGGGGCTGCCGGTGCTGACCACCCACGGCCAGGCCTGGCTCGGTCTGGCGGTGTCGGCGGCCTATGCCTATTTCGGACTTTCGCCGGGCGGTCGTTGAGCGTCGCCGCCGGAGTCGGACGGCAGGGCGCCGTCAGTCGCGCGGTTGCGTATGCGACAGCGCCCGCTCCGGCGGCCCGAACAACTGTCCGACCACACCGCGCAGACCGCGCGCGCGCCAGGCGTCGCCGAACATCGCGACCCATTCGTGGAACGTCAGGCGGATCGGGTTGTGCCCGCGCACCTGGCCGACGATGCCGTACTCGCAGGGCACGTCCGCGTCTTCCTCGGTGTAGGTGCCGAACAATTTGTCCCAGACGATCAGCACACCAGCGTAATTGCGGTCGATGTACTGCGGGTTGCGCGCATGGTGGACGCGGTGATGCGAGGGCGTATTGAAGACTTTCTCGAACCAGCCGAGCTTGCCGACCGCCTGGGTGTGGACGAAGAACTGGAAGCCCAGGTTGATCGCGACCACCGCGACGATATGGCGGGGCTCGAAACCGATCCAGGCCAAGGGCAGCCAGAACAGCCACATGCCGGAAATCGGATAGGTCAGGCTTTGCCGGAACGCGGTCGACAGGTTGAGCCGTTCGGAAGAATGGTGGGTGACGTGCGAGGCCCACAGCCAGCGCACGCGGTGACTGCTGCGGTGGAACCAGTAATAGAAAAAATCCTGGGCGACGAACAAGCCGACGATGGTCCACCACGACGCCGGCGGCAGTTCGAACAGGCGGTGGGCGTAGACGGCGTAGTACAGGCCGATCACCAGCAGCCAGGCGATGGCGTCGCTGGCCTGGTGCATCAGCGCCAGCGCCGCGTTCGAAAGAGTGTCGCGCAGGCTGTATTGCTCCGGCCGGCGCTTGCGCCAATACCAGGCCTCGACGCCGATCAGCAGCAGGAAGACCGGCGCCATCGCCAGCAGTATCCACTCCTGCATCAATCGCGCTCCCGTCGCCAGGCGGTTTCCAGGGCCTCGGCCATGCGTTCCAGGCATTGCCGCATCGCCACCTGCATGAAGCCGTGCAGCAAGGGCCAGGCGAACGGCCAGGCCAGGGCATTGGTCAGCTCGAAGTCGTAGCGCCAAAGCACGCGGGTGGAGGTCGGTGTGCCGGCCGAACGCTCGATCGATTCGGCGGCGAAGGTCCAGTCGGCGTGGCCTTCGCGCGCGAGCCAGGCCAGCGGCCCGCGGAACCCGCTCAAGGTATAGGCGTGGCGGCGCGGCGGATCGAAGGCGGTGATGCGCTCCATCAGGCGCGAGCCGTCCTGGTTCTCCAGCGTGCGCATGCTGCCGACCGCGGGCGGCGCCAGCGGGGTGATGCGGCGCAGGCCGGGAATCGGGCCGTAGCCTTCGAACAGGGCCGGGAAGCGCTCAGGATCCAGGGCCAAGGCGAATACCGCCTCGGGCGTGGCGGAGATGCTGCGTTCGGCGAGTAGGGAGACGCGCATTCAGCGAGTCTAGAAGGTCGCGCGCGACGAATCCATACGGCGGCGCAGGTTCTGCGTGGACGGTCGCGATTACCTGGCGGACGGGGCCATGAGGGTCTGCCGGCCGGCTATCGATCAGCCGGCTATCTATCGATCAGCGGGTTATCGACTCGCGCTCAGCGCAGCCATTCCTCGACCAACGGCGGTACCACCGCGGTCGCCGTGCCTTGCAGGAAGCGATAACCGCGAGGCACCTCCTGCAGCTCGGGCGAGACGAAGCAGCGCTCGGCCGAGAACGGGGCATACGCGACCAGGCCGGCGGCCGGGTAGACGCTCAACGAGGTGCCGATCGCCAGCACCTTGGCCGCGGTCGAGAAATGCGCCTCGGCCTGGTCCATGTGGCGCACGGCTTCGCCGAACCAGACCACGTCGGGGCGCAGCTGGCTGCCGCGTTCGCACAGGTCGCCGAGTTCGATCAGCGGGCGCTTGAGCGGATAGATCCGTTCCGGCGCGACGGTATTGCGCGCCTTGAGGATTTCGCCGTGCACGTGGATCACCGTCGACGAACCGGCGCGTTCGTGCAGGTCGTCGATGTTCTGGGTGATCACCACGACCTCGTACTTCTCTTCGAGCCGGGCGATGGCCAGGTGGGCGGCGTTCGGTCGCGCCGCGAGCACGCCCTTGCGGCGCTCGTTGTAGAAGCGCAGCACGGTGGCCGGATCGCGTTGCCAGGCCTGCGGCGAGGCGACGTCTTCGAGGCGGTACTCGTGCCAGAGTCCGCCCATGTCGCGGAAGGTCTTGAGCCCGCTCTCGGCGCTGACGCCGGCGCCGGTGAAGACGACGATCTTGTCTTTCACGACGGTGCCCGCTCGGTCGACGCGATGAATCCGTTGCGATGAACCCGATGAGTGGCGTGTTGCATGACTCGAACCTGTTGCCGGAGAAAGCGGAGGCGCAGCTCCGGACAGGAGGATATCCGAGACCGCCGCCCGCCGTTTTCGCGGCAGCCGGGGCGAGCGCTTGCGGATGCGGCCGAACCGAGGGGCGGAGGGAGCTAGGGTGGCGAGAGCTAGGGTGGCGAGCGCTTTCAACCCTGGCGCCGGTCCGTGCATCTGTCGTTGGCGCGGGCGTGCCGGTCCGCGTGCGACCTGCGGCCGATGCCGCCGGATCGGCCGCCTATTATCGTCGACGGATCATCGGCACGAGAACGAGCCAGGAGTCGGGAATGATCGCTTACTTGTTGGCCTTGACCTTGGGGGCCACGAATCCTGCGGGCGCGACCGCCGCCGGCGCCGCCGACACGGCCCCGGCGCAAGCGGCCGGCACCTGGCTGGTCTCCGACGTCACCGTGATCCCGGCCGATACCGACGAGGTGCTGCCGCACCGCAGCGTGCTGATCCGCGACGGCCGCATCGTGCGGATCCTGGCACCGGGCGCGAAGGCGAAAGCGCATGGCGCGACCGCCATCGACGGACGCGGCAAGTACTTGGTGCCCGGGTTCGTCGATGCGCACGTGCACCTCGCCAACGAAGGCGCGATCCGCGACAGCAAGGACCCGAGGATCTCCACGCTCGATCTTGGGTCGGCGCATCGCTACGACCGCCAGGTGATGCTCGGCTTGCTCAAGGCCGGGGTGACCGGCGCGGCCAATCTCGGCGGTGGCGCGCGCAGCGACGAAGACCTGCTGTGGCTGCGCGAGGAAATCGCCGCCGGCCGTATCGCCGGGCCGCAGTTGTATGTCGGCAAGCGCATCAACGGCCCGCGCGCTGCGGTCGCTGTGCAACCGGCCGCAACGGTGCCGGCCTCGAAGCCGGAGGCGCCGACCACTGCCGCCGACGGCGCCGCGGCGGTGCGCCAGGCGCGCGAGCGCGGCTACGATTTCATCAAGCCCTATCAGTTCCTCAACCGCGAGACTTATCGAGCGGTCGTCGACGAGGCCGGGCGGCAGGGCATGATCACCAGCGGCCATCTGCCCGAGCTGGGTTGCGCGAGCTGCGCCGACCGCGCCTTCGCCTTCGCCCATCCGATGGACAACATCGCCCACAGCGAAGAGCTGACCCGCTACGCGCGCATCGGCTCCGATCTGGCGCCGCGCGACCTCGACGTGCTGGCCGATGCGGTCGCCGAACGCAAGATCGCGGTCACGCCGACCCTGGTCACGCTCAAGACCATCGTCGGCATGTACGTGCAGCGCGCGGTGCCGCCTGTGCCGGGCGATTGGGCGGCGCGCGTCGATCCGGTCACCCGCATCGACTGGGCGCCGCCGGCCAACCGCTACCTGAGCCAGGCATTCCGCGACCAGGACGGCGCCGATACTTTCTCGGCCGGCTACGACTTCGCCCGCGTGCTGACCCGGCAGTTGTGGAAACGCGGCGTGCCGCTGACGGTCGGCACCGATGCGTCCCTGCCGGGCCTGGCCTTCGGCGTCTCGGTGCAGCAGGAAATGATCGAACTGCGCGAGATCGGCCTGCGCCCGATCGAGGTGCTGCGCGCGGCCTCGATCAACGCGCATCGTCTGTTCGACCCCAAAAGCGGCAGCGGCGCGGTGCGCGAGGGCGAGCGCGCCAATCTGGTGTTGCTCGACGCCGACCCGCTGGCCGACCTCCACAACGTCGCCAAGATCGCCGGCGTGTTCGCGCAAGGGCGTTGGCTGCCGATGGCCGAGATCGACCGCCGTCTGGACGAAGGGCGGGCCTTCGAGCAGGCATTGTCGCGGCAGATCCAGACTCATCCGGCGCATCCGGGCGACTGAGGGCCGCGGCTTACACTCACCGCCGCGGTCGGGCAAGATCGCAGCATGGTCTGCGAACACCTGCGCCCGCTCGAACACGCCCTGGCCGCGGCCGGCATTGCGGTCGGCTTTCGCGGCCAGGCCTGGTCGGAGCAATGCCGCGAATGGGTGTATTACTCCGCGGTGCTCGACATGAAGTCGATTCGTCCCTACCTGCCCGACTGCGTCGAGCCGCACGAGAACCTGGACCCGCGTTCGGGCCAGGAGCGCGGCTTCTATTGCACGCAATGCCACGACGCGGTCATGGGCTTGCTCAAGGGTGGGCGCAAGTTTCGCATGCCGCCGCGCAAGGCCTGATCGCGCGCGGGCGCGTGTTTGCCGCGTCGTATTCATCGCGTCGCTGCCCGTGGCGAGTCGCCGCGGACGCGCGGATAATCGCGGCATGAACGACCACGGCCTCGCTACGGCCCAGGCGCCGGGCTATGCGGCGTTGTTGATCGATTTCGACGGCGTGCTGCGCCGATGGCCGGCCAGCGACGATGCGATCGAAATCGCCCACGGCCTGCCGATCGGCAGCCTGCGGCGCATCGCCTTCGTGCCGGCCTTGCTGGACCAGGCGCTGGCCGGCCGCATTACCGACGAGCAATGGCGCGAGCAAGTGGCCGAGCGCCTGCGTGCGAGCTATCCCGGCAGCGAGGCCGAGGCCGCGGTCGGGCAGTGGTCGCAGCCTTGCGGACAGCTCGATACCGAGGTCATGGCCTTGCTCGACGACTGCCGTCCCGATCTGCGCCTGGTCCTGGTCAGCAATGCGACCACGCGGCTGGCGCGCGACCTGCAGACGCTCGGGCTGAGCGAACGCTTCGACGCCGTGGTCAACTCTAGCGAACTCGGCTTGCTGAAGCCGGAGCCGGAGATCTTCCGTGCGGCGTTCGCCCGTGCCGGGGTCGAGGCGCGGCAGGCGCTGTTCGTCGACGACGACCCCGACAACGTCGCCGCCGCGGTGGCACTGGGCGCGCGCGGCTTGCGCTATCGCGACTGCGAGGGGCTGCGGGGTTGGCTGGAGGCCGCCGGCGTGTTGCGCGACTAACCGGGTCGATGCGGGTTAGGGCGACTTAGCGGTTCGCAGCCGCTGAGGCGTCGCGGGCGAAGCGCTCGCGGTAATCGCGCGGGCTCAGCCCGAGCTTGCGGCGGAAGTGATGGCGCATGGTGATGGCACTGCCGAAGCCGGTGCTGCCGGCGATGCGGTCGATCGCCCAGGCCGTGGTTTCGAGCAGTTCGCGCGCGCGGTCGACGCGCGCCTGGATCAGCCAGTCGGCCGGAGTCATGCCGGTGCTCTGCTTGAAGCGGCGCATGAAGTTGCGTTCGCTCATCGCGGCCATGTCGGCGAGCACCGCCACCGGCAGCGGTTCGGCGAGGCGCTTGCGCATGCGTTCGAGCAAGGGCGACAGCGCGTTGTCGGCCTCGCGCTCGATCGGGCGGTCGATGTACTGGGCCTGGCCGCCTTCGCGGTGCGGCGGGATCACCAGGCGGCGGGCGACGTGGTTGGCGATCTTCGGCCCCCAATCGCGGCGTACCAGGTGCAGGCACAAGTCCAGGCCGGCGGCGCTGCCGGCCGAGGTCAGCAGGCTGCCTTCGTCGATGTACAAGGCATTCGGATCGACACGGATGCGCGGATAGCGCTCGCGCAGGGCGTCCACATAGCGCCAGTGCGTGGTCGCGCGGCGTTCGTCGAGCAGCCCGGTCGCGGCGAGCGCGAACGCGCCCGAGCAGATCGACAGCAGGCGCGCACCGCGCGCATGGGCTTCGCGCAGCGCTTCGACGATGCGTGTCGGCACCGCGGCATCGATCGAACTCCAACCGGGAATGATCACCGTACCGGCGCGCACCAGGCGGTCGAGTCCGCCATCGGCGGAAATCTTCAGCCCGTACTGGCCGCGCAAAGGGCGGCGTTGCGCGGCGCAGGTCTCGAAGCGGTACCAGCCCGCGCCGAGTTCTGGCCGCGCCAAACCGAACACCTCGGCGGCGCAGGAGAATTCGAACGCGCACAGGCCGTCGTAGGCGAGCACGGCGACGCGCGGGTTGGTGGGGCCGGGGCGGGGTGTCGACTTCGGCATGATTTGATCGATGCTTGGCATTCCTGCCAATAGTGGCCGGAGCCGGCCGCGCCGACAATGGCTGCACCTCCTCCCATCGTTTCCCGGAACCCGCCATGCGCAACGCCGTCACCGAGATCCCTGCCGCTGCGTCCGAGCTGGCCCTGCAGCACTTTCAATCGCAGTTCGCCTTCGAGACCGATTGCTGGGATACCCACGAAGCCTTGCAATCGGGCGCGCCCGGTTTCGTCCTGATCGACGCGCGCAGCCCCGCGCTTTACGCGAAAGGCCATTTGCCGGGCGCGATCAGCCTGCCGCACCGCAAGATCATCGCCTCGAAGATGAGCGCGTACCCGCCCTCGACCCTGTTCGTGGTCTATTGCGCCGGGCCGCATTGCAACGGCGCGGCGCGCGCGGCGGTGCGCCTCGCTCAGCTGGGCCTGGCGGTCAAGCTGATGGCCGGCGGAATCACCGGTTGGCTAGACGAAGGCTTTGCGCTGAATGTCGGCGACAGGCCCTGAAACCTTCGTCGGGACGCAGGCTCCTGCCCGACGCCACGCTGCCCGATCCACACCGCACTCCCCCTTTGTTGAGGGGGGCGGGGGGATTTGCTCTTGCTCTCTCTGTCGCCTCATCGGCTGAAGCAAATCCCCACGCGCCGGCGTGCCGGGCTTCGTGCGCTTCGGGCGTGGCCCCGTTACCAAAGGGAGCAAAGAAGGCGCGGGCTTCGTCTGCATCCAGCCATCGATGCAGGCCGATGGCCACGCTGACGAGACCAGCCGAGCCGGCGGATGTCACAGACCGATGCAGTGAATCGTCGTGAGCTAGAGAGCGAGTCGAAGCGCCGCACTGACCGTCGTATTGAATATGACGGCGATCGACCGCAGCTCGATAACCCCACATCGAAGGAATCGCAATGAACGCTGCAAACCCGAAGCCGGTCCTGATCCTCAGCAACCCGGCCGGTCTCTACGATCCCGCCCCCAATGGTTACTCGCACGTGGCCGAAGTCGCCGGCGCGGTGCGCTGGGTGTTCGTCGCCGGGCAGGGCGGCGAAACCGCCGACGGCGCGCTCGCCGACGATTTCCAGGCGCAGGTGCGCCAGGCCATGCACAACTTGGTCATCGCGTTGAGGTCGGCCGGCGCATCGCCGTCGGACGTGGTCAAGCTGACCGTGTTGATCGTCGATCACAGCGAAGCGCGCCTGCATACGTTCGGCGCCGAACTGGCCGCGGCCTTCGGCAGCGAGCACCGCCCGACCTGCACCCTGATTCCGGTGCCGAGACTGGCGCTGGACGGCATGCTGTTCGAGATCGAGGCGCTCGCCGCCGTCGCGGCTACGTAAGCGCAGCGAGGGCGCGCAAGCGTTTCTCAGCGGAAACATTGCGCCGGGACCGGCGCGGCTGCGGCGGTCTATAATGGCCGCAGCGGCCGTGCCGGTTCGCAGCCCGCGAACGACCCGTCGCCGTCCCCTTTCCGATTCCCGCCGCGCAGCCGATGCTGCGTGGCGCGAGCCGCTGGGCGGAGACCTGCAAGGAGCAGCTCATGCACACGACCCATGGATTGTTGATTCGCGCCGCCGCCTTCGCGGCCGAGCGCCACCGCCATCAACGCCGCCGCGATGCCGAGGCCTCGCCCTACATCAATCACCCCATCGCCCTGGCCGACGTGCTGGCCAACGAAGGCGGCGTCGACGACGCGAACGCCTTGTGCGCGGCCTTGTTGCACGACACCGTCGAGGACACGCAGACCAGCGCGGCCGAGATCGAAGCGGCGTTCGGCGCGCGTATCGCCGCCATCGTGCTCGAGGTCAGCGACGACAAGTCGCTGCCCAAGGCCGAGCGCAAGCGCCTGCAGATCGAGCACGCGCCGCAGCTGTCGCGCGAGGCCCAGCTGATCAAGCTGGCCGACAAGATCTGCAACTTGCGCGATCTGCTCGCGCAACCGCCGGCGGATTGGCCGGCGCAACGCAAGCAGGATTATTTCGATTGGTCGGCGCAGGTCGTCGCCGGCGTGCGTGGTGTCCACCCGGGTCTCGAGGCGGTGTTCGACGAGGTGCATGCGCGCGCGGGCGAACTGGTCGAGCGGCAGCCGGCCTGATCGCCGAGGCGGTGCGGACTTCTGCCGCCGCGGGCGACCCCCTAGACTGGGGTCTTTCGACTTCGGCCCCCGCCCATGTCCCATCCGGATCCGTTCCTGTCTCCGATCGTCGCCGGCGCCTGGCGCATGGCCGAGTGGAATTTCGACGTCCAGCAACGCCTGCACTGGATCGGCGCGGCCCTGGATCTCGGCATCACCAGCTTCGACCACGCCGACATCTACGGCGACTACGGCGTCGAGGCCTTGTTCGGCGAGGCCCTGGCGGCGAATCCCGGATTGCGCGAGCGCATCCAGATCGTCAGCAAGTGCGGAATCAAGTTGACTTCGGCGCAACGCCCGTCGCACCGGGTCAAGTCCTACGACACCTCGCCCGAGCACGTGATTGCTTCGGTCGAGAATTCATTGCGCGCGCTGCGCACCGATCGCCTCGACCTGTTGTTGATCCACCGCCCCGACCTGTTGATGGACGCTGATGCGCTCGGCCGTTGTTTCGACGAGCTCAAGGCGGCCGGCAAAGTCCTGCAGGTCGGCGTGTCCAATCATTCGCCGTCGCAACTGGCGCTGCTGCATTCGCGGCATTCGCTGGCGACGCACCAGGTCGAACTCTCGCCGCTGCATCTGGCGGCGCTGGACGACGGCACGCTCGACCAATGCCAGACCCTGGGAATGCGGCCGATGATCTGGTCGCCGCTCGGCGGCGGGCGTTTGTTCAGCCAGGGCGATGCCCAGGCCGTACGCGTGCACGAGGTGTTGGCCGCGCTCGGCGAACGCTACGGCGCCTCGGTGGCGACGATGGCCTATGCCTGGTTGCTGCGGCATCCGTCGCGGCCGTGGCCGATCACAGGCAGCGGCCGCGTCCAGGGCCTGCGCGATGCGGTCGCGGCGCTGTCGATCGAGCTCGATGCCGAGGACTGGTACCGGATCTGGCAAGCCGGCGCGGGTCGCGAGATCGCCTGATCGGAGCGCGAAACGACGAAGGCCGCATCGCGGCGGCCTTCGTGGGTAATCCGTTGCCGGACTGGCGCGCTCAGGCGCGCGCCTGGCCTTCGGCGATGCTCTTGAGTTGCCTCAGGCCGTCCTCGAACTGAGCGCCGAGCACCTTGTCCATGTTCATGAGCAAGCCCACCGCCTTGAACATGAAGTTCTTCTCGCCGCTCATCGACCAGGTCACCTCGGTCTTGTCGCCGACCGGCTTGAAGGCGAACTCGGCGAGGTTGGTGGCCTGGAAGGGCTTGCGGAACGCGAGCTGGATCCGCATGCGTTCGCCGGGCCGGCTTTCGAGTACAGTCGCGCGGCCTTCGCCGGCGTCCTTGTTGCCGGCCCAATCGTAGATCGCGCCTTCGCCGATGGCCGGGCCTTCGTAACGACGCTGCAGGTTGGGGTCGAGCTTCTCGTACGGGGACCACGCCGGCCATATGCGGAAATCCTCGACCTGGGCGAAGGCCACGGCGGGCGGCGCATCGACGACGATGCTGCGGGCGATGCGGAACTTCGATGGCTGCAGGGCGGCGATGATGGCGAACACGACGACGAGTACGACGATGACGAGCAAGATGATCTTGAACATGCGGGTGTCTGCTTAAGTTTAGAGGGAAGGGATGGGGCTCAGGATGCCGCGATTCTGCAACTGCTCGAAGCCTGCGGCGGCCTGCTGCACGTCTTCGGGAAAATCTTCCATCTCCTGGACCTGACGCACTTCGATGGTCTCGTTGTCCGAGCCCGGGCAGCGCGTGGCCCAGGCGATCGCTTCTTCGCGCGAGGCGACATCGATCATCCAGTAGCCGCCCAGCACTTCCTTGGCTTCCGGGAACGGGCCGTCGGTGACCTTGGGCTTGCCGCCGGCGAAGCTGACCCGCGCGCCCATCGACGGAGGGTGCAGGCCGTCGAGCGCGATCAACACGCCGGCCTCCTGCAATTCGCGGTTGTAGGCCATCATCGCCTCGACCGCTTCTGCGCTCGGCAAGGTGCCGGCTGCGGCGGATTCGTAACCTTTGGGAATCATCAGCATCATGAAGCGCATCGGGGTATCTCCTGGGGATGTCGTTATGGGAAGCGGCGGCCGTCCGGTGTCGTAGCGTGTTGCGAAGCCGCGCTCTTGTAATGACGACGAACCGGCGACCGCCGGATCGACACGTTCGCGAAAATATTTTTTGCAGCTGCCGTCGGCGCATCCGGGCAGTGCTGCGGAACTGAATCGCATCTGTCTCGGCCGCCGCGGCCCCCATCTCGCTGCGGCGCACTCCTGCTTACCATCGCCGCTTCATTGACCGAAGGCGAGGGCGGTAATGAGCAGTCCGAACAAGACCTGCGGCAGGCTGGCGACGGCGCTGCTGGCGACCGTGGCCTGGGCGGCCGGCGCGGCCGATGCGCCGCCCGGGCCGACAGCGAAAGCCGTTCCGGATCTGGCCTTGGACGCCTACGCCGAACCCGCGCAGCGGGTCGACATCGGCAAGGGGCGCCATCTCAATCTGCGCTGCAGCGGTCAGGGCGAGCCGACGGTCCTGTTGGACGCCGGTTTCGCTGCGGATTCGCTGTCCTGGGCCAAGGCGCAGCCGCTGATCGCCGAACGCAACCGCGTCTGCGCCTACGACCGCGCCGGCGTCGGCTACAGCGACCCCGGCCCGCTGCCGCGCGATCTCGATGCCGACGTCGCCGACCTGCATGCCTTGATCGAGGCGGCCGACCTCGATACACCGTTGATCCTGATCGGCCATTCCTATGGCAGTCAGGTGGTGCGCCGTTTCGACGAGCGCTATCCCAAGCAGGTGGCGGCGCTGGTGCTGGTCGACCCGCCGGTGCAGAACGTCGCCGAATTTTCCCCCGGCTATGCCCAACGCGAAGCCGAGATCGCGCCGAAGATGCTGGCGATGTACCGCAGCTGCGAACAGGGCGCGCGGGACGGTCGGCTGACCGCGACGCCGCCGGCCGAACTCAAGTCCTGTCTGCGTGGGCCGAATCCGAACTACAGCGAACGCTTGAATGCGGCGATCCTCGCCTGGCGTTCCAAGCCGGCGTTCTGGGCCGGGTTGATCTCGGCCTCGGAACACCGCGGCGCGCTGTACGACGGGCCGGTGCCGAAGAGCGAACGCCACGACGGCAAGCCGGTGATCGTGTTGAGCGCCGACCGGCCTTATCCGGGCGCCTCGCCGAAAGACCAGCAGTCCCTCAGCGCGGCCCGCGAGCAGACCCACACCGCCTTGATCGGCACCACGCGCCTGGGCAAGCGGGTCATCATCGAGAACAGCTCGCACGACATCCCCGTCGACCAGCCGAGCGCGCCGGCGATCGCGGTGTTCGAGGCGATGCAGATGCGCCAGCGGGCGAAGACCGGCAAGGACTAGATCGCCGCATCGGCGGCGCGATCGGGCCGATGCGATCGATGAGGCGCCGAGGTTCGTGTCGGCGCCAGGTCGTGTCGATGCTGGACCGGAGCGTTGCGCATGCTGCGATTGCGACGTTTCGCTTTGCGTCCATCTTCTAGGCGATCACACCCGATTTGCATCGCAGACGCGACAATGGCGTCGACCCGGTCGCCAACGCGCACCGGAACCCGATGGATTGCGGCGCCTGCCGTCCGAATACAACAAAGGAGACATCATGGATCTGGGCATGGTCGGTCTGGGGCGCATGGGCGCCAACATGGCCGAACGACTGGTGCGCGGCGGACATCGAGTGGTCGGTTTCGACCCCGGTCCGGCGGCGCGCGAGCAGGCGGTGACGCGCGGCATTGAGGCGACTGCTTCCCTGCGCGAACTGGTTGCGGCCTTGCCGGCGCCGCGCGCGGTCTGGCTGATGGTGCCGGCCGGCGCAGTGGTCGACTCGACCCTGGCCGAACTGCTGCCCTTGCTCGCCCCCGGCGACAGCGTGGTCGACGGCGGCAACTCCAACTACAAGGACAGCATGCGGCGCGCCGCCCAACTCGCCGAGCACGGTCTGCACTATGTCGACTCCGGCACCAGCGGCGGCATCTGGGGCCTCAAGGAAGGCTATAGCCTGATGATCGGCGGCGACGAAGCCGCGGTCGAACGCCTGCGTCCGATCTTCGAGACGCTGGCGCCGGCCGCGGATCGCGGTTGGGGCCGGGTGGGGCCCAGCGGAGCCGGCCACTTCACCAAGATGGTCCACAACGGCATCGAATACGGTCTGATGCAGGCTTATGCCGAGGGCTTCGCGATCATGGGGCACAAGGCCGACTTCGGCCTGGACCTGCACCAGATCGCCGAGATCTGGCGGCACGGCAGCGTGGTGCGCTCGTGGTTGCTCGACCTGAGTTCGGACGCGCTGGCCAAGAACCCTTCGCTCGACGGCATCGCGCCCTATGTCGAGGACTCGGGCGAAGGCCGCTGGACCGTCGCCGAGGCGATCGATCTCAACGTCTCGGCGCCGGTGATCACCGCTTCGCTGCTCGAACGCCTGCGCTCGCGCGACAAGGACTCCTTCGCCGACAAGCTGCTGGCGGCGATGCGCAACGAATTCGGCGGCCACGCCATCCGCAAGGAGTAAACCGGTCTGGCCGGCGCCGCGATGGCGCCGGCCAGGGCCGCGGTAACGGTGCGGCCGGTGCCGGTGGCGGGCCCGCGCAGGCGCTATGCTCGCGGCCAGGCCATCGGAAGCCGCCGCCATGCCGAGTACGCCGTCTACCGTCGCCGCATCGGATCGGCCCGATGCCGATTCGCCCTCGTCCGCTCTCGGCCCGCCCCGCCTCGGCGCAGCGCGCCTGGACATGGTCGATGCCCTGCGCGGTCTGGTGATCGCGTTGATGGTGCTCGACCACGTGCGCGACTACTTCCACTGGCAGGCGTTCGTGTTCAGTCCGACCGACCTGGCCAAGACCACGCCGTTGTTGTTTGCGACACGCTGGGTCACCCACCTGTGTGCGCCCAGCTTCGTCCTGCTAGCCGGCGTGTCGATCTTCCTGCAACAGGCCGGCGGCGCTTATCCGCGTCCGGCGCAGTCACGGTTCCTGCTCGGCCGCGGCCTGTGGCTGATCGTGCTGGAACTGACCGTGATCGTGTTCGGCTTCAACTTCGTCTGGCCGTTCCTGTTCCTGCAGGTGATCTGGGCGATCGGCGTCGGCATGGTGGCGATGGCGGCCTTGATCTGGCTGCCGCGCACGGCGGTGCTTGCGCTTGGCATCGTCATCATCGCCGGGCACGGTTTGCTGGCGGGATTCGACCCGAGCCGATGGGGGGCGCTGGCGCCGCTGTGGACCTTGGCGATGCGGCCCGGCGCGGTGCCCGGCCTCGAAGGCTTCGTCGCCTATCCGGCACTGCCCTGGGTCGGCATCCTCTGCCTCGGCTATGGCCTCGGCCCGCTGTTCTTGTTCGATGCGCCGCGGCGCCGGCGCGTCGTCGCCGCGCTCGCGCTGGCGATGCTGGCGGCGTTCGCGATCCTGCGTGCCGGCATCGGCTTCGGCGATCCCTCGGCGTGGCAGCGCCAGGCCGACCCGCTCTTCGATGCGATGGCCTTCGTCAACGTTTCCAAGTACCCGCCTTCGCTGCTGTATGCCTTGGTCACGCTCGGCGTATCGCTGTTGGCGATGTTGGCGTTGGAGCATTGCGCGGGTTGGCTGCGGCGCGTGCTGCTCGCATTCGGCCGCACGCCCTTGTTCACCTACCTGCTGCATATCTATCTCGTGCACGGCCTGGCCTTGCTGGTCGGCGTCGCCAGCGGCATTCCGGCGGCGGTGTTCGTCGGCATTCTCGGCAACGCCGGGCGCATCGCCGAATCGGGTTGGGGGGTGAGCCTGCCGGCGGTATTCGGGCTGTGGCTGGGCGTGCTGGCGGCGCTGTATCCGCTGTCGCGCTGGTTCGCCGGGGTCAAGGCGCGGCGCCGCGATCGCTGGCTGAGTTATCTCTAGGCCTACGACGATCGTCGATCTGCGAAGCCTGCCCGCCGCATTCACGCGCGCGGTCACGTCTGAACGAATGCTGCGCTGCACCGCGCGCTAGCCTCGGTCTGCGTCCGGCGCGGTGCATCGCGCGTTGTCGGACGCGTAACGCCGCCGCGCCCGCACTCGATCCGTTCATCGAACACCAGCCATGCCGCGCCGTCGAATCGGAGCGGCGAATGGCGAAGTGCGCGCGCGGTTCCCGCCAGGCCTTCGTTCCCCACCTTCGGAGACACCCATGTCAGTGCACACGAAGACGACGCGCCACACCTCGCTGCGACGCTGTCTGCAATCGCTCGCTCTCGCCGTCGCCACCACCGCCGCGTTCTCGGCCGCGGCCGCACCCAACTTCCCGTTCGGCAGTCATCGCCAGGCTTATGCCAGCGGCACCCTGAGCCCGAGCGTCGGCCGCGCCGCGGCCGACCAGTCCACGGCCTCGTTCTATCGCACCTGGAAGCAGCGCTACCTCGTTCCGGCCTGCAAGGCCGGCGAGTATCGGGTCAAGGCCGCTACCGAGGACGCCTACGTGGTCTCGGAGGGACAGGGCTACGGCATGCTGATCACGGTGATGATGGCCGGCGAAGACCCGCAGGCACAGACCTTGTTCGACGGCCTGCACCGCTACAACCGCGGCCATCCGAGTTCCAACGACAGCGACCTGCTGGCCTGGGCGCAGAACGCCAGTTGCAACAACATCCTCGACCCGGACTCGGCCACCGACGGCGATCTCGACATCGCCTACGCCCTGCTGCTGGCCGACTTGCAATGGGGTTCGAGCGGCGCGATCAACTACGCCGCCGAAGCGCGCAAGGTGATCGCCGCGATCCGCCGCAGCAACGTCAATCCCACCACCAAGCTGGTCAACCTGGGCGACTGGGTCAGCACCGACACGCCGAAGCATTACTACGCCACCCGCAGTTCCGACTGGATGCTCGGCCACTTCCGCTCCTTCGCCAGCAAGCTCGGCGACAGTTATTGGACCGGCGTGCTCGGCGCACACCAGAACCTGTTGTCGACGATGCAGACCAGTTACGCGCCGAACACCGGCCTGGTGCCGGACTTCATCGTCAACACCAACACGACCGCCAAGCCGGCGCCGGCGAACTTCCTCGAAGCCGACACCGACGGCTATTACTCCTGGAACGCCGGACGGGTGCCGTGGCGGATCGGCATCGACGCCGCGGTCAGCGGCGACAGCCGTTCGCGCAGCGCCGCGCGCAAGCTGAGCCAGTGGATCCGGGTCAAGGCCGGCAACGATCCCAACCGCGTGCGCAGCGGCTATCGCCTCGATGGCCAGGTGGTCGAGAACTACAACAGCATGTTCTTCACCGCGCCGTTCGCGGTCGCCGCGACCGTCGACCCGAATGCCCAGGCCTGGCTCGACAAGCTGTGGAGCTACACCGTCTCCAGCGGCCCCAGCGACTACTACGGCGACAGCGTCAAGCTGCTGTCGATGCTGGCGGTGTCGAACAACTGGCTGAAGCCCTGAGCCGGCCGGGATCTTCGGACGAACCGCCCGATTAGGACAATCGCCTAGGTCGAAAGTCTATGGAGTGTGCCCGGCGTCCCGATTAGGATCGGGACGCCGGGCGTCGATGTGCGATGGCGCCGGCATCGACCATCCATGACAGGGAAGGCGAACCGGACGGTTCGTCGCCCCGCGGCGTCCGCGCCGTTATCGACGAGGCATAAGGGACCATGCGAAAGATTCTATCGACCTTGATTCTGGCCGCGGCTTGCGCGACGGCCACGGCTTCGCCCGACCGGGCACCGTTCGAAGTACAGGGCGTGCTGGAGCAGCAAAAGCAGATTCGCACCGAAGTCGAGACCGGCAAGGGCGCCTATGGCGGCCTCGACGCGAATGCCCGTAGGGAACTGACGACGCGCCAGGAGCGCTTGGTCAAGCTGCTCGAAGGCCGTCGTTACGAGGACCTCAGCGAGAGCGAACGCGAGAGTGCGCATGGCGACCTGGCCTGGATCGCGCAGGCCGCGCGCAGCGACGAGGAGAAGTTGATTTGCGAGCGCGTGCGGCCGATCGGCAGCAACCGGGTCGAGCGCGTGTGCAAGACCGCATCGCAGCGTCACAAGGAACAAGAGGCCCGCGGCCAGGATCCGGAGTTGCTGCGCCAGCAAGGCCGGCCGACGATGTAATCGGCCGCTTGCCGCGCGGATCGACCCGCGCGGCAAGCGCCTGCGTCAATCGCCTGCTTTAGTCGCTATCGCGGCTCAATCGCAGCAACGACAGGGCTGGCCATTGCCCGGGTACCAACCCGGCATGCCGCCGCAGCGGTCCTGACAAATCTTGTAGCTGCACAGTGCCTGGTCGGCCGGCGCCGACGAGGCCGCCTGGGCGATGCCGAAACCGAAGCCGAACGCGGCCAAGGCGAATGCGGCGACGAGTCCGAAACCTTTGCGCTTCATGCGTGATCCTCCTGTCGTGGCGAATGGTCGTGACGAATCGTCCGGCGCCGCGCGGCACGCTGGTCCGGCGGCGCCGGGGCGCGGGGAGTGCCCATGCCGGCGGCCACTGTAGGCGCCCGTGTACCGGCGTTTTGGCGAGCGCGTCACCAAAGCGCAGGCCGCAGCGGATGAATAGGCGGTCGAATCGGCCTAAGGCGCGATCTTGCCGCACTCGCGAGCATTTGCCCGCGATTGCCGGCTCGCGCGATCATCGGCGCATCGATCGCCTCACGAGCGCCACCGCGTGTCCATGCCCTATCGTCGTCCGCTGCATTCGTGCGCCGCAGCGCTGATCCTCGCCCTGGGCGCCTGCGCGACCGCGCCGCCGCACAATCCGCTCGCGCAGTGGAAGGCTTCGCCTAACTACAACGAGCGCGGCGCGCAGCTCATCGTGCTGCACCACACCCAGATGGAAAGCGCCGAGCGCGCCTTGCTGACCCTGCAGACGCGCAACTCGCAGGGGCGGGTCAGCGCCCATTACCTGATCGGCGCCGACGGACGCATCTATCAACTGGTCGCCGACACGATGCGCGCCTGGCATGCCGGCGCCGGCAGTTGGGGGGAGATCAACGATCTCAATTCGGCCTCGATCGGCATCGAACTCGACAACGACGGCAGCGAACCTTTCGAGCAGGCCCAGATCGACAGCCTGCTGCGCCTGCTCGACGACCTGACCCGGCGCCTGAACATTCCACGCCATGCGATCGTCGCTCACGGCGACCTCGCGCCGACGCGCAAGACCGACCCGAGCGTGCTGTTTCCGTGGCGGCGCCTGGCCGAGGCCGGCTTCGGCTTGTGGCCGCGCGCCATGCCTGCAGAACCGCCCGCGGGTTTCGATGCTTGGGCGGCGTTGCGTTTGGTCGGCTACGACCTGCGCGACCCCGGGGCGGCGCTGGCGGCGTTCCATCGCCGTTTCCGCGGCAACGAAGCGCGCGAATGGCAGCCGGGCGATGCCGCGATCCTGTTCGATCTGCAACGCCAGCTCATGCAGTTGCCGGACGGCGCGCCCGCGCCCGCGCCGCCGCCGGCGCCGCCGTTGCAATAAGCGAGCTCAGGCCGCGGCTTCGTACGGCGTGGCCGAACGCGCATCGCGCAGCGCCTGCGACCACCAGCTCAGCCGCGACAGCATGGTCGTCATGGCCTTGCCCGCGGCGAGCGGTTCGTGCAGTTCGCCGTCGGGGCCGAACTGGCGCCAGGCGCTGACCAGGTTGACGCTGTCGCGCAAGGTCACCGCGTGCAGCTCGGCGAAGACCTGGCGCAGTTGCTCGATCGCGCGCAGGCCGCCCGAACTGGCGCCGTAGCTGACGAAGGCGACGGGCTTGGCCTGCCAGGGTTCGTAGCAGGCATCGATCAGCGCCTTCAGCGGCGCCGGGTAACCGTGGTTGTATTCGGGCGTGACGATGACGAAGGCATCGGCGGCGTGCAGGCGCTGGCGCAACTGTTGCAGTTGCGCTTCGTCCTGGCGCAGGACGCGACCCGACAAGGGCCAGTCGGCGGGATCGATGGGTACGGTTTCGAAACCGCCGTATCGGTCGATATGGCGTTGGGTCCATTCGGCGACGACGTCGCAGAAGCGGCCCTCGCGCGCGCTGCCGTAGATCAGCGCGAGTTTGATGTTGGGATGCATGCAGGTCGGTGGTTGGGGAACATGCCGGGCAGCTTAAAACCTCAAGTAATGTCGAGGTCAAGCGCTGCTTCGGATGCCCCCTCCCGGTGCCGCTGCGGCGTGCCGGCGGCGAACCGCCGGCGTGCAATGTCTGCGGCTCAGGCCTCGGGCTTGCGCCGGAACTTGTAGATCACCGCGCCGACCGCGAGCGCGATCGCCGCGGCGATCAGGTTGGCGGTGCTGGCGCTGGCGAGCAGGCCGAGCGACAGCACGATCGCCGCGATCGGGATGATCGGGCCGCCTGGCAGTTGCAGCGCGCCTTCGCTCTTGCCATGACGCTTCTGCAGCACCAGCACCGACACCGCGGTGCCGATGTAGGTGCACAGGCGCGCCACCACCGAGAGCAGGGCGAGTTGCTGGAACGAACCGGTCAGCGCCAGCGCCAGCGCGACCACGCCCAGCAGCACCACCGCACGCGCCGGCGTGTGGAAGCGCGGATGGATCGCCGACAGGGCGCGCGGCCCGTAACCATCCTTGGACAAGGCCAGCAGATAGCGCGGGCCCATCATCACCGTATTGCTGTTGGTGCCGAGGATGGAGATCGCCGCGCCGACCGTCAGCACCAGCGCCAAGCCGGTGCCGCTGAAATGCGCGGCGGCTTCGGCGAGCGGGCTCGACGACTGGGCGATGCCCGGCAAGGTGCCCAGCGCGACCAACTGCACGGTGAAATAAATGATGGTGACCAGGACGATCATGGTCAGCAGCGCGAACGGCACGTCGCGGCGCGGATTGCGGTATTCGCCGGCGGCCGCCGGCAGGTTTTCGAAGCCGGCATAGGCGAACAGCAACAACAGCGCCGCCTCGCCGAGGTGATCCATCGGCATCGGCGTGTCCGAGGACAACAGCGAAGCATCGAAATAGAACGCGCCGATGGCGACGAACAACAGCAGCGGCAGCAGCTTGCCGATCGCCAGGGCCACGCCGGCCCGCGCCGCGGTGCGCACGCCGATGACGTTGATCAACACCAACAGGCCGAGCGAGCCGGCGACCACCGCCACGCGGGCGACCCCGCCTTTCGCCGCCGGCCAGAACAGCCCGACCGCCTCGGCCAGGCCGTTGCTCAGAGAGGCCGCGGTCGAGATGCGCGTGACCAGCAGCATCCAGCCGACCTCGAAACCGGCGAAGGGGCCGAAAGCCTCGCGGGCGTAGAGATAGCCGCCGCCGGGTTGGTCGAAATAGCTCGCCGCCTGGGCGTAGCACAGCACCAGCAGGGCCACCGCGAATCCGGCCAGCAACACTGCCCACAGACTGGCCGGGCCGAGCAGGGCGGCGGCGGTGGCCGGCAACAGATAGATGCCGCTGCCGATCACGTCGTTGATGGACAGGCCGACGATCTGCCAACGGCTGACGGCGCGGACGGTGCCGGGGCGACCGTCGTCCGGAGCAGGGGCCGCGGCGGCGGGCGAGGACGAAACGGGCGCGTGCGGCGTCGGCTGGCTCAAACGGTGGTTCCCCTCGCTCGGTGGCGGTGCGGCGGACCGCATGCGGCGCCGATCTCGTCGCACCTTAGTGCCTGCGGCCTGCCGCTTTCAATCCGCACTGCGGCATGTGGGCCGGAGCGAAGCGCATAAGCAGGCTGGGCCGGGTCGCAGCGGGGTCCGGCCGATGCGTGCGAACGTCGCCATGCGATCGAGGAGCGTCGAGCTGCGCCGAATGCGCGCCCGGTTCGTAAACGTTTTGTTGCGTTCAGTCGCGGTCGCGCGATCGCCGAAGGCACGAATGAGGCCTGACGCACGTTTTCGCCGGTTCATCGGGCCGCGCCTAACGCGTATCGCCGGCGGGCTGGTTAAAGAAACGTAGCCGGCGGACTTCGCGGCGCGTTTTCGTTCATGGCGATGACCGCAGTGTGCAGTCCGTGCCTACGAACCACGGCACGCGTTGCAGCAACGACGATCCAACCGATCCGATCGATTCGATTCACACGACACCGGAGGTAACCGCATCCATGAAGACCACCATTCGCACCGCACTGTACGGCCTGGCCGCTATCAGCGTGCTCGGCCTGGCCGCTTGCGCCAGCAAGGGCGAGACCACCGACGCGCCGGCGGCATCGAGCGCACCGGCGGCCGAAGCCGCCCCGGCCGATGCGGCCGCTCCGTCGGCGAGCGGAGACGGTTCGGGCACCTGATTCCAGGACGACGGCCATCGCGAGCGATGGCCGTCCCCAGCCAACGCAGAAGGGCGGCCGCGAGGCCGCCCTTTCTGTTGCGCCGGCCTGGTCGCCAGGGGCGATCCGGGTTCGAGCCGCTTTCGTGGCTGAACGCGATCTTGGCAATCGTGAACCCAGCGCCGCCGCCCTGACCTTCGGCGCTGGCGCGGGCCGCCGGCGGGCCTAGAATCGCGGCGAATGAACACCCGTCCGTCCGCCGCCCTGCGTGTCGTCGCTGCCGTCGTCCTGTTCGCGCTGGCCGCGGAGGCGCAGGCGCGCACCGTGTATCGCTGCGTGCGCGACGGCACCGTCAGCCTCGCCACCGCGCCCGAACCCGGTTCGCGCTGCGTCGCCAAGGAGTTCGACGACAACGCCGCCAAGCTGCCCAATCTGTGGGGCGAGATGGGCGTGATCAACGGCAACCTCTACGAACGCCAGCAGGACGGCAAGACCGTGTACAGCACGCGCAAGCTGCCCGGTTCGGTGCGGGTGATGGGTTTCACCGTGGAAACGCCGCCCGGCGAGCCGGCGCATCCGGGCCTGGGCAAGGTCGGCAAGGCCCAGCTCGATAAATTCCCGGCGCAGTTCCGTTCCGCGGCCAAGGCCAGCGGCGTCGACGATGCCTGGCTGCGCGCGATCGCCCATGCCGAGAGTGGCTTCGATGCCAAGGCGGTCTCGTCCAAGGGCGCGCAAGGGGTCATGCAACTGATGCCGGAGACCGCCAAGGAATATGGCGTGCTCGACCCGTTCTCGTCGACCGAATCGATCAACGCCGGCGCCCGCCACCTCAAGGCCCTGATGCGGCGCTACAAGGGCGATCTGATGTTGGTCGCGGCCGCGTACAACGCCGGCATCGGCACGGTCGCGCGCTATGGCGGCGTGCC
This sequence comes from Lysobacter antibioticus, assembly GCF_000731095.1. Lineage (GTDB taxonomy): Bacteria > Pseudomonadota > Gammaproteobacteria > Xanthomonadales > Xanthomonadaceae > Lysobacter > Lysobacter antibioticus_B. Next base: position 6,102 of record NZ_JMTZ01000030.1, on the reverse strand, counting down.
GCCGTATCGCGAAACCCAGGAATACATCGCCAAGGTGCAGGCCCTGCACCAGCGTTATCAACTCGCCCTGGGCACGCGCAAGCCGGTGTTGAAGGCCGCGCAATAAGGCCGTGGCCCTCTCCCGCGTTCGGGAGAGGGCCACGGCACGGCGCCTGGGCTTACAGCGGGGTCAACCGCAGCAGGCGCGCATTGGTGCCGTCTTCGAGCAGCCAGACGTCGCCGTTCGGGCCTTGCTCGACTTCGCGGATGCGCTTGCCCATCGGATAGCGCTCGGCTTCGGCGGCGGTGTTGCCGCTGAAGCGCACGCGGATCAGGGCCTGCGAGGCCAGGCCGCCGATCAGGCCGTTGCCGGCCCAGGCCGGGAAGCGGGTGCCGGAATAGATGACGAAGCCGGCCGGGGCGATCACCGGCGTCCACCAGGCTTCCGGCGCGTTGAGGTCCGGGCGCGTGCTGTGGCGCGGGATCGGCGTGCCGTCGTAGTGATCGCCCTGCGACACCAGCGGCCAACCGTAGTTGGAACCGCGTTCGATCAGGTTGATTTCGTCGCCGCCTTTCGGCCCCATCTCGTGGATCCACAGCTTGCTCTGTGCATCGAAGGCGATGCCGAGCAGGTTGCGATGGCCGTAGGACCACACCGTCGCGGCGACGCCGCCGCGGCCGTAGAAGGGATTGTCGGTCGGCACGCTGCCGTCGTCGTTGAGGCGGATGACCTTGCCGAGCGGGGAATTGAGGTCCTGGGCCGGATCGAACTTCTGCCGCTCGCTCGAGGTGATCCACAGCTTGCGATCGGGGCCGAACGCGAGGCGGTGGCCGTAGTGATTGCTGCCGCTGACTTTCGGCTGGCGCCAGATCACCCGCAGTTCGCTCAGCGAAGCGCTGGTCGAGGTGATGTTGAGCTTGGCGCGCGCGACCGTGGCACCGGCGGTGCCACTGGTGCTGCCGCGTTCGGCGTAGCTGATGTAGATGTATTTGTTGGTCGCGTACTGCGGATGCAGGATCACGTCGCCGAAGCCGCCCTGGCCGCCATAGGCGACCGTGGGCACGCCGCTGACGGTGCGCGCGCTGCCGCCGATGGTCTGCAGCTTGAGCACGCCGCGCTTCTCGGTGACCAGCAGGCGGCCGTCGGGCAGGAAGGTCATCGCCCAGGGTTCGTTGAAGCGCGCGACTTCGGTCGCGGTGAACGGCAGCGCCTTGGTCGATTCGGCCGCGCTGGTCGCGCTGGCGTTGTCGGCTCTGGCGCGGTCGAGGGCACAGGCCGCGGGCGCGGCGAAGGCGCCGAGCAGCGCGGTGGAGCAAACGAGAGAGAGCATCGAGCGGTTCATGGTGGGTCTCCGATGTCCGGCAGGCGTGGGTTTGAGGCCGGCCGAGAGTGCCATCGAAGAACCGCCGGTCTTGCGACCGGATCGGCAGTTCGCGGCGCACGCAAGGGCGGCGCCGCGATTCGCAAACGCGATCACGCAGGCAATGAGGCCTGGACGCTACGAAGTCGTGAGCGCGCCGCCGCTGCGGCGGCGAACTGGAGCTCAGGCGAACGCCTTGAGCGAATCGAAGGGCAGCAGTTCGGCGCCGACGGCGTTGCGCAGCACCCGCGCCTCGGCTTGCAGCAGCAGGTCGCGGTCGCCGTCGATCACCACCAGGATGCGGCCTTGCTGGATATGCGCGTCGAATTTGCGCCGTATCGGGTCGGGCAGGGCCGAGCCCATCAACGCCGAGGCCCAGCAGCCGACCATGGCGCCGGCCACGGTGGCCGCCGCCGCGCCGGCGATGGTCAGGCCGATCGGACTGATCACGACCGCGAGCAAGCCGGCCAGCAAACCGGTGGCACCGCCGTAGCCGGCGCCGCGCAGCGCCGCCGACATCAGGTCGGTATCGGCTTCCTTGCGATCGTTCGGAATCGACTTGAGTTCGATGTCGGAACGCGCGATCAGCAGGATGTCGTCGTCGTGCACGCCGGCTTCGCGCGCTGCATCCATGGCGGCTTGCGCGGTGGCGAGGTCGGGCGTGCTGAACACGTGGCGGGTCTTCATGTCGCATCTCCGGATGCGGACGGTTCGCCTTGATGGGCGCATGCCGTCATGGGGCGCCCGAGGGCGCCGATCGCATCGGCCCGGCAAGAGGCTGCTGCCAGCCCGGGCCGTATTGTCATCAGCTTCCGCCGCGCCGGGTTAGTCCAGAGTGAGCGCGCGGGCGCAGGCGACGAACGGTCGCTCGCGATGCGCTGGCGCAGTCAGGAACGAGGAATCACTGGACGCAGGAATCGCCCCGGCACCATGCTATGCGCAGTCCGTCACCGGGGCATCGCCATGTTGCCGAGCGTCGAAGTCCAATGTCCTTACTGCGGCGAGCCGATCGATCTGGTCATCGACGATTCCGCCGGCGACCAGCGCTATATCGAAGACTGCCAAGTCTGCTGCCGGCCGATCGTGGTCGCGGTCAGTCTCGACGAGGACGGCCAGCCGCACGTGGCGGTCTACGCGGAAGACGAGGCGTAATGCCCTTGGCGCTGCGAGGGGCAATGCGCTCGGTTCATCGTTCGAGCGGGGTTTGACCACGATGCCGAGCGCGAAACGCGTCGCGACGGCGAGTTCGGGCAAATCCAGGCAGGCTGCCGCCGAGGTATTGAGCGCACGTGCGCTGAACCGCGCGCTGTTGGGGCGGCAGTCCTTGCTCGAACGCAGCCGCGAATCCGTGCCGGCGATGGTCGAGCGCCTGCTCGGCCTGCAGGCGCAGGCGCCCAATCCGCCTTACCTGGGGCTGTGGACGCGGTTGCGCGATTTCGCCCTGGACGATCTGACCGCTGCGATGCAGGCCCGCGAAGTGGTGCGCGCGACGATGATGCGCGGCACCTTGCATCTGGTCAGCGCGCAGGACTATCGAAGACTGCGCCCGGTGTTGCAGCCGGTGTTGCAGCGGCTGTCGTTGCAGAGCGGTCATGCGCGGGCTTTGCAGGGTTTGGATTTGGCGACGTTGCGGCGTGCCGGCTTCGAGGCCTTGCGCGCGCAGCCGCTCAGCGCGACGGCGCTGGGCGAGGCGCTGCGTGCGCATTGGCCCGATCACGACGCCAACGCACTGGCTTCGTTGGTGCGCGGCGCCGAGCCTTTGGTGCACGTGCCCCCGGCGGGCCTGTGGGACTCGCATAAGCCCGCGTGTTTCGCCACCGCGATCGATTGGCTGGGCGCGTCGATAGACGACAACGCCGACGAGGCGGCGATCGACGCGATGCTGTTGCGTTATCTCGGCGCCTTCGGCCCGGCCAGCGCACGCGATGCGACGACTTGGTCCGGGCTGACGGCGACGCGCGAGCGCCTCGAACGCCTGCGCCCCGGCTTGCGGGTGTTTCGCGACGAGGCCGGCACCGAGTTGTTCGACCTGCCCGATGCGCTGCGTCCCGACCTCACTACGCCGGCGCCGGCGCGGTTGCTGCCCGAGTTCGACAATGTCTTGCTCTCGCACGCCGAGCGTTCGCGCATCTTCGACGAATCCTTGCGGGGCGCGATCTTCACCCGCAACGGCCTGGTCGCGGCGACGATCCTCGTCGACGGCTTCGTCGCCGGTACCTGGAAGCTGCAGCGCGACGCCCGCTCGGCGACCTTGAGCATTGCCCCGTTCAGGCCACTCAAGGCCGCCGATCGCGAGGCCCTGGAGCGCGAGGCCGAGCTGTGTTTGAGCGTGGCGGCACCGAGTCAGGCACAGCGCGAGCTGCGTTTCGTCGCAGCGACTGCATAGAGACATCGCGGCCTGCGCTTTGCGCCGCCTATAAATCCGATCTTGAACGATGAATGCGCGGCTGCGCGAAGAGCGCATCGATCGCGTTGACCTGCGCATTCGTAAAGGTTGTGTTGTGTTCAGCGAATGCGCGCCGTCGTCGCGCCGTCTATTGGCGCTGCAGGTCACGTTTTGCCGTGTTCCGGCAACTCACTTCGCCGACGGCCTAACGGCATCGGCCGCGCTTGTGGTTAAGCCAACGTAGCTTTAACGCTTGCGGACGCCGATCGGTTCAGAAGCGCGGCGGCAAGGTGGACTCGTGCGGTAAGCGCCACCGGCAGTCGAGACCGCGCAGTACAGCAAACTCATTCCAGGAGACATTCATGAACCAGATTTCCCGCAAGTCGCTGATCGGTACCTTGGCTCTGGTCGCTTCGCTGTCCGCGCCGCTCGCGTTCGCACAGTCCACGACCGCCGCGCAGACGCCGCCGACCGAGGACGCCGCCGCCGCGGCCACCGGTGCACAGGACGCAGCAGCGACTTCCGCCGCCCAGCCGACCGCCGCCGCCCCGCAGAAGAAAAGCTGGGCCGACGTCGACGGCAACAAGGACGGCAACCTGAGCAAGACCGAGGCCGCTGCCGTACCGGCGCTGGGTCAGGTCTTCGAGCAGGCCGATGCCGATGCCAACGGCGCGCTGACGCCTGACGAATACAAGGCTTACGTCGCCAAGGTCCAATCCAATGGCGGCGCCAAGAACGGCGGCTGATACCGCCTATCGGGGTGCAGGATCTCCTGCGTTGTGTGAAGGGCGGCCCTCGGGCCGCCCTTTTTTATGGGCGCGATTCCCGGCCAGGGCGACTTCAGCCGGCCGACGGGTGCGCTCTTCGGCATTCGCAGACTGCGGTCGGGTCGCGATCGTAGCGGCCCTGAGAGGCGCTGCCGCCGGAGACCGAGGCCGTCGGACCGGCCCGCTTACGCCATGACCGACACCTCAAGTTTCACTGGCTGCCCGAGTCCGCCGGGGCGGCTTGGCCGTGGGCCGCCGGCGGGGCTTGGTTAGCGGTCGCGATCTCCAAGGCCGCTCCGGTTCTTCCCGGGCATTCGCTGAACCGTTCAGGCGTCTCATTCAGTTATTGATAGAGGTTCAGCGAACTAAGCATGTAACCGACAGGCGGTCACCGAAATTCCGTGACTCCGGAGCAATCTGTGTTTATCGTCACATTAATGGGCGATGAGGTTAGTGGATTGTTAAACGCAAGCGGGAAGCACACTAACTATCGAAAGGGCTGATTTCATCGAGATCGGTCCCGTCTGCGGACAGGGGTTGGGGCTTTAACGAGTTGTAGCGATAGGACTCTCAGAGGGGAGAGGGATATGGCTCGACGCGGGACCGAGACAAAAGTTTCATTTGAAACAATCAACGGCGCAGGCCGGCCCAAGCGCGGCCGGCCGCTCTGCTGCAGCCGCGGGGGAGACATAGCTCTCCCATCCGCTTTGCCCCTGCTGGCGCCAACTGGCGCCGCTAGTAACCAAAGTGACGCTTTGGGGCACATCCAGACCAAGCCGCTTTTTGAGATCTTCAGATTTCATAAAAGTGAGACGGCTGGCACAGTTTTTGCAGCCGCACTGAGCATGTCCGTGTCCGTTCTTCTCTTCAATCGGGGCTCATCCATTCATTTATGTGAAGGATGAGTCCAATGGCCGCCTGCGACGTAACGCAGGCAGCAGTCGCGCCAGATCGGGCGACAGGGGTAGTCGGGGCCGGGAAGCATTTCGAGCACTTAGCTAGCAACACGTCGCGTGCCAACGAGCTCGGCACGACGGCAACCGGGGAGCAAACAGCGTGATCGCCAAATTCCAAGCCCTCGCGACAGCGTTCAGCCGTCGCATGATCATGCCGGTCGCGCTAGCGGCCTCCCTTCTGCTGTCCGCGGACCCGGTGCATGCCCAGGCCGTGAATACCGCGAGCGTGACGCCCCCGACCGGGGTGACCGATCCGACCTGTAACGTCGCCAATCCCCCGTGTAACAGCGCGACGGACAGCGACTCGATCCTGGCGTCCCTGACCCTGGTCAAGACGGTCACCAACGACAACGGCGGCACCGCGGTTGCTACGGCTTGGACGCTGGAGGCGGCTGGCCCGACCAACATCAGCGGCGCCACCGGCGCCACCGCCGTCACCAATGCCCCGGTCAGCCCGGGCAGCTACACCCTCTCCGAAACCGGCGGTCCGAGCGGCTACACCGCCAGCACCTATAGCTGCGTCGTCAACGGCGGCGCCCCGGTCGTTTCGAACAGCCTGACGCTCGCCTTCGGCGATACCGCGACCTGCACCATCAACAACGACGACCAGGCGGCGACGCTGACCCTGGTCAAGACGGTGACCAACGACAACG
>NZ_JMTZ01000029.1 GCF_000731095.1 Lysobacter antibioticus | reverse complement strand
CACGTCCTGTGCGCCGCCCTCCGGGTCTCCACTTGACCGGCAAAGCAGCAAAGCAGCAAAGCAGCAAAGCAGATCAAAATCTCGGCAACTGCAACTGCAACTGCAACTGCAACTGCAACTGCAACTGCAACGACACGCCAGAGCTTCAAATCGACAGCAGGATTCAGGTAACCCGCCATTCCAGGGCAGGCCTGAAGCCAAACGGCGTATCCAATTATTTGCGCCGCAGCGCATGACCATCGCGCTGCATCTGCCGATGATGCCGCTCCGCGCAGGACGGGCCGCAATAGAGCCGCTGCGGGTCGTCGTCGAACGGTTCCAGGCAGGCGTGGTTCAAGCAGTAGCCGGCCGCAAGCGGCCGGGTCATGGCTTCCGCGGCCAGTAGATGGGCCTGCAGCGATTGGGCGAGGTTGATCTCCTCGAATTGCTGCGCTTGATCGATGATGTCGCTCATGGATGGATCGAATCCTTGGGAAAGGCGCCGACGCGAAGTCGTCGCGGGGAGGCAGGTCGAACGCGGCAGGGCCGGTCCGATATGGCGGACCAGGCGGCCGTGTTCGTGTCCGCATCAGCCTTCCATCGCCGCGTCCCACCGGCTGACACGCGGGCGCGGATGGCCGGGGCGAAATCGCATGGCCTGCGCGATTTGCGCCGTGGTTCACGCTGCGATGCGGATGGGCTGAACCGAATCCCTACGGCATGAGGTCATGACATGACGTGCGCATGAACGAAGTCCATAAATGCGGCGCGCGTATCTCGAGGTGAGACGTCGGCTCGCTAAGGTGTCGTCATCGGCCATCGCGCGGCCGAGTGGAGTGCGCCATGACGTTCGAGACCCGTCCCGATCGCGGCCCGGAACCCAGCCGCGCCATGCAGGCCCTGTACGACGCGACCTGGTTCGCGTTGTGCGAAGGCGACCGTTATTCGGCGATGGGTCGGCGCGCTGTCGCCAACTCGTTCTACAAGCTGCTGCCGCTCCTGGCCGAAGCGCGCAAGGCCATGGCGCTCGAGACCGCCGCCGTCCAGGTTGCGGGCGATAGCGCGGCGATGGCGGGCGAGCGTGCGCTGTGCATGCTGCCCTTGGCCGGCATCGGGACCATCGACGCGGCCTCGTCGTCGCTGGCGCAGGACGAATGAATCGGTGCGGACCGGTCTAGCCGACGGGGCGATGCCGGTTCGATCGTCGTTGTCGGCATCGCGCCGGCCGCGGGCCACGGATGCGATCGGTCCGCGGCACTGCTTGGGCCGGCCAGCCCCATTCGATCCGGCTTGCTCCGATCCGATCCGATCCGGGCCGATCCGGGCCGATCCGGGCCGCCCCAAGGCCCTGGTTTTCCTGCGTTTCAGGGCCGTCGCCGCGGGCGCGCGAGGCCCGACAGGCGACGAAGCAGCCGGCTCCGGCTATGATCCCCGGACCGACACAAGGGAAGTGGATCGATGATCAAGTTGGCTTGGGTACTCGGCTTCACCGCAATGCTCGCTTTACCCGCCGGGATCGCTTCCGCCGCCGAACCCAATGCGCCCGCCGCACCGGCTGCCCCGCCTGCCGCTGCGACCGCCGACACCAGTGCCGCCGACAAGGCCTTGCACGACACCATCGCCGGGCTCGATACGCAGGTGTTCGACGCGTTCAACCGCTGCACCGATCCGAAGCAGCTCAAGCGCTATTCGGATTATTTCTCGTCCGACGTCGAGTTCTATCACGACATCGGCGGCGTCTCCTGGACGCGCGAATCGATGATCGCCCAGACCCGTGCCGGCGCCTGCGGCAAGATCCGTCGCGAGCTGATCCCGGGCACGGTCAAGGTGCGTGCGATCAAGAACTACGGTGCGTTGGAAACCGGGCAGCATCGTTTTTGCCAGGTCAAGACCGGACAGTGCGACGGCATCAGCGACTTCTTGCTGATCTGGCGCCAGCAGGCCGATCATTGGGAAGTCGGCCGCGTGATCAGCTACGGCCACGTCGACAGCAAGCCTTGATCGGCTTCGCGGCTCTGAGCGGGACCGCGCGGGCCTGAGGCCCGCATCGGCGCGACCCGCGTCGTGTTTGCGGTCGCGTCCCACTGAGTCTGTTCGAAAGCAAACCCTTCCCCGCGCTCGGCAGCCCGTGCCCAGCAGGGGAAGGCTTCGGCGTGTCCGCTAGACCGGTTGTCCGGTGAGCGCCAGGGCGAGTCGGCCTTCGCGAGGGGTGTTGCAGCGTCTGCCCAGCAAACGCCGGGCAGCGCAACCCACGCACTAACCTCTGCCTAGCCAGCGCCGGGCAACGGGTGATCAGGACTTCTTCGGCGGCGGCAGCGCCTTGGCGTGAACCTTGTTGCCTTCTGCTAGCAGTGCGTTCGGCGCCAGCACGATGGTCTCGCCCGGGCGGACGCCGCTAAGGATCTCGATCTCGTTGCCGAGGTTGCGGCCCAGGGTGACGTCGCGATAGGCGATGGTCGAGTCGCTCTTGAGGGCGACGATCTGGGCGCCGCTGGCGCGCTGGACCACGGTCGACACCGGCAGCACCACCGCCGCGGCCGCGCGCGGCAGGTGCAGGCGCACCGTGCCGACCATGCCCGCCGGGATGCGGCTGTCAGGGTTGGGCAGGCGCAGTTCGGTGCGCATCGCCCCGGCCTCGCGCGAGAGGTTGCGCGCGCTGCGTGCGACCTGGGCCTTGAAGACCTGCCCGGGCAATTCCGGGAAGCTGACTTCCGCTTCCAGGCCCGGTTCGATCTGCAGGGCGGCGTTCTGCGGCACGTCGACGACCACGCGTAGCGGGTCGAGCACGTTGACCTCGAACATCGGCGCGCTGGCCGAGGCCGAATCGCCGACCACGCGGTCGCCGCGCTCGATGTTGCGCGCCACCACCACGCCGGCGAACGGCGCGCGCACCGCCTGGAACGACTGCCGTTCCAGGGCCGCGGTCAGGCGCGCCTGGGCGGCGTTGCGCGCCGCGACCGCGACATCAAAGCTGCCCTTGCGGTCGCTGAAGTATTCCTTGGAGATCGCGCCCGAACCGATCAGCGCCTGGGCGCGGTCGTAGTTGACCTTGGCCAGTTCCTGGTCGGCCGCGGTCTGGGCGAGCACGGCGCGCGCTTCGCGCACCGATTGGTCGATCTCCGGCGCGGAGATCGTCGCCAGCACCTGGCCGGCGGCGACGCGGTCGCCGAGTTCGACCTTGCGTTCGCTGACGAAGCCGGTCGCGCGGGCGTACAACTGTGCCGACTCGCCGGCCTGCGCGCGCGCGGGCAGGGACAGCTCGGTGATCGGGTCGGCGGCCTTGGCCTGCACGGTGAGCACTTCGGGCAGGGCGGCGACCGGTGCGGTCTCCGCGTCGCTGCGGCCGCAGCCCGACAGCGCGGCCAGCAGGGCCGCGGCCAGGGCGGTGCGCAACAGCGGGCCGTTGAGGACGATGTTCATGGAGCGACTCCTGCGGCGATGGCGGCGGCGCCGACCGGGTCGGTCTGCGCCTGCGGTTTCCGGCGGCGGCCGATCACGGCCAGGATGGAAGGAACCAGGATCAGGGTGGCCGGCGTGCCGAACAGCAGGCCGCCGATGACCGCGCGGCCGAGCGGCGCGTTCTGTTCGCCGCCGTCGCCCAGGCCGATCGCCATCGGGATGATGCCGAGCACCATCGCGCAGGCGGTCATCAACACCGGGCGCAAACGCACTGCGGCGGATTCGTAGGCGGCCAGTTCCGGGTCGTGGCCGTCGGCGATCAGGCCGCGCGCGAAGCTGGTGACCAGCACGCTGTTGGCGGTGGAGACGCCGATCACCATCATCACGCCCATCAATGCCGGCACGCTCAGCGGCGTGCCGGTGACGAACAGGCCGATCGCCGCGCCGGCGATCGCCACCGGCAAGCCGGACATCGCCACCAGCGGCTGGATCCACGACTGGAAGTTCACCACCAGCACCAGGAACACCAGGATCGCCGACATCAACAAGCCGGCGGCAAGCTCGCCGTAGGCGCTCTGCATCTCGCCGGCCTGGCCGACGATCTCGATGCGGTTGCCGGGCTTGAGCTGGGCGCCGAGCTCGCCGGTGATCGCGGTCAGCCGGTCGTAGACCGAGCCCAGGTCGGTGCCTTGCACGTTGGCGACCACGCTGATGGTCGGCGCCAGGGTGGTGCGGGCGATACTGGCGGGGACGTTGCGCGGCGTGACCGTGGCGATGTTGCGCAACAACACCGCCTGGCCGTCGGCGCCGATGCGCAGCGGCGCGTTGAGCAGGGCGTCGATGTTCTGCAGGCGGTCGATCGGCGCCTGCACCTGCACGGTGTAGGCGATGGCGTTGACGGTGTCGGTCCAGTACACCGGCGAGACCGTGCCGGCCGAACCGAGCACCGCGAGCACGGCGCGGCTGGCCTGCTGCGCGTCGAGGCCGAGTTGGGCGGCGCGGGTGCGATCGATCTTGACCTGGTACTCGGGCAGGTCGAGCACCTGGCGCAGGGCGATATCGACCGCGCCCGGCACCTGGTGCAGGCGTTGCTCGATCTGGCGCGCGGCGGCGAGGTTGCCGGGCACATCACGACCGATCAGGCGCACCTCGAAGGCGGCCGCGGCGGAACCGGCGAGGGTGCGGCTGGTTGCGTCGGGCGGACGCTCGAACAGCTTCACGTCGGGGAAGCGCTCGGCGATGCGCTGGCGGATCTTGACCAGGTAATCGTGGCTGTTGGCGTGCGGCGAACGCAGCTGCAGCATGATCTCGGCCTCGAACGAACCGACCACGGTGCTGTCGACCAGCGACAGGTTGATCGCGTCGGGCACACCGATCTGTTCGTACACCGTCTGCAGTTCGGCCGGCGGGATGATGCTGCGGATCTCGCGCTGGATGTCGCTGACCCGCGCCGCGGTCTCTTCCAGGCGTGTGCCGGTCGGCAGGCGCACTTGCAGGCGCAGTTGGCCGGCGTCGACCTGGGGGAAATACTCGCGGCCCAGCGACATCGCTGCGAGCGCGCCGGCGCCGAACACCAGCACCGCGACCAGTCCCAGCACGGCGCCGTGATGGCCGAGCCGGATCAGCAGCGCATGGTGCTTGTCGCGCAGCCGGTCGAGCACGTGTTCGACTTTATGGCTGACCTTCAGCAACAGCTTTTCCGGCGCCCAGCGCGGGTTGGCGCGGCTGGCGATGTCGGCCGGCAGCAGCAGGTAGCACAGCACCGGGATCAGGGTGCGCGAGAGCAGGAACGAGGCCAGCATGGCGAAGATCACCGCCAATGCGAGCGGGGTGAACACCCACGCCGACAACCCGGTCATCAGCAGGATCGGCGTCAGCACGATGCAGATCGCGATGGTCGAAACCATCTCCGGGAACACCACTTCCTTGGCGCTGTCGAGGATCGCGGTGCGCACGTCCTTGCCCAGGGCGATGTTGCGGTTGGTGTTTTCGACGTCGACCACCGCGTTGTCGACCAGGATGCCGATCGCCAGCGCCAGGCCGCCCAGGGTCATGACGTTGAAGGTGTAGCCGAGCAGATGGAGCATCGCCACCGAGGCGAGCAGGGCCAGCGGAATCGCCGACAGCACGATCATGCTCGAGCGCCAGGAACCGATGAACACCAACACCACCAGGGCCACCAGCAGGCCGACCAGCACCGCTTCGTGTTCGATCGAGCCGATCGCGTTGTCGACGAACACCGACTGGTCGAAGATCGGCTGGATGCGCGTGCCCGGCGGCGCCGAGGCTTCGATTTCCGGCAGGCGTTCGCGGATCGCGCGCACGATCTCCACCGCGGATGCGCCGCCGAGCTTGATCAGCGCCACCGACACTGCGCTGGAGCCGTCCATGCGCGCGATGTTGGTCTGCAGCGCGCCGCCGTCGCGCACCGAGGCTACGTCGCGCACGTAGATCACCACGCCGTTGCGCGCAGTCACCGGAATTTCCAGGAACTCGGCCGCGGTGGCCGGGCTGGTGTCGATCGAGATCTGCATCTCGCGGCGGCCTTCGCGGATCGAACCCGAGGGCAGGGTCGGGCTGCCGCGTTCGAGCGCGCCGGTGACGTCGGCCGGGGTCAGGCCGTAGGTCTGCAGCTTGGCCGGGTCCAGGTCGACCATGATCTGCCGCGGCGCGCCGCCGTAGGGCAGGGTCATGCGGATGCCGGGGATGGTCTGGATCTGCGAACGCAGTTGCAGGCGGGCGTAGTCGTAGAGCTGGGCCTCGGTCAACGAGTCCGAGGACAGCACCAGTTGCAGCACCGGCGTGCTCGACACGTTGTTGCGCACCACCAGCGGCGGCGAGGTGCCCGGCGGCATGCGCCGCAGGATCGTCTGCGAGACCGCGGTGATCTGCACCAGGGCGCGGTCGAGGCTGACGGTGGGCTGGAAATCGATGCGCACGATGCTGGCGCCGTTGAGCGTTTCCGAACGCACTTCCTTGAGATCGTCGACGGTGTTGAGAATCGCCGCCTCCGAGAACGAGGTCATCTTCGCGGCGACGTCGGCCGCGGGCAGGCCGGTGTAGGTCCAGACCAGGTTGACCGAGGGGATGCCGACCTCGGGCAGGATGTCGGTCGGCATCTTGCGCGCCGACAACACGCCGAACAGCAGGATCAGGATCGCCAGGACGCCGATGGTGTAGCGGCGGCTCAGGGCGTATTGGACTATCCACATCGCGAGGGGTTTCCGACGGCTGGATGAGTGGAGCGGTGGTCCGCGCTGCGCGGCCGGGTAGTCGGTCGCATGACGTGGCAATGACTGTGCGTTTGCCGCAAGCGGCGGCGGGCGTTCGACGGCGTGTCGGCGTCCGCGGCGTTGGCGGTCGGGTTCCGGCCCGGTGGGACGAATCGGGCTGGCGCCTGCCGCGCCGGTCCGCACGGCCCGCTCCGGAGCCGATGCCCGCGGTCGGCGGGCGTCGCCCCATTCAGGACGGCGTCGTCGCGCGCAGGCTCGTCGCCCGCCGGACCCTTGCCGTGGCATCCGACGGGAGATTGGGCATAACTTAGTCCCTGGGTCGCCGGCGCGTTAGTACATTACTGTTGCATCATTGCCTATTCCTGCAATTCGGCCGAAGCGGCACAGTCTTAGGCCAGATTCGTGCCGATAATCGTCGCAACCCGATAGTCGACGGGAAGCCATGAACGCCAATACTTCCGCAGAATCGATCGCCCAACGCGGAAGCTGCGCGGCGCTGGCCGAGTTGGTCGACCGGATTGCCCGATTGACGCACGGCGACGGAGTGCACCCGACCGGGGTCGGCGCCCTGCAGCTGATCCGCATGAGCGCGCCGACCGAGTGCTCGCCCTCGGTGTACGAACCGCGCCTGTGCATCGTCGCCCAGGGCCGCAAGGTCGTGACTCTGTCCGACCGCACTTATCACTACGACCCGCTCAATTACCTGGTGGTGTCGGTGACCCTGCCGATGATCGGCCAGGTCGTCGAGGCCACGCCCGACAAGCCCTATCTGTGCCTGCGCATCGACATCGACCCGGCCGACATCGCCCGCTTGCTGGTCGACGCCGGGCAGTCGCTGGCCGAGCGCGGCTACGGCAGCAGCCACCATTCGGCCGATCTCGGCCTGTACGCGGCCCGCGTCAACAAGACCCTGATGGATGCGGTGCTGCGCCTGATGCGGCTGCTCGATACGCCGCAGGACCTGCCGGTGCTGGCGCCGCTGGCCCTGCGCGAAATCTTCTACCGCGTGCTGATGGGCGACCTCGGCCATCGTCTGCGCGCGCTGACCGTCAGCGACAGCCGTTCCAACCGTATCGCCAAGGCGGTGGCGGTGCTGCGCCAGTGCTATCTGCAACCGTTGAGCATCGAAGCCCTGGCCGAGCAGGTGCACATGAGCACTTCGTCGCTGCACCATCAGTTCAAGGCGGTGACCACGATGTCGCCGTTGCAGTTCCAGAAGCAGTTGCGCCTGCACGAGGCGCGCCGGCTGATGATGGTCAACGGCGTCGAGGCGGTGGTCGCCGCGCATCGCGTGGGCTACGAGAGCCCCTCGCAGTTCAGTCGCGAGTACAAGCGTTTGTTCGGCGCGCCGCCGCGTGCGGAAGTGGTGCAGGCGCGCCGCGCGCCGCAGAGCTGACCGGCCGAGTCGAGGCGCCTGCATCGAGGCACCGCAGGTTCGCGTGCTTGGATAGGCCTACCGGTTCGCGCTGCCACGCGCGCATCCATCGCGCACTCACCTTCGCTCACCCACGCTTGCGCTCGCTAACGATGCGCAGGCGCAACGCGTGCGCTGTAAGCAGTAACGCAAACGAAGTGCGTTGCAGGACAGCGTAGGCGGCGCGAACGCAAATAAATCCCGGATATTTTTCTTTTGCCGCGCGCGTCGCATTTTTGCCCGCGACGCATCGGTAGCTTCTGCGCTCGATGCGAGTGGAGCCAGCGATTGCGATCGCCAGCCAAGCCGGATTCGTCGGCGTGGAATCGCAATACACCAGCACAGGGACGCTGCCTGCACCGCGACGAAGCGAAAGCCTTCGCTTCGTTAGACCAAGGAGCAGGGGTCCCGCCATGACACACCGATACCGCCGCAGTCTGATGCTGTCGGCGTCCGCAGCATTGATCGCCTTGGGCGGTTGCGCCGACAGCGGCGTGAAGCCCGAGCCGCACGACAAACTGACGCGCGCGGATATCCGTGCCCAGGCTGCCGACGGCAAGCTCGCCACCTTGCCGCCGCTGAGCTGGCAGATTCCGCTCGACGTCGACGTGACTCAGGGCAATCCAAGCCTGCAGGACCTGCAGGACGATTTCGATCTGCTGTCGTGGCAGACCTTCGTTGCGGTGAATTGGCCCGCCGGCACCAACGGCAATCCGAATACCGGCACCACCATCGGCGCCAACCTTCCGACGGTGTGGGAAAACTGGAAGGAAAGTCGCGAGGTCTTCCTGCCCGGCGGCGCCACGCCGCCGGCGTGGGGCACCGACTCGCCGCCGCCCGAAGTGTGCAAGGGCATGGGCGACGGCACTCTCAACCTGACCCAGGTCGGCAAGACCCCGAACGTACTCGACGAAAGCGCCGAGCCGTTCGAGACCGGCCCGCTGATCGACCAGAACGGCCAGTACGTGCGCTTCGCGATCATGATGAACCAGGACATGTTCGACCGCATCGTCAGCGACCAGCTGTACAGCAAGGCCGGCCAGGCCGCCTTCAACAAGCCGGCCGACTTCGCCCAGAAACAGACGCCGAGCAACGTCGGCGCGATCATGATCAAGTCCTCGTGGAAGGTGATGAGCGGCAACGACGACCCGAGCCGCTTCCACACCATCAAGGCCCTGGTCTACACCAACCCGGGCGAGCACGAAGGCGTGTCGGCGTCGTGCAAGTTGCAGACGATGGGACTGGTCGGCCTGCACATCGTGCACAAGACCAAGCGCGCACCGCAGTGGGTGTGGTCGACCTTCGAGCACGTCGACAACGCGCCGAGCCTGGGCGAGCCGCAGTCGAAGCCGAGCTATAACTTCTTCAAAAAGAACTGCACTGCCTGCCTGGCCAACGAGCCGCCGCCACGGCCGTGGAACCCGAACGCGAGCTACACCCAGCCGACCCAGGTGGTGCGCGAGATTCCGCTGACCGATGCGACGCAAAAGCTCAACGCCCAATACCAGGCCTTGCTGCGCAGCGCCAATGCGAGTTCGGTCTGGGCCAACTACGAGCTGATCAGCACGCAGTGGCCGACCAAGGCGAACAACCCGATCGACCCCAGCGGCACGCCCGCGCCGGTCTTCCTCGCCAACGCGACCCTGGAGACCTACATCCAGGGCAAGACGCAGCAAGGCTCGTCGAGCTGCATGGGCTGCCACAACAACGCCACCATGACCAACGGCATGACCTCGGATTTCACCTACCTGCTGCAGCGCGCGCAATAAGGAGCCTTTCGATGACCCCCATGGACACTTTCATCAGCCTCAGCATCGGCCTGACCGGGTTCAAGCGCGGAGCGCTGGCGCCTGATGACGATACCCACGACATCAAGTCCCTGTATCTGAAGACCTTCGCCGAGCGTGTGACTCAGGCGACGGTCGACGACATCCTGCTCTGGTACAGACTCATCGACAAGCGGGTGTTGGGCAATACGCCCGATCGCGAGGAGCGCGTGGTAGCGGTGCTGTTCGCGGACAAGCCCGAGTACGAACTCCCGTGCCGGAAACTGTTGTTCCTGTGGTATGCCGGCGCCTGGCCGACGGTCGTCGACACCCCCGCGTCCACTCACGGCCAAACCTTCAGCGAAGTGATCTCGGCCGAGAGCTACACCCAGGGCCTGGTCTGGCGGGTGATGCAATCGCATCCGATGGGCAGCACCACCTACAACTACGGTTACTGGGCCAACCCGCCGCCGCCGCTGAGCGCCTACCTGGAGAACCCGGTATGAGCATCGTCACGCCTACCGGCGGCTTCGACGTGGTGATCGTCGGCTCCGGCATCGCCGGTTCGATCATCGCCTACCAGATCGGCAAGACCGGCAAGAAGGTGCTGATCCTCGAAGGCGGGCCCCCGGTACCCAAGAGCCGCGAGGAATACCTGCAGACCTTCTTTACGTCCAACGCGAAGACTCCCGAGTCGCCGTACCCGCCGACCATTCAGGGCGCCGTCCCGGCCACCGCCGACAATCCGCTCGGCCAGCCCAACCCGTCCAGCCTCAACACGCCGCGCTACACGGTGTTGCAGATCAATGCCTGGCAGAACCCGAACATCAGTTATTTCGTCTACAACGCCCCGAAGCAGGGCATAGCGCCCGACAGCCCGGAACTGACCTTCGCCTTCGGCAGTTCCTACGAGCGCGTCGCCGGCGGCACCACCTGGCATTGGCTCGGTACTTCGCTCAACAATCTGCCCAACGATTTCCAGCTCAAGACCAAGTACGGCCAAGGCGTCGACTGGCCCGGCGGGGTGCAGTTCTACCAGAACCTGGTGCCGTACTACCGCAAGGCCACCGAGGTGATCGGCGTGTCCGCCGACAAGCAGGCGATGGTCGATCTGTACAAGACCTTCGACGTAGAACCCAGCGGCGTGTACGGCGACAACTACGGCTTCCCGATGCCGGGCATCGTGGAGTCGATGAACGACGTGCTGTATGCGCAGAAAGTCACCACGCTCAAGATCGACAACATCCCGCTGTTCGTCACGCCGACGCCGCAGGGCCGCAATTCGCGGCCCGGCAACCGCCGCCAGTGCGCCGGCAACACCAACTGCATCCCGATCTGCCCGATCCAGGCCAAGTACGACGGATCGGTGACCCTGGCCCAGGCCCTGCAGACCGGCAACGTGCAGATCCAATACAAGACCGTGGCGAGCAACATCCGCCTCAGCGGCGACCGGGTCAGCGGCATCGACTACATCACCTACGACAGCCAGACCGGGCCGCCCACCGGCACCGGCACGGTGTCGGCGAAGCTCTATGTGCTGGCCGCGCACGCGATCGAGACGCCGAAGCTGTTGCTGATGTCGAAAAACAATCCGGGCTGGAAGAATGGCGTCGCCAACAGCTCCGGCCAGGTCGGCCGCAACCTCATGGACCATGTCATGTACCTGGCCTGGGGCCTGGCCAAGGATCCGATCTATGCCTTCCGCGGGCCCTTGTCGACGTCGGGCATCGAGGCGGCGCGCGACGGCGCCTTCCGCAGCCAGCGTGCGGCCTATCGCATCGAGATCGGTAACGAGGGTTGGAACTGGGCCACCAACGACCCCAATACCACCCTGTCCGATTTCATCTTCGGCCAAAACAACACGCAATTGAACGGCGACTCGCTAAACCAGCAGAACCAACCCCTGCGTTTCGACCCGAGTTTGTCGGCCTTCAGCAAGTTGTTCGGCACCCGTCTGGTGAACACGCTCAACGCGATCTACGTGCGCCAGTTGCGCCTGGGCTATCTGATCGAGCAGCTGCCCGATCCCGACAACCGGGTGCAGTTGTCGTCGCTGCGCGATCACCTCGGCCTGCCGCGCCCGGCGGTGACCTACCGCATCCGCGAAGACTATGTGCGCAACGCCTTCGTCTCGGCCAAGCAAGTGTCGACGCAGATCTTCAACGCACTCGGCGCCAAGGAATACACGCAGCTGCCGGGGCCGGTGCAAACCAGCGGCGATACGGCGACGGCGAGCCTGTTCGAATACAAGGGCGACCGTTTCGCCTTCTACGGCGCGGGTCACATCATCGGCACCTACCGCATGGGCAGCAACCCGCGCGATTCGGTGCTCAATGCGCGGCAACAGTCCTGGGATCATTCCAATCTGTACATGGTCGGCAGCGGCGTGTTCCCGAGCACCGCCACCGCCAATCCGACCTTGACCATCGCCGCCCTGGCCTTGCAGGCGGCGGACAATATCCTGCACGACCTCGTTTAACCCCACGGGGCGTGCGGATGCTGCAGGGAGGGCAGAGGAGGCCGCGTCCGGGAGGGACGCGGCCTCATTGCATTGCGCGCCGGTATCGCCGTTGGGGCGACGCAAACCGTTGGAGTATCCGCTCGACGGCGCGCATTTCGGTTTCAACGGAAACGGAATGCCGGGCAACGCTGTCACGGATGTCCGATCGAATCCGATCGCCTGCTCGAACGGTCTGTTCGAAGCGTCTGCTCGAACCTAACGCAAGTTCGCTGGATCACCCCACGCGAGACGTCATTGCGATTCGTTCTATGAAAAATTCGACGCCGCGGTAGGGGAATTAAACGCGCGTCACGTTTGATCTAGTGAGCCGGTTCGAAGCGCCTTGCGCACGAACGGCTCTCATCGAGGTTTCCATTCGCCGGAACAAGGTCTTCGCCTTGGCCTGCCGCGGGCGTGCGCCCATCGGCGACGGTGTTCCGTGCTTGCAATCACACGAATAGGAAAGGCAAAGAATGAAGAAGATCCCTTCGAACAAGACATTCGCCGTGCTCGGTCTCGCCGCGGCTTGCGCGACCGTATTGATGTGGTCGCGCCAGGATGCGCAGCAACGGTCGCTCGGTGCGCCCGGCGATGCGTTCGCCGCAAGCTCCCGCGCCGCGGGCTCCTTTACCGGCGCCAGCATGCGCAACGTCGCCTACCTCGCGCCCACGCCGCGCAACGATGCGCAGGCCAAGCTCGGCAGCGGCCAATTGCTGGATGCGGTGCAGTGGCTCGCGCAGACTCAGGCGGCCAACGCGGCGTCGTCGACCGCGGCAACGACGGGTGCTGCGGCGTCCGGGGGCCTAGTCAGCGCTCAGGGCGCTGCGAAGCAGACGGTCAGCGCCGCCGCGCAGATCGCCGCGCTCGATCGCGCAGGCATCCCGCTGCGCTTCCGCGACGGCGAGAAGGTCAAGGTCAACCTAGGCTTGGCGCTGAGCTTCGAGGAAGTGCAGAACCCCAGCCTGCTCGACCGCGCAACGTCGACCTTGCGCGAGACGCTGCTGGCCGCCGGTCTGCAGGCGATCCAGGTCAAGGGCTCGCCGACCTTGGAAGCGGAGGTGCCGCTGGCCCGCCTGGAATGGGTGGCCAGCCTGCAATCGGTGGCCCGGGTCTCGTTGATGAATCTGTCGCAGGCCGCTGCCTTCACCGATGGCGCTGCGGCCAGCAACCTCGATCATCTGCGCACGCTCGGCAATTATCAGCAGATCGCAGAGAACTTGCGCAGGGATCTGCGCGGCGAGGGCCTGAACATCGCGATCGTCGACCATTTCGGTAACGCCGAAGGCCAGATTGCGGCGCTGCAAGCCGAGGGCGAATGGCCGAGCAACACTGTCGCCGAGCCCGACAAGATCACCATGACGCCGTCGAGCGAGGGCGAATTCGGTTATCGCGTACGCGCAAACCACGGCAACGCGGTGGCCGAAATCGTTCACGACATCGCGCCGGCGGCCAAACTGCGCCTCTACGACAACTACGGCGCTGCCGACTGGGTCAGCGCGATCCAGGATGCGGCCAATCTCAGCGACCAGAACGTCATCCTGGGCGAGCCGCGCTCGCAGGTCATCACCGCGTCGCTGGGTTTCAACCTGTACGCACCCGGCGACGGCACCGGCACCGGTAGCGACCTCAAGGGTCTGTACGACGCCATCGAGGCGGCCGCGCGCAACGGTGTGCTGATCCTCAATGCCGCCGGCAACGAAGCGCAGAAGCATTGGGACGGCAGCAGCACCGCCGGCCTGGGCAACGCCGTGCAGCAGGATTTCGATGTGTCCGCAGCGGGCATCGACACCGTCAACCGGCTGATCCTGAGCGCGAACTTCAACGGCTGCATCCCGGTCGGCGCCTTCAGCCTGGCGGATCAGAACGACTACGACATCAGCGCGACCCTGGGCTGGAACGATTGGGCCAATGCCAACAACACCGCCGACACCGACTACCGGCTGGAGCTGGTGCGCTGGGCCGATGCGGTTCGCCGCAACGGCCGCATCATCACCCCGGCCGGCTGGGTCGTAGCGACGCAGTCGGACGAGGCCCAGGACGGCCGCGCCGGCCAGGCGCCGCTGGAAGGCGTGTCCTTCGTTCCGCCGGCCGCCACCCGCACCGCCGAATGCAACGGCGTATTCAACGCCAACCGCTTCGCCGGCGGCGGCAAGTTCGGTCTGCGCGTCGTGCGCAAGACCGCCGGTGCGAACAACTTCCTGCGTCTGATGATCGGCGGCTACTACACACCGCAGTACGCGCAGGCCGAACGTTCGCTGATCCACCCGGCCGACTCGGCCAGCGTGATCACGGTGGCGGCGCTGGACGCGGCGACCTCGAACCTGGAGGGCTACAGCTCGCGCGGCCCGGTGCTGGCGGCCGGCGGCGCGCGCCCGAACGGACAGGCGGCGGGCAACGCCAAGCCCGACATGGCCAACTTCGCCAACGTCGACACGATGTCTTACGGTGCCAACGGCTTCAACGGCACCTCCTCGGCGACACCGCACGTGGCCGCTCTGGCTTTGCTCGGTCTGCAGCATCAGCGTCAGCTGACCAACGCGACCGTGCCGGTGTTGCCCGCCAACCCGACTGCGCAGCAACGTGCCGACCACGCCGTGGCGCTGCGTCAGCGCAACGTGACCCTGACCGGATCGGTGTACGACTCGCTGGCGTATGTGGCGGGGACCGGCGGTAACGACCTTGGCGTCGCCGGTTTCGACAGCAGCTACGGCACCGGCCGCGTGAAGTTCCATGCGCAGTCGCAGGCCTGCTTCCTGTCGGCGCTGTACGACCCGGCTTACCGCAGCCTGCTGCCGGCACAGGCCAACCCGTTGCCGGCAGGTCAGAAGAGCTACGACGTGTTGCACGGCGAGAACGGCACTGCCTGCTCCAACGCCGTCGCGCAGTAAGGCGACAGCGCGGTAAACAGGTCATGGCCCCGCGTCGCGTGCGCGCGGCGCGGGGCCGTCACCGGGCAGGCCTCGGCGTCGGCTTCGCATGGTTCATGGCCACGGTGCCCGCCGATACGGCGGGGA
>NZ_JMTZ01000028.1 GCF_000731095.1 Lysobacter antibioticus | reverse complement strand
GTCCCCGCCGATACGGCGGGCATCGCCTTGTCTCGCTCATGCCGCCGCCGTTCGACCCGCCATTGCCTCAGCGTGGATGCCGGGCGCTCAGCCTCGGCGCCACGGCTTCATTGCATCGCCCGCTGCAGGCGGGCGACGACTTCGCGCAACTGCGGCAGCCATTCCGGCGCATCGAGAATCTCGAACTCCACGCCGGTCATGGCCAGCAGTGCGACCGCCTGGTCGACCGAGTCGGCGCCGACGTGCAGCAGGCAGTAATGGTCGTCGACGGCCTCGAGCACCCCGCACCAGCTCGGGATGCGGGTAGCGAGCGCTTCGGCCGAGCCTTGCAGGCGCGCGCGCAGGCGATGCGACTGCGAGGGTTGCCGGATGGAGCGCTCGACATAGGTGGCGACGTCCTCGGGCAGGGTGCGCGGCACGAAGCTCGGCCCCGGCGTCTGCACCTGGGCGATGCGGTCGATGCGGAAGGTGCGCCAGTCCTCGCGCTGGCGATCCCAGGCGACCAGGTACCAACGCTGGCCGGTATGCGCCATGCGCAGCGGCTCGACGTTGCGGGTGCTCGGCTTGCCGGTGCGGTCGCGATAGCCGAGCTTGAGCACCAGATGATCGCGGCAGGCGGTGGCCAGGTGGGTCAGGGTATCGACGTCGGGCGTGGCGTTGTTGTGGCTGAGCGACACGGTCACCGAATACAGCGCGCTGACCCGGCGCCGCAGGCGCGCCGGCATCAGCTGGTCGAGTTTGCTGAGCAGGCCGAGTGCGGTGTCCTCCATCCGCGACACGCTGCCGGTGGCGCTGCGTAGGGCCACGGCGACGGCGACCGCCTCGTCGTCGTCGAGCAACAGCGGCGGCAGCGAGGTGCCGGCGGACAATTGGTAGCCGCCCCCGACCCCGACCGAGGCCTGGATGGGGTAGCCCAACTCGCGCAGGCGTTCGACGTCGCGGCGGACCGTGCGCGCCTCCACTTCCAGGCGTTCGCACAGTTCCGCGCCGGTCCAGTGGCGCCGCTGTTGCAACAACGACAGCAGGCGCAGCAATCGGGTAGAGGTCTTGAGCATGGGCCCAGTCTAGCGACTATTTAGGACATATCCTGTCCGCTATTAGTCGTATCCTAAGCCTGTCCCGCGGTACGCCCGCCCTTCGACCAGGAATGCCCTTATGACCGTCCAGACCTATCAGTTGAGCTGCCACTGCGGCGCCGTGCGCTGCGAAGCCGAGGTCGACCTGGCCGAAGGCAGCGGACGCTGCAATTGTTCGATCTGCGCCAAGTTGCGCAAGTGGGGCGCGGTGATCCGGCCGAGCGCGTTCCGCCTGCTGTCGGGCGAGGACGCCCTCAACAATTATCAGTTCGGCGGTTTCGTCGCCCATCATCAATTCTGCAAGCACTGCGGCGTGCACGTGTTCGGCAAGGGCTACGTCGAGGAGATCGGCGGCGACTATTACTCGGTCAACCTGGCCTGCATCGACAACATCGAACACGCCGAGCTCGCCGAGGTGCCGGTGACCTATTTCGACGGCCGCCACAATAACTGGTTCGAAGTGCCGGCGGTGACCAGCCATCTTTGAACCGGCGGCTGCGAACGCTGCGGCGCGGCTGTGCGAGGATGCACGGCCCGACCGCAGCGAAGCCGACGCGATGGATACCGAGCGACTCAAGCAGTGGTGCCGTGCCTACCCGGGCGCGGACGAGGTCTTGCATCCGGCGCCGTCGAACATCCTGGTCTACAGCGTGGGCAAGAAGTTCTTCGCCTACTTCAAGACCAGCGAGCCCGAGCGCTGGCGTTTCAGCCTCAAGGTCACGCCGGACCGCTTCGTCGAACTGACCGACATGCCCGGCGCCAAGCCGGCGCGTTTCATGGGCCGTTATCACTGGGTCACTATCGTCGACGTGCGCCGTCTGCCCGACGACTACTTGCGCGAACTGGTCGATTGGTCGTACCGCAAGGCGCTCGGCGGGCTCAGCCGCAAGCGCCAGGCCGAGATGCTGGCCGATGCCGACGAAGCGCAACGCCTCAGGCTGGCGCCGATCGCGCCGACGAAAGCTGGCCCAAGACTCGTAACGCTGCCGCGACGCGGGCATCGAGCGGATGGCCGTAGTTGAGCCGCAGGCAGTGGGCGTGGCCGCGATGCGCCGAGAAGATCGGCCCCGGCGCGATGCTGATGCCGCGGCGCGCCGCCTCGCGATGCACGCGTAAGGCATCGCGGTCCTCGGGCAGTTCGATCCAGAGGAAATAGCCGCCGTCGGGACGGGTCACGCGCGTGCCCGGCGGGAAATGCTCGGCGACCGCGGCCAGGTAGGCGCTCTGCTGCGCGGCGAGGGTCGTGCGCAGCCGCCGCAGGTGGCGCTCGTAGCTGCCGCGCTGCAGATAGCGCGCGATCGCCAACTGCGCCGGCACGCAGGTCGCCAGGGTGTTGGTGAGCTTGAGCCGCGCCACCTGCTGCGTGTAACGGCCGGCCGCGGCCCAACCGATGCGGTAACCCGGCGCCAGCGTTTTCGAGAACGACGAGCAATGCAGCACCAGTCCGCGCCGGTCGTAGGCCTTGGCCGGCGCCGGCCGGTGCGTGCCGAAGTGCAGCTCGCCGTAGACGTCGTCCTCGATCAAGGGCAGTTCGTGGCGCGCCAGCAGTTCGACCAGTTCGCGTTTCTTCTCGTCCGGCATCGTGCTGCCGAGCGGGTTCTGGAAATTCGTCATCAGCCAGCAGGCCTTCGGCGCGTGGCGTGCGATC
Organism: Lysobacter antibioticus; assembly: GCF_000731095.1. GTDB lineage: Bacteria > Pseudomonadota > Gammaproteobacteria > Xanthomonadales > Xanthomonadaceae > Lysobacter > Lysobacter antibioticus_B. The sequence continues at coordinate 39,593 of NZ_JMTZ01000028.1, read as the reverse complement.
GCGGTGGCCAGCGCGCCGAGCTCGATTCCGTCGCGCGGATGGGTCGGCACTTCGATCGCATGCAGGCCGTGGCGTTCGAGCACCTGCAGGGCGGCGTAGAAGCACGGCGACTCGACCAGCACCGCATCGCCGGGCCGGGTCACCGCGGCGATGCACAGGTTCAAGGCCTCGATCGCGCCGTTGCACACGACCAGATCGTTGGCACCGAGCTCGACCCCGCCGATGCGATAGCGCAAGGCGATATGGCGGCGCAGTTCGGCGTTGCCCGGGGTCAGGTCGTCGACCGTGCTGCGCGGGTCCAGGTGCACGGCCTCGTGCGCCATCGCCCGCCCCAGCCTGGCGAGCGGGAACAGCGCCGGGCTCATGAAGGCCGAGCCCAGCGGCACGATGTCGTGGGCCATCGCCGACTCCAGCACTTCGAACACCAACTCGCTGACGTCGACGGGCCGCGACTCGCCGTCCGGCTGCGAGGCCGCATCGGGTTCCGGTGGCAGCGTTCGGGCCTGCTCGCTGACGTAATAGCCCGAGCGCGCCCGCGACTGCACCAGCCCCTGCGCCTCCAGCAGGTAATAGGCCTGGAACACGGTGGACGGACTGAGCTGCCGCGCCGCGCTGGCCTGGCGCACCGACGGCAGCCGCTGCCCGGGCGACAGCAGCCCCTGGCGGATCGAACGGGCGATGTCGTCGGCGAGGGCCTGATAACGCTTCATGTGGGGTCCGAAGAAAGTGGAGGCTGGTCGAAGCTGCTGTTTCCCTTTCCCGCTTTGCGGGGAGGGCATGCCTTTCCCTTCTCCCGCTCCGCGGGAGGGCGCGCTTTATCCCTTCTCCCGCTTCGCGGGAGAAGGTGGCCGAGGGCCGGATGAGGGCCATCGCCGGCCAATCCACAACATCAAGGGACCCTTGGTACCGCTGAGTCCCGTCAAACCCATGCGCACCGCAACACTTCCGCAAGCTGCCCCCTCGTCCCGTCTGGAGCCATGCGACGGTTTCAGCCGGGACGCAACTGACATGGTTTTTTATCCGAAATCTGATTCTACGTCTTCTGATCCGGTCCGGGCAGAATGGTTCCCGTAGCAAGAGCCCCCTCCGGAAGTCCCCCTGCCATGAATCCGCAAGTCGAACTCAACCTGGCCCTGATCCTGTTCGTGCCGTGGTTTTCGATCCTGGCCTGGCTGTTCTGGGCCTATCCGCGCCAGCCGCGCGGCGGCGCCCGCACCGTCTTCGACAGCGCCAGCCTGATCCTCGCGACCGTGCTGGCCGGCTGGGGCATGCACTGGAGCATGCACAACGCCGACCCCAACGCCGGCGCCATCTGGAAACAGGTGCTGGCCAGTTCGGTCGCCTACGGCCTGTTCCTGCTGGTCATGACCCTGGCCATCGTCGTTCGCTGGCGCTGGTTGCGCGCTCGCCGCGCGACCTCTACCGCTGAGCCGGCCGCTCAAGCGGACTCTCACCGAAACAGCACCCGCCCGCTCGCGGGCAAGGCCGAATCATGAAGATCCTGTTCGTCGCCGCCTTTCTCGCGGTGATCCTCTACAACCTCGGCGCCGGCCTGTACTACATGCTGGTCGACAAAGGCACCAGCAAGCGCACCGTCAACGCCCTGACGCGCCGCATCGTCTTCTCGATCGTATTGATCGGCCTGGTCGTGGCCGGCATCGCCACCGGCGTGGTCGAGCCGCACGGCGTCGGCGTTTAAGCCCGGCGCCGGCGCAGGCTAAGCTGGCGGCATCACGCCGCCGAAGCCCGCGCAATGACCCAGGCCCGCATCGTTTCCAACGCCGACACCGCCGAGTACTACTTCGAAGAACGCTGCCACATCATCGAGTGGTGGAATTCCAGCGACGACCCGCAGGCTTCGATCGCGCGCGCCCGCGTCGAGCCCGGCGTTACCACCCGCCTGCACCGCCTGCGCGGCACCAGCGAGCGCTACGTCGTGCTCGAAGGCCGCGGCCGGGTCGAGGTCGGCGACTTGCCGCCGAGCATCGTCGGCCCCGGCGACGTCGTGGTGATTCCGCCGGGCGTGGCGCAACGCATCGCCAACCTCGGCGATGGCGATCTGCTGTTCCTGGCGATCTGCACGCCGCGTTTCGAGCCGGCCAACTACGAAGACATCGATCCGGAGGCCGCATGAGCACGACGGTGCCGACGCTCGGTCTGCGCGAACGCTACCTGGGCTGTCTGCTGGGCCTGGCCTGCGGCGATGCGGTCGGCACCACCGTCGAGTTCAGCGCGCGCGGCAGCTTCGCGCCGCTGACCGACATGGTCGGCGGCGGGCCGTTCGACCTGCGCGCGGGGCAGTGGACCGACGACACTTCGATGGCCCTGTGCCTGGCCGCGAGCCTGATCTACCGACGCGGTTTCGACGCGCGCGACCAGATGAACCGCTACTGCAACTGGCGCGAAGTCGGCTACATGAGCAGCAACGGCGAGTGCTTCGACATCGGCACGACCGTGAGTGCGGCGCTGACCCGCTATCTCGGCAGCGGCGATCCCTTCGCCGGCGACACCGGCCCGCGCGCGGCCGGCAACGGCGCACTGATGCGGCTGGCGCCGGTGCCGATGCTGTGGCGCCGGCATGCCGAGGCGGCCCAGCACTATGCGGCCGAATCCACCCGCACCACCCATGGCGCCGCCGAGGCCCTGGACTGCTCGCGTTTGTTCGCGATGCAGTTGCGCGCCGCGCTGATGGGCGCCGGCAAGGAAGCGGTGCTGACCCCGGCGATGCCGCCGCCGGCGAGCCCCAAGGTGGCGGCCATCCACGCCCGCGAATACGCCGGCAAGCGCGAGGACGCGATCGTCGGCTCCGGCTACAGCGTCGAATCGCTGGAGGCCGCGCTGTGGTGTTTCCTGCACAGCGACGACTACGAAACCGCGGTGCTGCGCGCGGCCAACCTGGGCGACGACGCCGACACCACCGCGGCGATCTGCGGCCAACTCGCCGGCGCGTTCTACGGCATCGACGCGATCCCGCCGCGCTGGCTCGAACGGCTGACCATGCGCGAAGAGATCGCGGCGATGGCGCTGGCACTGTTGGATTTGGCGGAAACGGAGGTTCAGGCTTGAAAGGCCCAGGCAACTCGTTCTTCCAATTGCACTGGCTTGGTCGCGGATGAGTCGGAAATCGCGAAGCGGGTACTAGACTCCGTGCTTAGCTTGTCCTATGACCCGTTGAACGAATAAAAACCATGGATCTATCCGCTATCGAAGAGCGCCTGATCGAATGGGCCCGAAGCGAACCCATCATCGAAAGAGTCCACGTCTTCGGCAGCCGCGTTCGGGGCGAACATCGACCCGACAGCGATATCGACGTGGTCGTCGAGTTGGATCTCGAAGCCGCCCCTGGAGCGGACTTTAGCGGTGGCTTCGCGACGTTCAATTCCCGGTCCAAACGCTGGAACGCACAGCTGGCCGAACTCCTGCCTATGTCCGTGGATCTGGATTTCTACGCCGGTGCCAAGCACACGCCCACCTTGCATGCCGGCTTGCAACGTTCGAGCCGGCTGATCTACGACAAGCGGGTTTGACCGCCGGCGGACGACGCTGCCCGGAAGTGCCGCCTGAGCGATGTCGCCGGGATGGCCGGCGACATCGCGAGGCAGCGCACGCTTCTTCGCGTGGGGACTTCAGGGTGCGGGCCTGCGCACCGTCCAGTTCTGGGTGGACTGCGTGCCGCAGGTCTGGATGGTCAGTTGCGCGCCGGCGGTCGACGAGGTCAGGCACAACCCCGACAAATCGCTGCGCAGTTGGTTGCCGACCTGGTTCCACAACTGGTTGCGGCCGCCGTTGCAGGCGTAGACGATGACCGGCGAGCCGGGGGTGGTGCGGTGCTGTTCGACATCCAGGCAAAGATCGGCCTGCAGGCGCAGACTGCGGTCGACGCCGTGCACCCAGGCCTGGTTTTCGCCGGTATGGCAGCCGTAACCCAGTGCGGGCACGTTGCTCGTCGTCGCGCCGCCCTTGGCGTCGATGCACAGGTTGTTGCCGCTGACCACCGTGCCGCGCAGCGAGTTGCCGATGGCGTTGACCTGGACGCTTCCGACCGCGGTCTTGTCGACGCGGCTTGCGCAGGGCGCGCTGATCTTGGTGCTCGAAACGCTGGCGACCGTGGTGCCGCCATTGCCGATGGGGAGCAGGAACTCCGCGTCCGAGTACGGTTGGTTGTAGCAGTTCGACTTAGGCGAACTCCATTCGAAGTATTCGGTCCAGTTGACCATGCCCTTCGGAGAGAGCTGCGTGGACGCGCTGCGGATGCTGCCGAGCTTGAACGAGCCGCCGCCGGTCAGGTCGGTCACGGTCACGCCGAACCAGCGGTTGCCTTCGTGGGCGACGCGGAAACGGTAGGTATGGCCGGCTGTCCACTCATGGGCCATGCGACAGCTCTTGCCGACGCCTTCGCCGTCGAAGTTCAGACAATAGCTGCCCGCGCTGCCGGCCTTGGCCTCGGTCGCGTCCCATACCGAGAACAGGAACATGCGCGACTTGCCGCCGTTGCTCTGCATGCCGGTGTAGCCGCCGGAGGGCGTTCCAACGAAAGCGAATTGATTGCTCCAATAGACGTTGGCGCGATAGCCGGGATCGGTTTCGACGGTGATGCCGAAATCCACCGAGTCGAGCCCGGCGATGGCGGGGTCGAAGGCGTAGTTGGTGTAGGTGCCCGGCGTATCGCCGGCCGCAGCGCCTAGCGAGAGGAACGACAACAGCAGCAGGCTGCCCCAGCGTTGGATCGATCGCACTATCTTCATGATGGTCTCCGTGGTGGGTTCGCCGTCCGGATGAACGGCGTTCGTGCAGCTCCATCGCCTTGCGCCGGCAGCCGACCCGAGGTGGCGGTCGGTGTTTCCGTTAGCGAGGAGCGTGGCGGCCGTCGCAGCCGTGCCGGCGTGTTCGGCCGGCGATGAGGCTAGGAACGGCGGCTTCGCCGCGGCGCCGGGACGGCGAATCCCGCGATCGTCGTCGCGGAGGATTCGCCTGCCGGCGCTGCGCGTCGGGCGCTTACTTCGTGCGCGGTTTCAAGGCATCCGGCGCGGTCTCGTAGACCGGGTCGGTCAGGCCCTGCAGGCTGCGCGCGCCGCCGCCTTCGACGTCGAGCACGACCACTTCGTTGCGGCCTTTGCGCAACCAGGGAGCGGGCACGAACAGGGTCTGCTGCGGGCCGATCTTCCAGTAGCGGCCGAGGTGACGGCCGTTGATCCAGACATGGCCCTTGCCCCAACCGCGGGTGTCGAGGAAGGTGCTGCCAACACGGTCGAGTTCGAAGCTGCCGCGCCAGAACGCCGGGCCGGTCGGTGCGGTCTTGCTTGAATAACGCAGGCCGCTCAGGTCGCTCAGCGGCAGCGGGTGCATGGTCCAGTCGAACAGTTCCTGCTTGCCAACCGTCACCGAGCGGGTGATGCCCTTGCGCTCTTCATCCAGGTGTGTTCCGAAGTTGATCCGGCCCATGTTCTCGACGAGCAAGTCGAGCCGCTCCCCCGGCTTCAGGTCGGTCGCCAGCTCGCGTTCGCCGAAGCGCCGGTCCAGGGTGCCCACCGGCTTGCCGTCGGCCAGCGCGACCGCGTAGTCGCGCACTTCGTCGACGACCAGCTTGCCGCTGGCGCCCTGCGGCACGGTGTTGCGATAGAGCACGAAGCCGTAGTTCTGGTCGAGCGCTTCCATGGTCCGCGGCAGTTGCGCACGCACCGGCCGGCTCAGCACCGGCAGCGCGTCGAGCACGCTTACCGATTCGCGCAGCACGAACGGCGCGATCGCGATGGTCGGCGTGGCAGACTCGGGAATCGGCGGCAGACTTTCGCCGGCTTCGAGATGACGCCCGATGACCTCGCGCAAGGCGCGGTATTTCGGCGTGATGCGGCCGGCTTCGTCGACCGGCGCGTCGTAGTCGTAGCTGGTGGTGTCGGGTTGATACGGCATGTCGCGGCTGTAGTTCGCGCCCGCCATCCAGCCGAAGCTGGTGCCGCCATGGAACATGTACAGGTTGAACGAGATGCCCTGGCCGAGGAACCAATCGACCGTGCTCGCCGCACGCTCGGGCGGCGTGGTGTGGTGCTGCTCGCCCCAATGGTCGAACCAGCCGGCCCAGTATTCGCCGACCATGCGCGGCCCCTGCGGGCGGAAGGCCTTGAGGTGCTCGAACGAGGCCTTGGCGTCGGCGACATCGCCGTCGAAGTTGATCACCGCGGTGACGCCCGGCAGCGGCCCGCCCTCGAAATAATGCGGGCCGGCGCCGTCGGAGGTGAACAAGGGCAGGTCGAAACCGGCGCCGATCATCTGCCGCTTGATCGTTTCCATGTAATCGCGGTCGCGGCCGTAGGAGCCATACTCGTTCTCGACCTGCATCATCAGGATCGGCCCGCCGCGCGTGCTCAACAGAGGTCCGAGTTCTTCATGGGTGCGGCGCAGGTAGCGTTCGACCGCGGTGAGAAAGCGCGGGTCCATGCTGCGCACGCGCAGGCCGGGGGTGCGCAGCAGCCAGGCGGGAAAGCCGCCGAATTCCAGTTCGGTGCAGATGTAGGGGCCGGGGCGCACGATCACGTCCAGGCCTTCCTCTTTCGCGGTGCGGACGAACGCGGCGACGTCGAGATTGCCGCTGAAATCGAACCGACCCGGCTCGGGTTCGTGCAGGTTCCAGAACACGTAGGTGGTGACCGTGTTGAGGCCCATCGCACGCGCCTGGCGCAGGCGCTCGCGCCAGAACTCGCGCGGAATGCGCGGGTAATGCATTTCGCCGGAACGGATCATGTGCGGCTTGCCGTCGAGCAGGAAACGGTCGCCTTCGATGGCGAAACGCGGCGCGGCGAAACTTCCCAGCGAAGCGAAGGCGAGTCCCAGGCCGAGCAGGGCGGCGGCGATGCGGTGACGACGTGCGCGTTGGATCATGATCGGGTTCCGTAGGTCGGCCGCCGCGCGGGCAGGAAGCGACCCGCGTTATCGGCGAAGGATGAGCGATGCGATGGATGTTGCCTTACGGGTGCACGGCATGAGCCGGCAGTTTTGCGATGACCTCCTTCAGTGCATGAATCTCCAGCGCCTGCTCGGCATACAGGCGCTTGAGCTCGTTGTTCTCGGCCTGCAGTTCGCGAACCCTGGCCGTTTCGGCGACGTCCATGCCGCCGTACCTCGATCTCCAGTAGTAGTACGTCGGCACGCTGACTCCGTGCTTGCGGGCCAGGTCCTTGATCGCGATGCCGCTGTCGGTCTCCTTGAGAATCTCCACGATCTGCGCCTGGGTGAATCGACTCTTGCGCATTGAGCGCCTCCTTCGGGCTCGCTCTGCGGAATGATCTGCGTGCCGGTGTGGTTGGGGGGCAATCGAAGCCTATCGGCAAGGCCGCGCTGGCCCGCCCGTTTGTTGCAACGGGCAGGCCGGGATTATTGACTAGGCAGCCGCTGTCACGGGTGATAACCGATGAACTGCCACTGGTTGTTGTCGGTGGCCGTGGTCGGGAAGTACCAGTACTGGCTGCTGGTCTTCAGCCGGAAATACTTGTCGCCCGACTTGAACACCGACCCCACGCGGCCGTAACGGTTGTTCTCGCCCCATTGGTGAATGGCCATCTCGGGAACGGTTTCGGTCTTGCGGTAGTGGCGGCCCTTGTAGGTCCAGAACTCGTTGCTGGTCTTGTCGACAGGGAAGTACTGCGCCCCTTTCTTGACCAGGGTGAAATATTCGAGATCGCCGGTATTGGGGTTGTCGTAGTAGAAATAGTCGCCGACCGCGACGTAGGCTTCGTTGCGTTCGGCCCAGCTCCTCAGCGGTTGGTTTCGATGGTAGAGATCGTTGATGACGGGATAGCCCCGGCCGATCGACTGCCAATCCGCATTCGACTGCCCTTGCGGCGGGAACGGGCCGTAGGCGCCGTTGTGTTTCGCGCGGTACAGGTAGGGGTAGTCGACGGAGAGGTCGGCCGCGAAGTACATGCCGGCGGTGGCCTGCTTGTTGTACTGGCCCCACTCGTACAGCCCGCGGTACTGATTGCCTACCGCATTGACGGTGCCGTCGCTTTCCGCCCACGAGATCGAGCCGTAGCCGGCATGCGTCATGCCCGGCAGCAGCCACGACGAGTCGCAAGGGTGCGGGCTGCCGTAGGCGGTGCCGTTGAAACTGGCCAGGGCCGTGTCCTGGCCCCAGTTGCCGCGTACCGGCGCAATGGTGGCCCGGGCGTGTCGGAGCGAATAACACTGGTAAGGGTCGGCATAGAAATACTCAAGGAACATTCCATTTTCCTTGTGCAAGCCACCCCAGTTGGAGGGCACGCTGATCTGCCCCAGCACCTCGGCGGTGCCGAGCGTCAGGTCGTACAGCGTCATCTGCCACCAGTCGCCGCCGTAACGCGGACTGGCCTCTGCCCGCATCCTGTACTGGTGCCCGACTTTCCAGGTGTATTGCCCCTTGATGCTGGAGCACGCGCCGAACTCGTAACAATCCACCGGCGGAAGGCGATCGCCCATCGCGCCGGTGCCGTTCCAGATCGATACCAGCGCGCGCTTTTCTCCGCTCGCGCGCTGCATGCCCCAGTAGCCGCCGTTCGCGTTGTTGAACTTGATGTACTGCGCGAAGTAGACGTTCGAGGCGGAGTCGGTGTGCTCGGGGTATTGCTCGCCCGGATCCACGTCGATACGCAGGAAGTAATCCTTCACTTGCGGGGAGGGATTCGCCAACACCCAGGTGCCGGCCGGAGTGGTCGCCGCTGCCGGCGGGGGCGCCGCGGCAAGCAACAGACCGGCCAGGGCCGATGCGGTGTACACGGAAAAGTTAGCCATGCGGGTGTCCTCATGATTCGGTGTTCGAAGAATGGGATGGGTGCAAGCTGCGCCGGGCCGGGTGCTACTTGAACTCGTAACGCAGCACCAGCGAGGTCGTCCGCGGCGCCTGGTATTGGCTCGGAATCAGGAAATTGATATCGGGTACGACCGTGTTGTCGGCGTTGATGTCGGCGCTGAAGGTGTTGTAGCGGTCGGTAATGCCGCGGCGGTTGGTGAGGTTTTGTATGCCGAGGTCGAGGCTGAGCTTGTGGTGTTCGCCGACGCTCAGGTCGTAGCCGACATTCAAATCCAACTGCCAGAACCAGGGCAGCCGTCCCATGGTGCCCGCCGGGGTGACGCCGACCGGGTCGGTCTTCGTGTCGCAGTAATGTCCCCAACTGCCCCAGTTGTACGACAGGCTGTCGACATCGGGCTTCAGGCCGAAGCAGGTGACCGGTTGCCCGGATTGCACGTTGAGGATGCCGCCCACGCGCAGGCCGTTCTTGAAGTAGTAGACGCCGGACGCTGTGAGCTTGTGGCGCACATCGTTGATCAGGTTGCCGTTGGCGCCGAGGGTGATCTCGGGGAAGTCGTAGCGGCCGGTTTGCCCGATGTAGCCCGCGTTATGGCCTTCCAGGTCGAGAAACCCGTTGTCGTTGCCGAACGAACGCGACCAGGTGTAGCTCAGGCCGAGGTAATAGGGTTCGTCGTCGCTGCGATGGTGATTGAGGTCGAAGGTCAGGTGGATGTATTTGTTCTTGGGCTTCGGCAGGCCGAAGGCCGAGGCGGGCACCCGCAGCGATTGCAGTTTGCCGTTGCCGGCAAAATCGCGCAGCACGGTGACGTCTTCGCCAGGATTCACCTCGAAACAGGCGATATCGTCCGCTTCGTAGTCCGGATAGCCGTGCGCATTCGCCCAGTCGACGATGCCCTGGTTGTAACAGGTCTGATTGATGACGCGCTTCAGCGTCGAGTAGCCGAAATCGACTTGCCCGATCCAGTTGCCCGGCAGTTCCTTCTGCACGTAGGCCTGGAACTCGTCCTTGTAAGGCGCCTTCAGGTTGGTCGCGGACACCTCGTGCGTCTGCGGCGGATTGCCGTCGCGCCCGGGAGGAACATAGGCCGGGCCTATCTGGGTGAGGCCGGTCGGCGCCTTGGTGACCGGGTCGATGCCGGTGTAGCGGTACCACTTGGTGGTGGTCGAACGCGCCTGCGCCACGCCGAAGCTGAAGTTGGACGGCATCGACAGCGAGTACCTGCCCAGGTTCGCGCCGACCTTGAGGCTGGAGTCGCTGTTGACGTCCCAGGACAGGCCCAGTCGCGGCGAGTACATCGGGAACGAGAACAAGCGCCGTTCCAGGGCATCCTTGTTGACGTACTTGTCGTAGCGCAGGCCTGCGTAGACCATGACGCGATCGCTCAGCTGCCAGTAGTCCTCGATATAGGCCGCCTGGTTGACCGAGAACATCCGGCCGAACTCGCGATTGAGGAAATGCTGCACGTACTTGCCGTTGACCCGCTCGCCGTTCTGCAACTGCACGGTGTTCGGCCGGTCGTAATAGGTGTACCAGCCGGCGAACGGCGTATGCCAGTCCTGGCCGAGGTAGTGCACGTAATGCTCCAGGCCGAACACGATCTTGTGGTCCTGGAGGTTCCAGGTCAGATCGCCTTTGTAGCCGCGGCGCCAATAGTCGTCGGGACGGAAATTGACGGTGCGCTCGTTCACGCCGATGTTGACCGTCTTCTGGGTGGCGCTGTTGTACTCGTCGACATAGGGAATGTCCTCGGAGCCGTGGGCGCGATCGTTGATCTGGCCCAGGTAGCCGCCCATCAGCCGCAGTTGCAGGTCGTCGGTGATGTTCCAGTGGTAGTTGCCGATCAGCATCCGCTGGCGGGCCGGGGAATGCGAGGTCTGCGAAAACGCGCCCCGCTCGGTCGTGTAGTTGCCTTTCAGCAAGTACGTGTCCGTATCCGACTCGTTCCAGTCGCGCGAACCGATCAGGTTGAAGGTCTGATCGTCGTTGATGTTCCAGGTCAGGTTCACCAGCGCGTTCTTGTTGCTGCTGGTCGTGGTCGTTGCGCGGTTGATGGTGTAGCGGTAGCTCTTCCAGGGCGAGGTCTTGCCCAACAGGACGAACGCGAACAACTTGTCCTTGATCAGCGCGCCCGAGCCCCAGGCATACTGCGTCGCGCTCGAATCGCGGTGATTGTTGGACACGTACTTGTAGTAGGAGTCGTCGCCGCCGTAGATGTCCTTCTCGCGCGGGTTCAGCAGGCGCGACGTCGGCGGCGTCAGGTACAGCGAATAGCCCGCGCGAAAGCTGTTGCTGCCCTGGCGCACCGTCTGCGCCATGATGCCGCCGGTGGCGTTGGTCCATGAGGCGCCGAAGCTGCCCGCTAGCACTTCGGTGTCCTGGATGGCTTCCCGCGGCAGGCGGTTGGAGCCGAGCGAGGTTCGGTCGTTGGTCGTATCGAACTCGTTCAAGTAATAACGATTCTCGGCCGGCGAGGCGCCGCCGAGCTGCACCAGACCGGTGGTGTTGGAGTCGTGGCGTGCGTTCGAGCGCAACAGCGCGATGCGTTCGGGAGTCGCCGACGGAGGCAGGGGTAGGCCGTTGATCAGTTCGCGGCTGTAATGATTGGTAAGTTCCGGGGTCGACACGTCGATCGGCGTGACTTCGGTCGCCATCGAGGTACCGGTCACGACGACGGTATCGAGCTCGGTGGCCGCGTTCTGCGCACTCGCCGCGGCGACGGCGGTGTCGCTGTTCGGCCGCACGCTGATCCGGTTCTCGGAAAGCAACTGCCCATCGCGGCTGATTTTTACCGTGTAGCCGCCGGGGTTGAGGCCGGAGGCGGTGTAGCGGCCGTTCGCATCGACTTTGAGTTCTCTGCGGAAGCCCGTTTCCGGGTTTTCGACCAACACGCTCACCTGGCCCTGCGTCGGCGCGTATCCGTACAGGCCGCCGGTGATCGATTGGGCCTGCGCGGTACCGGCGCAGGCCATCACGGCCATGAGGCTCCACGCGAGCCGGGACCGCTCGATCTGCACGCGCCGCTTGTTCGCTTGCTGCTGCAACTTCATTACGCCCTCCCCCTTGCTGACTGCTGATCGGATCTAGTTCTATTTATCATATATAAGTACTTATTCTTTTTTGAGTCAAGTACCGCTTATCGATCCTTCGATCCGTCTGTCACTGAGTGAGTGTCGTGGCGCATTACGGCAGCACTGGAACGATTCGATGTTGCGCGGCAACATCCATGTCGTGCGTTCAAGGGACGGCACGAAGTACTGTTCGAGCGAGAGTCGTCGGCGCTGCGGCGAGTGCAGACGCGATGCGTCGGTCGCCGAAAACGCGCGCTCGTTCGCATGATGCCGAGCGTTTCAGGTGTTCGACGCCATGGGGCGGTGCCCGACGGATGCGCTGCGTTGCGTCGTCGACTAGTGTGTTAGATGTAACAATAGAAACTCATACGCGCGACGCCGCTGTTGCGCGACCGAATGCAAGGGATGCTCTCCGTTGAAGCCTGTTTCCATTCGCAACTTGCACAGCCAGGTGGTCCAGGAATTGGGCAGGCAGATCGTCGGCGGCACGCTGAAACCGGGCGAACTGCTGCCGCGCGAGGAAACCCTTGCAGAGCGCATGGCCATCAGTCGGACCGCGTTGCGCGAGTCCTTGAAGGTGCTTACCTCGAAAGGCCTGATCGAGACGCGGCAGAAGACCGGCACCCGCGTGCGCGAAAAGCAGTATTGGAACCAACTCGATGCCGATGTGCTGGCGTGGCGATGCGAGACGATGCCTACCGACGACTTCGTCGAGAAGCTGTCGGAGATGCGCGAGATCATCGAGCCGGCCGCCGCTGCCGCCGCGGCGAAGCGGCGCGACCGGAAGCAACTGGCGCGAATCAAGAGTGCGTACGGCGCCATGGATGCGGCGCAGGATCTGAAAGCCTGGACCCAGGCCGATCTCGAGTTCCATCAAAGCGTGCTGGAAGCGACCAACAACGAGTTGATGGTGTCGCTGTTCTCGGTCGTCGAGACCGCGTTGGCGACCTACTTTTCCCTGTCGGCGAGCAAGGTGGTCGACTTCAAGTACTCGCTGCCGCGGCATTTCGCCGTGCTCGAGGCGATCCGGCTGCAACGGCCGGTCGCGGCGCGCGAGGCGATGCTCGGTATCGTCGTGGATTCGCGCGCGAACATCGGCCGCATCAAGCGCTGAGCGCTTTGCCGGCAAGATAGGGGCACTGCGCTGGAGTGCGCGAAATAGCGCTCGTATCGGCGATGAAGGGAGCGCGTCGCGTTACAGTCTCGCCAGACGCCCGCCGCTGACTTCCAGGCTCGCGCCGGTCACGAACCGCGCTTCGTCGCAGGCCAAAAACAGGACCGCCCCGGCGACGTCGTCCGGCGTGCCGATGTCTTCGGCGGAGATGACTTCGGCGCCCGATTGCAGATTCGGGTTGGACCATAACATCGGGGTGTCGATCGCGCCGGGCACCACCGCGTTCGCGCGCAGGCCCTTCGCGGCGCCCTCGATCGCGGCGCTGCGGGTCAGCGACAGCAGGGCGGCCTTGGCCGCGGCATACGGCGCCACCATCGGTGTCGTCATCGAGGCGTGCACGCTGGCGATATTGACCATCGCGCCGCCGGGCGCGGCATGACGCAGCCATTCGCGGGTGAAATGCACCGGCCCGAGCAGGTTGACGCCGAGCAGTCGCCGCCACTCGTCGCTGCTGAAGTCTTCCAGCGGCTTGAACAGCATCAGCCCGGCGGTGTTGACGACGATGTCGTGGCCGCCGAGGCGCTCGCGCACGGCGCCACAAGCGGCATCGACCTGGCCTTCATCGGATACGTCGCAGGACAGCACGACGACATGCGCCGCTCCGGCGGCGCGGCAGGCCTCGGTCGCTTTGCTGTGACGATCCTGGCGAAAGTCGATCAGGGCGAGGCTCGCGCCTTCCGCGGCGAAGCGCTTCGCGCACGCCAGGCCGATGCCCCCGAGGCCGCCGGTGATCAGCACGGTGCGGCCTTCGAAACGTCGTGCGGAACTCACCATTCGCGAATGCTCCCATCGGCGCCGCGCCAGACCGGGTTGCGCCAAGTGTGCGGTATGCGCGCGGCCTCGCGCACCCTGGCCTCGTCGATCTCGATGCCCAGGCCCGGGCCGGAGGGCACATCGACATAGCCCGCACGGATGTCGAACACCTGCGGATTGCTCAGGTAGGTCAGCAAGTCGTACTCGGCGCTGTTGTAGTGGATGCCCAGCGACATTTCCTGAATCACGAAGTTGGGCGTGGCGGCGGCCAACTGCAGGCAGGCGGCGAGGGCCAGGGGGCCGAGCGGGCAGTGCGGTGCGATGGCGACATCGTAGGCTTCGGCCATGGCGGCGATGCGCCGGCATTCGGAAATTCCGCCGGCATGACTCAAGTCCGGTTGCAGGATATCGACCGCCGCCGCCTGCAGGAACGGCTTGAAGTCCCATCGGCTGTACAGCCGCTCGCCTATCGCGATCGGCAACTTGGTGAACTGCGCCAGTTGCGCGAGCGCCTCGGGATGCTCCGACAGGACGGGTTCTTCGATGAAGAGCGGGCTCAGCGGTTCCAATGCGCTGATCAGCGAGCGCACCATCGGCCTGTGCACGCGGCCGTGGAAATCCAGGCCGACGTCCAGCCCGAGCGCCCGCACCGCCGCAACGCGTTCGAGCACCGGGTCCAGGTCGCGCGGACGGGCCAGCCAGTCCAGGTCCTCGGTGGCATTCATCTTGACGGCGGTGAAGCCCTGTTGCTGGCGGACTCGGCTGGCCTGTTCGACCTCGCCGGGGCGATCGCCGCCGACCCAGGCATAGACGGCGATGCGGTCGCGCACCTTGCCTCCCAGCAGTTGCCACACGGGAAGCCCCAGACGCCTGGCCAACAAGTCCCACAGAGCGTGATCCAGGCCGGCCAGCGCCGACATCAGCACCGGCCCGCCGCGGTAGAAACCCAGGCGATAGGCGACCTGCCATATGTCTTCGATCCGATCCGCGTCGGCGCCGACGAAGCGATCGCGCAGCGCTTCATAAGCGCCATCGACGGCCTCGACATGCCCCTCCAGACTGGCTTCTCCCCAACCTACCGCGCCATCGGTCGTTTCGACACGCACGAACAGCCAGCGCGGCGGCACGCGGAAGGTTTCTATCCGGGCAATGAGGCTCATAGGCAGTCGGCGAAATGATGGCGATGGACAGGCTGCACTTTTATCATATATAAGTACTTTAAACCATCGTCCGGCAGGCGACAGAGGCGCCATGACGCCGCCGGATGAGCCGGGGATGAGTATTCCCAGGCGCAGTACCCGCTCGACCATGCAGGCTGGAGCAGCGATCAGATGCCGTCCCAAAGTCACGCAACGCCGTTCGTCATAGCGATCCTGCGCGGAATTACCCCGGGCGAAGTGCTTCGCATCGCCGAGGCGCTCGTCGAGCGCGGCGTGGGCGGAATCGAGATTCCGCTCAACTCGCCCGATCCCTTCGTCAGCATCGGGCTGCTGCAGCGGGCTTTCGGTCGCGATTGCCTGTGCGGCGCCGGCACCGTGCTCGACCTGCGCCAGGTCGAGCAGTTGCACGAGACCGGAGGGCGCCTGCTGGTGGCGCCCAACACCGACGCCGCGGTCATACGGCGCGCCCTGGAACTGGGCATGGTGCCGATGCCGGGCGTGGGCACCGCCAGCGAGGCTTTCGACGCGATCGCTGCGGGAGCGACCCGGCTCAAACTGTTCCCGGCTTCGACCTATGGCCCCGCCCATTTGCGCGCGCTGCGAGCCGTGCTCCCGGCCGGGGTGAGCGTCTGCGCCGTCGGCGGCGTGGACGAGCACAACGCGGCGCATTGGCTTCGTGCCGGGGTCGATGGTTATGGCCTCGGAAACAGCCTGTATCGGCCCGGGATGACCGCGGCCGAGGTCGCCGCCCGTGCCGATGCCTTCATGGCGGTCGTCGCGGCATACCGCAAAGACGCAAGCGCGGTGGATGCATGACATTGTCGACGCTCGATCTGGTCATCATCGGCGTCTACGCCGTCGCGATCTTCGGCCTGGCGCATTGGGTCGCGCGGGAGAAACACGGACGCAAGAAAAACAGCAACGACTACTTTCTCGCCTCGCGATCGCTACCGTGGTGGGCGATCGGGACCTCTCTGATCGCCGCGAACATCTCCGCCGAGCAAATCATCGGCATGTCCGGTTCCGGGTATGCGCTGGGGCTCGCCATCGCATCCTACGAATGGATGGCGGCCGCGACCTTGCTGATCGTGGGCAAGTGGATACTGCCGATCTTTCTGCACAACCGCATCGTCACGATGCCGCAGTTCCTGGAGCAACGCTACGGGACCGGCATCCGCAACCTCATGACGGTGTTCTGGCTCGCGTTGTACGTGTTCGTGAACCTGACCTCGATCGCCTGGCTCGGCTCGATCGCCGTGAACCAGATCGCCGGTATCGACCAGGGCACGGCGCTGTATCTGCTTGCCGCGTTCGCGCTGTTGTATCAGTTGTACGGCGGCTTGAAAGCGGTGGCGTTGACCGACATCGTGCAAGTGGCGCTGCTGGTGTTGGGAGGCCTGTTGGTGTCCGGGCTGACCCTCGACAAGATCGGCGACGGGGCCGGCATCGGCGCCGGTTTCCGGGTGCTGGTCGAGCGCGCTCCCGATCATTTCCACATGATCCTGAAGCCGGACAATCCCTTCTATCGGGACCTGCCGGGGTTGTCGGTGCTGATAGGCGGGATGTGGCTGGCCAACTTGAGTTACTGGGGCTTCAATCAGTACATCATTCAACGCGCGCTGGCCGCGCGCGATCTGGATCAGGCGCAGAAAGGGGTGATATTCGCCGCGTTCCTGAAGCTGTTGATGCCCATCATCATCGTGCTGCCGGGCATCGCCGCGGTCGTGCTGGCCCCGGATCTGTCCAAGCCGGACGAGGCCTACCCGACGATGATGCGCCTGCTGCCGCCCGGAGTGCTCGGCCTGGTGTTCTCGGCATTGATCGCCGCCGTCATTTCCAGCATGGCTTCCAAGATCAATTCGATAGCGACCATCTTCACCCTGGACCTGTTTGACAAGTATGCGGCGGGCGCACGCCGCGGCTCCGATTCGGACGATGACCCCGTGCGCCAACGCCGCCTGGTCAGGGTCGGAAGAATCGTCGCGACGGTGGCGGTCGTCATCGCGGCGATGACCGCCCGCCCCTTGTTGGGCAAGTCGGATCAAGCGTTCCAGTTCATTCAGGAGTTCACCGGATTCTTCACGCCGGGCATCACCGTGATCTTCCTGCTGGGCTTGTTCTGGAAGCGTGCGAACGAGGCAGGCGCGATCGCCGCGGCGACGGGCTCGGTCGCGTTCTCTTATCTGTTCAAGATGGTATGGCCGTCGCTGCCGTTCCTGGATCGCATGAGCCTGGTGTTTCTGGTCACCGGACTGCTGGCGATGGCGGTGTCGCTGCTCGTCCCGTCGCGGGCCGGGGTGAACCGCATCGAGGTCGAGGGCGTCAGCTTCCGCACCAGCGCGGGCTTCAACATCGCGGCCCTGGCGGTGGTCGCGATACTCGTGGCGCTCTATGCCACGTGGTGGTGAGCCGCGGTCGGTTCCTGCGGCGCCGCGCCGATTGCAGCGGATCGGCCGCGCTTGGGGCGCTTGCCCGGCCCTGTTTTGATACCGCGCAGCGATGCCCGCTTGCCGGCTTGCGTGGCTATTGCCGCAGGCCTCCGCGATAATGCTCCGGCATGGCGGAAGGCTCCGAGTTTGCAGGCATGACAGGCCGCGGCCTTATCGGGTTGGCCGGGCCTCGCCTCTTCGATGGCACGCAGGCCCTGTCGCGAGAGCCATTACCGGAGCTGACCGTATGAATCGATTGCCTCGTTCCGCAAGCCTGACCAGGCGAATCGTCGAATCTCTGGGCGAGGCGATCGTGACCGGTCACTACGGTCCGGAGCAGGCATTCCCGACCGAGGCCGAACTGTGCGTGCAGCTTCGCGCCAGCCGCAGCATCGTGCGCGAGGCAGTCAAGATGCTCACGGCCAAGGGTTTGCTCAGTGCGCGGCCGAAGCGCGGCACCATCATCGAGCCCGAGACGAACTGGAACCTGCTCGATCCGGACGTCTTGCGCTGGTTGCTGGAGCGCAAGTTCTCCATCGGCCTGTTGCTCGAGTTCACTCAGGTGCGGCTTGCGGTCGAGCCGATGGCGGCGATGCTGGCGGCGCAACGCGGCGATGCCGAAGCCATCGCCCGGATCGAGGCCGCGATCGAGCGCATGCGCGCCGCCGAGCTGGGCGAAGGGGATGCGCTCGAATCGGACATCGCCTTCCATGTCGCGGTGCTGGAAGCCAGCGGCAACCGCTTCTATTCGCGCCTGCGCGACCTGGTCGATACCGCGTTGCGGATTTCGATCGGGGTCACCAATCGTTCCAAGGGCGTCGATCTGGCCAGCGTGGAGGACCACGCGCGCGTATACGAAGCGATCGCATCGGGCGATGGCGAGCGAGCCAAGTCGGCCATGCGGGGATTGCTCGACGAGGTGACGGCGTTGATCGAGTCGACGGCCGGCGGGTCGCAGCCCGACTGAACCTGCAGGGCGTTCGCCAAGGCGGTTGGCCCCCGGGCCATCGAGTCGGCCGCAGCCGGACTGTCGAGAAAACCCGGGTTGCCCATTTCTAGCCCGTCGTCAGCGGCCGGATGCTTGGGGGCGTGACCGGGCGATCGCTTACGAACGCAAGCCGCGCGGTGTCGGTACCGATTCCAGCCACGCTTCGTTGAAGGCCTGCGCGGTCGAGGCGACCTGCGGCGCGGTCGTGCCGGGCTTGTACAAGGTGCCGCCGATGCCGAAGCCGATCGCTCCGGCCTTGCGCCAGATCGCGAGCAGGTCGGTGTGGATGCCGCCGACCGGCAGCACCGCGGTGCCGGCGGGCAGCACCGCGCGCAGGGCGCTCAGCATCGCCGGGCCGAGTGCATCGGCCGGAAACAGCTTGAGCCCGTCGGCGCCGGCGTCGAGGGCGGCCAGGCATTCGCTCGGGGTCGCCGCGCCCGGCAGGGCGAACAAGCCGCAGGCCTTGGCGTAGCCGATCAGCGCCGGATCGGTGTGCGGGCAGACCATCAGGCGCGCGCCGATGCGGACCAGGGTGTCGACTTCGTCGGCGCGGCGCACGGTGCCGGCGCCGAGCAGGATCGCATCGCCGAAACGCCGTTGCAGGCGGGCGATGCTCTCGAACGCATCCGGCGAATTCAGCGGCACTTCGATGATGCGCCAGCCCGCATCCCACAGCGCTTCGCCGACCGGCAGGGCCTCGTCGGGGGTGATGCCGCGCAGGATCGCGACGAACGGCGACTGGACGAGCCAGGCCGGCAGCGTGCTCGGCAGAGGCAGAGACGTGGCGAGGGTCATACGAATCGGGCTGCCTTTGCGATGCGCCACAAGCCGCGGCAAAACGCGGTGTCGCCTTCGATGATGTAGTGGGGGATGCCGTAGCGGCGCAGCGCCAGGGCGTAGGTCGCGGCGAGCTTGGCGCCGCCGATCACCGCGACTTCGCCGCCGTCGCCGGGTTCGTTGTTGGCGGCCAGGCACTCGTAGCCGATCAACAGGCCGGACAGGAACGCCGGCAATTCCTCGACCGGCGCGGCGTCGCGGACGTTGCGTGCGCGCACGCCGAACAACTGGTGCAACCAGTCGGGACGTTCGCGCGCGGTGTCCAGGCCCTTGATGAAGCCGCGTTCCGACCAGGCCTCGGCCGGCAGGCCGCGCCCGAGCAGGCTGTGATGCAGCAACAGGGAATAAATCTCGCCGGTCGGATAGGTCGAAAACCCGACCACGCCGCCGCCGTCCAGGGTCAGCCATTTGCTGTGCGTGCCCGGTGCGGCTACGCGTCGCGTTCCGGGCGGCACGCCGAGCGCCTGGGTCTCTTCGCCGCGCATGACGTCGTCGAAGCCATCGCTGGCGCCGCTGACGCCGGGCACGATCGCGGCGCGGCGCTGCTTGAACGTCAGCGGCTGCAACGCCGAGGCGAGCGCATCGGCATGGGCGGGCAACGGCGCGTACGGCGCTTCCTGCCAACCGTTGCGCGCGCCGACCATGCCGGCCAGCAAGATCGGCGCGTCGCCGTCGTCGAGGTCGACGCTGAGCAGGTCGTCGAGCGCGGCGGCGAAGGCCTCGGGCGAATGCAGCGAGGCCATGCCGCGCGCGCTCTGGCGCGTGGCGATGATGCCGCCGAGCGCGTCGAAGGCGTGCACGCGCAGATGGGTGGAGCCCCAGTCGACGCCGATCAGGGCGATCGCGGTGCCGGTGTTGGGGGCGTTGCGGTGGAGCGATTCATCGAGCATGGCGTTCCTCCTCGCGGCGCAGGACGCGGCCGCGGCGTTCGCCGGTGGCGTGGGCATCGCGCAAGGCGCAGGCGCCGCCGACCCAGACCGCGCGGATGCCCGCGGCCGCTTGCTTGGGTTCGGCGAAGGTGGCGCGGTCGGCGATGGTGTCGGGATCGAACAGAACCAAATCGGCGGCGAGTCCGGGGGCGATGCGTCCGCGCCGTTTGAGGCCGAAGCTGTCGGCCGACAGCGAGGTCATGCGGCGCACCGCTTCGGGCAGATGGAACAAGCCCTGGTCGCGGCAGTAATGGCCGAGCACGCGCGGAAACGCGCCCCACAGGCGCGGATGCGGGTGGGCGTCGTGCGGCAGGCCGTCGGAACCGATCATGGTGCGGTCGTGGCTGAGCACGCGGCGGACGTCGTCCTCGCGCATCTGGAAATACACCGCACCGGCCGGGTGCAGGCGGCGCGCGGCTTCTTTCTGGTCGACCCGCCAATCGGCGGCGATGTCGCTCAGGTCGCGACCGGCCTGTTCGGGGTGCGGCGTCGACCAGCTCACCAGGATCCGGATCGCCCCGTCGACGTAGTCCGGATCGAGCACGGTCGAGCCGGCCGTGTAGGGGTAGGCGTCGAGGCCGACCCAATGGCGGCGGCGGCGTTCGTCGATGCGCGCCAGGGTCTCAACGGTGCGGCCCCAGTTCGCGGGGCCGGCGCATTTGTGATGCGACAGCACGACCGGGGTGTGCGCGGCTTCGCCGGCGTCGACGGCTTCGTCGATCGCTTCGAGCACACCGTCGTATTCGTCGCGCAGGTGCGAGGCGTAGACGCCGCCGTAGGCGCCGCTCTCGCGGACGAGTTCGATCACTTCGCTGTTCGGCGCGGCCCGGCTCGGCTGGTAGAACAGGCCGCTGGAGAAACCGATCGCGCCGGCCTGCATCGCCTCGCGCAAGCGCGCGCGCATGCGTTCGATCTCGGCATCGTCGGCGGCGCGGCCGAGGTCGGCGACCTCGGCGATGCGCAGGGTCGAATGACCGACCATCGCCGCGACGTTGACCGCCGGGCGCGCCGCATCGACCGCATCGAGGTAGTCGCGGAAGCGTTCGAAACGGAAATCGGCCTGGCCTCCGATCAACGACAGCGGCGCCGGCGGTTCGCGGTCGGCGCGCCATGGCGCCAGGCTGATCCCGCAATTGCCGGCGATCACCGTGGTCACGCCCTGGCTGAGCTTGTTGAACACGCCGGGGTCGTCGAGCACCGCGCGGTCGTCGTGGGTGTGGACGTCGATGAAGCCCGGTGCCAGTGCGAGCCCGCATGCGTCCTCGCGTTTGCGTCCGTGCAGGCTGTGGGGCGCGCCGATCGCGGCGATGCGCTCGCCGTCGACGGCGACATCGGCGCGGTAGCCGGGGCCGCCGCTGCCGTCGAGCACCCAGGCGTCGGCGATGACCAGATCGAAGGTGGCTGCCGCCGGTGCGAATCTCGCGCTCATGAGCGGCCGGGAACCTGGGTGCGTTCGACTTCGGCCTTGGCCCGGCGCGCCTTCTCCAGCACGCCCGGTTCCTGGCGCAGCGCGACTGCGATCGCCAGCATGTCGATCACGGCCAACTGCATCAGCCGCGACACGCCGGGCGAGTACGGCGTCGCCGCGCTCGACGGCGGCAACAGCAGCGGCACGTCGGCGTCCCAACCCAGCGGCGCGCCGGCCTGGGTCAGGGCGATGATGCGCGCGCCGCGCTGCTTGGCGATGCGCACGCTGTCGTTGACCTCGGGGCTGCGGCCCGACAGAGAGATCGCGAACAGCACGTCGTTGGCGTCGAGCATGCCCGAGGCGAGCCGCTGCAGATGGCCGTCGCTGTGGGCGGTGGCGGCGATGTCCAGGCGCAGGAAGCGCAGGAAGGCGTCCTGCGCGACCACGCCCGAGCCCGAGCCGACGCCGATGCAGCACACGCGGCGAGCGCCGGCGATCAAGCCGGCGGCGGCGTCGAGCGCGGCCGGGTCGGTGCGCTCGCGTACATCGTGCAGGGCCGCGGAGATGCTGTCGCAGACCTTGTGCACCAGGGTCGCGGCGTCGTCGTCCTTGTCGATGGTGACGGTCTGGTAGGGCACGCCGACGGCCAGGCTGTGGGCGAGCTGGACCTTGAACTGGCGCAGGCCTTCGCAGCCGATCGCGCGGCAGAAGCGGGTCACGCTGGGCTCGGAAACATTGGCGCGTATCGCCAGCGCGCCGATGCTGGCGTGGATCGCGAAGTCCAGATCGGCCAGCACGGTCTCGGCGACCTTGCGTTCGGCCGGACGCAAGGTGTCGAGCGCTCCGCGGATCTTGGGGATGAGGTTGTCGGACACGATGGGGTCGTTCCTCGGAAGATTGTCGATCGCGCCGATCATGCGGCGATTAGGGGGTATCGATCGCGTCGGTGGCGCGTTCAGAAGAAAGTATTGATGGCGCCGGTGACGCGATAACCGTCGTCGACCGTCAGCAGCACCTGCCATTTGTCGAACGTGGTGCAAGGGTGCGAAATGCCGGTGGCGACGAGATCGCCGACCTGCAGCGGATGATCGTGCGGCAGTTCGAGATAGGCATGCTGGTCGTTCATCTTGGCGATGCGCGCATCGCGCATGGGCGCCGGCGCCGGCTCGCCGGGGCGGTGCCAGCACAGGGGCTTGGGCAGGTCGATGTCGTAGGACGCATCGCGCTTGCCGAGGGTGAGCAGGGCCAGACCCGGCTCCGGGCGCGACTGCACCGCCGCCCACACTTCCAGCGCCGGTTGCAGGCCGTGGCGGAAGCTGGCGTCGTGGCGGGTGCGCATTTCCTGTTGCAGGCCGTGATAGAAGCCGTGGTCGGAGGTGAGGTAACACCCCGAGCGCAGCACGCGTCGCAGGGGGCGCGTGGTCGCGCCGACCGTGGCGAAGGCGTCGGCGACGAAATCGAAATACGCCGAGCCGCCGGCGCTGATCAAAATCTCCTCGCCGTCGAACAGGCCCTCGCCATCGCAGCGGCGGGTCAGCTCGACCAGCTCGGCGAGCAGGCCGCGCACGCGTGCCAGGTCGCTGTCGCGATCGGCGCCGACCCACAGGCCTTCGTAGCCTTCGATGCCGGCCAGGCGCAGCGCGGGGCTCGCGGCGACTTCGCGCGCGAGCGCCAGCGCGGCGTCGAGGCCGCGCACGCCGGTGCGGCCGCCTTCGGCGCCGAGCTCGACCAATACCGGCAATCGACGTTGCGGTGCGAGCCGCTGCATCACCTCGGCGAGGCGTCGGGCGCCGGCCGAGGAATCGACCAGGACCCAGGCCTCGAAACCGGGGTCGTCGCGCAGCAGCGCGGCCAGGCTTTCGATGTCGGCGATCGCGACCGGCTGATTGGCCAGCAGCACCCGGCGCACGCCGAACCGATGAGCGATGCGCAACTGCGGGACCGTCGCCAGGGTGATCGCCCAGGCGCCGGCATCGAGTTGGGCCTGGAACAACTGCGGGCTCATCGTGGTCTTGCCGTGCGGCGCGAGCAGGGCGCCGGCGCGTTCGACGAAATCGCGCATCCAGGCGATGTTGTGGGCGAGGGTGGACTCGCGCAGCACCGCGACCGGATACGACAGGCTGCCGTCGAGAACATGCAGGCCGAGCCCGCCGATCGCGTCCTGGCGCGTGGCCTGTTGCAACGGCAATCCCTTGACGCCGGGCAGCAACAGGTTCTGTCCGAGCTCGCGCAGTGCCGCGTTCATAGGTACGGCCCCAGTCATCAGTACGGCTCCAGGGTGAGTTCCGAAGCCATCACCCGGTTGCCGGCCATCAGGCCGCCGTCGACCGGCAGCACCGCGCCGCTGATCATGCGCGCCTGCGGCGAGGCGAGGAACCAGGCGGCTTCGGCGATGTCCTCGGGCGTGGCGAAGTCGCCGAGCGGATACCACTTCTTCAAGTCCTCGAACACTTGCGGATGCTTGTCGGCGCGCGCCTGCCAGGCCTGGGTCTTGACCGTGCCCGGGCAGATCACGTTGGCGCGCAGGCCGAGCCGGCCGTATTCGATCGCGATCGATTTTGCGTAGCTGATCAAGCCGGCCTTGGCCGCGCTGTAGGCCGGATGGCCGAGTGCGGCGAGGCCGTTGACCGAGCCGATGAAGACGATGTTGCCGCGGGTACGTTTGAGCCCGTCGAGCGCCGCTTCCACCGTGCAGTAGCCGGCGTTCAAGTTCACATCGACGTCGCGCTGCCACGCGCCCGGCGCGGTGCCGGCCAGGCTCAGTCCTTCGGCGCTGCCGGCGTTGGCGATGACCGCGCCGATCGGGCCGTGCGCCTGGGTGACCGGCGCGAGTGCGGCGCGCAAGGCGTCGAGATCGGACAACTCGGACGCCGCGGTCAGCACCTGCCCGGGCGCGAAACTCGCGGCCAGCGCGGCCAGCGCATCGGCATCGCGATCGTGGGCGAGCACACGATCGCCGCCGACGACGAAACGGGTGAGCAATCCTCGGCCGATGCCGCCCGCGGCTCCGGTGATCAAGGTCAAACGGCTTTGGCTCATGGACGGATCATTCCTTCAATGGGGGCGCCCGCAGCGTCGGACCGAGCGCAACGAGGCGATCGGGAACCAGCGGGTGATGACGGTAGACCGGAATATCGCCGATAGCGGAGGTTTTGGGTGTGCCGAGCGAGGCGTCGGCACACTCTCTGCGCGAGGCGGGATCGTGCGAATCCATGTGTCCCCGTCGTGGCGGCCGCGCGGCGAAGGCGTGATCGTTGCGCAGGATTTCGGTCGCAGTTCGACGGTGAAACGGCGCAGGCACGGGCCCGATTGCGTGCCGGTCGCGTGCCGGTCGCGTAGCTCCGGCGCACGGCCGGACTCCCAGGAGCGGGGTGCGGCGAATGGATCACAGCGCGGTTCCCCTGGTCATCCGATCATTCCTGTAAATTTCAAACACAGATGGCTTGATGGGCAATGGAAATGTAGCAGAGGCCCTGATAAACCGCCATGGTGCAGTGCAAAATGCATCGTGAAAGTTTGTAAGATACTTTCACGTCGGCAACGGGAAGGCCTTGAATGTGCCATCCGAATCCGAGCGCCGCCGCCATGCTGCCCGCGATCTGCGAGTGGCGCGGCGGAGCACGCCGGTCGTCGTAGCTTCGCTCTTCCCGTTCCTCCCTATGCAGAGAGTCCATCCATGAGCGATTCCAATTCCATCGTCCGTTACGGCCTGGAGCCCAGCGGCGCCGGCGGCCAACAACTGCCGTTCTCGCCGGCGGTGCGCGCCGGCGACTTCGTCTACATCTCCGGCCAGGTCGCCATGAACGAGCGCGGCGAAATCGAACAGGGCGGCATCGAGGCGCAGACGCGCCGGACCATGGAGAACGTCAAGAAAGTGCTTGGCCTGGCCGGCTGCGACTTGAGCCACGTGGTCAAGATCACCGTCTGGCTGGACGACACCCGCGACTTCTGGAGCTTCAACCGCGTCTACCGCGAGTACTTCGGCGAGCAGCCGCCGGCGCGTTCGTGCGTGCGCTCGCAAATGATGGTCGATTGCAAGATCGAGATCGAAGCCATCGCGTATCACCCGCTGAGGGGCGCGTAGGGGCGAGGGGCGAGGGGCGAGGAGCGAGGAGCGAGGAGCGAGTAATAGCGAGGAGTGAGTAAAGAGGGCGAGCGGCGGATGCTGCCGCAGTTCGCATGGTCTCGACTCGTTCCCAGTGCCTCACCTTTCACTTCTCACTTCTCACTTCTCAGTCCTCGTTCCTCACTCCTCGCTATTACTCGCTCCTCACTCCTCACTCCTCACTCCTCACCCGCCCCCTACCCACCGAGGCACCTGCATGAACCGACGCGACTTCCTCGCTACTTCCGCGACCGCGGGCACCGTATTGGCCAGCACCGCGTTCACGCCGGCCTTCGCCCGCAAACGCTCGAAGTTGCGTCTGGGCCTGATCGGCACCGGCATGCGCGGCCAGGTGCTGCTCAAGGAACTGGTGCGTCGCGACGACGTCGAGGTCGTCGCGCTGTGCGACGTCGAGCCGATCATGCTCGGCCGCGCGCTGAAGATGATCGAGAAGGCCGGCCGGCCCAAGCCGACGACCTACGGCGAAGGCGGCGACAACGACGCCTACCGCAAGATGCTCGACAAGGGCGGCCTCGACGGCGTGATCATCGCCACGCCCTGGGAGTTCCATGCGCCGATGGCGATCGCGGCGATGCAGGCGCGCATCGCGGTCGCCTGCGAAGTGGTCGCCGGCATCACCCTCGACGACCATTGGCAGGTGTTGCGCACCCAGCAGAAGACCGGCACGCCCTACATGCTGCTGGAGAACGTGTGCTATCGCCGCGACGTGCTGGCGGTGCTGAACATGGTGCGGCAGGGCCTGTTCGGCGAGATCGTGCATCTGCAGGGCGGCTACCAGCACGACCTGCGCGCGGTGAAACTCAACAGCGGCAACCCCGAGCGCGCCACCGGCGGCGGCGTCGAGTTCGGTGCCAAGGGCTGGTCGGAGGCGCGTTGGCGCACCGAACATTCGGTCCAGCGCGACGGCGAGCTGTACCCGAGCCACGGCATCGGCCCCTGCGCGATGGTCGCCAACATCCATCGCGGCAATCGCTTCACCTACCTCAGCTCGTTCTCGAGCAAGGCGCGCGGCCTGCACGACTACATCGTCAAGCAGGCCGGCCCGGACCATCCGAACGCCAAGGTCAAGTTCAAGCTCGGCGACCTGGTCACTACCCAGATCGCCTGCGAGAACGGCGAGACCATCCTGCTGCAGCACGACACCTCGCTGCCGCGTCCGTACTCGCTCGGCTTCCGCGTGCAGGGCACCGACGGCCTGTGGATGGACATCAACGATTCGATCCACATCGAAGGCAAGACCACGCCGCACGAGTGGGACAAGGCCGAGGCCTGGCTGGAGAAGTACGACCATCCGCTGTGGCAGCGGTTCGCCGAGACCGCGGCCGGCGCGGGCCATGGCGGCATGGACTACTTCGTCGTGCACGCCTTCATCGAGGCGCTCAAGGCCGATGCGCCGATGCCGATCGACATCTACGACGCGGTGGCCTGGAGCGCGATCACCCCCTTGTCGGAGCAGTCCATCGCCGAGCACAAGACCGTGGAGTTCCCGGACTTCACCGAAGGCAAGTGGAAGAACCGCAAGCCGATCTTCGCCTTGAACGACCGCTACTGAGATCCTGCCTGGCCACGCAATACGCCGCTCGCCGTTGCTCCGGCGGGCGGTCGTCAAGCGAGGCATGGCATCGTCGTGTAACGCTCTCTCCGTTTCCGACCTCCACCCGGCGCAAGCCGGGTTTTTTTGCTGCGTTCCCGGTCGCAGCGCTGCAAGAGCAGGGGCGGCGGATCGGAAAGCTAAGACCACGGCCATGAATGGGCGGGCAGGCGACGCCGTCTGTCTGTAACCGTTAAAACGGTGTTGACAGGTTCGATAGGGCGCGCATAACCTCTAAAAACACATTCAGAGGTTATTCGCATGCGCCTCGCGATCGGACCTGCCGTGCTCGGCGCGGCCTTGTCTTCGCTGCTGCCGGCCTGCGCGCAGCCTCCCGCCGCGACGCCTGCAGCCTTCAAGTCGGACCCAGCCGCCATCGTCGTCATCGATGCGCCCAGCAACCTGGGCTTGCGCCCGCCGGCGCCGGGTGTCGAGCCGGGCGTGCGTAAATTGCCCGAGGCCCTGCGCGCGACCGGGCTGTTGCAGCGCCTGCGTGCCCACGATGGCGGCCACGTCGATGCGCCGCCTTATTCGCCCGCTGCCGATCCCGCGATTGGCTTTCGCAACGGCGCCGCCCTGCGCGACTACAGTCAGACCCTGGCCGACCGCCTGATGCCGCTGCTGGCCCAGGACCGGTTCGTGCTGGTGCTCGGCGGCGATTGCAGCGTGCTGATCGGCAGCGGTCTGGCCCTCAAGCAGCGCGGCCGCTACGGCCTGGCCTTCATCGATGCTCACGACGATTTTTCCTTCATCCGCGACCGCCGCCGTTACCACGGCTTGTTGACCGCGGCCGGTCTCGATCTCGGCCTGGCGACCGGGCATGGCCCGGCGGCGCTGTCCGATCTGCGCGGCCGCTCGCCGTACTTCCGTACCGACGACGTCGTCCACCTGGGGCGGGTGGTGGCCGACCAGGACCGCATCGACTACGAGGTCGAGAGTTTCGAGCGTTCCGGCATTCATGCCATCGACGCCGAGGCGATCCGCCGTCTCGGCGCCGAACGCGCCGGCCGCGAGGCGCGCGCGCGGCTGGAGGCGATGCCGACCGACGGTTACTGGATTCACCTCGATGCCGATGTGCTGGCCGAACGGGTGATGCCGGCGGTCGACTCGCCGAACCCCGGCGGCCTCGACTTCGATCAGTTGCGCGCCGTGCTCGCCCGATTGCTCGCCAGCCCGAAAGCGGTCGGTATGGAGCTGACGATCTTCGATCCCGACCTCGACCCCGACGGGCGCCTCGCGCGGCGCCTGGCCGACACCGTCGCGAGCGCGTTCGAAGACAGCGGCCGTTGGCCGCGGCAAGGCGCTGCAGCCACCGCATCGTCCGCGCCGGCACGCTGAGGCGTCACCGTGCAGCGACGCAGCTTCCTGCTGACCAGTGCCGCCGCGATGACCTGGTTGTCGGGGCCTGCCGCAGCGCCGATGCCGGGAGGCAAAGTCGTCGATGAAACCGCGCCGGGTTCGCCGACCGCGTCCGACGGCGAATCGATCCGCGCCGCACAACCGCACCCCATCGCTGCCGCGACCCGGCTGCTGTTCGTCAGCGGCCAGATCCCGGTCGACGCGCAGGGCGAGGCGCCGCAGGATTTTTCCGGACAATACGCTCTCGCTTGGGCCAACCTCGAGACGCAGCTGCGCGCGGCCGACATGGACCTGCAGCACCTGGCGAAGCTGACCGTCTTCCTCGCCCGCGCCAGCGACCGCAAGCGCGAACGCGAGATTCGCCGCCGCCTGTTGGCCGGCCGTGCCGATCCCGCGGTCAGCGTGGTGGTGACCGGTATCTACGACGAAGCCTGGCGCATCGAGATCGAGGCGATCGCGCTAGCCTGAACACGCCAGCGGCGTCGATCAGGCGTCTTCGCCGCCCGCGCTCCAACGACCGCTGCGCTGCAAGGCGCGGTACTCGCGCGGCGCCATGCCCACGGTGGCCTTGAACTGGCGCGCGAACGCGCTCTGGTCGGAGAAGCCGCAGGACTGGCCGACCTCGGCGATGCTCGCCTCTTCCTGCAGCAACCTCATTGCCGCTTCGATGCGGATCTTGGTCAGGGCCTGTTGTGGGGTCAGCTGGAACACGCGCTGGAAATGGCGTTCCAACTGCGCGACCGACAGCTTGGCCAGTTCGGCCAGCGCGGTCACGCGCAGCGCGCCGGCGAAATGCGCCTGCATGTGTTCGGTGACCCGGCGCAGGCGTTCGTAGGTCGGGTGATGGCCGTCGGGCGCGCCGAGGTCGCGCGACAGGCCGACCAGGCCTGTGCGGCCGTCGGCCAAAGGCAACGGGCGCTTGCCGGTCAGGCACCAGCCCGGTTGCCGGTTCGGGAACAAATGCACTTCGAGCTGGTTCTCGATGGTCTCGCCATCGAGCACGCGCCGGTCCTGGATCGCATAGCGGCCGCCGAGGCGGGCTGGAAACAGCTCGGTGACGTCGCGGCCGATCACGTCCTCGCGCCGCTTCAGGCCGAGCCGGCGCACCAGGGTCAGGTTGGCGTGGCTGTAGCGGCCGGACGCGTCCTTGGCGAAGAACACCACGTCGGGCAGGGCGTCGCACAGGGTCTGCATGAGGTCGGCGGGAATCTGTAGGGACATGGCGGCCTGCTCCGGGCGGTTCCACAACGATAGCCCGATTATGCCGAATTCCGCATCCATGGCCGGCAAGGATTCCTAGACGCGCGAGGCCGCCGACGCGAGCATGGCGGCATGCACAGCCTAGACATCATCGACTCCCACACCGGCGGCGAACCGACCCGGGTCGTGGTTGCCGGCTTCCCCGATCTGGGCGCCGGCAGCCTGGCCGACAAGCGCGAGCGCTTCCGTGCCGAATTCGACCACTGGCGCCAGGCCATCGCCTGCGAGCCGCGCGGTTCCGACACGGTGGTCGGCGCCTTGCTGCTGCCGCCGAGCGAGCCCGAAGCCGCCGCCGGAGTGATTTTCTTCAACAACGTCGGGTACCTGGGCATGTGCGGCCACGGCACCATCGGCCTGGTGCGCACCCTGCAACACCTCGGCCGGATTCAGCCGGGCCGGCACCGCATCGAGACGCCGGTCGGCACCGTCGGTGCGGAGTTGCACGAGGACGGCCGGGTCTCGGTCGACAACGTAGAAAGCTGGCGCCATCTGGCCGGCGTACGCGTGCAGGTGCCGGGCTACGGCGAGGTAGTCGGCGATGTCGCCTGGGGCGGTAACTGGTTCTTCATCGCCCGCGTCGCGCGGGTGATCTCGCTGCTGCACCAGCGCGAGCTCAGCGATTATTCCGAAGCGATCCGGCATGCGCTCGAAGCGGCGGGCGTGACCGGCGCCGACGGCGCGCCCATCGACCACATCGAACTGGAAACGCCGTCGACCACGCCCGGTGTCGACGCGCGCAACTTCGTCCTGTGCCCGGGGCTGGCCTACGACCGTTCGCCGTGCGGCACCGGCACCAGCGCCAAGCTGGCCTGCCTCGCCGCCGAAGGCAAGCTCGCGGCGGATGCGGTGTGGCGCCAGGAGAGCGTGCTCGGCAGCGTGTTCGAAGGGCGCTATCGCCCGGGCCCGCGCGGCGTCCTGCCGACCATCACCGGCAGCGCCCACATCACCGCACACGCGCAGTTGTTGATCGACGAAGCCGACCCCTTCGCCTGGGGCATCGCGGCGAAGTGACCGGCATGAGCGCAGCGCCTTCCAACAGCTACGACCTGATCGTGGTCGGTGCCGGCATCGTCGGCAGCGCCTGCGCCGAGCGTGCCGTGCAGGAAGGGCTGCGGGTCGCCGTGGTCGAGCCCGGCCCGGTCGGCGGCGGTGCCACCGCGGCGGCGATGGGGCATCTGGTGGCGATGGACGACGACCCGGCCGAGTTGGCCTTGTCGCGGTATTCGCTGGCGCTGTGGGAACGCTTCGCCGATCTGCCCGAAGCCGAATTCAGCCGTTGCGGCACCTTGTGGGTCGCGCGCGAGGCGCGCGAGTTCGACGGCGTCGCCGCGAAGATCGCGCGCCTGGCCGCGTCCGGCGTTCGCGCGCAGCGAATCGGCGCCGACGAGTTATACCGACTCGAACCCGGCCTCACCCCGGGGCTGTGCGGCGGCATGTTGGTCGCCGACGAGGCGGTGGTATATCCGCCGCGCGTCGCCCAGCATCTGTTCGAGCGCGCCCTGCAGGCCGGCGCTACGGGGTTCCTGGGGCGTCGTGCCGTCGAGCTGAGCGCCAACGGTGCGCGCCTGGACGACGGCAGCGAATTGGTCGGTCCGGTCCTGGTCGCGACCGGTTGCGCCGTGCCCGAATTGTTGCCGCAGTTGCCGATGCGCGCACGCAAAGGGCATCTGGTCATCACCGAGCGCTACCCCGGGCGGGTGCGCCATCAATTGCTCGAACTCGGCTATGCCGACAGCGCCCACGGCGATGCCGACAGCAGCGTCGCCTTCAACGTGCAGCCGCGTCCGACCGGGCAGATCCTGATCGGCTCCTCGCGCGAGTTCGGTGTCGAGGATCGCGCGGTGTCGCTGCCGATGCTGCGGCGCATGCTCGACCGCGCTTTCGCGTTCCTGCCGATGTTGCGCGAGTTGCAGGCGCTGCGGGTGTGGACCGGTTTCCGGCCGACCACGCCCGACGGCCGGCCCTACATCGGCGCGGTCGCCGACCGGCCGCGCACCTGGGTCGCGGCCGGTCACGAAGGGCTCGGTGTGACCACCGCGCTGGGTACGGCGCAGCTGTTGCTCGACCA
The DNA here is from genome assembly GCF_000731095.1 of Lysobacter antibioticus. GTDB lineage: Bacteria > Pseudomonadota > Gammaproteobacteria > Xanthomonadales > Xanthomonadaceae > Lysobacter > Lysobacter antibioticus_B. Next base: position 7,663 of record NZ_JMTZ01000028.1, on the reverse strand, counting down.
GATGCTCGGCCGCGCGCCGGCGATCGATCCTGCGCCTTTCTTGCCGGAGCGTGTCCTGCAGGAGCGTGCGCTGCGATGAAACGTCCGAGCGTGCAGTTGTCGATCGACGGCATCGCCGTCGAAGTGCCGGTCGGGGCCAATGTCGCCGCGGCCGTGGCCCAACTCGGTCTGCGTTTTCGCCGCTCGCGCAGCGGCGAGACGCGTGCGCCGCTGTGCGGCATGGGCCTGTGTTTCGAATGCCGGGTCAGCATCGACGGCGTCGCCCATCAACGCGCCTGCGTAGTGGTGGCGCGCGACGGCATGCAGGTGCAGCGCGATGACTGAGCCCTGCGACGTGCTGGTGATTGGCGCCGGCCCGGCCGGGCTGGCGGCGGCGCGCGCCGCGGCGAGCCACGGCGTCAACGTCGTGCTGGTCGATCTGCAGGCGAATCCGGGCGGGCAGGTCTGGCGCCACGACGTGCGCAAATCCGCACCGGCCGCCGCGCGCCTCGCAGTGGCGGAGATGCGCGCGCGCAGCAATCTGCATTGGCTGCCGCAGGCGCAGGTCGTTGCGACCGCGCCTGGCCGGGTGCTGATCGAAGAAGCCGGCCTGGTGCGCGAAATCGAATACGGCGCCCTGGTGCTGGCCACCGGCGCGCGCGAACTGTTATTGCCGTTCCCGGGCTGGACCTTGCCCGGCGTCACCGGCGCCGGCGCCCTGCAGGCCCTGGTCAAACAAGGCTGGCCGATCGCCGGCAAGCGCGTGCTCCTCGCCGGCAGCGGCCCGCTGCTGTTGGCCTCGGCCGCGACCTTGCGCCGACACGGCGCGCAGGTGCTGGCGATCTGCGAACAGGCGCCGGACGCGGCGCTGATGGCGTTCGCCTCGCAGTTGTGGCGCTGGCCGGGCAAGTTGCTGCAGGCCGCGGCGTTGCGCACGCGCCTGGCCGGTGTGGCCTATCGGCGCGCGAGCTGGGTACGCGCCGTGCACGGCGACGAGCGGGTGCGCGAAGTCGAGATCGCAAGCGCGCGCGGAGTCGAACGCATCGCCTGCGACCAGGTCGCGGTCGGCTACGGCCTGGTGCCGAACACCGAACTCGCCGCGCAGCTGGGCTGCGCGCTCGAACTCGACGGTCGCCATCCGCGCGTGCGCGTCGACGAGCGGCTGATGACCAGCGTCGACGGCGTGTACGCAGCCGGCGAAGCCTGCGGCATCGGCGGCGTCGATGTCGCGCGTGTCGAAGGCGCGATGGCCGGTCACGCCGCCGCCGGCGCAGACGATGCCGCGCGTGCGCTGCGTCCGCGCCGTCGCCACGCACGCGCCTTCGCCGCTCTGTTGCCGCGTTACTTCGACCTGCGCGACGACGTGCGCAAGCTCGCCGAGCCGGCCACGCTGGTATGCCGCTGCGAGGACGTGGCGTTGGCGCAGTTGCAAGGATATTCCGACGCGCGCGCGGCCAAGCTGGCCACGCGTTGCGGCATGGGCAGTTGCCAGGGCCGCATCTGCGGCACGGCGCTGACCGAGTTGGGTCTGCTGGTGCCGGCGACGCGTGCGCATGCCGCGCGGCCGCCGGTTTTTCCCACCCGGCTGGCCAGTTTGGCCGCAGCCGGTTCTTGTTCCGATCGTACTTTCCTTACCGAATCCAAAGGGTCTGTCTAATGAGCAATGCTTCGTTCTGGCGTGGCGTCATCCCCGCGATCACCACCCCGTTCCGCGCCGACGGTGCGATCGATCACGCCTTCCTCGCCGAACACGCGCGCACCTTGATCGATGCCGGCTGCGTCGGCATCGTGCCGCTGGGTTCGCTCGGCGAAGCGGCGACGCTGAGCTTCGAGGACAAGCTGGCGATCCTGCGCACCCTGGTGCAGGCGCTCGACGGCCGCGCGCCGGTGATCCCCGGCATCGCCGCGTTGTCGACCGACGAAGCCGTGCGCTTGGCGCGCGAGGCCGCGGCGATCGGCTGTGCCGGCCTGATGGTGCTGCCGCCGTACGTGTATTCGAGCGACTGGCGCGAAATGAAGGCGCATGTGCGCGCAGTGATCGAAGCGACCCCGCTGCCGTGCATGCTCTACAACAATCCGATCGCCTATAAGACCGATTTCGTGCCCGAGCAGATCGCCGAACTCGCCGCCGAACTGCCGAACCTGCAGGCGGTCAAGGAATCCTCGACCGATGTGCGCCGCTTTGCCGCGATCCGTTCGCTGCTGGGCGAGCGCCTCGACCTGCTGGTCGGCATGGACGATGCGGTGGTCGAGGGCGTGGCGATGGGCGCGACCGGCTGGATCGCCGGCCTGGTCAACGCCTATCCGAAAGAATCGGTGCAGTTGTTCGAACTCGCCCGCGACGGCGGTGCGCGCGCCGCGGCCGATCTCTACGCCTGGTTCCTGCCGCTGTTGCGCCTGGACACCGTGCCGAAGTTCGTCCAACTGATCAAGCTGGTGCAGGAGCGCGTCGGCCTGGGCAGTGAGCACGTGCGCGCGCCGCGCATGGTCCTGGTCGGTGCCGAGCGCGACGCCGCGCTCGCCGTGATCGAGCGCGCCATCGCCGCGCATCCGGGCCGCTGAGATGGGCGCGCGCGAACCGGTACTGATCGAAGGGCGCTGGCAGGCCTCGCGCGATGCCGGCGGCGATTTCCGCGCCTTCGATCCGACCCGCGGCACGCCGTTCGGACCGGCGTTCCCGGTGTCCGGCGCGGCCGACGCCGAGGCCGCGCTGGCCTCGGCCTGCGCCGTCGCCGACGAACTGGCCGCGGCCGATCCCGAACGCATCGCCGATTTCCTCGAGGCGTATGCGCTCGGCATCGAACACGACGGGCCGGACCTGGTCGCGCTCGCGCATCTGGAAACGGCGCTGCCGATCGAACCGCGTCTGGCCAAGGTCGAATTGCCGCGCACCACCGGGCAGTTGCGCCAGGCCGCGCGGGCGGTGCGCGAGCGTTCGTGGACCCAGCCGATCATCGACACCGCGGCCGGTCTGCGCAGTCATCTCGCGCCGCTGCACAAACCGGTGCTGATCTTCGGGCCGAACAATTTCCCGTTCGCCTTCAACGCGGTGGCCGGCAGCGATTTCGCTTCGGCCATCGCCGCCCGCAACCCGGTCATCGCCAAAGTGCATCCCTCGCACCCGGCGACCAGCCAGCGTCTGGCCGAACTCGCCCACCGCGCCCTGGTCGAGGCCGGCTTGCCGGCCGCGGCCTTGCAGGTGCTGTATCACCTCGACCCCGCGCACGGGCTGGCCCTGGCCGGCGATGCGCGGCTCGGTGCGCTCGCCTTCACCGGCAGCCGCAACGCCGGCCTGGCGCTGAAGGCGCGGGCCGACGCGGCGGGCGTGCCGGCCTATCTGGAACTGTCCAGCGTCAATCCGGTGTTCTTGCTCGAAGGCGCGCTGCGCGAGCGCGGCGACGCGTTGGCGCAGGAGTTCTTCGCGTCCTGCACCATGGGCACCGGTCAGTTCTGCACCCATCCCGGCATCGTGGTGCTGCCGCGCGGCGCCGACGGCGATGGCTTCGTCGCCGCAGCCGCGGCTTCGTTCGCGCAGGCCCCGTCCGGGGTGATGTTCTCGCGCGGCGTGCTCGATCATCTGCAGCAAGGGCTCAGCGATTGGCGCGAGGCCGGCGCGGAACTCGTCGCCGGCGGCGCCACCGCAGAAGGCGAGGGGTATCGCGTGCAACCGGCGCTGCTCAGCGTCGATGCGGCGACGTTCCTCGCCGACCGGCGCTTGCAGAGCGAGGCCTTCGGGCCGGTGAGCCTGGTCGTGCGCGTCGACGGTATCGAACAGGCGGTAGCGATCGCGCAGGGGCTCGAAGGCAATCTGACCGGCACCATCTATGCCGGCGAACCCGACGCCGCCGACGAGGCCCGCCTGGCGGCGAGCCTGCGCCCGCGCGTCGGCCGCCTGATCGCCAGCCGCATGCCGACCGGCGTCGCAGTGAGTCCGGCCATGCACCATGGCGGGCCCTACCCGAGCACCGGCCATCCCGGCTTCACTGCGGTCGGGTTGCCGGCGGCGATTCGCCGCTTCGCCGCCTTGCATTGCTACGACCACGTGCGCGACGAATTGCTGCCGCTGGAGTTGCGCGACCGCAATCCCGGCGGCATCGCGCGTCAGGTCGACGGCCGCTGGACCTACGACGACCTTGGAGCTGCGCCTTGAATCAGATCGGTGGTTTGACCCTCGAGCAGGCGCGTGCCGGCCTGCAACCGTGGAGTGAGCGCGCACCGGCGATCGGCGCCCACGAGTACGCGCAACGCATCGAGCGTGCGCGCGAGCTGATGCGGCGCGAGGGCTGCGAGGCCTTGCTGATCACCGCCGGCACCTCGCTGCGTTATTTCACCGGGGTGCCCTGGGGCGCCAGCGAGCGCCTGGTGGCGATGCTGCTGACCCTCGACGGCGACCCGGCGGTGATCTGCCCGGGCTTCGAATCCGGCTCGCTTTCGCACGTGCTCAAGATCCCGGGCCAATTGCGCCTGTGGGAAGAACACGAAGACCCCTGCGCACTCGTCCTCGACACGATGCGCGCGCGCGGCGCCGCCCGGCTGGCGCTCGACCCGGGCGCGCCGTATGCGGTGTTCACCGCCTTGCGCGCGCTGGCGCCGACGCTCGACATCGTCGATGCGAGCGCCATCGTCGACGGTTGCAGGGCACGCAAGACCGAGGCCGAACTGGCGTTGATGAAGCAGGCCACGGCGATGACCCTGCAGGTGCACCGGCTCGCCGCCGGCCTGGCCGACGAGGGCGTGAGCACGGCGACCTTGCGCCGTTTCATCGACGAGGCGCATCGCGCGTTCGGTGCCGACAACGGTTCGACCTTCTGCATCGTCCAGTTCGGCGAAGCGACCGCGTACCCGCACGGCATTCCCGGCGAGCAGACCCTGCGCGAAGGCGAACTGGTGTTGATCGACACCGGCTGCGCGGTGCAGGGCTATCAGTCCGACATCACCCGCACCTACATCTGCGGCCGTGCCGGCGCCGAGCAAAAGCGGATCTGGGACCTCGAACTCGCCGCGCAACGGGCCGCGTTCGATGCGGTGCGCCCCGGCGTCAGCGGCGAAGCGGTCGATCAGGCCGCGCGCACGGTGCTCGAACGCGGTGGCCTGGGCCCGGACTATCGTCTGCCCGGCTTGCCGCACCGCACCGGGCACGGCTGCGGCATGAGCGTGCACGAGACGCCGTATCTGGTCCGCGGCAACCGGGTCGGGCTGGAGCCCGGCAACTGCTGCTCGAACGAGCCGATGATCGTGGTGCCCGGCCAGTTCGGGGTGCGGTTGGAGGATCACTTCTACGTGACCGAGAACGGCGCGGCCTGGTTCACCCCGCCGTCGCTGGCGATCGACCGGCCGTTCGCCGATTGAGTCGCCGGCGGCGTTGAGTCCGCTGGCGACCACCGGGCTTCCTCTGCACGGGCCGCCTGCCGCGCCGGTATCGGCGGTCCCCCCGGGCGGCCCGTTCAGAGGGGGAAGCCATGGCGCGGATCGGCATCGGCAGACACTTCAGGCACATCCGCGTTCGCGCGGATTGCCGCATGATGGCCCGCATCCGTCCGAATCCCGAACGAGTCCCGCGATGATTTCGATCCGAACTGCTCCGCCGCGCGCGCCCCTGGCCGCTCTGACTGCCGCCTTGTTGCTCGGCCTGAGCCTGGCACCGGCTTTCGCCGCCGAACCGCCCGCCACCGCGGCGCCGTCCGCGTCCGCGGCCGATGAGGCGAGTGCGCGCGACAGCGAAGCCGGCGTGCGTTTCAAGGCGCTGTACACGCGCGAATGGAAATGGCGGCAGGCGCAGTTCGCCGGCGGCGACGACGAAGACGTGCAGGGCCAGGCCTCGAGCCGTCTGCCCAAGGTCGACCTCGCCACTCAGGCCGAGCGCGAGCGTTATTGGGCGCAGGTGCTGAAGGAACTCGACGCGATCGACAAGGCGCAGCTGCGCGGCGAAGACCCGGTCAACTACGAGGTGTTCCGCCAGCAGATCCAGAGCCTGCTCGCCAACCAGCGCCTGCGCGGTTGGGAGATGCCGTTCAACAGCGACAGCGCGTTCTGGACCAACCTGGGTTTCACCGCGCGCCGTCCGATCCGCGACGCCGAAGGCTATCGCCGTTACCTCGGCCAGCTGCGCGACATCCCGCGTTATTTCGACGAACAGATCGACAACATGCGCGCCGGTCTGGTGCGCGGCTACAGCGTGCCGCGCGTGACCCTGACCGGGCGCGACGCCTCGATCAAGGAAGTAGTCGACGCCAAGCTCGACGACAACCTGCTCTACACCCCATTCAAGCAGATGCCGGCGAACATGCCGGCGGCCGAACAGACCCGCTTGCGCGCCGAGGCCGCCAAGGCGATCGACGAGCAGGTGCTGCCGGCGTATCGCAAGCTGCTGGCCTTCATGCAGGACGAGTACATGAAGCAGGCTCGCACCACGCTGGCGGCCGAGGCCATGCCCGACGGCGAAGCGCTGTACCGGGCCAAGATCCGCGAATACACCACGCTCGACTTGCCGCCGGCGCAGATCCACAAGATCGGCCTGGAGGAAGTGGCGAAGATCCGCGCGCAGATGGACCAGACCATCGCTAAGACCGACTTCAAGGGCACGTTCCCGGAATTTTTGCACTACTTGCGCACCGATCCGAAGTTCTACCCGAAGACCGGCGACGAATTGCTGATGCGCGCCTCGTGGCTGGCCAAGCGCGTCGACGGCCAGATCGGCAACTACATCGGCCTGCTGCCCCGCCAGCGCTTCGCGATCCGGCCGGTGCCCTCGGACCTGGCGCCGTTCTACACCGCCGGCCGCGGCGGGCGCGACGTGTACCTGCTCAACACCTACGACCTGCCGTCGCGGCCGCTGTTCAACCTGGCCGCGCTGACCCTGCACGAATCCGCGCCCGGGCATTCCCTGCAGACCTCGCTCGCCGCCGAGCACGAAGGCCTGCCGGACTTCCGCCGCTACACCTACATCTCCGCCTACGGCGAAGGTTGGGCCTTGTACTCGGAGAAGCTCGGCATCGAGATGGGCCTGTACGACACGCCCTACGACTACTTCGGCTATCTGACCTACCAGATGTGGCGCGCGAGTCGGCTCGTGGTCGACACCGGCATCCACCACCTCGGCTGGAGCCGCGAACGCGCCCAGGCCTTCCTGCGCGACAACACCGCGCTCAGCGAACATGAAATCCAGACCGAGGTCGACCGCTACATCGGTTGGCCGGGCCAGGCGCTGTCGTACTACCTCGGCCAGATGAGCATCGAGCGCGCGCGTGCGAAGGCCGAACAGGCGCTCGGCCAGGACTTCGACATCCGTGCCTTCCACGATGCGATTCTCGCCCTGGGTTCGGTGCCGTTGCCGGTATTGGAGCAGCGTGCCGATCGTTTCATCGACGAGAGTCGCGCGAAGGCGGCGCAGCGGGCGAAGACCGCCGCTGCGGCGGCTGCGAAGCCTTGATCGGTCGTTGTATCGATTAGCGGCATGGGTACGTCGCTTCTCCTGTAGGAGCGGCGTGAGCCGCGATAGGAACGCGCAGAACCCGCACTGCCGTTGCCGCTGATCGAAATCTCGAAACTATCGCAGGGTAGGAGCGACGCGAGTCGCGACTGCGCGGTCTCCCGCTGCGGCGTTTGCTGCCGCAGACTCGTAAAGCAAAATCTAAAGCTTCCGTCCGCTGACGCGGCCGGGTTACTTTCTTTTGCTAAGCCCAAA
>NZ_JMTZ01000027.1 GCF_000731095.1 Lysobacter antibioticus | reverse complement strand
AACGGCGCGCATCCCTGCGCGCCGCCCTCCGGGTCTTCTATTGCCTTCGCTAGTGCTAGGCGTCGCACAGCAACAGCAACAGCAACAGCAAAATCTTCGCGACAACGACAACGGCAACGGCAACGGCAACGGCAACCTCAACCTCAACCTCAACCTCAACCTCAACCTCAACCTCAACGGCGCGCAGCGGCTTTAAGGGTAGGAGCGGCGTCCGACTGGATTTCCTTCGGTTACAAGCCGCGACCGCGTAGCCAACCGTTGCGTCGCGATCCGCAAGCGCCTGCGCGCATCGCGGACATTGCCCCGCTTCTGCGACTCGCGGCTGCTTGCCGCACGCTTGTTGCAGCTTGACGAAATAAGGGCATTCCACTTCGTCATTACTGTGCTTGCCGTCGCGTAATCGCAGCGTCACAGGCCGCACCCATCCTGCGCGCAGTTCGTACAGGGGGAGTGCGCGCCATGTCGCGTGCCGTTGTGTTGCCGTTCGTGTTGTTCTTGTCCGCATCGTTGTCCGCGATTGCGTTTCCCGCCCGCGCCCAGGACGCCGAACGCGTCCGTATCCACGGTTCTCAAACGCTCGGTCATGTGCTGGTGCCGAGCCTGGCCGAGGCCTGGCTGCGCGACATCGGCTACTCCAGCATTCGCACCCGCCGGCCGCGCCCGGCTTTGACCGAAATCCACGCCAGTCGCGACGGCCAGCCGCTGATCGTCGAGATCGCCGGCAGCGATTCGGCGCAGGGCTTCACCGATCTGGTCGAAGGGCAGGCGCAGATCGCGATGATGGCGCGACGGCCGAACGCAGCCGAACTCGATGCCGGTTGGCAGCTCGGCGACCTCGGTTCGCAGGACCAGGAGTTCGTGGTCGCGCTCGACGGCGTCGCGGTCGTGGTCAATCGCCGCAATCCGGTCGTGCGCCTCGACTTCGCCCAGTTGCGCCGCTTGTTCGCCGGCCAGTCGCGCGACTGGCGCGAATTCGGCGGCGGCCAGGGCGAGGTACGGCTGCATCTCGATCCCGGCGCCGGTGCAGTGCGCGACCTGATGAACGACCGGGTCATGCTCGGCACGGCGTTCGGCGAAGCGCAGCGCCATCGCAACGCACGCGAATTGATCGCGGCGGTCGCTGCCGATCCCTTGGCGATCGGCCTGATCCCGATCGGCGAGCACTACGGCGCCGACACCAAGCCGGTGGCGATCGCCGACGGCGGGCGCGCGGTCGCGCCGACCCGCACCGAGGTGCTGAGCGAGGACTATCCCTTGAGCCGGCGCTTGTATCTCTACGGCGGCCAGATGATGGGCGCGTTGAGCCGCAGCTTCGCCTTGTATGCGATGACCCGCGCCGGTCAGCGCGCGGTCGCGCGCAGCGGCCATCTCGCGGTGACCCTGGTGCCGGGACGCGAGCGGCCGGTGTCGGCCGGCCCGGCGGAGTATCGCGAACTGGTCGGCCGCGCGGTGCGTCTGCCGTTGAGCCTGCGCTTCAATTTCGGTGGGCCCGGCGAAAGCGGCGTCGCCGCGAACGTGTTCGACAGCCGTGCGGTGCGCGATCTGGATCGCCTGCGCAGCTTCATGGCGCTGCCGCCGAATCGCGGCCGGCGATTGCTGGTGGTCGGATTCGCCGATGCCAGCGCCGGTTCGACGATGGCGGCGATGATGATGAGCAACGACCGCGCCGACCTGGTCGCCCAGGAGTTGATGTCGCGCGGCCTGCGGGTCGAGCAGGCGCGCGGCATGGGCACGGCCCTGCCTCTGGCGGCTGCGCAGCCGGGCAGTGCGCGCAACCCGATCGCCCGCGATGCCGGTTCGCGCTATCGCAACGAGCGGGTCGAGGTATGGCTGCTCTGAGCAGCAGTGAGTTACTAGGAGCGAGTAGTGAGTAAGAGCGAAGCCGGCTTTGGCTCCTGCTCGTTCCTCACTACTACTTACTCTCTACTCGTTTTACTTGCCCAGCTTCGCCACCAGCGCCTTGAGCGCGCTCTGCGTGTCCGGCGAATACCAGGCATCGACGAAACGGTCGAGCTCGATATGCTCCGGACGCAGGGCTTCGACCAGATCGGCGCGGGCGAGCTGGCGGGTGTGCAGCATCGCGCTGCGCGGCAGGCTCAGCAGCTGCTCCAGCCAAACCCGGCCGCGCTGGGCGACGTTTTCGATCTCGACCAATTCATCGACCAGGCCGATCTGCAGGGCGGTGTCGGCATCGACCATCTCGCCGCCGACCAGCAGGCGTTCGGCGCGATAAGCGCCGACCACGCGCCGCATCAGACGCTGGATGCCTTCGGGTGCGACCAGGCCCACCTGGGTTTCGTTGAGGCCGATGCGGTACGGGCCCGAGGCCATGATGCGGTAGTCGCAGCACAGGGCGAGCACGCAACCGCCGGCCGGCGCATGGCCGCCCAAGGCCGCGACCACCGGCAGCGGCGCCGCGGCGAGGGTGCGGGCGAGGCCGAAGAAGGCCTGCCACGCCAGCAGCAGGTGATCGCGCTGGTCGCCGAGCGAGAGCAGATACGGCACGTCGAGGCCGGCCGAGAACACCTTCGGCCCGCCGCTGAGGACGATGCCGTGGGCGCCGTGGTGCACGGCCTGTTCGATGGCTTCGCGCGTTTCGTTGCACAACTGCGGGTTGAGGGCGTTGACCGGCGCGCGCGCCAGGCGGATTTCGACGATGTCGCCGCGGGTCTGGGTTTCTACGAAGCTCATGGTTTGACGTCCTGGGGCCAGCGATAGCGCACGGTGTAGGTCAGCTTGGTTTCGCCGCCGGCGGGCACGGCCACTTCGAACTGGGCGTGGCGCGCGTCCTTCTTCTTCGACGGCAGGCTGGACGACACAATCTCCCAATCGGTCCAGCGCGGCAAGGGTTCGATCACCCGAACCGTGGCCTCGTGCTTCTTTGCGTTCTTGATCGTCACCGCGAACGATTCGGTGATGGTGCGTCCGGTACGGTCGAGCTGGAAACCGCTCGCTTCGCGGGTGCTGCTGAGGTCGAAGACCTTGCCGAGTTGCAGGCGGATCTCGGCGCCCTGCGGCGTGTGCGCGAGTTGCGATTCGCCGAGGAAATCCTTGCCGTCGAAGGCGCGCACGCGTCCGGCCGGCAGCGGCAGGCCGAGGCCGGAGGCCTTGTCGTTCTTGAACTCGACCTTGGACATCACCGGCACGTCGCCGGTCTGGCCCTGGAAGTTCGGATCGATCAACGGCGTCGGCGGGTGCCAGTCGTTGTCGCCGGCCTCGATCGCGTAGATGCGTTCGCAGGCGACCGCGCCGTTGCGCGGGAACAGGGCGATGCGTTCGGTGCTGCCGCTGCCGAGGGTGACCGGCTGCGGCAGATCGTAGGCGTGGTACTCGCCGGCGGCGCGCTCGACCGGCATCGCCGCATCGGCGGCCTGGGCGATCGGCGCGGCCGCGAAGCGTTCGGCGTGGCCGCCCATGACGCCGATTTCCTCGCGACGGGTGCGATTGGGCTCGCCGGCGACCAGACTCAATCGGGTCTGGTTGAAGCCCGAGCCGGAACGATTGGCGACCAGCGCGGCGCCGTCGAGCGCGAGCTTGCAGCCCTGGCCCGGGGTCAAGGTGGCGAGGTACTCGGCGCGCCAGGCCATGCCGCCCATCGGATACGACAGCACGAAGTCGGCGTCGCCGGCCTTGTCGGCGTTGACCGTCCACTGCAAGGCCGATTGGCGCGGCAGCAGGTTGTCGTTGTCGACCAGACTGAAGCTGTCGTAGCTGCGGATCACCTTGATGCGGCCGTCGTCGAGCGCGAGGGTCAGGCCGTCGCCGGCCGACAACAGCAGGCCGCTGTCGGTCTGCTTGGCGCCGCCGGCGGTGTGTTCGACCGTGACCTTGCGGCCGATCGCCACGCCGACCACGTTCTGCGCACCCGAGACCGGGGCGATGTAGCGTTGTCCGACGATCGCGATGCCGTTGCTGCGCGGCTGCAGTACCGCGGCCTCGGTGTCCATCGACGGGGGCAGGGACTTGCTGGACAGCGCATTGCGGCCGCTCTTTAGCGCGTAGCGCAGAGGGCGTTCGACCAGGGCGTAACCGGGCATGCCGACATTGGGTGCGCGCGCGTTGGCCAGCGCCTCGTAGTCGCCGCTGTAGACGGTGAGCCGGCTTTCGCCGCCGGGCGCATCGCTGGCGGGGGCTTCGGCAGGAGCCTCGGACCCTGCGGCGGGGCCGGCCGAAGGTTTGTCGGCGTCGCCGGTCGGTGCGCCGGAACAGGCGGCCAATGAACAGGCCAGGGCGAGCAGGCTGAGCGGATGCTTCATCGTCAACTCCTTCATGGTCAACTCCTCCACAGGCGGGAGGTATCATAGGCCGATGAACGTATCTGGCATCCGAACGGGGTTGACGCTCGCCGCCATGCTGGCCGCGGCGTCGGTATTTCAGGCCGGCGCGCAAGGCCGCGCCGTGCAACAAGCCAAGGCACCCGCGGGCAAGGCCTGCGCGGCGCAGGTCCGCGACGGTTGGGTGCGGATGCCGCCGATGCAGATGCCGATGATGGCCGGCTTCGGCCGCATCGAGAATCGCTGCTCGGTGCCGGTGACCATCGTCTCCGCCAAGAGCGCGGCGTTCGCCGATGTGTCCCTGCACGAGACCCGTATCGTCGACGGCGTCAGCAAGATGCGCGCGGTGCCCGAACTGCGCATCGCCCCGGACGGTTCGGCCCAGCTCAAGCCGGGCGGCCTGCATTTGATGTTGATGCAGCCGCACAAGCCGCTCAAGGAAGGCAGTCGCGTCGCGGTCGAGTTCGCGCTCAAGGACGGCGGTTCGCTGTTCGGCGAGTTCGAGGTGCGTAAGGCCGCGCCCTGAGTTCTTCCGGTCTTTCCCCTGCAGGAGCGGCGTAAGCCGCGAGCGCGAAACCGCGCTTGCGTCGGCGCCGCCAGGACGATGTCGCGGCTTGCGCCGCTCCTACCCTGAAGCAACGGCCCATGCAGGATCTGAATGCGACGACGTAATGGCGTCGCTTCGAACGACGATCAGATAATCGTCAAGCCGTGCAGGCCGCGCGCACCGGCTCCGGCAACGCGGCCGGTTGGCCGGTTTCGCGGTGGATCCACACCAGCACGACGTTGCCGTCGCAATACACCGCCGAGGTATCGGTCGCGCCGACGATGCGGTGGCCGATACTGAGGCTGGTGTTGCCGAGGCGCTCGACGAACAGTTCGATGTCGAGTTCGTTCGGCCATTCGATCGGGCGGCGATAGTTGAGATGCGCCGCCGCGACCACCGGGGCGACGTGTTCGTCCATGCCGTGGCCGGGCAGGGTCACCATCCAGCGCAGGCGCGCCTCCTCGAGGTAGCTGAGGAACTTCGAGTTGTTGACGTGGTTGAAGGCGTCCAGGTCGCGCCAGCGCACCGACAGCGGCACCCGGATCAGCGCCGGGGGCGTTGCCGGCACGGTCACCGCAACCTGCGCTGCGGCAGCCTCGGCGGTATTGTTAGAAACGGTCGCGAGGTCCGCGGCCGGAGCCGCGGCGGCCTTGCGGCTGCGCGGCGCACGCTTGCGCGGCGCCGCTTTCTTGCCGCCCGAAGGCGGCTGCTGGGTATCGGTCATGCGGCGGATTTCTTCTTGGCGCGCGATGCGGTCGCAGCGGGGGCGGGCTTTTTCGCCGCCGGCTTCTTCTTCGCCGCATCCGCTTTCGGCGTGCCGAGCAGGGGGGCGAGGAAGTGGCCGGTGTGCGAATGCGGCAGCGCGGCGATCTGCTCCGGCGTGCCGGTGGCGAGGATGGTGCCGCCGCGATGGCCGCCTTCCGGTCCCAGGTCGATGACCCAGTCCGCGGTCTTGATCACGTCGAGGTTGTGTTCGATCACCACCACGGTGTTGCCATCGTCGCGCAGGCGGTGCAGGACCACCAGCAGATGCTCGATGTCGTGGAAGTGCAGGCCGGTGGTTGGCTCGTCGAGGATGTACAGGGTGCGGCCGGTGTCGCGCCGCGACAGTTCCTTCGACAACTTGACGCGCTGCGCTTCGCCGCCCGACAAGGTGGTCGCGCTCTGGCCGAGCTTGATGTAGCTCAAGCCGACGTCCATCAGCGTTTCGAGTTTGCGCGCGATGGTCGGCACCGCCTCGAACAGGTTCAACGCCGCTTCGACCGTCATCGACAGCACGTCGTTGATGTTGTAGCCCTTGTACAGGACTTCCAGGGTTTCGCGGTTGTAGCGCTTGCCGTGGCAGACGTCGCAAGGCACGTAGACATCGGGCAGAAAATGCATCTCGACCTTGATCAGGCCGTCGCCTTGGCAGGCCTCGCAGCGTCCGCCGCGCACGTTGAAGCTGAAGCGGCCCGGCGAGTAGCCGCGCGCGCGCGCTTCCGGCACCTGTGCGAACAACTCGCGCAGCGGCGTGAACAGGCCGGTGTAGGTGGCCGGGTTCGAACGCGGCGTGCGGCCGATCGGCGACTGGTCGATGTCGACGACCTTGTCGAACAACTCCATGTTCTCGATCGAACGATACGGCGCCGGCGTCTGCGAAGCGCCGTTGAGTTCGTTGGCGGCGAGCACGTACAAGGTGTCGTTGATCAGGGTCGACTTGCCCGAGCCGGATACGCCGGTGACGCAGGTCAACAGGCCCGAGGGGATGTCGAGATCGACATCCTTGAGGTTGTTGCCGGTGGCGCCGCGCAGATGCAGCATCGCCTTCGGATTCGGCTTGTGGCGGTTCTTGGGGATCTCGATCTTGCGCTTGCCGCTGAGGTACTGGCCGGTCAGCGAACGCGGCGCCTTCAGCACGTCGGCGAACTGGCCCTGGGCCACGACTTCGCCGCCGTGCACGCCGGCGCCGGGACCGATGTCGACGATGTAGTCGGCCAGGCGGATCGCGTCTTCGTCGTGTTCGACCACGATCACGGTGTTGCCGAGATCGCGCAGCCGGGTCAGGGTGCCGAGCAGGCGCTCGTTGTCGCGCTGGTGCAGGCCGATAGAGGGCTCATCGAGCACGTACATCACGCCGACCAGGCCGGCGCCGATCTGGCTGGCCAGGCGGATGCGCTGGGCCTCGCCGCCCGACAGCGAATCGGCCTTGCGTTCGAGGGTCAGGTAATCCAGGCCGACGTCGACCAGGAAGCGCAGGCGGTCGACGATCTCTTTGACGATCTTGACCGCGATCTCGCCGCGCCAGCCCGGCAGTTCCAGGGTCTTGAAGAACTGCAAGGCTTCGTCGACCGGCAACACCACCAGTTCCGGCAAGGGGCGTTCGGCGACGAACACGTTGCGCGCGGCGCGGTTGAGGCGTGCGCCGCCGCAGTCGGGGCAGGGGCGCTGGCTGATGTACTTGGCGAGTTCCTCGCGCACCGCGGCCGACTCGGTTTCGCGGTAACGGCGCTCCAGGTTCGGCACGATGCCTTCGAAGCGATGCTTGCGCTGGCTGCGGCCGCCGTTCTCGGTGAGGTAGGTGAAGCTGATCAGCTCATCGCCGCTGCCGTACAGCACCGCCTTCTGCACCGTCGCCGACAGCGACTGCCAGGGCGCATCGACGTTGAATTTGTAGTGCTTGGCCAGCGACTGGATCAACTGGAAATAATAGGCATTGCGGCGGTCCCAGCCGCGCACCGCGCCGGCCGAGAGCGACAGCTCCGGGTGCACGACCACGCGCGCCGGATCGAAGAACTCGGCCACGCCGAGGCCGTCGCAGGTCGGGCAGGCGCCGACCGGCGAGTTGAACGAGAACAAACGCGGTTCCAGCTCGGGCAGCGAGTAATCGCAAACCGGGCAGCTGTACTTCGAGGAGAACAGCAGGGGTGCGGCGTCTGCCTTGTCCAGCGAATACACCTGGGCCATGCCGTCGCCGAGCTTGAGCGCGGTCTCGAACGACTCGGCCAGGCGTTGCTTGATGTCATCGCGCGGACGGAAGCGGTCGACCACCGCTTCGATGGTGTGCTTGACCCGCAGCGCCAGCGGCGGCACCGCGTCGATCTCGTACAGCTCGCCGTCCACGCGCACGCGCACGAAGCCCTGCGCGCGCAGTTGCTCGAACACCTGGGCGTGCTCGCCCTTGCGCTCGCGGATCACCGGTGCCAGCAGCATGTAGCGCTGCTCCGGGTCCAGCGCCAGCGCCTGGTCGACCATCTGGCTGACGGTCTGCGCTTCGAGCGGGTAGTGGTGGTCGGGGCAGCGCGGCGCGCCGACTCTTGCGTACAGCAGACGCAGGTAGTCGTAGACCTCGGTGATCGTGCCGACGGTCGAACGCGGGTTGTGCGAGGTCGATTTCTGCTCGATCGAGATCGCCGGCGACAGGCCTTCGATGTGGTCGACATCGGGCTTTTCCATCACCGACAGGAACTGCCGGGCATAGGCCGACAGCGATTCGACGTAGCGTCGCTGGCCTTCGGCGTAGATCGTGTCGAAGGCCAGCGAGGATTTACCGGAACCGGACAAGCCGGTGATCACGATCAGCTTGTCGCGCGGCAGATCGAGATCGATGTTCTTGAGGTTGTGCGTCCGCGCGCCGCGGATGCGGATGTAGTCCAGCGCCATCGGGTGCCTGCAAGGGGGGAGGGCTGCCGGCGCGAAACGCGACGGCGAACAGAGGAGCGTATCGAGTGGGCTAGGTGGGGGCAAATCCGGAAAACGGAAGCCTTGGGACCCGCCGCGCGAGGCCCGTGGGGCCTGGGGTTCACCGATGGCGGCCGCGGCGGCGGCCGGCGCGCACCGGTGTGCGCGCCGGCCGAGTGCGCAAAGACGACGGGGGCCGTCGGCCCCCGTCTGACAGGTTCAGCTTGCAAGACCGGGGCCGGGTGGCCGCGGCCGGCGGATCATTCGACCGGATTGAAACGCAGCGGCGTGGTCGCCGCGCCGGGTTCGCCGCGGGTGTCGAGCGCGCCCGGGTTGGCGCCGGCGACGATCAGCTGGACCTTGACCGCCTCGGCGCGCTGGCGCGACAGGGCTTCGTTGTCGGCCGGCTGGCCGGCGCCGCCGCCGGGCCCGACGATCTCGAAGCGCGCGTCCTTGGGGCCGGCCTGCAGGGCCTTGGCGGCGCGGCTGAGGATGTCGAGGCTGGCCGGCGCGATGCGCGCGCTGCCCTCGTCGAAGCGCAGGTTCATCAGGTTCAGCGCCTTGGCGATCTCGGCGCTGCCGGCCTTGCCGGGTTCGAGCGCGGCCAGGGCCTGCGCCGCTGCGTCCGAGGAGGCGGCCGCGCCGCCGACGCCCTCGAACAGGCCGGCGTAGTTGTAGCCGGGGAACAAGGCCTTGGCTTTCTCGAGCAAGGTCACGCGGTCGGCGTCGGAGGCCTGGCCGCTGAGCTCGATGGTGGTGCCCTGGAAGCTCACCGCGGCGCCGGGCATGGTCAGCGCCGCGGCGAATTGCGGCAGTTTGTCCTGCCACGGGGCCGGTTTGGCGGCCTTGTCGACGTTGAGGCTGCCGCTGATCTGGCCCATGTAGGCCTGGGTCAGGGCCGTGCTCAGCGCCTTGCGCGTGGTTTCGCTGTCGACGGTGCCGTCGTAGCGGATCGCGCCGTTGTTGTTGACCAGGCTGAGCTTGGCGTCGAAACGCACGACCGGCGCGGCGACCGGCGCCGGCGTGGCCGCCGTCGCGCTCTCGTCGGCCGGGGGGGACTGCTTGTCGCAGCCGGCCGCGCCGGCGATCAGCACGGCCAACAACAGGCCGCTGCGAGCGAGGGCGGGGCGGCGTGGGGCGGATGAAGGATGGCGCATGAAGTCTCCGCTGTTCTGGAACCGGGATTCGTGAGTATGGAGCGCTTGTGCGATGGCCGAAGCGTGCCGAATGTGGCCGGACGATGAGCGACCGCAGGCCGCGTCGACCGGGATGGGGATGGAGTGCCTTAGTCCATCCGAAGTCGTCTGGCGCGGGCGTTCGCTGCGCCGCAACGCTGCGACGGCGGCCACGACCGTCGATCGAACGGGGCCGATCCATCCCCGGAAAAAACGAAGGGCCCAGCGATCCGGGCCCTTCGCGATTGCCTACGCTGCGATCACTTGCTGGAGTTGTACTGGATCTCCACCGGATCCGCGCATTCCTGCGTCTGGTTGTTGCACAGCTTGTAGCTCATGGTGCCGCTGCCGATGATGCGGAAGGTATCGGTGTTGGCGCCGGTGTTGCGCACGGTCTTGAGGATCGCGCCGTTGCGGTAGATGTCGATGTTCTTCTTGCCCTTCTCCCACGACAGGTTGACCGAGGTGCGGTGGTTCGGCAGCGCACTGGCCTTGGCATCGACCCGACGCGGCCAATTGGCGTCGACGAAGCTCGGGTACAGCGACATGCCCGCCGAGGCGCGATAGCCCTTGACGTTGACGTACCACACGCCGCCCTTCGGGGTCGGGAAGAAGCAGGTCTCGTTGTTGCTCGCGGTGAACGGACGGCAGTCGTAGGACGTGTTGGTCGGTTCTGCGCCGTACTTGACGTAGATGTCCGAATCGCCGGTGCCGCCGTACATGGCGAACAACAGGTTCGACGCGCCGTTCGGTACCAGCAACTGGTACTTGATCACGCCGTTGGCCGCGACTTCGATGTTGGTCACGGTGATGCCGTTCTCCAGCTCGATCGGCGGCTCGGGTTCCGGCGCCTGCGGATCCGGCGGCAGCGGCTCGCTGCCGTTGGCCACGGCGACCGCGTGACGCGCGTCGACGACGCCCGAACCGCAGGGGTTGGCCCAGCTGCAGCCGCCCGGCAGACCGCCGACATGAGCGGTGTTGACCAGGATCTTCTCGATCTCGGCCGGGGTCTTCGGCGTGGTCGCCGCGGACTGCATCAGCGCGACCACGCCGGCGACGTGCGGCGCCGCCATCGAGGTGCCGGCCATCCAGGCATAGCCCGGGCCTTCCTGGCCCTGCAGGCCGAGGTTCAGCGTCGACAGGATGTTGTCGGCCGCCGGCTGCGCGCCGGAACCGCCAGGTGCGGCGACGTCGATCTTCGGGCCGAAGTTGGAGTAGCTGGCCAGGGTGCCGGTCGGGCCCACCGCGGACACGGCGATGACGTTGTCGCAGTTGGCGGGCGAGAAGTTGGCCACGTCGCCGCCCGAGTTGCCGGCGGCGATGACGACGGTGGTGCCGCGCGCGCGCGCGGCGTCGAACGCGGTCTGTTCGGCCACGCTGCAGGCGCCGCTGCCGCCGAGGCTGAGGTTGATGACTTCGGCCGGGGTCGCGTTGTCCGGCACGCCGGTGACGGTGCCGCCCGAGGCCCAGGTCACGGCATCGATGATGTCGGAGGTGTAGCCGCCGCACTTGCCGAGCACGCGCACCGGCTGGACTTTGGCGCCATGCGCCACGCCGGCGACGCCGCTGGCGTTGTTGGTGGCCGCGGCGATGGTGCCGGCGACGTGGGTGCCGTGCCAGCTGCTGTCTTCCGGGATGCCGAAGATGTTGCATTCGCCGGCGTGCCAGTCGCCCGGATCGTTCGGGTTGGCGTCGCGGCCGTCGCCGTCGACGCTGACTTCCTGGTCGATGATGAAGTCGTAGCCCGGCAGGATGTTGGCGTCGAGATCGGTGTGCGGGGTGATGCCGGTGTCGAGCACCGCGACCACGATGCCGTCGCCGTCGGTGATGTCCCAGGCCGGTTCGAGGTTGATGCCGCCCGGGCCGTTCTTGTAGTGCCACTGCTGCGCGTAGCCCGGATCGCTCGGGACCATCGTCTTTTGCTTGAGCAGATCGGGTTCGACCGCGATCACGCTCGGGTCCTTCATCAGCTCGATCGCCAGCTCCTTCATGGCAGCGGTATTGAGCTTGGTGTCGGTGCGGATCAGGCTGGCGCCGGTGGCCAGGGTACGCATCGGGGCGATGCCGATGCCGAGCTTGCCGGCGGCGTTGGCGTACTGCTTATTGACCGCGGCAGCGCTGAGCTTGGCGTTCGCGCCGGGCGCGCGGGTGACGATGAAGCGGTCGTAGGTCTGGGCGGCGGCCTTCTTCACTGCCTTGGCCGAGGTCGTCGCTTTCGGTCCCTGCAACTTCGAGAACGTCTGCAGCTTGCTGCCCGAGTAGGCAGCCGGAGCGACGAGTACGGCGGTCGCGATAGCCAGTGCGGTCCATTTCAATGAACGTTCTTTACGATTCATGACAAACATCCTTGATCCTTTCGTTGCGCATGATCCCCTTCGCATCCCCTGTCGAGCGTCGGGCCTTGGTCCGCGGAGGCGGTGCCGAAAACCTCCGAGGTACTTCCTTGGGCAGCCGGCCGGCGTCCATCCAGGAGCGGGTCGGGCTGCGGGATTGCTGACGAAGACGCATTCGTCTGCCTGCACGCGCGCAAGGCGGCGTGAGTGGGTGGGAGAATGCGTCTGTTGCGCAGGAGCGAAGCCCCAGCGCTGGAAACCGGTGTGGCGGACGACTGCGAACGGCATGCACGGGATACTGGAATTCAACGCGACGGCATCATCGTGGCGCGTCTGCGTCGCAGAGGCTGCGCTACGAAGTGCTGTTCCTTGTCGCGCGACCCCAAGCTGTCGCTCGGGATCGAAGCTAATTGAGGCCGGTGGGTGCGTGCAAGTGTCGTTTACGCCGTCATGACCGCATGAATGCGACTGGGCTCACAGACGGCGCCGATGCGCGCGCACGGCGCGATCGTGAGGGCGATCCGTCCATGCGGGAAATCAAGGGTTTTTTTGCGTCGAACGGATGCGGGCGCGCGCTCGCGCGCATTTTCGCTTCGAGCAAAATTTCTTTCGGAACTGTGAACTGTGTCGGTCTCTTTGCGTCGCGATGCCGTGTTTTTTCTTGATCGGATGCGCGGTTCTTCAAGCGGCGTGCGACAACGGGCGAAGGCGCGCTGCGAAGCTCCGCTGCGAAGAGGCGATGTGAATGCACGCTACGGACGCGACGTTCGATATCGAGTGTTGCGATGTTGCAGGCGCGCAACATCGCGCATCGCCGATCGGCCGTAACAACGATCCGCACCGGAGGCGCAATCGCAAAACAAAGGGCGCCGAGGCGCCCTTTGTTCCGATCCATGATCGCTCGCCGCTTACTTGAGCACGGTGAATTCCATGCGACGGTTCTGCGCCTTGCCTTCTTCGCTGGCGTTGTCGGCTACCGGCTTGTCCTGACCATAGCCCTTGCCGAGCAGTTGTTCGCCCGGCACGCCGAGTTCGACCAGTTTCGCGGTGACGGCATTGGCGCGATCCAACGAGAGCTGCAGGTTCGCCGCGGCGTCGCCGGTGTTGTCGGTGTGGCCGCCGACTTCGATGCGGGTGCCGGCCGGAGCGGCCTTGATGGCCTCGGCCGCTTTGGCGAGCGTCTCGTAGCTGTCGCGGGTGATCGTGGCCGAACCGGTGTCGAAGTTGATGCCCGACAGGTTCAGCGCCTTGATCAGATCGTCGGCGCTGAAGCCGGCCTTGAGCGAGGACAACGCCGCCATCGCCTTGTCCCACAGGCCGCTGATCTCGAAGCCGCCGAAACCGCTGCGCAGCTTCTGCGACAGCGCAAAACGCTCCGCTTCCGGCAAGGACGAGGTGTCGATGGCGATCTTGTCGCCGTCGAAGCCGAGCTTGACGCCGCGGGCCTTCAGGTCCGGCAGCAGAGCGATCAGCTTGTCCATCCAGCCGGCCGGAGCGGTCGCCGCGTCGACGCTGATGTCGCCGTTGACGTTGTCCGCGCCGAAGGTGGCCTTGATCGCATCGAGCAGCTTGGTCTTCTCGGCGTCGCTGGCGACCTGGCCGCTGACGTTTGCCTTGCCGTCGACGTTCTCGAAGCTGAAGCGCGGGTTGGCCTGAGCGGCCGGCGCCGCGATCGGCGCGGTCGAGGAGACCGAACTGTCGGTGCCGGGCGCGGCGACGACGGCCTCGTCCTTCTTGCAGCCCTTGAACAGCAGGAAGGCGGCGATCAGCAAGGCGCCAAGCAACAGCCAGGGCAGGATCTTGCCGAGGCCGCTGCCGGTCTTTTTGGCGGCATAGGCCGCGGCGTCGACGGTGGCGTCGGCGGCGTGGCCGACCGCACGCGCGCCGCCGGCGACGGCACCGCCCACCGCGGCGGCGCTGGCCGCCAGTGCGCCCCAACCGAAGCGGCCGAGGTCGCCCAGCCAGTCGGCGATGCCCGCGACCCAGGACTTCAGGGTTTCGGGGATGCCGGTCGGCTCCTTGCCGCCCTCGGTCAGCTCGTTGATCAGGTTCGGCAGCAGGCCGCCGATGGCGCCGGCGGTGGCCGAGACCGGGGCGCCGAGCTTGCCGGCGATCGCGCCGATCAGCGGCGCGCCGAAGATGTGGTCGACCTGGGCGGCGCTGATCGATTCGTTCGGGCCGGTGCCGACCCAGGACTGGATCAGACGCCCCAGGCCCTTCTGCTCGAACAAGCGGACGAAGCCGGCGAAGCCGCCGCGTTTCTCGTCGAAGATCAGGGCGATCAGGACGCCGACCAATTGGCGGGCCTTGTCGTTAGTCAGGCCGAAGCGGCCGGAGACGTCGCTGATGAGGTTGTCTAACAGGTCGATGCGCATAGTGCTTTCCATGATTGTGTGATGCGCATCACGAAAAATGGACGCGCACCGCCGATTTATCATGTTCCCGCCAGGATTTGCACAGTCGAACCGGCTTTTTTTGCGCACGGACGCGACCCGGCGGACGGACGGCGTCCGTACGGCCACGAACGGGCACAAGTGGTCAAGAAAGCACATTGAAAGCACACTAGAAGGCACCTTCGAGTGGGCGACAGGCCGGGGCCGCCCGGCGCGGCTGGGGCGGCGGCGGACCAAAGCTGGGGCGATTTGACCCTAAGCCCTTGGCACCGCTACAATTCCGCTTCTGTCCGCCCGCTTGGGCGCGGCAGCGACCAAAATAACTACAGAGGAATCCTGGTCATGTACGCAGTTCTCGTCACCGGCGGTAAGCAATACCGCGTGATGCAAGGCGAAAAGCTCCGCGTCGAATTGCTCGACGTCGAAGCCGGCAGCGAAATCAAGTTCGACACCGTGCTGATGCTCGGCAACGGCGAAGGCGTCACGCTCGGCGACGCGCTCAAGGGCGCCAGCGTCACCGCCAAGGTCGTCGGCCACGGCCGCGCCGACAAGGTGCGCATCGTCAAGTTCCGCCGTCGTAAGCACCATCGCAAGCAGATGGGCCACCGTCAGCACTACACCGAAATCGAGATCACCGGCATTGCCGGTGGCGACAACAAGTAAGGAGAAGCCGCCATGGCACATAAAAAGGGCGTAGGTTCCACCCGCAACGGCCGCGACTCCAACCCGAAGTACTTGGGCGTGAAGATCTACGGCGGTCAGGCCATCGAAGCTGGCAACATCATCGTGCGTCAGCGCGGCACCCAGTTCCATCCGGGCGCCGGCGTCGGCCTCGGTCGCGACCACACGCTGTTCGCGCTGGTCGACGGTAAGGTCGAGTTTTCGACTAAGGGCCTGAAGAAGCGCCGCACCGTCAGTGTCGTCGCCGCCGAGTAATTCTGGCGCGACGCACTGCGAGGAGCCCCGCTTCGGCGGGGTTTTTCGTTTGTAAGCCGGGATTCGGGAGTGGGGATTCGGGATTCGCAAAGGCGAGAACCCGGTACTTCCACTGTCGCTACAATCCCCGGTATCCCCGTTGTTGTTTTTACGATTCCCGAATCCCCATTCCCCATTCCCGGCTCTTATGAAACTCGTAGACGAAGCAGAAATCAAAGTCATCGCCGGCAACGGCGGCAACGGCTGCATCGGCTTCCGTCGCGAGAAGTTCATTCCGCTCGGCGGGCCGGACGGCGGCGACGGCGGCGCCGGCGGCAGCGTGTGGCTGGTGGCGAACGAGAACGTCAATACGCTGGTCGATTTCCGTCACCAGAAGCAGTTCCGCGCCCAGCGCGGCGAGAACGGCATGGGGCGGCAGGCCTACGGCAAGGGCGGCGACGATCTGGTCATCGTGGTGCCGGTCGGCACCGTGGTCACCAATGTCGAAACCGACGAGATCATCGGCGACCTGGTCGCGCACGGCGATCGTCTGCTGGTGGCGCACGGCGGCAAGGGCGGCCTGGGCAACATGCATTTCAAGAGCTCGATCAACCGCACGCCGCGCAAGGCCCTGCCGGGTCTGCCGGGTGAGGAACGCGAGCTCAAGCTGGAGCTGAAGCTGCTGGCCGACGTCGGCCTGCTCGGCTTCCCGAATGCCGGCAAGAGCACCCTGATCCGCGCGGTGTCGGCGGCGACGCCGAAGGTCGCGGACTATCCGTTCACCACGCTGTATCCGAATCTCGGCGTGGTCAGCGTCGAAGCGCACCGCAGCTTCGTGATCGCCGACATCCCGGGCCTGATCGAAGGTGCGGCCGACGGCGCCGGCCTGGGTGCGCAGTTCCTGCGTCATCTGCAGCGCACGCGCCTGTTGCTGCACCTGGTCGATGTCGCGCCGATGGAGGGCGGTGTCGAGGGCGTGACTCCGGCCGAGCAGGTGCGCGCGATCGAGAACGAGTTGCGCAAGCACGATCCCGAATTGCTCGAGAAGCCGCGTTGGCTGGTGCTCAACAAGGCCGACCTGTTGCTTGAAGAAGAGCAGCAGGCGGCGGCGCAGGCGGTCATCGACGAGCTGGGCTGGAAGGACCGTTGGTATCTGGTCTCGGCCATCGGCCGCGAAGGCACCTGGCCGATCATGCGCGACGTGATGGCGTTCTTCGACCGTCAGCGCGCCGATGCCCTCGAAGCCGCGAGCGCTGCCGGCGACCATGTTCCCTGAGCCGCAGGCTCGCCGGAACCCGAATCAATCCAGGCTGCGGCGCGCGATGCGTCGCGGCCTTGCCGTGGGCGACGCGTTCGCTGTTGCGCAGGTACTGAGTCCGGCGCGTTCGAGCGCGGGCGTTGCCGTGGGCCTGCTCGACTTCAAATTCGCTTCACCGATGGCGCCGATGATGCGTGCGGTGCACAGCGCGAAGAACTCCGCCGACATGTCCGTCGCGGCATCGGCCGCAAAACGAAAAAGCCCGGCCGAAGCCGGGCTTTTGCGTCACGTCGCGAGCGACGTATCAGGCGGCTGCCAGTGCCTTGATGCGGGCCGACAGGCGGCTCTTGTGACGGGCAGCTTTGTTCTTGTGAATCAGGCCACGGGCACTGAAACGGTCGAGGATCGGCTGAGCGACGTCGAACGCGGACTTGGCACTGGCGGCGTCGTTCTCGCCGAGGGCCTTCAGCACCTTCTTGACGGCGGTACGCAGCATCGAACGCTGGCTGGCGTTACGGGCGTTACGCACGACAGTCTGCTTGGCGCGCTTCTTGGCGGACTTGATGTTTGCCACGAGTGGATTCCTGGAATATTTGGTGAAAAGCGTTAATGAAACTGGGCGGTGAAATGCAGTTACGGAAAATCAGACCCAAAAGTATGGGCGATTCAGTGGGTTGCGTCAACTGGAAGAGGGCGGGGCGATGAGCAAGGGTAGCGGCTTGCTGCGTTCTTCGGCCATTTTCAGCGCGATGACCTTCATTTCGCGGGTTTCCGGCCTGATCCGGGACCAGGTCTATGCGGTGGTGTTCGGGGCCAGCCCGGCCATGGACGCGTTCTTCGTGGCCTTCCGGATCCCCAATTTCATGCGCCGGCTGTCGGCCGAGGGCTCGTTTTCGATGGCCTTCGTGCCGGTCCTGGCCGAGTACAAGCAAAAACACGACCAGGCCGCGGTCAAGGAGCTGATCGACCGGGTCAGCGGCACCCTCAGCGCCTTCCTGCTGGTCCTGACCGCGGTGGTGATCTTCGCCGCGCCCTGGGTCATGGCGCTGTTCGCCCCGGGTTTCGAGCCCGGCAGCGAGCAGTACCGGATGGCGACCCAGATGCTGCAGATCACCTTCCCGTACGCCCTGTTCATCTCCCTGGCCTCGTTGGTCGGCGGGGTGCTGAACAGCTACGAGAAGTTCGCCATCCCGGCGCTGTCGCCGGTGTTGCTGAACCTGTCGATGATCGCCGCGGCGGTCTGCGCCGAACGGGTGTTCAGCCCGATGGGCCTGAACCCGGTGCTGGCCCTGGCCTGGGGCGTCCTGCTCGCCGGCGTGCTGCAGCTGGGCTTCCAGTTGCCGGCGCTGGCCAAGCTGGGACTGCTGCCGCGGCCGCGCTGGGGCGGGGCGCACGAGGGTGTGCGCAAGATCATGCGGCTGATGGTGCCGACCCTGTTCGGCTCGTCGGTGGCCCAGGTCAACCTGTTGCTGAACACCGCGATGGCCTCGTTCCTGATCGCCGGCAGCGTGACCTGGCTGTACCTGACCGACCGCCTGCTCGAATTCCCGCTGGGCATGTTCGGTGTCGCCATCGGCACGGTGATCCTGCCGCATTTGTCCAAGCGTCATGCCGCGACCGACCCGCAGGGCTTCTCGAAGGGTCTGGACTGGGGCTTCCGCCTGTGCCTGCTGATCGGCGTGCCGGCCTGCCTCGGGCTGGTGCTGTGCGCCGAGCCCCTGGTCGCGTCGCTGTTCCAGTACGGTCGCCTGACCGCCCACGACACCGCGATGATCCGCCTGAGCCTGATGGCGCAGTCGATCGCGGTGCCGGCCTTCCTGCTGGTGAAGGTGCTGGCGCCGGCGTTCTATTCGCGCCAGGACACCAAGACCCCGGTCAAGTCGGCGGTGGTGTCGGTGATCGTCAACCTGGTCTCGACCGCGGGCCTGTTGCTGGCGGTGCTGTACCTGACCGAAGCCGGCCGCGCCGCCCTGCACAGCAGCGGCGGCGACCTGCGCCGGGCGCTCGGCGAAGTGCCCGGCGCGCATGCCTGCCTGGCCCTGGCGATCGCCATCGCCGGCTGGGTCAACGCCCTGCAACTGGCCTGGTACCTGCGCCGTTCGAAGGTCTATGCGCGCCAGCCGGGCTGGGGCCGCTTCCTGCGCCAGATCGCGGTGGCCAGCGTGGCCATGACGGTCGTGGTGCTGGGGCTGTTGTGGTTCTGGACCGGCTGGACCGGTTGGCCGTGGTGGGAGCGCGCCTGGAAGCTCGCGGTCGTGGTCGGTGCGGGCGGGGCGTTCTACGGCGCCGCGCTGTGGCTGCAGGGCATCCGCATGCGCGATCTGCGCGGCCATTGAACGCGCTTCGCCAGGGCCGGCATCGCGAATCGCCCGCCGCCTCGGCCTCGTTGAGATTGGCGGCCGTGTTCAGCGGCACCGTTGAGAGCGGCGGGCGGCGGCTATACTTCCTGATTCATCCTTCACGCAATGTCCCGGTTCGTCCGGGTCCCCACGCCGGACACTAATGAGCAGGCTGTTTCGTGACGTCGAGGGCGGGCCGCGGTGCCCGCACGGCAGTGTGGTCTGCATCGGCGCCTTCGATGGCCTGCACCTCGGGCATCGGGCGTTGGTGCGCCACACGGTTTCGCGCGCGCGCGCCTTGGGCGTAGAGGCAGTCGCGCTGAGTTTCGAGCCGCTGCCGCGCGAGTTCTTCGCTCCGGCCGCACCGCCGCCGCGTTTGTTGTTGCCCCGCGCCAAGGCCGAAGGCTTGCTGGCGCTGGAGGCCGACCAGGTCGGCCTGCTGCGTTTCAACGGTCGTCTCAGCGCCTTGAGCGCCGAGGAGTTCGTACGCCGTGTGCTGGTCCAACGCCTGTCCGCACGCGAAGTCTGGGTCGGCCCGGAGTTCCGTTTCGGCAAGGCCCGCGGCGGCGACATCGCCCTGCTGCGGCGCATGGGCGAAGAGGGCAGGGCCGAGGGCCAGGGCTTCAGCGCGCACGAGATCGAACCGGTATTGCTGGACGGCGAGCGCGTGTCCAGCACGCGCATCCGCGAGGCGCTGTTGGCCGGCGATTTCGCCGCCGCCGCGCGCTGGCTCGGGCGCCGCTATGCGATCGGCGGCCACGTCGTGCGCGGCCAGCAACTCGGCCGCACGCTCGGCTTTCCGACCGCCAACCTGCGCTTCGGCGGCAAGACCCCGGCTTTGTCGGGGATCTATGCGACCTGGGTCCACGGTGTCGGCGACCGCCCCTGGCCGTCGGTGTCCAGCCTGGGCACGCGGCCGACCGTCGCCGGGGTCGAGCCCTTGCTCGAAGCGCATCTGTTCGACTTCGACGGCGACCTGTACGGTCGACGCATCGAGGTCGAATTCGTCGCCCACCTGCGTCCCGAATTGAAATTCCCCGACTTGCCGGCGCTGACCGAGCAAATGCACCGCGATGCCGAACAGGCGCGCGGTCTGCTGCGACTGGACTCGCAACGCGCCGCCGCGCCGTTGCCGGCTCCGCTTGCGGCAGCGACCCAAACACCTGCATGAGAGCTGCTGTGACCGCCAAAGACCCGAGCCAATCCGCTCCCGCCAATCCCTACAAGAGCACCTTGTTGCTGCCGGCGACCGATTTCCCGATGCGCGGCGACCTGCCCAAGCGCGAACCGGAAACCCTGGCGCGCTGGGAAAGCGAAGGCTTGTACGGGCGAATTCGCGAGAAGGTGAAGGACCGCCAGCGTAGCTTCGTGCTGCACGACGGCCCGCCCTATGCGAACGGCGAGATCCACATCGGTCACGCGGTCAACAAGGTGCTCAAGGACGTGGTGGTGAAGTCCAAGCTGCTGTCCGGCTTCGACGCGCCCTACGTGCCGGGCTGGGATTGCCACGGCCTGCCGATCGAGCACAAGGTCGAGAAGGAATTCGGCAAGGTCGGCGACAAGCTCGACGCCGCCGAATTCCGCGCCAAGTGCCGCGAGTACGCCGCCACCCAGATCGATCTGCAACGCCGCGGCTTCAAGCGCCTGGGCGTGATCGGCGATTGGGACAACCCCTATCGCACCATGGATTTCCGCTATGAGGCGGACATCATCCGTTCGCTCGCCAAGATCGTCGAGCGCGGTCATCTGGTGCGCGGCTCCAAGCCGGTGCATTGGTGCTTCGACTGCGGCTCGGCCCTGGCCGAGGCCGAGATCGAGTACCAGGACAAGGAATCGACCCAGATCTACGTGCGTTATCCGGTAATCGAGCGCAAGAAGGTGTTCGACACCTTCGGCATCGAGGACGACGGCGCGCCGTTGTCGGTGCCGATCTGGACGACCACGCCGTGGACGCTGCCGGCCAGCCTGGCGGTGTCGATGGGGCCGCAGGTCGAGTATTCGCTGGTGCGGATCGAGCCGAGCGAAGAATCGCTGTTCAAGGAGCCGGGCCAGCGCCCGGAATACCTGCTGGTCGCCAGCGAACTGATCGGCGGCGTGCTCGCCGCGATCACCGCCGCCGATGCGCTCAAGCAAGGGCATAGCGTGGAAAGCCGCGACTGGTCCTCGCACAAGGGCGAGGCCTTCGAGGGCCTGCGCTTGCAGCACCCGTTCTATAACGACCGCGAAATCCCGGTGTTGCTCGGCGACCACGTCACCGTCGAGGCCGGTACCGGTGCGGTGCACACCGCGCCCGGCCACGGCCAGGAGGACTACGTGGTTTCGCTGAAGTACGGCCTGATCGAGCGCTACAGCGCCGCGCAGATCAATCCGGTCGATGCGCGCGGCCGTTACCTGCCGTCGACGCCGCCGGCGGGCGCGCACGAACTGGCCGGGCAGCACATCTTCAAGATCGACGCGCTCCTGCTGGAGGTGTTGCGCGAGCGCGGCGCCTTGCTCGCGACCGGCCGTCTCAAGCACAGCTATCCGCATTGCTGGCGTCACAAGACGCCGGTGGTGTTCCGCGCCACGCCGCAGTGGTTCATCTCGATGGAGCAGGCCGGCCTGCGCCGCGATGCGTTGGCCGCGATCGGCGGCGTGTCCTGGGTGCCGGGCTGGGGCGAGGCGCGCATCTACAACATGATCGAGGCGCGTCCGGACTGGACCATCTCGCGCCAGCGTTATTGGGGCGTGCCGATCGCGCTGTTCTTCAGCCGCGAAACCGGCGAGCCGCATCCGCGTACGGTCGAGGTGATGCATCAGGTCGCCGACCGGGTCGAGCGCGAAGGCGTCGACGCCTGGTATTCGATGACCGCCGAAGAACTGCTCGGCGACGAGGCCGAGGGCTACGAGAAGGTCAACGACATTCTCGACGTCTGGTTCGACTCCGGCACCAGCCACGAATGCGTGCTGGCACAGCGTCCGCAAGACGGGCTGCGCAAGCCGGCCGATCTGTATCTGGAAGGTTCCGACCAGCACCGCGGCTGGTTCCACAGCGCGCTGCTCAGCGGCGTGGCGATGGACGCGGCGGCGCCGTACCGGCAGGTGTTGACGCACGGTTTCACCGTCGACGCCGAAGGCAAGAAGATGTCGAAGTCGATGCAGAACGCGCTCGCGCCGGAGAAAGTCACCGACGCGATGGGCGCCGACGTGCTGCGCCTGTGGGTGGCCTCGACCGATTTCCGCAATGAGATGACGGTGTCCGACGCCATCCTCAAGCAGAACGGCGACGTCTACCGGCGCATCCGCAACACCGCGCGCTTCCTGCTCGGCAACCTGGCCGGCTTCGACCCCGGTCAGCATCTGGTCGGGTTGGCCGACATGGTCGCGCTGGACCGCTGGATCGTGCATCGCGCCGCCGAACTGCAGGACCGCATCGCCTCGGCCTACGACCGTTACGACTTCGCCGAGATCGTGCAACTGCTGTCGAACTTCTGCAGCGTCGACCTGGGCTCGCTGTACCTCGACGTGACCAAGGACCGCCTGTACACGATGCAGGAGGATTCGCGCGGCCGCCGTTCGGCGCAGAGCGCGATGTACCGCATCTCCGAAGCCTTCGTGCGCTGGATCGCGCCGATCCTGGCGTTCACCGCCGACGAGATGTGGCGTCACCTGCCGGTGCAGACCGAACGCGGCGCGCGCGAAGACAACGTCCTGTTCACCACCTGGTACGACGGCCTGGCCCTGTTGCCGGCCGACGCCGCCTTGTCGAACGAAGAGTTCGAGCGCTTGCTCGCGCTGCGCGACAGCGTCGCCAAGACCCTGGAACCGATGCGTGCCGCCGGCCAGATCGGCGCCGCGCTCGAGGCCGAGATCTCGCTGCGCTGCGGTGTGTCCGACCAGAACTGGTTGGCGCCGCTGGCCGAGGAGCTGCGCTTCCTGTTCATCAGCGGCGATGTCGAAGTGGTCGCCGACGACGGCATCAAGGACATCGCGGTGCTCGCCGTACCGACCGCCAAGAGCAAGTGCGTGCGCTGCTGGCATTACCGCGCCGATGTCGGCGCCGTCGCCGAGCATCCCGAGCTCTGTGGCCGCTGCGTCGACAACGTGGCGGGCGAGGGCGAGGATCGGCACTGGTTCTGACCGCAACACGGCCGCGCGCGGCGAGGCATCGCGCGCGGCCGCTTCAATCCACCGGTTTCGCACCGATCCGTAGAACCGAAGGCTTATGACCGATACCCCCCGCAAGAACGCATTGCCCTGGCTGATCGTCTCGATGGTCGTGATCGTGCTCGACCAGCTCAGCAAGGCCTGGGTGCTGAGTTCCTTGCCCGAATACACCGCGGTGCCGGTCATCGACGGTTTCTGGAACTGGTACCGCAGCTACAACACTGGCGCGGCCTTCAGCTTCCTCAGCGACGCCGGCGGCTGGCAGAAGTATTTCTTCGCGATTCTCGCCGTCGGCATCAGCGGCCTGCTCGCCTACTGGCTGTCGCGCGCCGCGCGCGGCGACTGGAAGACCGCGCTGCCGTACGCCCTGGTGATCGGCGGGGCGATCGGCAATGTGATCGACCGCATGCTGCACGGCCACGTCGTCGACTTCATCCAGTGGTACTGGCGCGACTATCATTGGCCCTCGTTCAACATCGCCGACTCGGCCATCGTCGCCGGCGCGATCGGGATCGCGGTCTATGGCTTGTTCAGCAAGCCCGAGAGCGAGAAGTGAGCGGAGAGGAGTGAGGAGTGAGTTGAAGCCTTGGCTCTTGATTTCTTCCACTCAGTTCATCCCGTCGTTCTGGCGCGACTGTCACTGGCCCTCGTTCAACATCGCGGACTCGACCATCGTTGCCGGCGCCATCGGGATCGCGGTCCCTGCGGCTCGTTCAGCGAATCCGGGAACGAGAGGTGAGCGGGAGCGCTTTTTGCTCACTCCTCACTCCTCCTAGCTCACTCCTCAGCTCCTCAGCCAGGAGTACAATGCCCCCATGGACGTCATCCTCGCCAACCCCCGTGGCTTCTGCGCCGGCGTCGACCGCGCGATCGAGATCGTCAAGCGCGCCATCGAGACGCTCGGCGCGCCGATCTACGTGCGCCATGAAGTCGTGCACAACCGCTTCGTCGTCGACGACCTCAAACACCGCGGCGCGGTCTTCGTCGAAGAACTCGACGAAGTGCCCGACGGCGCGACGGTGATCTTCAGCGCCCACGGCGTGTCCAAGGCCGTGCGCGAGGAAGCCGATCGTCGCGGCCTGAAGGTCTTCGATGCGACCTGCCCGCTGGTGACCAAGGTCCACCTCGAAGTCTCGCGCCACTGCCGCGCCGGCCGCGACGTGATCCTGATCGGCCACGAAGGCCATCCGGAAGTCGAAGGCACGATGGGCCAATGGCGGCGCGAAGCCGGTTCCGGCCGGATCTATCTGGTCGAGGACATCGACGACGTCGCCGCGCTCGAAGTCGACCAACCCGAAAACCTGGCCTACACCACCCAGACCACCTTGTCGGTCGACGACACCCGCGCGGTCATCGAGGCCATGCGCGCGAAGTACCCGGCGATCCAGGGCCCGCGCCACGACGACATCTGCTACGCCACCCAGAACCGCCAGGACGCCGTGCGCGCGCTGGCCGCGCGTTGCGACCTGGTGCTGGTGGTCGGCTCGCCGAACAGCTCCAATTCCAACCGCCTGCGTGAGCTGTCCGAGCGCGAGGGCGTCGAGGCCCACCTGATCGACGGCGCGATCGAGATCGACCCGAACTGGGTGCGCGGCCGCAAGCACATCGGCATCACCGCCGGCGCTTCGGCGCCCGAGGTGCTGGTGCGCGGCGTGATCGAACGCCTGCGCGAACTCGGCGCCGAGCGCGTCAACGAACTCGACGGCGAGCCCGAGAACATGGTCTTCGCCCTGCCCAAGGAACTGCGCCTGCAATTGGTCGGTTGAGGGCTCGGCCCGGTCGCTCGAGCGGTTGCTTCGGCCGCTCGCTCAGACGTATTCGCGATCGGCATCCGGGGCGGCGCTGCGACGCCCCACGATCGAACGGAACAGCGGGCCGGTCAGCACGGTCGACAGCACCGCCAGCATGACCAGCGCGGCGTAGGCCGGTCCCGACAACAGTCCCTTGTCGCGCAGCACGGTCGCCGCGACGATCTCCATCAGCCCCTTGCATTGCAGCAGCGCGCCGATCGCCAGCGCGTCGCGGCGTGAGAACCGCGTCGACGGCGGGCAGATCAGCAAGGCGACCAGCTTCGCCGCGACCGACAGGGCCAGCAGGGCCACGGTGGCCTGCAGCGAACTCCAACCGAGCGCGTCGCCGTCGATGCGCAGGCCGCTGTGGCCGAAGAACAGCGGCGCCAGGCCGACCAGGGCGAACTGGCCGATCCGTTCGACCGGCAAGCGCCGGATCCAGCTCGGCGCCATGATCGCGCCGCCGAAGTAGGCGCCTAGCAGCGCGTGCAGCCCCAGTTGCGAACTGGCCCATGAGCAGGCGCCGAGGTACAGCGGCATGGCCAGCCAGATCGCGATTTTCGGCGGCATCCAGGCCTTGCGTTCGGCCACCGCGGCGGCCGCGGCGAGAACCAGCGGCACCACGACCGCGAGCGCATCCAGCCCCGACCAGCCGGCGAAACCGGCGCCGCCGTCGGCGATCAACAGTAACGCCGCCAGGCCGACCCACAGCACCGCGTCGTCGACGACCGCGATGCCGACCGCTACCTGGGTCAAGGCGCGGTGCTCGGCCTTGAGTTCGCGCACGATGCCGATCAGGACCGGCAAGGCGCTGACCGCGACGCAAAGCCCGATCGCGACCGCGCCGAGCCAGCCCTGGCCCCGTGGCGCCGCCCAGCCGGGCAGGCCGGTGAAATAAGCATGGGCGGCGACCGTGCCGACCAGGAACGGCAGCGCCAGCGCCAGCGCGGCACTGAGCACGAAACGGGGCAGGGACGAGCCGAGCGCACGCGCGGCCGCCGGCGAGGGCGCGGCTGGATCTCCGCCGTGGCGGGTCTCCAGGCCGGCGGTGAAGGCCAGCGCCAGCACCCCGACCCAGCCGAACCGGTCGCCGACGGCCGAGGGCACGCCGACCTGCGCCGGCAGGCCGCCCATCGCTGCCAGCCCGAGGCCGATCGCGATCGGCACTACCGCCAGCGGTATCGAGCGGCCCAACAGGCGCCAGATGCCCCAGGACAACAGGATGAAGATCGACGAATCGACGAGCGCGGCGAGGATGGGTTGCATGGCGCGGATGATAACGGCGCCGCGGAATGTGCTGTGCCAGCGTCGTTGCTGGGCTCATTCCACAGTGCAGGGACTCGTGCCGAGCTCATCGAAGTCGATATGCGCGGCGCCGCCGCGGTAGGTACCTCGGTGGTTCCCATTCGCTCGCCAGGGCCGTTCCGGCCCCGGTCGATTGACCGCGCAGACCGTCGCCGCCTAGAATTGCGGTCTTAGCCGGAATAGCTCAGTTGGTAGAGCGGCGCATTCGTAATGCGTAGGTCGTAGGTTCGATTCCTATTTCCGGCACCACGTAACCCAGAAGGCAAGCCAACCGCCCGGCCAACGATCCAACGGCTGGTCGCCTTCCGGAAGCGCTTCAAAGCCCCGCCCAAAGCGGGGCTTTTTTGTGGAGCGGCATGCGGGCTTGGAAAGATACAGTTGCCAGCCAAAGGTTCCGATAGCCGGCCTTCCTGAGACAGTCCATAGTCCAGCAGGGACTTTTTTTGTGAGGGGCGGCTCCATGAATTTTGGAGCCCGGCCCCAGTCTTCGCCTACTCCACTCGCATGACGCTCGTGGCAGATTGTGTAGGGCCGATTTAGAGCAATCGTCATCTGTGCTTTTAAGCAGTTCTCAACGGAACGCCCTCTTAAGCATTTATATGAAAGAAACTCGTCCGGGCGATTTTGATTCGGTCAGTTTGTTCCATCGCCCGATCTCAAGTCCTGACACGAGCTCGCCTTAGACTTATCGGGGTCAGGGGGGTCGCAAGTAAGCACATTCATCTGGCAGGTCGCTTGATGAACAAGCTGAATATGCATGCGAACTGCCGATTATTTCTTGACAGTCGAACCTTCCCGATGTGACGCTGATCGTATTGGGGAAGGCATTCATTGCAGTGCCATAGCATCACTTGAAGGGCGGTTCGAATGTCACAGGGAAGTGCGGCGCTTGCGGTCGTAGACACCGTCGTTGCGCCTGGTAATCCGCCGGATCTCGCTCTGGCCGGGCTGGTCTTGTTGGCCCAGTTTCACGGTATCGCCGCCGATGCCGCTCAGCTCAGCCACCAACACGGTGCCGGTAGCGAAGCGTTCGACGACACTCGACTTTTGCTTGCCGCCAAACAGCTCGGGCTGAAAGCGCGCATCAATGCGCAGCCTGCCGGGCGTATCGGCATGGCGAGCCTGCCGGCCCTGGCATTGGTCGAGAACGGGGAGTCGTTCATCGTCGCCAAAGTCAGCGGCGACACGGTACTGATCCACGATCTCGTGCAGAAGCGGCCGCGCAGCCTGTCGATGGCCGAGTTCGAGTCGCGCTATGCAGGGCGATTGCTGCAGGTCGCATCGCGGGCTTCCGTCCTGGGCGAACTCGCCAAGTTCGACTTCAGCTGGTTCGTGCCGGCGGTGGTGAAGTACCGCAAGCTGTTGCTGGAGGTGTTCGCGGTATCGTTCTTCATCCAGATGTTCGCCCTGATCACGCCGCTGTTCTATCAGGTGGTGATGGATAAGGTGCTGGTGCATCACGGCCTTACCACCCTGCACGTGATCGCGGTCGGGTTGGTATCCATCGCGATATTCGACGTGGTCTTGTCGGGTTTGCGTACCTATGTGTTCGCGCACACGACCAGCAAGATCGATGTCGAGTTGGGTGCGCGGCTGTTCCGGCACATCCTGGCCTTGCCGCTGGCGTACTTCGAGTCGCGCCGCGTCGGCGACACCATGGCGAGAGTGCGCGAACTCGAGAACATCCGTACCTTCCTTACCGGGCAGGCGCTGACCTCGGTACTCGATCTGTTCTTTACCGTGGTGTTTCTCGCGGTGATGTTCTACTACAGCGGCTGGCTCACCCTGATCGTGGTGATTTCGCTACCGGTGTACGCCCTGTGGTCCGCGTCGATCACGCCGGTATTGCGCAAGCGCCTCAACGAAAAGTTCGCCCGCAGCGCCGACAATCAATCGTTCCTGGTCGAGACGGTAACCGGCATCGGCACCATCAAGGCCACCGCGGTCGATCCGCGCGTTACCCGCACCTGGGACAACCAGCTCGCGGGCTATGTCGGTGCCGCGTTCCGCGTCACCCGACTGGCGACGATCGGCCAGCAAGGCGTGCAGTTGGTGCAGAAGCTGGTCAGCATCGCGATCCTGTTCTGGGGAGCCCAGTTGGTGATCGCAGGGGATCTGTCGATCGGCCAGCTGATCGCGTTCAACATGCTCGCCGGGCAAGTCGCTGCCCCGATCATCCGGCTGGCTCAGCTGTGGCAAGACTTCCAGCAAGTTGGCATTTCCGTCGAGCGTCTCGGCGACATTCTCAACACGCGCACCGAGCTGCCGGGTAGCCGCATGGTCCTGCCGCCCATCCGCGGCCAGGTGACTTTCGAGAGCGTGACCTTCCGCTATCGGCCCGACGCGGCCGAAGTGCTCAGCGGCATCGATTTCAACATCGCCGCGGGCGAGGTGATCGGCATTGTCGGTCGTTCCGGGTCCGGTAAGAGCACTCTGACCAAGCTGGTTCAGCGTTTGTACGTGCCCGAGCGAGGGCGGGTCCTTATCGACGGCCACGATCTGGCCCTGGCCGATCCGGCCTGGCTGCGGCGTCAGCTCGGCGTGGTGTTGCAGGAGAATTTCCTGTTCAACCGAAGCGTGCGCGAGAACATCGCCCTGTCGGATCCGGGCATTCCTCTGGAGCGGGTGATTCACGCCGCGAAACTGGCCGGCGCGCACGACTTCATCGTCGAACTGCCCGAAGGCTACGACACCAAGGTCGGCGAGCAAGGGGCGGGGCTATCCGGCGGCCAGCGCCAGCGCATCGCGATCGCGCGAGCGTTGATCACCGATCCGCGCATTCTGATCTTCGACGAAGCCACCAGTGCGCTCGATTACGAGTCCGAGCACGCGGTGATGGCCAACATGCGTGCAATCTGCAAAGGGCGCACCGTGCTGATCATCGCCCACCGTCTCTCCACCGTGCGTCACGCCAACCGCATCGTGGTGGTCGAGAAAGGGCGCATCGTCGAAAGCGGCTCGCATGCCGAGTTGCTCGCGCGACCGGACGGCCATTACGCATATCTGCATCGCCTGCAGCAGGGATAAGTCGATGAAGCATGTCTTTCAAGCCGTCGGCGATTTCGTCGCGCGCTACGGCCGTGTCTTCAAGGCGGCCTGGTCGGTGCGCCAGACGCTTGATCCGCCCAAACGCAGCCAGGACGAGTTGGCATTCCTGCCCGCGCATCTGGAGCTGATCGAAACGCCATTGGCGCCGCTGCCGCGCTGGGCGATGCGCATCATCGTCGCGTTCTTCTGCGTGGCGCTGTTGTGGGCCTGTATCGGCAAACTGGACATCGTCGCGGTGGCGCAAGGCAAGACCGTGGTCGGTTCGCGCACCAAAGTGCTGCAGCCGGCGGAAACCGCGGTGGTGCGGCGCATCCTGGTGCGCGACGGCGAGCGGGTGAAACAGGGGCAGCTGTTGATCGAGCTGGACGCCACCGCGACCACCGCCGATTACGAGAAGGCCGGAGAAACCCTGGTCAACGCGCGCCTTGCGGAATTGCGCCTGAGTGCGTTGGCGGCGGCGATCGATGGGCACGGCGCGCCGATCCTGGCATCGGACCCGGCCTTGCCGGCGGTGCGTTTCCAGTCCGAGCAGCAGCTCGCGCACAGCGAATTCCAGGCCTTCAGCGCCAAGCGCGACAACCTGGAAGCGGCGATCGGCCAGCGCAAGGCCGAGCTGCAGACCGTGCAGTCCCTGATCGGCCCCTTGCAGCAGAGCGCCGTGATCGCCAAAGGGCGCGCTGACGATTACGCCAAGCTGGTCGAGGGCAAGTATGTCGGCCGGCACGAATACCTGCTGCGCGAGCAGGAACGCATCGCCGCCGAACGCGACCTCGCCGCGCAACGCAGTCGGCTGCACGAGACTCGATCGGCTCTGAGCGGTGCGCAGGAGCAACTGAAGGTGCTGGTCGCCGATACCCGTCAGCAAACCCTGGACGGGCTGCGCAAGGCTCGCGAACAAGTCCAGCAGTTCACGCCCGAAGTGGCCAAGACCGGTCAGCGCGACAAGCTCATGCAGTTGCGGGCGCCGGTAGCGGGCACGGTCCAGCAGCTCGCCGTGCATACCGTCGGTGGCGTGGTCACCCCGGCGCAGCCGCTACTGGCGGTAGTGCCGGCCGAAGAGGCGCTCGAGGTCGAGGCGACGGTGTTGAACAAGGACATCGGCTTCGTGCGCGCCGGCCAGCCGGTGACGGTGAAAGTCGAAAGCTTTCCCTATACCCGCTACGGCTACCTGACCGGCACCGTCGAAAGCGTCTCGCACGACGCCGCACAGGACGAAAAGCTGGGGCTGGTATTCCCCGCGCGGGTCAGGCTGGCCCAGACCGCACTCGATATCGACGGCGTGCAGGTTCGCCTGACGCCGGGCATGGCCTTGAGCGTCGAGATCAGCACGGGCAAGCGCAGGGTGATCGACTACTTGCTGAGTCCGCTGCAGCAGCATACGGGTGAGGCGTTGCGAGAGCGGTAATTCTGTCGCGCCCTAAAATCAAAAATTGCCATGGGGTGAAGATGGGCGTTCGTGCGAAGAACAGGCTTTGGTTTCGTGAGGTCCTGAGTGTTGGCGGCGCGTTGCTGGCATCGGTTCTTATGAGCGCTTGCGATGGTTCATTTCAGGCGCCGACTCCGGCCCGGAGGCCGAGCTCGATATCGTCGCCACAACCGCAATCGCAGAGCTCTTTAACGGAGTCCTCGGACGAATCCGTTTCCGATACTCGCCGCTGTCCTCATGGCAAAGAAATCGCTGCTGCTTATGTGTTGGTTGGTGCCACGCTGTTCAAGTACCCACGTTCGAATCCAACTCAATCGTTGGGGCGTCCACCAAGCAATACGCATGAGTCGGAAAAAGGGGGGGCGAACGATTTGGGCTACTGCGCAGAAGTTCCCGCGCGCGTCCAGGTGTTGGACTTAAAAGACGTACTTGAGGGAGATCAAGGGCCCTATGCGCAGCAGTTTGGTCTGCTCACCTCGATAAGTCTGATTGGAACTCCCGATGGACCGTCCGCGATGCAAGACGTCAACGAACGAACCTCGGATCGCTTCATCAATATAGCTGTCTGCGAGAGGTTGGCGAACGGGCTTCGAGGATGCTCGGTCGGCAGCGATTTCGAGCATGCGCAAGTCTCGACGTTTCGCAGTGATTCAAGTGGTTACACGGCGCCGCTGGGTCGTCGTTACATTGTTCTTTGCGGCCTTGGGCCGTCAATTTCTCCTGATGACTGCCACGTTTACTACCGCCTGTATAAGGGTGTCAGTTTGAGCTACGGATTCGATAAATCCAGGCTTCCCGTCGATCAGATACTCGAAGTGGATGCTGCCTTGAGAAGAAAAGTCAGTGCATTAGCAGTTGTCGAGAAACACTGATTTGCGCATTTCAATTATTGCTTGAACAACAAGGAAGATAAAAGTGACTGTCAATGTTACCTACGAGCGCGGCTATGGTGGTCTTAAGTTGAGTAAAGAGCAGCGGGATCAGCTGTCTTCGCTGTTCATAGATCAACAGATTAAGTTTGGTCAGCACCAGGACGGCCTTGGTCTGGGCACTCCGCTGTATCAGATGATTCTTGGTTTTATCAGCGATATCAAGATCAATAAGGTGGTCGGTCCGCATGGCGTGACCACTACCGAAGAGTTCGTTCCGAAAGCTGGGGTCGATCCAAGAGTCTGGTTCTGGGTCAAGGGCGCGGTCGATGTCAATCGCGGTGTGGGGTTCTTTGCCGATTTTATTCGCGAGTACACCAAGATCCAGTATCGCCAGAGAATCGGTAACGCAGTCGAAGAAGAACAGTTGAATCGTGATGCCGAGGCGGCAAATCAGATTGCGTCCAATCTGATTGCCTTCAATCTGGTGACGGATCTCCTTAATCATGAGGGCGATCTGCCGGGCATAACTGGGCTTGGTGCGATCG
Organism: Lysobacter antibioticus; assembly: GCF_000731095.1. GTDB lineage: Bacteria > Pseudomonadota > Gammaproteobacteria > Xanthomonadales > Xanthomonadaceae > Lysobacter > Lysobacter antibioticus_B. Next base: position 10,575 of record NZ_JMTZ01000027.1, on the reverse strand, counting down.
ATGCCGGTGCAGCGGCATCCACTGTTTTTCGGAATATCGGGCCGATTGCCGAAGGGGACTATGCTCCGTGGGCGGGAACTCTCCTTTTTCCGTTCCTCGGTAGCAAAGATTTCTTTAAGGATTTCCTGCTTAATGACGAGCAGGTTGTAGCGAATATATACGAGAAAACCGAGGAGGGGGGCGGAACCAAGTATGGGACCAAGACGGTCAAGCATATCGAGGGTACGTATGACCTGATTTCCGCTATATCGATAGCGAGATCTGCGACCCTCGCGGCGGGCGTCTCGAATCCGATCGACGCTTTCCTTAGTCTATTTGCGGAGCTGCCGGAGAAGAAGCAGGACGACTTAATCGAGGAAACAACTGCATTTTTCCGCAAGCACTATGGTCTTGCTGCAGATAGCGGCTTCGAGATCGGTAAGCGATTGCTGTTTGCTAGATCCACGTTCATGCTTGGTGAGAATTATGCAATCGGTAGCTACGGAAACGATCTCATCGAATCCACTTCCCCATTCTCCGATGTCGTGCATGCGGGGCTCGGCGACGATACGGTAATGGGCTCGGCGGGGGTCGATCTTCTTGACGGCGGAAGCGGCATTGATACTGCGGATTTCGGGCGTATGGGGGTCGATCAACTGATTGAGATCGATTCGTCATTGGCTGCCAGTGCCGACTACAAGTACAAGATAAAGGTCGCAAGCGAGCAGCCAACTTACGACGAGTACTTGGCTACTCAATCCAACTCCCAATTGTTCGGATTCGAGCGAGTTGTTCTCGGCAACGGTAGCGATACGCTTAAGTTAAGCAGTCTGGATGGGAGCAAGCTCCAGGGCTTGCAGTCAATCGATTTGGGTGGAAATTCCGCTCGGATGGGCGACACGCTCGATCTGAGCGGGATGTCCGAAGCCGCGGATATAACTCGAACCGCGGACGACTCGATTTTGCTTACAAGTGCAGGCTCAAATGGGTATGCCCTCACGGTCAAGAACGCGGAAGTCATCAGCGGCACAGCTCATGCCGATCGTATAGTCGGTGGCGCTAGAAACGACACTGTCTACGGCAACGGTGGCGACGACGAACTGCTGGGAGCCGGCGGCGGCGACCGCCTGTATGGCCAGGCCGGTGCGGATACGTTGCGCGGCGGCGAAGGCGCGGACTATCTCGATGGCGGTGCCGGGGACGATGCTTATTACTTTTCTTCGGCCGACACCGTGGCTACCGACACTATCGTCGATACCGACGGCGCTGGTCGAATCATCGTGGATGGCGAGACGCTCTCGATCAGCGGTTTCGAGCGTGTAACAGAAACGTCCTGGCGTCGCAGCGACGGCAAATTCCGTCTGGCCAAGATCGAGAACGATGGCCGTACCTTCCTGGTCCTCACGATCGCCGCGACCGGCGCTCATATTGTCGTCAACGACTGGGTCGAAGGCGCGCTGGGTTTCAGTCTCGGCGCGGGATCGGCGGAGCCGGGGACGGGCATCGTCGAGAAGGTCGGCGACGACGCAGCGAATTCTCTCGATACACATGCGATCGAGAATTCGCAGTGGGTCGACCACTTCGGTACTCGCCATCGTATCGAAGGCCTTGGCGGCAACGACAGCATCTCTGGAGGCAATCTCAGCGACGAACTCGATGGCGGCGAGGGTGACGACTTCATACAAGGCGGCGCCGGGTCCGACGTCATACGTGGCGGTGGCGGTAACGACTTCATCAGCGAATCCGATCTCAGCGTCAGCTGGGCGGAAACCGTGCGCGTTCAACGCGAATGGGGATACGAGAACGTAGCGACGGCCGACTACATGGCCGAGCTTGCGGCCCAGCATCCGGACACTTACGTGACGCACGGTTCCGCTTGGTTGCTGCGCAGCGGAGCTGCGGTCAGGGACGATGCGCGCTTGATCTATCGAAGCGCCGAGATGGCGAGTTTCGTCAAGAACTACACCAGCAACCCGGATCTCTATCGCGACGAAGGCGATGTTATCGACGCCGGCGCCGGTTCCGATATCGTCATATCCGGTCGCGGTGTGGATATCGTCAACGGCGGTACGGGTAACGATGTCCTCGCCGGCGATCACGAAGGCGATCACATCAGCGGCGACGATGGCGACGACATCATCTACGGCGATCGTATCCGCGGAACGCTCGATAAGTACGCACCGGAAGAAGCGGTGACCGGCAGCGACCTCTTGTTCGGAGGTTCCGGGAACGATCAGGTCTTCGGCCAAGGCGGTGGCGATTTCATCTGGGGGGGCGAGGGCAACGACAATTTATTCGGAGATCGACTGGGCAATGACGCCAGCTCGACCGATGTCGTGCGCGAGGCTCCCGGCGACGATTTCATCGATGGCGGAGAGGGCGACGATCGTATCTTCGGCAATGCGGGCAGCGATACTCTGCGTGGCGGCGGCGGCAGCGACTATATCGAAGGCGACGATGGTGTCACGCCCAGCGCTCAACACGGCGACGACGACATCGACGGCGGGGCCGGCAACGACATTATTTGGGGTGGGGGCGGCTCGGACTCGATCGTCGGCGGCGATGGCGACGACAAGCTTGTCGGCGACGCGGCCGTCGTCGATCTCGCGCTTTCCGCCCATGGCGATGATCGCCTCAGTGGTGGTGCCGGTGAGGATGAACTGCTGGGCGGAGGCGGTAACGACGCGCTCGACGGTGGCGACGACGACGATTTGCTGGCCGGCGAAGCGGGCGACGACAACCTGCTTGGTGGGCGCGGCAACGACGAGCTGCAGGGCGGCGACGGCGCCGATTATCTGAATGGCGGCGACGGCATCGACTTGCTCGTCGGCCAGAACGGTAACGATCGACTATTCGGTGCCGCCGGCGACGACGAATTGCAGGGCGGAGAAGGCTCCGACGAACTTGATGGAGGAACGGGAGCGGACCTGCTGCACGGAGGCGCGGGTGACGATCATATCGCCGGCGGCGAGGGCGACGACCGCGTAACCGGCGGTGACGGCGCCGATAGGATAGTCGGTGGCGCGGGCAAGGACATCGTCTGGGGTGAGGCCGGTAACGATCAGATCGATGGAGGAAGCGGGGCCGATGAACTGAGCGGCAACGACGGGCAGGACGTCATCGACGGCGGAGCGGATAACGACGCTGTGTGGGGCGGTGCGGGCGACGACCGCCTCTCCGGCGGAGACGGCAACGATCAGATACTCGGAGACGATTCGGCTGTTAGCGCCTCAGAGCACGGGCGTGACGTCATCGACGGTGGCGCCGGCGACGATCTCGTACACGGGCAGGGCGGTGACGACACGATCCGCGGCGGGGACGGAAACGACGTTCTGTTCGGCGACGACTTCGAACGTTTGTTCTCCGGTAACGACACTGTTTCCGGCGGAACCGGTTCGGACTACGTCGACGGTGGCGCCGGCGACGATATTCTTCTGGGAGAGGAAGGCGCAGACACCCTGGAAGGTGGAGTCGGCAACGACGTTCTGACCGGCGGCGTGGGCGACGATCTTCTTGTCGGCGGAAGAGGCGATGACATTTTCATCTTCGAACGTGGCTTCGGTCACGACCGCGTCGTCATCCGGGAGGACGGAAACGATGGGGCTGACGCCATCAAATTCGGTTCCGGTATCCTGGAATCCGACTTGAGCTACAGAGTCGTCGGCCAGGATCTGGTAGTCGATGTGGCAGGCGGTGACGCTGTTACCGTCACTGGATACTTCTCTCCAGGAGCCAACGCGACGTTGGTGCTGATCGATGGAACGGTAATAGATCGCTTGAGATTGGAGCAAGATCTCAATGTGACCGCTCCGATTACGGGAACCTCGGGTGACGATGTGCTGAACGGAACGTCGGGCAACGATAATGTGTACGGCGCAGACGGGGCCGACATCTTGAACGGCCTCGATGGAAACGACTACCTGAGCGGTGGTGCCGATGGCGACATGCTCATTGGCGGCAGCGGCAACGATCAGCTCGATGGCGGGACCGGCAACGATATCTATCGCTTCGACGTAGGCTTCGGTATCGATACCGTGCTCGGCTTGGGCGAGCCGGATTCCGGCAACGACATTATCCGTCTCAACTTCAACTATGTCGGCTCGAACATGACGTTCGGCGTGGTTGGAGAAGGGAGCAACGATCTGGTGCTGAACTTCCTGCAGTTCGGCAGCATCAATAGTCTGGGCTTGCAGGGGTTCATGACTCCGGGGCGTAGCCACACGATCGAGTTCCTCGATGGTGTGCGCATTACCGCAGTCGATTCGAAGCTCGTCTACACTTATCAAGGCGGCGAGGCTTCGGATGTGTTTTATGGCCAGAACGGACCGGAAGGCCTCTACGGCGGCGGTGGTGACGATCAGCTCTATGGCCGCTTCGGGAACGATTATCTGGATGGCGGAACCGGCAACGATATTATCGATGGCGGCCCGAATAATGATGCGCTGTACGGCGGGGCGGGCGACGATAGCTTGAACGGTGGTCAAGGCGACGATGTCCTCGTCGGTGAGGCCGGCGACGATCAGCTGGTGGGCGACCGCGGTAACGATATCTATCGGTTCGAGCGCGGTTTCGGGCGCGACAGGATCGAGAATGTTTCCGTCTATAGGGATAATGGCGGCTATCTGGACGAGATCCGGTTCGGGGCGAGCATCGTTCCGGCTGAAGTATCCTTGCGTCATCTGCGTGATTACGAAGGCGACCATCTGGTGCTCAGCATCGCCGGTAGCGACGATGAGCTGACCGTGAAGAATTTCTTCCGCGACGATGGCCGATCTGCGTTCGCCGTGGATAAAATCAGCTTTGCGGACGGTACGGTATGGGATATCGAAACGGTCAAGGCGACCGTGCTGCAGTCCGGCGATGGCGACGACCGCCTATTCGGCTACGACAGTGACGATATCTTGTCGGGCGGGCAGGGAAATGACGAGTTGCATGGCCAGCTCGGCAACGATGTGTTGAATGGCGGCGCCGGCGCCGATGTCCTCGCAGGCGGAAAGGGTCATGATGTCTACCGTTTTGGTCGCGGTTCGGGCCAGGATTCCTTGCTGCGCATCGTTCCCGAGCCACATGGCGAATGGGGGCAGGAACATTACATCGCTCTGTTCCGCGAGGCTTCGGAAGGAATCGATGCGGTCGAATTCGGTGCCGATGTTACCGACGGCGACATCGTCGTCAGCCGCGAAGGCAACGATCTGGTGATGTCTATTCGCGGCACCGACGACGTGCTGCGTATTCCGCACTACTTCGGCTGGATGGACGATAGTCAGGTTGGAGGAGGCGACGGCGACGGCGGCGGTGCCGCATTTGCGGCCGCGCTATTCGACGGTGGCGAGTCGGTCGCACGCCATCAGGATCTTGCGGTCGAGTTCTTCCGCTTCGCTAACGGCGTGGTCTGGGATCGCGAACGGATTCACTCGTTTTTCAGTTCCAACGGTGAGCTGGCGACGGAAGGCGACGACGTGCTGTATGGCGATGACGGCGACGCCGACACATCCGTGCTGTCTGGGCGAGGCGGAAACGATTCGCTGCGCGGAACGGTGGGCGATGACGTCATTCACGGCGGCTCCGGTAACGACACGCTCGACGGCGGGCAGTTCCAGTCCTGGAGTGAAGATGGCTACGGCAACGATGTGCTTAAGGGCGGCACTGGCGACGACACCTATCGCTACGACCGGGGCAATGACGTCATCGACAACTCGGTCGAGAGCGGTTCGGAGGCCGGCTATGATGTTGTCGAAGTCGATGAGTACGCAGAAGACGTGTCGCTGCAGCGGGTCGGCGACGATCTGCTGCTACGCAATGAGTACGAAGGTTCGGTGCTTACGATCAGCGGCTACTTCTCGCGCCCGGCTGAGGCGATAGACGAGATCCGCTTCGCTGACGGCGCGGTGTGGTACTCGACCGACATCGCCGAGCAGGCCGTAGGCGCCGGTTTGAACCTGCAGGGAACGGCCGACGGCGAAACCCTACTGGGCCGCGGAGGCGATGATGTAGTTCGGGCAGGCGACGGCGACGATACCGTGCGTGGAAAGACGGGTAACGACAGTCTTTACGGTGAGGCTGGTCGCGATTCCCTGTACGGAGGCCTGGGCGATGACGTGCTCGATGGCGGCACCGGGGACGACCGGCTCTACGGCGGCGAGGGCCGCAATGTTTACCGTTTCGGCATCGGCTATGGCGAAGACTATGCCGAGGACGCCGGTAGTGGAGCCGTTATCGAGTTCGGCGAGGGGGTTTCGCTCTCGAACCTGATCCTGCAGGGAAAGAGCAACGACCAGCCAGGCGCTATCGTGCGTCTCCGCGGCATGGATGGGTTCCTGGATATCAGCGGCTCGACGCCTGTTCAGATTCGTTTCGCCGATGGCTCCGTTTACGGCGAGGACAAGATCCGCGAGCTGATGCGCATATCGGCGACCGACGACTCAGATACTTTGCTGGGTGGCTCGGGCGACGATAATTTGTCCGGCGGCGGCGGGCGGGATCATTTGGCGGGCTATGCGGGCAACGATGTCCTGAATGGCGGTGAGGGCAACGACGAACTGTTCGGCGGAAGCGGCACCGACACCTATGTGTTCGGTCGCGGTTACGGCATGGACGAGATCGTCGACCACGGCGGCGATTCGATCATTCAACTCGGCGCGGGCGTTTCTCCGGACGACGTGGCGCTGGTATCGAAGTACTACAGCGATGGTCATGCGCTGCGCATCCTCGGCACCGATGACTTCCTGAGGTTCGAGGGCTCGAGTATCGCCGAGATCCGTTTCGCCGACGGTACGGTGTGGGGACGCGAGCAAATCAGAACCAAGTTCTTGTCTGCGAGCACAGAGGGTGGCGATGTGCTCGGCTTCGAGAGCGACGACGTGATTGTCGGGCTGGGCGGCGACGACCGCATCGATGGCGGAGCGGGCAACGATACCCTCGAGGGCGGAGCCGGCCGGGATTTCCTGCTCGGTGGAGCGGGTAACGATGTATATCGCTTCGGTCGTGGCTCCGGTGAGGACAACGTCCAGAACGGATACAGCGGTAGCGAACCGGGCGAAATCGGCACTATCGAGTTGGGAGCGGACATTGCATCCGCCGACATAATCCTGTCGCGCGAAACGGGCGGTCTGACCCTGAGAATCGGTGGCACCGAAGATCTGCTGTATATCTGGGATTACGCGTTTGTCGAGGGGCAGGACAACGCAACCCCGTACGAGATCGTATTCGCCGATGGAACGCGTTGGTTGGCAGCGGATGTGCGGGCGAAATTGCTTGCTTCGACAGGCGGCGACGATGTCCTCAACGGCTTCGTTGGGGCCGACCAGATCGTGGGCGGCGAAGGAAACGACGTCATCGATGGCGGAAACGGCGACGACCACGTCGCGGGCGATGCGGGGTCGGACAGGCTGCTTGGCGGCTATGGCCAGGATCTTCTGGAAGGTGGGGCGGGCGACGATACTCTGGCGGGCGATCTGGATGCCGACATCCTCGACGGCGGTGCCGGCAACGATGAGATCGATGGCGGTTTCGGCCGGGACGTGATTCGTTTCGGCCGCGGTGATGGACACGATACGGTCGTCTATGGCGAGGGGCGTCTGGAGGATGTCGATTCCGTCGAGCTCAAGGCGGACATCGGTCCGGCCGACATCGTTCTGAGCCGCAGCGGTTTGGATCTGATCATCGCTACCGTCGGCGGCGCCGAGTCGCTGACCGTGAAGGGTCATTACATCGCCGACGGGGAAACGGCTCGGGCCATCAGCCAGATCCGCTTTGCCGACGGTACGGTCTGGGGCACCGCGCAGATCACCGCGCATCTGGCATCTGCGAGCGATGTCCCGCCCGAAGAAGCCGAAGAAGACGCATCGGGTTACGCGCAGGGCTCCGATACGGGGCCGTTCTGGCCCATACGCAAGGACCTTGATGGCGTCGATGTCATGTATACCGATGGGGGCCACCGGTCCGCGGTTTCGGGCGGTCAAGGCAACGACACGCTTTATGGCCGAGGTTTTGATGACGGATTGTTTGGCGGGGTCGGCGACGATCAACTGTGGGCCAGTATCCATGGAAGCTTCATGTCTGGCGGATCGGGCCACGATCGGTTGTTGGGCAATATCGGCGACGACTCGCTTTCAGGCGGCTCCGGTAACGACTTCCTGAACGGAGAAAGCGGGGGCGATAGTCTCAGCGGCGGAAAGGGAGTCGATGTCCTTAACGCCGGTTTCGGCGACGACTCGTTGGCTGGCGACGAGGGCAGCGACATGCTGTTCGGCGGTCAGGGCAACGACAGTCTGGCCGGCGGCGAGGGCATGGATCACCTCAGCGGCGACGAAGGCGACGATACCCTGCTCGGCGGCAGCGGCAGCGATACCTTCTTCTTTACCCGCGGCTACGGTCGGGATCGCATCCTTTCCGAAGCAAGCGACACCGGGGCGACTCGCAATGGCGATGCGACCACCGACGTGGTCAGCCTCGGTTCGGGTATCGTCGCAAGCGATCTGCAAGTTTCGCGCCAGGGACGGGATCTGTTGCTGAAGATCCGCGGCACTGCCGATCAGCTGACCGTCGAGGGGTATTTCGACGACAACGGCGACCGCGATCATCTTTCGATCGATGTCGTCCGTTTCCATGACGGCAGCGAGTGGGGCTACGACCAGATCAAGCAGCGACTGTTGACCGGAGACTCAGCCAACGACACCATCGGCGGTTTCAACGGAGACGACCTCATCGCGGGCCTGGCCGGTGACGATGTGCTGTCCGGTATGGACGGGAACGACCGCATCGAAGGCGGCGAGGGTCACGATCTGCTTTCGGGCGACGCCGGCAACGACACCCTGATCGGCGGAAGCGGGAACGATGCCTTGTTCGGCGGTGCGGGTAGCGACAGCTATCTGTTCGAGCGGGGTTTCGGCTTCGATCGGATCTCGGATTACGTCGATTCGGCGCTGCCGACCGATACCGACGAGATCGTTTTCGGTGCCGGCATCTCGACTTCCGATGTGCGCTTGTCTCGGGTGAACGACGATCTGCGAGTCGAGTTGAACGAGAGCGCGGATGCGATCGTCGTCGCTTCCTATTACCTGTCGCGTTCGTCCGCCAGTCTGCCGAATGCGGTCGAGCGTATCCGTTTCGCCGATGGTACCGTCTGGTCGCAATCCGATATCGAAGCCGTGGTCGGAAGCGGTTCTTCTGCAACGATGAGCGGATCGTTGCCGGCGCAGCAGATGCTTTCCGCGCCGACTGCCGATAGCGGGGCGGACTTGCGAGGTATCACCTGGCAGCAGTGGAGCATGAGGAAGATGGAGGTTGCCGCTCCGCAAGGAAATGCCGAGCTTCAGTCGCTGATCGGTGCGATGAGTGCCTATCCCGCCGCAACCGCGGTGGACCACGGTCTCGACAGGCTTCCGACCGCTGGAGAGCTCGTCGTTGCCGCGTTGCGGGAAGAACGGCTGCAGTGGCGTCAGCACGAGCCGGCCTTGCTCTGAGGCCGGACTTTGGATATGGAGCCGCCAATGGCGGCTCCGTTTTCCTGCATCGTTCACCGCACCGGCTCCGCCTTGTTGCGGAAGCCGCGCAGGGTCGATGGTAGGGCGCAGGTTCGACTCTTCTGCCCAAATCAAATAACGCCGGAGGCGAGCGAGCTGCCTGGCCACCGGCTCGGCAGATATCAGCAGAAATAAGTTTAAGCCCCCGGCCAATACGGGGGCTTTATTGTTGTACGCGCGGCTCGCTTTCACAGATGCTCGAGCACCGCGTTGGTAATAGCGGCCCCCGGCCGGCGCGGCGTTGGCGGGCGGACCGCAGGGACGGCGACGGAGCGGGGAGATTTCGCCGTTCCGACACGAGGAATACCGTCATGAGCAATTACTGGCCCGAGCAGAATTTCGATGCGGGTAAGTTTCACCTGCAGTTGCATCCCTACCTGGCTGCGCCCGAGAACGTGTTCGCGCCGGACGCTGCCTTGCAGTACGGCGGCGACTTCAAGACGCGTTTTGCACGCGCTGCGCCTCAGAACAGCGAGATCGGGTTGATCCAACTGATCTTCCCGCAGACGGCGGTGTTCCCGCATACCCAGATCCGTCAGTGGAACGTCGACAAGCGCGACCCCACTGTGGGGCAGCAACCGATGCGCAATTGCTTGTATAGCGAGCCGGGCGTCTTCATAGGCGCGCATTCGCAGTACTACGCGGGTCAGCCGACCCGCCATCTGTCGCCGACCGAATGCTGGCTGATCGATACGCCGCGCGAGTTCAACAACCGCTTCGTCAATGGCCGCTTCGAGGGCGACACCACCACCAAGTTCGCCAATTACGTGGTCGACATGCCCAGCGGCAAGGTGTTCGACCAGGGCATGGTGTGGGGTTATCACGTGGTACAGAACTCCAAGAAGCCCAACGAATTCGAGCCGGTGGTGGTCGCACCGAAGGAATCGCGTCTGCGCGAGAACAACGAGCACCTCGATGCCATCGCGCGTTTTCTGCGCATCACCCGGGATCAGGTCAAGAGCTATATCGCCTAGCGTTGAGGACTCGCGAATCGCGCAACGGAATCGTTCGACGGTCGCCAAAACAAAGCCCCGCCGGAGCGGGGCTTTGTGCGGTCCCTTACGAATGCACC